>CAVAPB010000014.1:0-67201 GCA_963590415.1 Anaerovoracaceae bacterium | reverse complement strand
TCCGTTTCTATTTTATATTCCCCCTTTCTTCTTGTCAACTTTTTGACCAAGTCCCTGAGCGAAGCGAAACTGAGGGAGAGATACCGAAAATTTGTTATTTATTACTCTCTCCCTCAGTCATTTTTCTGCGAAAAACGACAGCTCCCTCGTCAGAGGGAGCCTGTATTTATCCGACTTTTGCATATTTGCGGCGGGAGCAAGCCCCCGCCCTACACACCATAATCAATGCGAAGCATTGTATATCATCAACGCTATGCGTTGTATTTTTCTCTCCCTCAATCTTCAAGAACGATGTTACGCAGTAAATTGCGGAATTTTATCGGTAGTCATATATATTTCTCACTAATCAGCCACTCGATTATTTTTTTTGCTCTGCTTTCGAGCGTCGGCATTTCATCCTTACCAAAAAACTTAAGAGTATTGCTTTCTCCGTCAGTGATTTTAAGTTCGCCGCTCACATCATCCGCAAGATAAAGAGCTATAACGGAATAAAGCTCATCTCCGTTTGGATATTTGAAATAAAAATCTTTTCCTGAAAACAAATGCAACAATGTAAATCTATCCGCAGTCAAGTTGGTTTCTTCTTTCAGTTCTCTTGTCGCTGTTTCTTCAAGCGTTTCGCCTAATTCGGTTGCTCCGCCGGGTATGCCCCATGTTTTTGTATCAGAGCGGAGATTTAGCAATACTTTATCGTCTTTCAACACAACAACTGTCGCACCTACTGCCGCCATTGGTGCATGACCGATATATTTTCTCATTTCATTTACATAACCCATTGACACCTCTCCCGATACGAACTGCGGTTTTTGCCTTTTATTAGAAACACAGGGACAGTTCTCTGTGCTTTTGTTAATTATATATCAACCGTAGGGACAGCCCTTGCGGCTGTCCGCAGTGGGATTATATAACAAATTAGGACAGGGGCAAGCCCTGTCCCTACGGTTCACTATAATTTTCAAGCTTTATAAAACCGGGCTCCCTCTGACGAGGGAGCTGTCATTTTTCTTCTGAAAAATGACTGAGGGAGAGATAACGAAAATTTGATGTTTATTGCCTCTCTCCTTCCGTCACGCCTACGGCGTGCCACCTTCCTCGTCAGAGGAAGGCTTAGTCCCACAAACATTTTAATTTGATGTTTATTAGCGGCGGGGGCCTCGCGGTCCCTACGATATGATATATTTTTCAAGTTGTGTGTCCGTTTTTATTATACAACTTTCAATTATTCATTTTTCACTTCACATTAGTATCCAAGCACACCTGTGAGGGATTCGTCGTCGTCAATCCATTTCTTGACATTGACTATTCTGTAATCGTCCTTGGTATCTCTGATGACAATATGCTCAATGCCCGAATTTATAATCATTCTCTTGCACATCGAACAGCTGTTTGCGTTCTCGACATAATCGACATCATTGCTTTCAAGTCCGACAAGATAGAGCGTACCGCCGAGCATCTCGTTCCTTGAAGCGCTGATAATTGCGTTTGCCTCTGCGTGCACGCTTCTGCAAAGCTCGTACCTCTCCCCTCTCGGGATTTTAAGCTCGTCTCTGATACATCTGTTTATATCGCAACAGTTTTTGCGTCCTCTCGGCGCACCCGAATAGCCCGTCGATATAACCTGGTCGTTCGAAACTATAACAGCTCCGTAATGACGGCGCAGACAGGTGCTTCTGTGAGCGACAGCCTCTGCAAGGTCAAGGTAATAATTGGTTTTATCTCTTCTTTCCATAAAGTTCACACCTCGAAGTAAGATTATATAAAAATGATAACATAAACCGCAGGTTTGTTCAATATGCTAAATTAACCAAAAATAAAGCCGCACGATTTACATTGCACAATCAGATAAAATATGATATTATCTATTCGGTGATAAAATGAGATTCAGAAAACTTAAAAATCTTGACACAAGACGGGATAATTGCAGCGAGCTGCGTATTCCCTACTCAATCCCCGATTTTGATTTGAGAAATATCGACAATGTCCGTGCGTATATCGACTTTTCGGAGTATTTTGAGAATGACGCGCCGCTTGTACTCGAAATCGGCTGCGGCAAGGGTCAGTTTGCAACGGAATATGCAAAAAGAAATCCCGATAAGAATGTTGTCGGAATAGAATGTGTGCCGGGCGTGCTCGTTATAGCCTGCGAAAAGGCAAAAGAGGCGGAAGTCGAAAATCTGCGTTTCCTTGAAATGAGGGCGGAATATCTTCCCGTATTCATTAAAGAAAAGAGCGTTTCGGAAATATTCCTCAATTTCAGCACACCTTTTCCGAAGGCAAGGCACGAAAAGCACAGGCTTACAAGCCCCGAATTTTTGAGCATTTATAAAAAGATACTTGTCCCCGGCGGCATAATCACGCAAAAGACAGACAGTCTTGACTTTTTTGAGTACTCAATCGAAAGCTTCAACAACAACGGATTTGAGGTTACAAGCATAATCAGAGACCTGCACAACAGCGGATTTGAGGGCAATATTGTCACGGAATACGAGCAAAAATTCGCACAGCAGGGTCTGCCCCTGTACAGGCTTGAAGCAAGGCTCAAGGATTGAAAAATATGTTATGCGGAGCTGTTCACGCAATAAAGAACAGATTACCCGGCGGTATTGAATATATAAGCCTTTGCCAAAGCCGTAAAATTTATAAAAACAATAAAGATGTTGATTTTTATAAAATTCAGTTTTTTCACAACCTCAAAGCTTACTTTTTAGTTCCTCTCAGATATTCCCCGATGAAATATGAAGTTGCGCAAAATGTTCCGTCTGTGATGTTTCATATATCCGATGCCGAAAACACTCAATCAATTCTTTCAAAAGGATTGATAAGCAGGCATAATCCCGTCGTTTTTCTGTCAAGCTCAAAGAGTTATATTGATTTCCTTAAAGCAGGATACTCAAAAAACGGTTTTTCCGTTTTCAAAATCGATTCGGAGAGAATGGCAAACGACGGCTTTGAATTCTTTAATGACAGGCAAAAATCAAAAAGCATTTGGGTTACAAAAGCTGTTCCGCCCGAATATATAGAAAAAGTCGATTCCGTGTAGAATCGACTTTCTTTTTTACTGTTCTTTTTTGTTTTCTTCCTGTTCTTTCAAGCTCTCCTGCGTGAAGAACTCAAACTCTTCGCCTTTGCAAAAAGCCTCTGTGCTGTCCGACGCCTTGAAGAAAACCGTAAGGGTCTGGAAAATAAGCTTTATGTCGAGCCAAAGGCTGTATTTTTCGATATACATAAGGTCAAGCACAAGCTTGTCCTTGGGAGAGGTGTTGTATTTGCCCGCAATCTGCGCATGACCCGTAAGTCCCGCCTTAACCCTCAAACGGTAGCTGAATTCGGAAAGCATATCGGTGTACTGGTCAACATTTTCAACCATCTCGGGTCGGGGTCCGACAATGCTCATTTCGCCCTTGAGAATGTTTATAAGCTGCGGCAGCTCGTCAATTCGGAATTTACGCAAAAGCCTACCAACCTTTGTAATACGGTCATCGTCGCTTGTGACGGAGCGATTGACGGCGTCCTTTTCTTTCATTGTTCTAAATTTATAAACATAAAAAATTTTACCGTTGAGCGTTGCCCTCTTCTGCTTGAAAAAGACCTTGCCGCCGTCCTCTGCTTTAATAAGTATCGCGCATATAAGGAAAAGCGGAGAGAGCACAATAAGTCCGCAGAATGAGCCGAAAACATCAAGCAGGCGCTTAAAGAACTTCTGTTCCTCGGTAAGTCCTTTGACCTGAGAAGCATAAAGCGGCTTGTCGTCCAAAACAGTCGTTCTTCCCCTTAATGCAACTATGTCGCACATCTCAAAATTATAATAAATGTTCTTGTTGTTTGCGTAACAATACTCGATTATCGTGGTGCGGGACGGCACGGGAACATCATAGACGAACACAGTGTCGCAGCGGTTGATAATATCGTACATATCGGGCGAAGTGAACAGTATCATATCGGTAATATTATACTGCTTTTTATACTTCAATATTTTCGGAACGACATTGTTCAAAGCATATTTTGAAGTTGTGATGACGCAGCATTTTTCGGGAGAATTTATTGTGAAATAAACATGATTTCCGAAATACGCAAATGCTATTATCATTATAAGCTGGAGCACATAAACAATAAGCAGTATATCCAAGTCCTCAAGCTTAAAGGTCTGGTTGTTAGCTGAGTTCGTGTTCATGATGCACAACTGCAAATATGTGATAATGTCGGTAAAAAATGTCGCAAGTGAAAGCGAGCTGATTATCGGCTTGCTCTTGTAAATACCTATGCTGTATCCGCCGAAAATCGACATTGACGCAAGTCCCAAAACAACAAAGGTAAACATTGTTACGGCGGCGGTTCTCGAAACATGGAGAAGCCATGCGTTGTTTATTCCGAAAAGCAAAAAGAAAATTGCAAACAATATAAAAAACAGAGTAAACTTCAAAAGCATTACAATCAAGCTTGTGAACTTTTTCAATCTATTCATAATACGCTCCGAAACATATTTATAAATTTACAGTGAGATAAATATACGCTATTTTTCGCCGATTGTCAACAAATAGCGCAAAGTAAGCCCTGTAAAATCCGACCCAAAGCCTAACATTTTACCGTAACGAGCCATATAATAAAACGGGGAGCAAAAAACAACAAGGAGAGCTTACATTGGATATAAAAGAAAAATGCAAAATTACCGAAAATGACAGCTGTGAAATAAGTATTTGCAGCACAGATTCATATTACGGCACTTCAGCGCTGCCCGACACAGTCGTTACGGCAATGGCTTATGTGCCGTTTCAGACTGATACGACAATGTATAAGCCGGAAGCGGCACTGAAGTACGGAACGGCATTTTCCGACCTTAACAAGCCGTTTTTGGGAGGTAAATGCATATGAGCAACAGAGAATCGGAGCTACTTCGCCTTTCCTCGGTGCAGTTTGCGGCGTGGGAGCTTCATATATACCTCGACACGCACCCGGGTGACAAAGAGGCAAAAAAGAGATACAAGGAATATACGGCAGCTTATAAATCCATGCTCAAAGAATTCGAGGCTCAGTACGGACCTATAACTCGGCCTGCCGACGGCGAAGAATGGCTTAAAGACCCGTGGCCGTGGGATGTAACCAAGGAGTGTGATTGCTGATGTTTCAATATGAGAAAAAGTTACAGTACCCCGTAAATATAAAGAACCCCAACCCTAAGTATGCACAAATTATAATATCGCAATACGGAGGTCTTTATGGCAGTTTGTTATAATTACACACGCACTATATCGCCTTATATTTCTATACTATTATATATAGACAAAAAGCAAGCCCGTCGGCAATAATAAACCGACGGGTTTGCTTTTACATTTTTGATACCATTATCGTTTACACACGCTTAACAAAACACTTATTAAGACTTATCCAGCCTGCGCCGCTTTTAAGCTTACCCCAAGAGCCTGCTTTTCCGACCGTTCCCCTGGTCTCGACAATCGTATATATGCCCTTGTCTCTTATCTGACCGACGATGCCGTACGAAGTGGAAGGACCGCTTCGTATGTTAAGGTTCTTATCGATTACCTTGACAAGAAAACTGTTGCCCGTGGTCGTTCCTGCCTGTGTCGGAACAGACTCCGAAACAAAGGGAATTCCGAGGTGCTCACAAATGACCTTGCCCTCTGCCTCGGCAATCCTTTTAAGGTTTCCGTCAACGATTAAGAATGAGGCGTCTTTATGCGAGGTGTGGAAGCCGTGCTCAATGAGATATGCTTCCTTGCAACCTGAATCAACCGCGCCCTTGATAACGGAATAATAGTCCCAGTTGCCCGAGCCCTTCCGTGTCTTTGCACCCCTGTTATTTGTTGACATCGTGGCTGCAACAGACGAGCAAAGCTTATCGGCGAAATTCTTACCGTTGCCGTTGAAAATGGAATAATAAGCCTCAACGCCTGTTACATTGTCGTTAACCGCATTTGAAACAGCGTTTGAGTGCAGGCTAACAAAAAGACTTGCTCCGTTTTTTCCTGCCGTAGCTCCTCTTGTGGTAAGCCCGGGGTTTTCCCCGAGGGCAGATTTTGTCATAACTACCCTTATGCCGCACCTCTCGAGAACAGTCTTGAGATGATTTGCGAGAGCCCACATCTGATTGCCCTCATAATATCCTTTTGCCGCCGGATACTGATTATACCCCGTGTAGTGTCCGGGGTCTATGCATACAGTTTTACTCATTTTCTCCGCCTCCCTGTGTGTTTTCGTCAATGCGTCTCTCATCCTTATCGGTTCCGTATGTAAGCGCTCTTGCACTGTCGCCGATGCCTTCGGTCGTCGGGTCAACAAGTATGCCGAGGGCGCCTAAAATGTTGACAATAATCATCACTGCGCTTGTGATTGTGTCCTCACTGAAACGGGGCACAACCTCGAAAAGCGCAAGCACCTGATACACAAATGCTATGATGAGTGTAAGCATGGTTATTACAAAGGTCTTGTTTTTAAGCCTCTGTTTGATGTTGATTTTCATTTGTTTTACCTTCTTTCTTTCTCTAAATCTTCAATCCTGTGGTCTGCGACCTTAATCTGCTGTTCAAGCACGGGAATCCGCTGTGCGAAATTGTTGTGCTTATCGACTTTCTTTTCGAGCTGCTCAATGCGGTAACTCGTCAATTTGGACGAAGTTACAATTCCGCCGAATGTTCCGATGAGCGTCCCCATAAGAGATAGAACGCCGACAATTACAGTCTCATTCATTTTCAGCCACCCCCTCGTCCGATAAAACGGCTTTTGCCGCTTTTCTTATTTGTGCAAGCGATGTTACCGTGCTCAGCCCCTCGGCAAGAGAAGTCAAGCCGTCTTTTATTTCTGATTCTTCGTAAGCGCTGTCGGCAAGTTCAGCCGCTTCGACTTTGATAAACTCGCCGTTTTTGTTAATTTTAATTTTCATTTTTAGCACCCCCAAACTTCAAGAAACGAGCCCGCCTGCAGTGTTATATACTGATTGCTTGCATCATAGAGCCACGCCTCAACAGACGGAATATTTGTATTGATAATTGCGTTGGAAGAAACGGTTGAGTAATTCCCCGTTGCCTTTGCCGTTCCCTGGTTAACACCGACCTGATAAGAAAAATCGGAAATTATCTTTCCGCCGAAAGCCGTAGCATGACCACCCGCCGTTATTGACCCGCTTTTCCTCGGAACTCCGCTCTGCAAAATAAAATATCGTCCGTCGGCTGCCGAAGTTCTGATTCTTATTGTCGCATTTGTATCGGCCGCCTCAAAAATAAAGTGCGCTGTAATATAAGCAATTTTCAGATTTACGGGCTTGTTGTTCTCATCGGTTGAGACCGTAAACTGCGAAGCCGTTTCACCTGTGCCAAGCTCAATCCGCCTTATTTTTTTTATGACATTTATGCCGCTTGTGGCGCCGTCAACATATTCTTTGTTTGCAACATCTCCACCATTTTGCGGTATCATCACATTAACAACAGTGTTTCCGCCCATATCTATATTACCTGACATTGTGCCGCCGGACTTATCCAGCTTGTTTTCCACTGCCGAAATAACCTGCTGATAATTTTTGAGCAAACTGCTCAAAGCACTGAATTCATCTGTGCTTTCCACAGTATCGTCCGATATGATCTGCTCGTAAATATTAAGCTTGAACGGCGGAGTTTTAAGAACTGATTCCCCTGAACAAATAATTATCTGAGCGTCTGCTATACCTTTAACCGCCAATGTCTGATTGGTAAGCTCGGCAACAACCGTATTGTTCTCACAAATCGCTGCTGTAAGTGTCTCGGTGCTGTCGGGCTTGCGGACTGCGAGCTGAACCGTGCAACCTGTCGGCAGGTCATACCGTTCCCCTTCCGAGGTAAGCACCGCCACCAGGAACCTACTGCCCGCATCATTTTGCACGGGTGTTACAATTACGGAAGCGTTTGAGTAACACACATCAATTTTTTTAATTGTTTTTATCATAATAATCACCATAGCCTTTCAGGCAACAAATAATTTGTTAAAAACAACCTGCTTTACCTGCGTTGCCTGAACAGGCGTAAGAAGGCGATATAATTGGGTTAGCATGATTTTCCACACTAACTCTTATTTAAGATACGGCCTTAATCAGCCGTTGAAAATTATTTAATGTGTTCACATCTCCGAAGCCGAGATTTGTATAGCGCAAAGCTAAACAATCATAGTCAAACGAGGTCAAGCGTGTTGAGTATTGATTACCCTCTCTGTCTATAACAATAAAGCTGTCGTACGGGTTAATTGTATAGGCTTCTGCCCCTGCGTATTCGATAGTCTGAGAAAGGTCAACAATCGATACTTTACCGGACAGAGTCGGCAAATCAATTCCCTTTGCGAATTCTTCAGCCGCTCTCTTCCTCAACTCGGCAAAAATCAGCTCGTCCGTTTCATAACCCTCACTTCCCTTGCGAATGTCTGAATAATGATACCTTTTGATTTTCGGATGAGGATATTCGCCGATATGTTCGGAATTAACATATATCTCTGGAAGCTTTATAACCTCGTTTTGAGTTTCTCCCAAAGCTGTCGGCATTATCCTTGTCACAACATCGTCAAGACTTGTTGTCAAGCCGAGTTCTTTAAGGTTGTGTCCGTATTTTACATAGACCTCATTACCCTGTTCATCCGGCTTTACAAAGCTGATTTTATAATTGTCTCTTCGAAGCTCGCCGCCCCAACGGTTAATAAAGCTGTTATCTTCGTTACCGATAAGTGCATCAATAGGGCTTTTGTATTGCCAATAAGCCGTGTTTTGAGCCCCATCAAAAATTTTATCAACGGTAAATTCTGTTGCATACTCTGTGTTTGCCAACAGTTTCTCAACAGCCTGCTTTGGTGTAGCGTCCGTGGGTCTTGTGTCAACTACGAAATTGTCGGCAAGGTCATAAAAGATATGCCGTGCCTTATATTTAATCTCATACGAACTTGTCGAGCTGTTTGTCTCATATATGCGAAACATCTGTTCATTTTCAAGGCCGGGAAGCGGAGCGGTTATAATATCGCCGTTCTCAATTTGCCTGATACCGTCGGCATTTACAAAACACCAATCGCATCTTACACTTAATTCAAGGCTCAAATCTCCGTTAAGTTCTCCGTGAGCTATACATTTCAAGGGCGATATAATACTGCTGTTAGCCTTAATCATAACTGCACCTCACTGTGCTCAAGATACATAGTTACATCTTCGGGACCGCGGATAAGCTGAATGGTGTTTTTCCCTTTTTGCAAAAACGGTGTTGTTTCACTTTCAATAGGCGTAATATAACTTACGCTTTTACCTCCAATTACGCCCCTGCTTTCTACTTCGCGTTTTGCAATATTAACAGTTGTTCTTATAAAGTAATTGTTTTCGTCTGCTTCCGGCAAATTGTTGTTTTCGTCTAACGGTGCATTTGCAACAAGTGCCAACACAAGCTTATCTCCCCACGCTATCTCAATTCCGTTAAGCAAAACCTTATATATAGCGTTTTTAAGTCTAAATTCTTTCAAATCTTTAACAACTATATTGAAGTCATAATCAGAAACATTACCTTTGTTAATTTCAAATTCCGTTTCGGTTTTGTCAAAATAAATCTGTTTCTTTTTTCGTGAAAACTTAAACGGCTGAACCTCTATCGGTATTGTAGCCTTACGCCATCCGCGGAAAAAGCGTGTAAACTCTGTTTCTGCGTTGATATATCCGTCATAAATGTAATCAAGCTCATTGCCGACAATCAGCTCACCACGACCCCTCAACCACTTCTTGATTTCGGGTATGCGTTCGGGATTAAGCGCTACAATTTCAAAATTCTTTGTGTAGCTGTCGTAAACGCCCTCGCCCTCCCGCATATGAAGTGTTCCGCTTCGTCCGGGAACCGTTATTGTTTCAATTCTTTCCACGGGAGAAACTATCGGCGGATATTCTGCAAGCTGAATTTCAAAATCACGACTGTCTTTTCCGTTAAAAATAAAATAATTACTCATATTTTAACCCCCTTTGCCTTGCACATATTAACAAGCTCGTTTACAACACGGTCAGCAAGCAAACCTATATCGCTTTCATTTTGCACGGTCATATTTTCGACCCTAAGACCGACAAATCCACCGTATTCGTGTGTCGTAGAACTGCTCGAGCTGTAAACTCTTCTGTCATTTTCCTGCTGTTGCTCATAAGCCTTTGACACAGTCATTGCACTCGTCGAAAGCCGTGCAAGTCTTGAGTTAATGTCAAGGTCTTCCAAACCTTTCATGCTCAGTCTGAGACTCGCTTTCATTTCGGGCGTGATGTCAAATCTGTCTATAAAATCGTCTGCAACCTCTCCGGCAGAGTTTATAAGCTCCGGCGCCTTCTCATCAACGCCTATAACACCGCCCTGTATAGCATATTCAAAGATTTTTTTCATAACTTTTGACGGAGAATGTTCGTCAAATTTGGTTTTGATTTTGTTAATAAAGCTTCCGGCAACATTGGATGCTTTATTGAACAAATCCTCTTGCTTTTCTTTTAATCCGTCCAAGGCGCCTTGCATAGCGTTTTGAAATGCTTCTTTTGTCTTTTTGGGCAAATCATCAAAATTGTCTATAAAATTATCCGCTGTAATTCTGCTTTCTTCAGATATTTTTCCGCCGTACAATTCGGTATTCATAGACATTTCCATCCATGAAGCGAGCGTATCTTGATTAACCTTACCGTATGAATCTGCTATTTGACCGTTTATATCGTCAATTTGATGCCCTAATTCCAGAGCTTTTATTTTCAAATAAAAGCTCGACTCGAAACCTTGCTGTTTTGTTAATTCGTCAAGTTCAGCTTCCTTTTGCGCCTTCTGCTCATTAAGCGCATTTATTTTTTGAATGTGTTCATCGGTAGCGAGTTCCTGCTCGTAAAACGCATTTGTTATAACAGCGTAAGTTTCTCCGTACTTTTGGTTTGCCGCATCAATAGCCTGTTGTTTTTCCGCCGCAGCATCAGCAACTTTCTGGTCAAGTTGTTCTTTTGTTATAGACTTCTCTTCATCATATGCTTGCTGAGCAAGAAGAACCGTGTTTTTATACTGAGCTTCGGCAGCCGCTATAACTTCATCTTTAGTATCTGTTGCGGTTTTGATTAGCTCATCGGCATGCTGTTTGTCCATTTCAGTGGTGTTTTCAGCCATTGTTTTTACTGCGTCCTGCTTTACAGACATCATATCAAGCTCGGCTTGGCTGAGTTCGCCCATTTTAGCAAACAGTTCATTAAGTCTGTCGATTTCTTTTTGGGTAAGCTCTCTTCTCTGCTCTGTTCTTAACCTTGCAATTTCTGTTATCTGTTTCTGAACATTTTCAAGACTTTGCGCTGTTTGCGCCTGCTTTTCCTCGTCAATTCCGATAACATTATTACTCATCTTGGTGAGAAAGTTTGTAGCCTGCTCAACCTCCTGGTCGAGATTACCGAACTTTGAGCATATGTTTTCAATCTCTTCTCCGAGCGCTCTTGTTCCCTCTGTCGATTTGCGGTATGCAAGATATAAACCGCCGGCAACAGCGGCAGCTGCCGCAAATGCAATAAGCAATGGTCCGCCCATTCCCACTGTTGTCGCAAGAGTCGTTGAAGCACCCGTAAGTCCGGATGTCGCCGATGATGTGGTTGAAAGAGCTCCCACAAGCTCCTTTAACGGACCTGTATATGTTCCTGTTTTTATGTCTGAAAACAGTCTTATCGCTTTAACGCCTGTGCTTGTTATATTACCGATTCCGCTTGTAACTTTTCCGAGAATGCTTATTGTCGGACCTGCCGCCGCAGCTATCATACCGAATTTGACAATAGCTTGCTGTGTCTTGGGGTCAAGCTCCCCAAAGCGCTCGGCAACCTCGCCGACCTTTTTGGCAACATCCTGAATTATCGGTAAGAAATTATCGCC
Source organism: Anaerovoracaceae bacterium (assembly GCA_963590415.1). Taxonomy (GTDB): domain Bacteria; phylum Bacillota; class Clostridia; order Oscillospirales; family Acutalibacteraceae; genus Fimenecus. Next base: position 55,340 of record CAVAPB010000014.1, on the reverse strand, counting down.
CAAGATAATCGCTGTTTTTTCAAGTTCATGCTTAGCGTTTGCAAGCTTTGAAGCAGTTGTTTTAAGCCGTTCATCCACCTCAGTTTGCAAAGCGTTTCCGTCTTTCCACTGTTCATTTGCTATGTCAAGCGCTTGTCCGAGAATATCCTCGCTTGATGCGAGAGCGAGAATCGTATTCGAGAGTCTTACTTCCGTAAGTCCCATATCATCAAGCACCGAAACCGAATTTTCACCGCGCTTCTGCATCTCGCCGAGTCCCTTTATGAACATATTCAGCGCACCGAGCGCATCTTCCTCGTATGCTTTTTTGAACTCTGACGAGGAGACGCCGGCAACATTCGCCCACTTCTCAAGGCTTTCGCCGCCCTTTGCCACGGCAAGGCTGAGATCCTTTGACAGCTTCGAAAATGCGGAGCCGCCCGCCTCTGCTTCAATGCCGACCGAAGACAAGGCAGTTGCAATCGCAAACATCTGCGGCTGTGTGTATCCTACCACCTGACCCGTTGCCGCAAGGCGTGTCGTCATATTAACAATATCAGACTCCGTCGTAGCGAAATTGTTACCAAGTGCAACAATGACATTGCCGAGAGCCTCGTATTTATCGGCAGGCATATTCGTTATATTCGCAATTTTCGCAAGTGCTGAGGCAGCATCTTCAGCTGATATGTTCGTACTCATACCAAGTCCAATCATAACTTTAGTAAACTCAACGATATTTTCTTTTGAAATACCAAGCTGACCGGCTGCTTCTTCGACTGTCGCAATCTCGGTTGCGGATGTTGCGAGCTGCGTTGATAAATCAAGCGTTGCGTCTGACATCGCTTTATATTCTTCCTCGGTTGCGTCTACAGTTTTTCTTACTCCGGCGAAAGCGCTTTCAAAATCTATTGCTGATTTTGCGGCGGCAACTCCTGCGGTAACAATCGGCACTGTAAGTTTTTTCGAAAGTGTATTGCCTACATTTTCAACCTTACCGCCTATATTATTAACCCTGTCGCCGTAATGTTCCACGGCGTCTGTTGCCTGTCTGAACTTGTTTTCATGAGCCGCAATAACCTTGTTTGCCTCTTCAAGCTGATTTTTCATGTCATTAAGCTTGATTTGTGCAGAGTCATAATCGTGTTTAAGGTCAATCGTTGTTTTTGAAAGTTCGCCCTGTTCGGTTTTCGCCTTTTGATAATTCGCTTCAAGCTCGCTTATGCGATTTTTTTGTAATTCAATCTGTTTTGTAAGCCCTTCAGCAGCAACCTTCGCCTTATCATAAGCACTTGCATTTACACCGAGTGCAGAATTAGCGAGGTTGATTTGGTCTCTTATTTCTCGCTGCTGTTTTGCAAGAGCGTTCATTTTCCGTGAAAACTCTGCCTCGCCGTCAACACCTAAAAGCACCTTCAAATCTGATTTTGTGGACATAGTGTTACTCCTTTATATTAAAATCCGTGGATACTGTCTATGTATCCCGCCTTACTGTCTTCGTCAATTCCGAGCGATAAGCTCAACTTATTTTCTATAAGTCGCATCGAACTGTTCAAAATGTCTTCATCCGACATTTTAAGAACTTTTCTCGCAAGTTCAAAATAGTCGCCGATTACATCATTGCTGTCGGTTACCGCTTCGGCGTTAAATTTCCCTTTTGCCGACCTGTCCGGTAAGTACCGTGCAAGACCTATGGCAATTTTCTCAAAATATTCTGCGGCTTTTTCGTGATTTATTTCGCGAACAAATCTCGATATTGTATATTGTCGGTCCGCTGATTTAATCGTCCCGTAAAGGCACGCCAACACCGCCCTCAATTCGAGTTCCGAACACTCTTTGATTATTCTTTCGCAATCAAGCGGAAAGCCCTGATGTCGGCAATACTGTTCGGCATAGCCGAGTGCTCTGTTGTCAAAAGCCAATCTGCGGGTTTTGCCGCCGAGCTTAATTTCATCCGTAAAAATCATTAAATCGGATATTTTTGCCTTTGTCATATAGTCCTCCTGTTTTACAGCTCGGGGATAGCCTAAGCTATCCCCTCTAAACTATCCCTTTTTTATTGCAGTTGACTGCAAATTACTTCTTAGCGGACGAAGTTTCCGCTGTAAGTGTAACGGATGTTTCAAGGTTATCCGCATCGGGTTCCTGAACCGCAGTAAACCAAGCTTCGATTTTCTTCGAGACTTCTGCGCCGGTGCTGTCGGTTCTCAAATCATATTTGATATTTCCGTCCGACTCTCTCGCATAGAATGTTCCCTCGACGGTCTCGGTCTTGTAAGTGGTTGCGTCGCGCTTGTCGGTCTCAAACTCTTCTGCGTTCTTGTGGAATGAGCCTTTATAAAGAACTATGTACTTATAATTCTTCTCATCCGAGAGCTTAGAACGACAAAGGAGCGCAAGCTCGGGCGGTGTGTCTGTCTTGCTTACTACAAGACCGCCTGACTTATCGAGACGGTGACCGAAAAGCTTCGCTCTCATATAATCGTCAAGCTGTGACTCTTCGATAGATACCGTATAGCCGGTAATCGCCGTCTGGTCGATTTCAACGCTGTCGTCGCTCTCAAGCGTGCCCGTCTTGGTTACGGGTGTAAGCGTGCATTTAATCGCACGGGCAAGATATTCGGGCGTGTCATACGCCGTCTTACCTCCTGCGACATCCGTTTTGAGCAGCGCCACATAAACGCTGTCGAGACCTATCGGAATTGCAACCTTTGCTTTAACTCTGTTTGTTGTTGACATAAAATTTTACCTCCGTATAATAAATTCAATTTCTTTGTGATGATATTTTGTCTCCTTCTCATAATCCTCGAAGGAGAGCATATAAGCTTTACATCCGCGTTTTTGTGCGGCTGTAATTATTTCCTCCGCCCTCTCGTCAAAATCTTCTTTTTTCGAGAAAAGCGAAATGCTGACAGTGTTTTCAACGACCTCGCTTGAATTGTCGCTTTCAATTCTGTCGTTGTATCCCGAAATCTTCCAAACGAAGTATTCGTCGGGTGGATTTCCCCTTGCGTCCTTGTCCCAAAAAGTTCGGGCGCACTGAATGTTAACTTCGTCTGTTATCTCGGAAATCAATTCTTTGATTGTCATTTTGATTCCAATTCCTTTTGCATTACTCTTATTGCGGCATTTGCCGCTCTATCGGCATTGGTTCTGACCGTCGGCTCCCAAAACGGCTTTGCGGTAAGGTTACTTCGGCCGAACTCGGCAACAACAAGCTTATATATCTGCTTGTCCGCATCCCAGTTTTTCACGGCTCTCGGTCCTTTTTTAGCTCCGATTATACCCCTCGGTCTAAGCCATACGGTCGTTCTTGCCGAATTCTCGTTGTGAACAATCGCCCCACGCTTAATAACTTCCTTAAGGTGTTTCCCTTTATGCCTTGTGCTTCCGTCGTACGGAGCCGCTGCTATAAGCGCAGGTCTTATCACATTTGCCATTTCCTCAACGGCTTTCGGCGTAGCTTGAGGCACAGCTTTAGCCAAGCGGTCAAGTTCTTTTATAAGGGCATCATTTTCAATCTTAAATTCAAAATGCATTATCCTGACCTCGAAAGCGTTATAACAAGCGTTTTCGGAATTGTTTCCTCCTGTGCCTGTATTTGCTTGATGTAGTATTTTTCGCCCTTAATAACAACCGTTTCCGTACCGTCAATATGTACGGGCGACTGCGGTATTTGAATAACTCTTGCAACCTCCACACCCGCAAGCAATGCGGAATAAAAGCGATTGATTCCCACCTTATATTCCGCAAAGCAAAAATGTGCTTTTTCACACTCCTTATCAAGCGGAGAAAACAAGCTGCAAACGCCGTCCTTAAATGCAATAATTTTACGCTGTGTCATTTTCTCCGCCTCCAAGCCTCAAAGCGGTTAATTCTTCGGAGTAATCAATAAGGAACTGATTGTAGGCGTCGCTCCTCAAATATTTACAACAATCAATCAATAACTGTTGAGCTACGGACGGGATGTCGAAATCAAGCGTTCTTCCTGCTTTATCACACAGAATTGCTTCGGCTCTTTTTTCAATATCGGCAATTCTTTCGTTCGTTTGCGCGTCATCCCATGTTATACTGAGCTCTCTTTTAATCGTTTCGATATTCATTTGCGCCGTCTCCGTTCCTCAGATTAGTTCTTGCCGGATTTATCGTCGGCAGCATCCGAAGTGTCTGTGGTTGTTGCTTTTTCGCCGAGCGGAAGAAGCTCGCTTATATCGAGAAGCAAGAAACAGTTGTTATCGAGCGCTCTGCCTGTACCGTACAACTTGACTTTGAGTGTAGTCAAATCTTCAAGGAACTTAAAACTCTTGTCCGCTTCGATTTTGCCGCCCTTGCCGGTGCCGATACCGAACTTATATTTCTTTGCGAGACCGAGGATAGCTTTGCCCGAGGGCACATCCGCAACCTGCACAAAGTTTGTCGGATAAGGCACTGCATTAAGCTGATAAAGACCGTCGTCACGGAGTTTCGTTGTTGCCGGTAACACCTTTTTGAAGTAATCAACAGGGTTAACGAAAAGGTCAACCTGTGTAATCACTCTCGCAATACCCGTTTCGCTCATTGCAAGCCTCGAAAGCAGGTCTCCGTATGTTTCGGGGTCAAAAGAGGTTACCTTGACAGCAGTCTTATCGGGATAACCCGTTGATGTTGAAACGGAAACGCCTGAAGAAATGTTCTTGCACATACCGATAGGCTCGCCGTTAATACCTTTACCGTCAATAATGCCCTTTTCGACGCCGTAGCCGAGTGTTTCGGCGAGAACGGTTCTTGCATATTTCTCAACCCATACCGGTCCGAGGTCAAGCATATCGTTTGAAACATACATAAATGCCGTACATTTGCCGAGCGGGAGCTTAACTACATTTACAGCGCCGTTAAGTTCTTTGGTTATGGCAGAATTGAGTTCGCCCCAAACCGCCGCCTGCGGACCTGCTGCGTTTACGATAAGCTCCATAAGAGCCGCTGTGTTCTGGCAGTCAACAAGGTCAAGAATCGGATGTTCGGCAATCATATCCTCAAAGATTGCGTCGACTTCCGTCTCCGGAAGTGCGTCCGTAAGCCCTGTAAAAGCCTTTTCGGAATCTTCTGATTTCGCGCATTCGATAACCTTCCCCCAGTACGACTTTTCCTCGGTTGTGAGCACCCTCATACCTCTTGCCGCGAGAATTTTTGCGTCCTGCGAAATGTCGCCCATAGTTTTTGCTTCCCTGAGAATGGAATTTGATACGCTGTCAAGGAAACCTTTGAGAGCTTTACTTGCCCTCTCCGTATCATTTTCCTTTGTCGCCGCTTCAAACTCCGTAAGGAAAGACTTTCTTGTCTCTTCGTTAATGATTTCTAAGCTCATTTTTTGTACCTCCTTAAGATAATATTTTGTTAAAAATGTCATTAAAAACATTTAACGAACTTGATTTGATTTCGGAGCCTGCGCCTGATGCGGAAAACTCCTTCTGTGCCTGTGCATCTCTCTGCGACGGCACCGCCACAAAACTGAACTCGTATGCGTCACTCGCTTCGCTGAGTCGACCGCAACAAATTTTACCGTCATACTCTGCACCGGGCTTATGCGAACAGCCCGAAGTGTAAGGACTTCTGTATTCTGCACCGCAAATTGAACAGGTCTTTTTAGTAACTGAACAGCCTATGCTGACCTCTTTTTTTATTCCCGCCTCAATCTCGGCGATAAAATCCTCCGTCTTAGGAAGTCGGGGGGTATAGCAATAAGCTTCAAGATATGTATAGGGCTCGTTGAGAGAAGTCTGCTTATCCGCTTCGATTACAACCTGTGTGTCAAAAATTCTTGTTATCTGATTGTCGGTACGGCAGGAGTGGTCCTTAATTCCCGTCTTACCTTTGAAAAGCTCTGCAAGCTGCGCTATACATTCGGCTGTAAAGCTCTCGCAGTCTCTGTCAACCTCATTCGAGCAAAGCTTTACCTTAAAGGTAAAAACCTCTTCCGCAGTAAACTGTCTGAGCGTTAATGCGTTGATTTTTTCCATGGCCGCTTCGTCTGCTTCAAAAGCCTTGACGCAAGCGAACTTTGTAATTTCATTTTTCATTTTTTAACCTCCGTTATTGTTGTTATTTTCCGCTATCATCTCAATCGGCTTTAAGTTAGCCGAAATATAATGTGCCGTGCTCCATGGCGTATTGAGCTTTTTAAGCCCTTTGCGTTCTCTGATGTCGTCTATCGATGCAACGCCGCTTCCGATTGTGTTATAAATCGCCGTGCCGTCCGAAATAAGGTCGTCAATATCGGAAGGACGCTCCGCCTGAATTCTTACCGATGTGCCGCCTGCACCCAAATACATGTCACGCCCGACGAATTTACGGTTCATCTCTTTAACAAAAAGATTTACAAATTTTTCAACTGTTTGCGTATAAAAATCGATTTTTAATGTCTCGGGCTCCTTAGAGCTGTGCATCAGCACATAAGGCGACATACCGATTGCCTCGGCAACTCTGCTGTAAACCTCAAATGTCATTTCGGTTATGTCCGAGCTCGTTCCTGTGTTGCGATATTTGCCGAGTTCTTCATAGTCGAAATTCTTTTTAAGCGGCAGCACTGCATTGCCGTCTTGATAGAATTTACGGATTGCCTCATTAAACTGGTCCTGCTGACTTTCCTCTCCCTTTACCGTGCCGGAGCTTTGCGCATTGATTTTAAGGATGCCTTTCTGATACGCCGAATTCTTAAACTTTTTGCTTGCCGCATTAAGAATATTTGAATATTCCAAAGCGGTAGATGTCAGCAATTTTCGCAATTCGGCATTGTCGAGCCTGAAATATGCTACCTCCGAAGCGTCAAAGGATTGAGTAAGCTGCACACCGTTTTTCTCGATATTAGAAAACTTCGCCGTCGAAAATCCACAACTGTCCTTATCACTCTGAAAACTGTCGGCGATAAAATATTCATTGCCGCGTTCCACACATAAAGCCTCGCCGTCGGTCAACAGTCGCTGTATCAAGTCATAAAAGAACTCCTGCTTGGTTTGATTTCTGTTCGGTTCGAAATTAAATGTAAACCAATCGTTGTTTTCAATGCGGTCTCCGTTTCGCATTATGTTGAACTCATATCTGCCGACCGCCGCACTTATCGCACCGATTGCGTTAAAGAAAGCAAAACGATAAAGAGAAAGTTCGGGTATTTTCTCCTCGGCAACCGCTTCGAACTTAGCGGATCCGAATTTGTTTATTAAATAATCAATTATTTTCAAGTAATCACCTCCTAATAAAAAATCGGCATAAAGAATTCATTATCGCCACCGTCCTCGGGTAACTGTTCGAGCATTGTCATACCCGCCACAAAGCACATAAACATATCTGTTTTTCGTGATTTCGGCTCGATTTTTTCAAACATTTCATTGCCTCTCTTGTCTCCGACAACTTTTTTCGTATTTGAAGCGCACCACCGAAATGCCGGATTATCGCCGCAAATCAGATTTCCGTTGTCCAAATATGAGCAAATGACGGGGACCGCACTCATTATGTCGGACGGTCTGACAAGCTTCAGATTGCCGTTCTTTCCGGCTTCAAACCCGAAAGCCTCAAGCCTTTTTTTCAAAATCGAATATCTGAAATAGTCCAGAGCGGCACCGACATAATTAAGTGAATACTTTGCCTGCTGCTCTGCCGCCCAATCGACAAGCAAATCGGGAGAAATATCAATTCCGTCAACGAACTCAACAACACCGAGCTGTGCCCACTGTTCAAGCGGCGCTTTTATTCTCGGCAAATCCTTGTTACCATTAAGCACAAACATTTTGCCGTTAAATTGAAGCTTCTCTTCCTGTCGGGTTATATAGCCGACCGCCGCGAAATCTCGGCTCGAAGCGTAGTCAAAGCAAAGCACGGCGTCTTTGCCGTCAACCGATTTAAGCGATGCTTTTGTCTTTTTGATATTCTCATAATCGGTAACGCAAATGTCCTTGTTTTCCTGCGGACGGTTCATCCGCTTTGTCATAAAATCCGAATTGGTTATCGGGTCTCTTTTGTATTCTTGATATTCGGTCCGCATTTCGTTGAAAAGGTTCGGCAGATAAGGCAAGCTCGGGTTCGCCTTGACCCACATTTTCTCGTCGTGTACTTCGTCGTCGCTGTCGAGCCTGTACCACATTACCAGTGTCCCGTTATCTCCTATAATGCCGTTAAGTATCTGTGAAGCGCTCTCTTTGTAGTCGTCAAGCGGACCGCCCCTGATATATCCGTCGGTAGAAAGGAAGGTTCTGCGCGGATGTGCTTTCTTTCCGAGTCCCGAGGTACCGACATTGATAAGGCGGTAGTTTTCCAGCTGATGTATCTCGTCGAAATCCACTTTACCCTGTCGGCCCGAGTCCTTCGTCTTGAAATTTGAAGTGCGGAATCGGTATCTGCTTCCCGTCCTTAGGTTTCTTATCTCTTCCTTGTTCCAAGTAAAATAATTTTTGAAATATTTCGGGTCAGCCTCCAATATATCGTAAATCTCCTGAAAGCTTGTTTTCGCTTGGTCCTCCGACATCGCAAATGTGTCAATGTGATAATCCTTGATTCCGTTGACAGGCGTCAGCAACGCAAAATCTTCATACGATAAAAAGCCGTTTTTTCCGGCGCCTCTGCCAAGGAACAACTGTAATGTCGGAAAACGAAGAAAGCCGTCGGGGCGATACAAGCAATTATGCAAAGTGAAAGCACATTTTTCCCATTCAAAAAGCTTGAACGGAAAATACTTTTGAAACTTGAAGTATTTTTCCGCCTGCTCCGTATCGAGATAAACATCTTCCTCCTCAAAAACTCGCTTAACAAGCTGCGAAAAAAGTTTAATTTCTTCGCAAGTCGGTACCGCTTCGCTGTCTATCATTTCGATGTACTCGGTTATCGGCTTGTAATTACAATTCTTCATCTTCACTCTCGCCGCCCGTTGACTCGCTGGTAGTGAGGTTCATCTCCTTGAGAATTGAAAGCATTTGCTTTGTAGTGTTTTCGAGTTCCTTGATTGCAGGGTTGATAACCGATTTCTTTTTGCCTGTTGACATCAATTCATCATATCTGATGCCTTTGCTCTCAATGTCATATTCCAAACGCTTTTTAATTCCCCAAAGCGTGATATATGTATCAATCATATCCTGGAAGTGCGGGACATCGGCGCCCAATGCCCTTAACTGCGTTTCAAGCGAATTTCTTATTATCACTTTTCCCTTGTTAATTGACTTTTCTATGGCTTTTTTTATTGTCTCTTCGCTTTTAGGTCTCGGCATTTTAATCCCACCTTTCTTTGAATTTAATTGCATTTTCGGTTTTGAACTCTTCGGGATGTTCCTCAATATGGCATTTTTCGCATAAAGCCTCCATATTGCTTTCAGTCAATGCGAGCTCGGGATAATTCCTCAAATGTTTTTTGTGATGCAAAACCGTAGCTCTGCGGTAATAACCTTTTTTCCAACATTTTTCACAGCGATATTTTTTCTTTTTCATTTCCGCATTGCGGAATTTTTTCCAAACATAAGTTTTGTAAAAATCTCTTATATCGTTTAACTTCAAGATATAAGCTTTCGTCTCATTTTCATTCATAATTTACTCCCGCAAGGGGGAAAGCGCCCCCGGATGTCAGAGCGCTTTCGGGTTTGAATTGAAAGGAGTAAAAAGGCGTTACGGAAAGTAACTTTATTTACTTTCCATATCCATTTTATCAGAAAAGTGGTGCCCCTTTTTCCCCATTTTTATTTTTTTGAGTATGTAAAAAGCCCTCTTTCGCAGCGTGTAAGCCTGATTCTTTCCGCAGGGCATTTTGTTGATGCTCTCGTTTCTTGTCAAATTGCGTAAGAGCGGCTCATACAGACCGCTTTGAGCACCTGTCGCTATTGTAACGGCTGTGTGAACCGCTTTAATGTCCTTGTCGAGGCGTTCGTACTCTTCCGTTTGAACATCGTTCAATTCATCGTACGCTTTAAGAATATTAAGCCTTTTTTCCTTGTCGGGATATGTAAGACAAAAGTACTTGAGCTCCAAAGCCTCATACTTTCCGATGTCATAATCGGACATATCAATCTCATGAAATCTTTTCATATTACCTCCTATGGTCTCTTTCCGATTCACACAGCTTTTTCTCTTGTTCCTATTGAATTAACTCTCTTATATGTGCCGTAACATATTCAAGCTCCGTAAGCAGCTCTTCGCTTGTATTTATAATCGGCGTAATAACCGCCAACAGGCACATTCCGCGCTTGACATAAATCAACCCGTTACGATTGTAGCATTCGACATCGGACGGCAGCGGAGAGAGATAACGGGGTCTCACAAGCATAACTTTTCCGCCGCCCTCTAAGAGAGGCATTAACTCTCCACCGAACTCAATTCTTAAACGCATACAGTCTAAAGGTCTATCCTTGACCGCTTCGTTTATATCACTTGTGTCTATCTTGTCCTCGGCAATATATGAAATCGGAATTGAGTGCTTTTTGTCCTCGGGAATATCAAGGACAGCATAAATACCGTCCTCCCCAATGCCTTTAAGTTCGGGAGTAAAATACATTGCGTAAGATGTTCCTATCCACGGACCGTCTTCGGTTAAAAGCATATTAAGCTGCTTGTCCTGCTTACACAGCGATGCGATTTTTTTAATTTTCATTTTTATCCTCCTAAAAGTAAAATACAGATTAAGAAAACAACAAACTCAATTATTGCTTCCACACTTTTTATCAAAGCCCATACAGCGGCCGAAGTCGCAACTGCGACGGCGGCGCAAAAAATAACAAGTATTATTTTGTTAATTTTCAAGTTCTCTCCCTCCCATAAGTAATTTAATTCCCATAACGACATATCCCTCCTTGCAAAACCGTTTATCGGAAGTGATATGAGTTATCTCCGCAAGAGCAAAGCGGCCGGTGTACCCGTTGCACTCTGCATCCAGCTCACAAAGCCTTAGAAACTCTCCGACCTTAAAGTCACGGTCATTTATGCGGATTTCATATGTCTTTTTACCATTCAATACCGCTTCAAAATACCCGTACTCGATTTTAAGGGAATGACACTTTTTGTTTGTCGGCAGTAAATCAATCTTAAGCTCTTTAACAACTTCAGTTTGATTTGATAGGTCGTAATATTCTTTTTGTGCCATAGTCACACCTTCATTCGCATTTTTCAGCTATCGCAGCGCAAAGCTTTTTTACTGCGCCCTTGAACTTTTCCGCCTGTTCTGCGTTCATTTCGGTTATTACACTCATCAAAGCATTAAAATCCGACTGTATCGCCGAAATATACACCTTTGCCTCTGCCGAGGCGCTGTCGGACAAAGCAAGCTGTTTTTCAAGCTCCTGCGAATGAAGCCTTGCAGCTTCAATCTGTGAATTGAGTAAATCAATTTTTTGATTTGCGGCCGCCTGTGCGGATTTCTCGCCCTCTGAATATGCCTTTTTCTTTTCCGCTTCGGCTTTTTTCAAAAGTTTGTCTTTTATTTTTTCTTCGATAGCCTTTCCGTCGGAAACATCCGGCGTCTGTTCCTGGTTTTTTTCAAGGTCTTTTTCAAGTTTATCGACAAGTGCGTTTTTCTCTTCAAGCTGTGATTTCAGCTGTGTTATCGTCTCCTCAAATGCTGAATTTTCCGCCGCTGTATCCTCATCCTGCTTTAACTGCTCAATTTCGGCGGTAAGCATTGAAATTTGCTCGCCCTGGTTCTTGTTTTCCTCGACAAGCCTTTTCAGTTCAGCGACAGTCATCTCATCCGCCTTACCGCTTTCGAGCATTTCAGTCCTATCTTCGGAATTCAACTGAGCAATCATACTAAGCTTCGTTATTCCGAGCGTTGCATTTGACTGCAAAACCGTGTCTCCGAGCTTTTCGTATGTGCTTATGTATGTGTATGCCTGCCGGGCTTTGATGCCGACAAGCTTTTCCGTGTACTCTCCAAACTCCGAACACCCGAGTTCTTCATACAGTCTCCTGTCTCTCATGGCTTTAAGGTCCCTGCACATTGCGACCATGCTGTTAGCCGCAAGCTCGGCATTGAGCATTATGCTCTGATGAAGCTTGACCGCTTCGGCCTGTGTTTCGCTCATTCTTCCGTTAATGTTTATAAGTTCGCTCATATCGGCACTCCTTTACGCTGCTTTTGATTTTTTATTTTTCCTGTGTTTTATATCGACGAGCCACTTGTCTATAAAAGCCTGCTCGTTTTTATCGGGCGGACGGTTTCCTCTGCCGTGCACCTGAATTATTGTGAGGTCTTTTTCGTTCATTTCAACGGTAATAAGACTTTCTTCCTTTCGGTCAATTCGTCGTATAAACAAAATTGTTGTTGCCCCTCTTATATGTCTGTCGGCATAACCGCCCACACAGTGAGCAAGACTTTTTCCCTCAAGGATTATTTCCGTTGCGCCCGTAGGAACAATTACGCAGTAACCGTTATCTTGAAAAGCAAAAATTTTCTCAAGCTTTTTATATCGCAACGCATACGAATCCTTTTCGTTTTGCAATCGTTCTTTATCCTCGGCGAGCCTTTGGGGAAGTGACTTTCTGTTGCGCTCATCAATTATCCTTTGTCGGTTCGCAACCGCTTCGTCATGTGCGGTTGCAAGCTTCTTCGGAAAAATGACATTGTGTACACGCAGGTCGTATTCACAATATTCGGCGGCTTCAATATAGTCGAGCCACAGTGTACCTGTGGTCCCCGAGCGGACTCGGCGATCATTACACCGAAGTAAATACTTTCTGGTCTCACAAACAGTAATTTCATACTTTCGCTTGACTGATAAAAACCTTTTCGTGTCATTCGGAAAGAATTCGAGAACCGCTGCGAAATCTTCCACAGACAGCTTTTGTTCCTCTGTCCGTAATCGCAGATACAAATACAGCTCGGAACGACCGCAAAGGTCTTTTTCTTTCAGTGCCTTTATCTCGGGCTTTGAAAGTTTTTTGAAAAATTTACATGGTGTCGTCGCTTGCCAGTCATACAGAGTCGGCGCCTCCTCCTGTCTTTCAATCATCGAATAAATCAAGTTGTCATAGCCCTGTTTTTCGAGAAATTCAAAACTTTTGTATTTTGCAAAAAGCGAGATTATCTTACATATCGGAACTTCAACATATCCCCAATAATACGCGCTCCAGTTTTCAACTCTGATTTGCTGATAAAGATCAGAAAGCCTATCAAGGTTAATATAGCGAAGAAAAGTCTTTTTCAAAATTTGCGACCCTATCAACACATAACCTCTTTTTGTTTTTGCGGTAGTGTTATAGAACCAACTCTTTGTATATGGTTCCGCAATTTTTGACTCTTCCCATTCGCCGCTCCACGGCGAGCACTTAAAAACCCTCTGCTGATTCGGCGTCAAATAATAAACTGCGTTTACTTCACAAAAAGGCAGCGTGTCATATTCAACGCTTTCTACCACGCTTGACCTGCTTGGATATATGTGCCTGTATTCCTTGTAGGTGTATGCATATATCAAATAAACCTCTTGCTCTGACCTGCGTTTCACAAATACAAATCGTTGATAATCGCCGAGTGTAGCACAGTTTTTAACCCTGCCTATTTGTTTCTTCTGAACTGTTCGCCCACACTTAGGACATATAACCTGTTGATTATGCGAAGCCTGTAAAAACTCTCTGTCCGCAGGGGTAACGGTTCTTTGTGTATATGAAACATCAAAATGTTTTCTGCATGAGCTGCATATACAGTGCTGCGTATCAGTTTTTGCATCATTTTTATAAAACATATACGGGCTGTAACTTTCGTTTATTGTCTGAATATCCGTGTCCGAAAGCTTCGGCGCATTTTTCAAAATGGCAGCTGCCGTCTTTAATTCACGCATTGTTATCACCTCAATCAAACAGGTCCGAAAAGCTCAGATTGATAACCGTCTTATTTGCCTTAACCGCCCCACAAAGGTCGATAGTCATATTCATTTCAACCGTAGCTCCGGGAAAATAGAACTCCACCGCTCTCCGATAAACTTCAATATCGGAAATCGAATTCTTACAGCCTTTTACCGCATATTCGCAAGCCTCTCCGAAAGGTTTGTCGGCCTGCACTACCGCCTGCGCAAACTCTTCATCCTGTTTACAGAATGAAATCAATGCCTGTCCCGTCTCTTTCGAAACTGCGTTAGCTTTGTTTGAGCCATTCATCTCTTTGAGTTCTTTTTCAATTCTTTCAATTGCCTTGATTATGTAATTTTCCATGTTTTTTACTCCTTTTCGCCGAAAACAAATAAAATTTTTAAGCCGCAAGCACTTATAACAAGCTCACATACACCCCTCGGCTCGGGTGCACTCCGCTTTACCGTTACTTACACCTCCTAACATCTCTTGCCGGCGTTTATTGCTGTTTTTACCTTTTTACTTTTTCCTCTTCTTTCTGCCTCTCGATAATAGTATGATTTTTTTGAATCAAGATAAATTCAACCTGTTTTGCCCTTTATTCTTAAATAATTTTCACGCATATGCAGCTTGAATTCGCAGCAATAACTCCTGTTTTTAAGCGACACTGACGACCGACTCACTTCACTTAGCAACAGCGTTATGCCTTTTCCGCTCTGCGGTTTCACAAAGAAAGTTAACGGACAAAAATTTTTCCTATTATAGATTTTTATTAAAATGAAAATTTTCATAAGAAGCGAAAAATTTTTTTGAAAAGCCGCTTCGCTTGTTAATTAAGGAACAACCTTTCCACTGCGCAAATTCTCAAATTAACTTACCCGATTTTACGAATAAGTTCCGCTGTCAAAAACCGTACCGAAAATCATTTTTCTTACGCGCGACCTTTCCCCTTTTGTCGTAAGGGGCTTCGGTAGATACGATTTTTTTATTTTCAAAAGATTTTACCCCGGGGGTGTTAATGTGACGCGTGCCCGCCGTGAAGCGGTTGAAAAATATATTCCTCCGCTATAATCCCGGTCATAAATATAATCGAGCTTCGCCGACTTCTTGCAGAGCCGAACAGTCATATATCTTTCGCCGAATTCAACATTGTCTGTGCGAACAGCCTCGACGAAGAAGTAATCTTTGTAACGCTCTTCAAATATTTTTCTATTCTCGAATTCATCCCAAAGAGCGTTGAAAACTTTTGTCGAAACCCTCCGCTCCTTAGGCGGCTTCGGTCGGCGCAGATTGCGAGAACAGCTGTATGATTTGAACGAGCATCGTGCATTATCTTCGTCGTCCGTTGCGGCCGACTTGACTATGTAATGCGACAGTCCTATAACTCCTCGCTCCGAGAATTGCAACTGACGACAGTTACATATTCCCATTCCCCAACACTTCTCAACAAGCTCACGAGGAACGCCGCCCGATATAATCATATGGTGGTGGAGCTTACCCGAGCGTACGCCTTGTTCAAGCACAGATATGTGCTTCAAGTCGTCAATATCATATTTTTTGTATAAGCGTTTCAACCTAAGAATAAAATTCCGCCGGTCCCTCAAAGCGGTCTTAGCGTCGGGCGGACGGAATGGCTCGGCATATGTCGGATGAATTGCATAGTCTTCCCGAGTGAAGTTCTCGTGAATGAGCATATATAATTCCCGTTCACGATTAGCCTGGTTCAAATGCGCCTGCGCTTCACTTGTCGGCTTACTTCGTCTGCCTCTGCCCCTTCGAGGCGGAACCTTATACGGAAGAAAATCAACTTCAAGATAATCTCCCGCAAAGTGTTGTAATTCTTTAATCATACCGAGCCGTCCTTCATATCCACATTGACGGAGTTCTGCAACCCGAGTTCAGATTCAAACACCGAATTATACAGTGCGGTCGTTAAGTACGCTTTGACGAACTTGATTTTATAGTCTATGCCGCAAACATTGTCGGCAACATGCCGAAGCTCGTCGCTTCCTATCTGTCTGAAAACCTCCTGAACCTTTGAAGCCTTTACTGTTTGTCGGTCAATTCTTATGTCGTCGCTGCCGTTTTTTCGGAACACTTCCGTTATGATTTTGCACATCTGCATATAAAGGCGAAGGTTAGACGGATCCTCGCGAACCGCCTCAACGACTTCGCACTGCTGCATTACACATCTGAGCTGTTCTTCAAAAGACAAGACAGGACTTGACTCTGACTGTACAGCACTACCAATACTTTTTTCTTTCATTTTGTTACTCCTTTGTGTGCGTTAAGTTAAGACAACATACAAGCCCCAAAGCGGCGACCGCCGCTTTTCTTTTTTTGAGCTTATATAAATAGTATGTAAGATTACCTTTCCCACTCCGGGTACCGACACCGTATAACAGATATTCGGTCGTCAAAATGCTTACAGTCGTAGCAGTGTGAGCAACAAATCCTGTTTCCGAACCGTGCCTCTTCGGGGTCTCTCGGAATGTGCTTGTCCCGTCGGCAGTGAACGGCACCGACAAGGGGCTTACCGCATTTAGCACAAAGCTGTTTATCAGTCGTCGTCATAGTTATTAACCCCCACTGCTTCAAATGTCGCACACTGTGTGCCGTCAGATGTTAAATCTCTTATATGTCCCGTGTGCGCAAGGCAGTCACAAATGTACTGCTTGTCCGTTATCTTTGCACGATGTGCGCACTTCTTACATATTTTCCAATTGGTGCAAGGGTATCGGTTCTTTCCTGTTCTCGGCTTTATTTTGTACTTTTGACAACAACTCTGGCATATAGCGCTTCCGTAACCGCAATCCGCCTCAAAAGAGGAATTACAAATAAGGCATATGCGTTCTGTCGATAAACTGTAATTAGAATGATTTCTGATTTTGCCGTTAGTTTGCTTACCCATTTACAGAACATCCTTTCTGCGTTTCCGCTTCGATTATTTCCGATTCATACTCAATGCCCGAACCTCGGATTATCTCCAAAGCCCTGCTGAACTCAAAAAGCAAGCGGTCATATGCTTTTTCGGCTCTCTCGCGCCTTTCCTTTTCGGCAAGCCAAAATCGCCCGAATGTATCGCCTTTATTTTCAGCGGATGACAGTGCATCCCGTAATTCAGCTATTTCCTTAGCCTGTGAAATAATGATTTTATCCGTTTCCATAGTTATTCTCCCTCCTGCAGTTGACTGCAATAATGCTTTCGGGCTTCGAGACAGTTCGCAAGAGCCTTGCTTATATTTTCTGTTGCCCTTTTTGCAAATTCTGCTTTTTCCGCTTCGCTGTAATCATCGTACGGCTTGTAGTCGCCGTCAGGACCGTTAAGCGACAACATCGCAACTACTTTTATGTCATTTTTATGTGTTTTTGCCATGTTCTCCCCTCCCGGTAAAATTTATGCGGCAACATCTTGTCTGTATTTGCATATCCATTATTTCCTCGGTATGAGAAAAACACAGGTGTCGTCCTCGCACTCAAGAATGTCATATTTAACGGCTTTTCTTTTCCGCTTCGTGCATAACCTTTTGTATAAGGCTTTTCTCAGCCTGTTTTTGAGAAACATCTCGAAATCGATTATTTCCTTTTCGTATATAAAGCCTATAATCAAAGCAACGCACATCAAAAGTTCAAAAAATGCCCTAATCATTTTATGTATCCTCCTCAAAGAAGAGATAGTTGCAGTACTCATTCGCCAAAATAAACATTATGCACGGCACATCGTATTCGGTATCGCTATGCACTTTAATGTCTGTGGCAATCTTTTTCAGTTTATCGGTCGTAACATCGGAAAGCTCGTTTGCGTAAGTAAGAATTGTGTCATATTCTTTACAATCGCCGAGTGTGTACAAATTGTTCTTTGTGCAAGCCCTCCTGAGCTTTTCAGCTGTCAAACGCCTAACCTCTTTCATAACTCTGCCTCCTGTCAGTCAAAAGCTTCCTTTTTACAAACGGCTTTCGGAAACCAGCCTTTAATCGTTCCGAATTCCGTTTCAAAAACAAGGAAAATATGCCTTTGATGTTTCCTTTTTTATAATCGGGTCAGTAAGCGAAATCGCATATCTCTCCCCTTGCGAGTAATTCTTCATTAAGAACCAATTATCAATTTTCATAAAGTTCCTCTTATTCTTCTTTTTTCGTGAAGTTGAATTTCATTCAACTTTTAAGACAAAAAAATATGCATCTTTATTAGTTATCGCCAAAATTTTAGAAAGAGCGGCAATTTCACATGCAGTAAATTCAGATTTGCAACTCAGCTTATTGTTAAGTGCTGTAGATGAAATACCGAGCTCTTTTGCTACTCCGGACTGTGTAAATCCCAATTCCCTTATTCGTCCTTTAATTTTATTTGCGTTAATGGTCGTGTTCATATTTGCTCCTCCTTGGTTGAATTGTATTCTACTCCAACATAATAACACGAGGTTGAATTACTGTCAACACTTTTCTTGAATATTTTTCAAAAATTATTGAATTTTGTTCAACCGTATGCTATAATGGCGACGAGGCAGGTGATTCTATGACAATGTATGACCGTATAAAAGAATTACGCTTAAGCAAAGGTTTGTCTCAAACTGAACTTGCAAAAATTGTCGGATATAAAGATAAATCGGCAGTTGCTAAAATTGAGGCGGGAACAGTTGACATTCCTCGTTCAAAAATACAGGCCTTTGCTGATGCGTTCAATGTTACTCCCTCCTACTTAATGGACGGAAAAACAGAAACTGATAAAGAAAAATCCTCCCCGGAATTATCCGAAGAGGAAAAGGGTCTGCTTGAACTGTTCAGGGAGCTTCCCGAAGACAAGCAGGATATGGCGCTTGAGATGCTGCGAGCTGCTCTGCACAAAAAGTAAAAATCTCAATTGCCTTTTGCAGAGCGTACTCTGTGTCAGGATAAGACCGTATCAACTCAATCATTTCCGTCTCTTTTTCTGTCATGTGTACGCTCCTTCCCGAACATTTGTTCTAATGTTCTACTAAAGAATAGCACAACTTAAGACTCTTGTCAATAGTTCCGAGTACCAATAATGGGACTTAGACTTGCAATTTCAGTTTTAGTAAACAAAACAAGGAGAAAAATATGGATTCTGACAAAACACGCAAATATACTTTAGCTTCAAGATTAACTGACGACGAGGCAAAAATGCTTGAAAAATTCAGAAATTTATCCGAAGATAAGAAAAAGGAAGCACTTGAGCTTATAAATAACGCTCTTTATTCGGAGTATTCGGACAAATAATCACAAAATGCTTTATAAAAATGCACTTTGAATAATTATTTTATACTTATTTGTCAAATTATATATTGCTATTTTTATATGTGTATGGTATTTTATAATTACACAGATTATAAAACCTTTGAAAGGGGTAAATGAAAATGAAATGTACAAAATGCGGAGCAGAGGTCACTTCGGCTTACTGTTCAAACTGCGGAACTCCTGTTTCAACAGAGAATACAGCGGTTGATGCTAATATAGCGCAAAACTCACAAGTAGAATCCACACAGACAGGCCCTACACAGCCGACCCCACAACGCAAGAGTAAAAGTAAGCTGATACTTATACTTGTTATAGTAGCTGTAATTGCTGTTGCTTTTTCGGTTAATCATATTCGTTCAAGCCAAAGCGCAAAAGCGGAAACAACGACCGAACTTCGCCCGACGGATACAGAGTGTTGGACTGCTGCCCAAATGACGGTTGAAGAATACCTCAAAGCGCCTAAAACTGCAAAGTACTCATACTATGATGAAGATTGGAAAATTGTGCGTACCGGAAAGAGAGTTAAGATTTCAAGCTTTGTCGATTCTCAAAATAGTTTTGGAACAATGGTTCGCTCTGAATTTACTGTGATTTTAACATTTGCGGATGATATGAGCGGTTATAATATAAACTATGTCGCAATAGACGGTAAAGTTTATCTTAACGATAACCCTACAAGTTAAAAGCATAGTATTACATAAATAAACTTAATAAAAAAATCCCTCAAGCGTCTGCCAACGCCTGAGGGATATAAGCGGTAAGGTGTTAGATGTTAGATTTTTCCACACTTCCTTAACCAAGATTATTCTAACACCTTTCCGACGATTTGTCAAAAGAAAGGTGTTTTTTTATGCAAAAAAGCATAAATTACGGCAATTTTTCAACAGCCGAAGAAAAAATAAAGCGTGCTGCGGCTTACATCCGTGTTTCGACCGACGACCAGCTGGAGTTGTCGCCCGACAGTCAGCTGAAAGAAATACGAGCCTTTGCCGCCCGAAACGGTTATTCGCTCGATGAAGATTATGTTTTTCACGACGACGGTATCTCGGGCACATCCGCAAAGCGCCGCCCTGCCTTTATGGCAATGATTGCGACAGCCAAGAAAAAGCCGAAACAGTTTGACGCAATTATCGTCTGGAAGTTTAGCCGCTTCGCTCGCTCACGAGAGGACTCAATCGTATTCAAATCCATGTTGAAAAAGCTCGGTATCAGTGTTGTATCTGTGTCCGAACCTATCGCAGACGATAAAATGTCTATTATCGTAGAGGGTCTCATTGAGTCAATGGACGAATACTATTCGGCAAACCTTTCCGAGGAGGTCAAGCGTGGTATGCTTGAGAAATTTTCCCGCAAACAGGCTATGTCCGCCGCACCGTTCGGCTATCGTTTTGAAAATAAAAAGTATATTCCCGAGCCTGCCGAAGCGGAAATCATAAAAGAGATATTTACACGCTTCACAAACGGAGAAAGCGCTTGGGCTATCTCAAAGGACTTAAACGCAAGAGGCATAAAAACAAAACGAGGTAATCTTACCGAACGCCGGACGGTTCAGTATTATCTTGAAAACCCGGTCTATATCGGGTGTATCAGATATACGCTTGAGGGCGGCGGAAGCCGTCAACGATATGTCGACGGTAATTTTATGCTTCAAGAAGATTGCCACGAGCCCATTATCAGTCGTGAACTGTGGGATAAAGCTCAAAAAATCATTAAGAAGAACAAAGAGACCTATGGAAATTCCGTAAGGACTGTATCGTTCCACGATTACGCTTTGAAAGGAATTGTCAAATGTGCCGCCTGCGGCCACAATCTCACTTTTTGCAGCCATAGGGATGCTCCCCGTGTTCAGTGTCCTATGTATTTACACAACAAATGCGATTCGTCGTCAAGCGTGCGCCTCGACAAGCTCAATGAAGCATTATTATATCATTTGCAGGCAGCGTTAAAGGATGAATCACTAAAAGTCGATATGACAACAAATTCAGTCGCAAAAAGCAGTAGACAGACGCAGCTTGAGGCAGAGCTAAAGCGCGAAACTTCCCGACTCGCCCGAATGAAAGAAGCTTACTTAAACGGTGTTGACACCATAGAAGAATATAAGGAAAACAAGACCGCACAAATGAGTATAATCTCTCGCCTAAACAAAGAGCTTGAAAAGCTTACCGCTCCCCTCTCGGAAAAAGAAAAGGCGGAAAAGCTGCGCTCCGTAAAAGAAAAGATAAAGTCCGCCATAGACGCCTTGCAGTCAACTGCAATTTCAGAGGTCGAGAAAAACGCCTTGCTAAAAACCTTTATTTCCAAGGCACTCTATGACTCCAAAACAAAAACTCTCACAATTTTTTATTACGCCTAAAAATTATAACCAATTACCATATAGAGGTCCCGACGGAGAGTTAGGTGCGTCGCTTCGCTACCTTTCGCAAAGATTTGCAATGCCATATGCCGAGCTTAAAGGTTTGCTTACCGACATCGGCACGGAGGAATTGGGACATCTCGAAATGATAGGCGCCATAGTTTATCAGCTCACAAGGAACCTTTCCATCGATGAAATCAAGAAAAGCGGATTTGACAAATACTTTGTCGACCACACAACGGGCGTTTATCCCGTTGCGGCAAGCGGCGCTCCGTTTACGGCGTCGTATATACAGTCAAACGGCGATGTTATAACGGATTTGCACGAGGATTTGGCGGCAGAGCAGAAGGCAAGAACGACATACGACAACATTCTGCGCCTTGTCGATGACCCCGATGTCAGAGAGCCCATAAAATTCCTGCGTGAAAGAGAGATAGTGCACTATCAGCGCTTCGGAGAGGGCTTGAGACTTGCTACGGATAAGCTCAATGAAAAGAATTTTTACGCTTTCAATCCGAGTTTTGACAAGAAATGTAACGGATAATTTATTATCGGACATTATAAAAGACCGCTCCGTCAATGAGCGGTCTTTTCATTTGCGGTTGATTTTTTATTTAAGCTTAATTGCCTTTTTGACATTTTCTGCGATATTTGCGGCGTCAAGTCCGAAGATATGCAAAAGCTCAACTGCGGGACCCGACTTTCCGAACACATCGTTTACGCCTACACGCACAACGGGAACGGGAACAGTCTCACATACAACCTCCGTAACAGCCGAACCGAGTCCGCCGATAATGCTGTGCTCCTCGGCAGTAACGATAACGCCCGTTTTCTTAGCCGAGTCAATGATTATATCCCTGTCGATAGGCTTGATTGTCGCCATATTGACAACTCTTACGGAAATGCCCTCGGCTTTGAGATTTTCGGCAGCCATAAGAGCCTCATTTACCATAAGACCCGAAGCGATGATTGTGGCGTCCGTGCCCTCAACGAGTACGCTGCCCTTTCCGATTTCAAACTTGTAGCTTTCGTCAAATACTCTCGGCACTGCAAGACGACCGAAACGCATATAAACGGGACCGTCATGCTCAACAGCCGCAAGAACGCAGGCTCTTGCTTCAATGTCGTCTGCAGGGTTGAGTATTACCATACCCGGGATAGTTCTCATAAGAGCAATATCCTCACAGCACTGGTGGCTTGCGCCGTCCTCGCCTACCGATATACCGGCATGAGTTGCGCCGATTTTAACATTGAGGTGCGGATAGCCGATTGAGTTTCTTATCTGTTCAAACGCTCTGCCTGCCGCAAACATAGCGAACGACGAAGCGAAAACTATGTGTCCCGTTGCCGCAAGACCTGCCGCAACACCCATAAGGTTAGCCTCTGCAATACCTACATCAAAGAATTTATCGGGATGAGCCTTTTTGAACATTCCTGTTTTTGTAGCCGCCGCAAGGTCTGCGTCAAGGACTACTATTTTATCGTTTTTCTCGCCCAATTCTACAAGCGTTTTTCCGTAAGCGTCACGGGTCGCGCATTTAATTACTTCTGCCATAATTTAAGCCTCCAATTCTGCGAGAGCCGCTTTAAGTTCGGTCATCGCCTGTTCGTATTCTTCGGTATTAGGAGCTTTTCCGTGCCAGCCTACGGCGTCCTCCATATATGAAACGCCCTTACCCTTGACTGTTTTCATAACAATACAGGTCGGCACGCCCTTTGTTGCCTTTGCGTTGTTAAGAGCGTCCTCGATAGCGTCAAAATCATGACCGTCTTTTTCGATAACATTCCACTTGAAAGCCTTGAATTTGTCAGCAATCGGATAAGCGGAGTTTACCTCATCGATGGTACCGTCAATCTGAAGTCCGTTAAAGTCAACGACAGCAACAAGGTTATCGAGCTTTTGATTAGCGGCAAACATTGCAGCCTCCCAAACCTCGCCCTCTTCAATCTCGCCGTCGCCGAGAACGGTATAAACACGGTAATCCTTTTTATCGAACTTTGCGCCGAGAGCCATACCTACTGCGGCGGAAATGCCCTGACCGAGCGAGCCTGTGCTCATATCGATGCCGGGGATTTTATTCATATTCGGATGACCCTGAAGGTAAGAGTCGGACTTTCTCAAGGTCTTTAAGTCCTCAACGGGGAAAAAGCCTTTAAGAGCAAGAGTCGCATAAAGTGCGGGAGCGGCATGGCCCTTTGAAAGGACAAACCTGTCTCTTGAATCCATATGCGGGTCTTTCGGGTCGATATTCATCTCTTCGTTATAAAGGTATGCGAGCAAATCGCAGATTGAAAGCGAGCCGCCCGGATGTCCCGCCTTGGCATTGTAAACGCCTTCAATAACGCCTATGCGTGCCTTTGCAGCAAAAATCTGCAATTCTTTTTTCTTCATAGCGTCCATAATCAGTTCTCCTTGTATGTGTACATTATATAATTGAGCAAATCTCCGACTGCGCCCTTGTTACAGTGGCATGCCTCGAATTTTGCAATTTCGTGCATTTCTTTCGGTGCCTGACCGCAGCAGGCAGGCAAACCGACTGTTTTAAGCATATCAAAATCGTTAAAATAATCTCCGATTGCGGCTGTATGTTCCTTTTTAATTCCGAGCATATCGGCAATTTTCATAATCGCCGTGCCCTTATGTACGCCCTTTTCAAGCATTTCAAACGAGGCTATCGACGATGACATAAAGTTGACATCGGTTCCGCCCGCACCGTAAAGATACTTTTTAACGGCACTGATAAGCGGAGGCATACCCATAAAAATGACCTTGCCCCAGCCGTCCGGCGGCACCTCGGAAGCGTTTTTGAAGCGCTTATGCGGTAAGCTGTCCGATTTTATCATCACTTCCGCAAAAATATGAGAATTTATCGCATACGCCTCCCTGTCCGTAAGGATATACACCTCCAGCGCAGGGAACTTTTTCGTTGCAGATTTTACAAGCTCGTAGCCCATGGGATTTATCGGCGTAAAATTGAGAATTTTATCGTTCTTCACATCATATATGCCTGCGCCGTTGAGTATGACGGCAGGTGTACCCGAAATCATAGGCAAGGACTCATACGGCTTGCGTATCGAGCTTACATTTCTGCCAGAAGCCAAAGTGAATCTGCCTTTTTTTTCAACAACAAATTCGTTGATGGCGTCATAGTTTTTCTTCGGCAACCGTCTTAATTTATTATTGAGCGTGCCGTCAATGTCCGACACGACCAACCAATCGGAAAAGTCCGTTTTTATCTGTTTATCTGACATTTTTACAACCCTTTCATAAACCTCGTAAAATACTCGGGAAGCTCCGTTGAGAACTCAACATACTCGCCGCTTCTCGGGTGGATAAAGCCGATAAGGCCCGCATGCAGGCACTGTCCGCAAAGCCTTTGCTCCTCGGTGTTCCTCGGCTTGCCGTAAACATCGTCGCCCGCAAGCGGATGACCGAGATATGCCATATGCACCCTTATCTGATGGGTTCTGCCCGTTTCAAGGCGCAGTCTTAAATAATCGTAACCGTTTAACTGCTTGAGAACCTTATAATGAGTAACCGCATTTTTTGAATTCTTGTCGGTTACAGTCATTTTTTTCCTGTCGTTTGTGCTTCTGCCTATCGGGGCAACGACAGTCCCCTCTTCCTGCTTGAGATGACCGATGCAAATAGCGCGATACTCCCTCGTAAAGCTGTGTTCCTTTATCTGCTCGGCAAGACCCTTGTGCGCAAAGTCGTTCTTCGCAACAATCAAAAGTCCCGATGTATTTTTATCAATCCTGTGAACTATTCCGGGACGCAAAACGCCGTTTATACCCGAAAGACTGTCCTTGCAATGATACATAAGGGCGTTTACAAGCGTGTTTTCATAGTTCCCCGGAGCCGGATGAACAACCATTCCCTTGGGCTTGTTGACAACAAGCAGGTCATCGTCCTCAAACACTATATCAAGCGGAATATTCTGCGGCTCGACCGTAAGCGAGACGGGTTCAAGCGGAAGATATTCCACCTTATCGTCGGATTTAAGCTTATAATTCTTTGAAACGGTGTTCCCGTTTACACTGACATTTCCCGACTCAATAGCTTTCTGAATATAGCTTCGCGATGTTCTCGGAAAGATAAAGGACAGATATTTGTCCACTCTCTCGCCGTCGCTTTCAAGGTCGGCAATTATACTTATACTGTTCATATCATTCCTTAACTTTAGCGCTTTTAGAGTCTCTTATAATCTCATACAAAAGATAAATTATAACAATAAATGCACCGACGGTAACAAGTATGTCCGCAAAGTTAAACACGGCGAATTTGACAAAAAGCGGATCTATATAATCTATTACAAAATGCCTGCCTACCCTGTCAATAAGGTTAGCCGCACCGCCGGCAATTATAAGAGTCAAGCCCCAATAAACGACCTTGGACTGAATTTTACCGGACAACAAATAAATAAGTCCGACAACAAGCACAAGTGCTGTGAAAACGCTCAGCACCCTTGTATAGCCGCTGAACGAACCGAACGCCGCCCCTGTGTTTTCTACATATGTCAGACTTAATACTTTATCTATTACCGTTATCGATCCGATGGGTTCAAGATGCTTCAAGACTATGAATTTTATAATCTGATCAATTGCTATTAAGAACGCAATCGTCATTATCGTAAGTGCCTGAAGCATCGTTCCACCTCTGAATTATTTCTTCTTAAAAAACTTCTTAAACGAAACGGCGCCGTCATCATCATCGTCGTCATCATCGCTCTCTTCTTCGTTTTCCTCGTCAACAGGCGCGTAATCGCCCGATTCGGCGGTAATTCCGTCATCGTCGTCATCAAAGTCGAGCTCGTCTATATTGAGAGAAAAGCCGCCGTTATCCTCGGACACATCGGAAGAAACATCTTCAAAATCGTCCTCGGGCTCATCGTTAAACACAGTCTCGTCAAGAGTGAAGGCGTCTTCATCCTCCTCGGACACATCTGCTTCGTCAAGAATGTTCTCTATATCGGAAAGCTCAAAGCCGTCGCCCTCTTCAGTTTCTTCGGCAGGCTCTTCCTCCGGTTCCTCAACGGGTTCTTCGACAGCATCTTCAACAGTTTCCTCAACATGATCTTCGGCAACGGGCTCTTCCGTTTCAACTGTTTCCTGCTCGGGAGCAGCTGTTTGATGCGGCTCCTCCTCGGGCTCTTTCTCCTCGGCAGGCTCTTCCTTTTCCTCTGTGTATGCGGGAAGTCTGTCAAGCAAGGTCAAATGCTCTTTATACATATCCATCATCTTGTTGCGGAAAGCGGAAACCTCTTTCTTGAGCATTTCAAGGACAAGATTTTCCTGTGTTACCTTACGGTTGATACCGCCGATAATCTCGTCCGCCTGCTTGTTTGCCTCGTGAACCTTGGCGTCTGCGGCAGCCTTGGCGTCGTCAAGGATTTTCTTTGCCTGTGCGTTTGCGTCGGCAACGGCTTTTTCAGCCTTTTCCTTTGCTTCGGAAAGCTCCTTGGCGGAATTTTCCTTTGCTTCGGTCACGATTTTATCGGCAAGTTTCTGAGCCGAAAGCAGTGCTTGGCGAAGGCTGTCCTCATCCTTTTTATACTCTTCCACCTTATTGGCAAGAATACTTATTTTTTTGATTATGTTGCCGTTTTCACGGAACATCTGGTCGTAGGAAGCATGAATTTCCTCAAGAAACTCATCAACCTCCTCAGCCTTGTACGAGCTTTTGCCCGTGGTATGAAATTCCTTTGATTTAATCTGATCCGGTGTAAGCATTATTGTAACCCCACTTCTGACTGAAATTATTTATCGAAAACGTAGCCGTTGTTGCCGAGCTCACTCAAAAGATCCCCGTTGACATCAACATTGTACGGAGTAATCATAAATGTGTCGCTCGCAACCTGCCTCATTGTTGCCTTATTGGCATAGGTAACGCCGCTTAAAAAGTCGAGAATTCTTCTTGCGGTTTCACCGTTTACCGATTCAAGGTTCAAAATAACGGTCTTTTTCTGGTTGAGGTTGTCGGCAACGCCCCTTGCCTCTTCCATTGACTTCGGCTTTGTAAGAACAACCTGCAGCTTTGCCGATGCATTTATGCTGACTACTTTATTGTGATCGCTCTTTGCGTCGCGCAGATTTCTCTGTGAATAACGGGGAACAGGTTCGTAATCGTCCTCTTCGGGCTCTTCGGCTTCTTCATAGCCTTCGGAATCGGGAACGTCGTAGTATTCGTCTTCCGAAACTTTGAGAATGTTGCTCAGCTTATCCTTCAAATTCATTTCTGTGTCCTCCTGATTAGTATATTCTCGGTCCAAAAATTTTTGAACCTATTCTTACATGATTTGAACCGCAGAGTATAGCCGGAACATAATCCGACGACATACCCATGGACAAAACTTTCATATATACATTATCTATTTTTTTCGAGTCAATGTCAACATACATATTGTATATATTCTCAAAAAATTTACAAAGTTCTGTGGTTTTTTCGCAAATCGGCGGTATTGTCATAAGTCCGCAGACACGAAGTCCCCCGATTTGTGCGATTTCGCAGAGATTTTCGTCAACCGCTTCGGGCATAAATCCCGTTTTGGATTCCTCCCTGCCGATATTCACTTCAAGAAGCACATCTGTTACAATGCCTTTCTTTACAGACTGCTTGCCTATCTCCTTTGCGACCTTTAACGAATCGACCGACTCTATCATATCGACCTCGCCGACAATCTGCGCCACCTTATTTGTCTGCAAATGTCCTATAAGGTTCTTACGCACACCGTCAAGCTTCAGATTGGGCTTTTTTCTCAGCATTTCCTGAACCTTGTTTTCGCCTATAAGGGTAATTCCCGACTCAAGGGCGTGGTTTATATACATTTCGTCAACGGTCTTGGTAACCGCCATAAAATCAATGTCCTCGGGCTTTCTGCCGCTTTTGATTGCCGCTTCGGCAATTTCTTCCCTTATTGCTTTAAGGTTGCAGTCAATGTCAGCATACTTCTGCTCAACCAAGGATTTTTCCGTCATAAAGATCAGTTCCTTCCACAATTATATTATCGTAAAGCTCAACAAAGCCGCTTTCGTTGTCGGGATTGTTGCAAATTGATATTTCGTTATCCGAATAATCTATGTTTATCTTTTTGAATTTGACTATGTTTCCGCTGAGGACATATACGCCCTTCTGTCCGTCGATCTCTCTGATAGCCTTGTTCGGAACCTGATAGCCCGTATGCTCGTCAAAGGTAATCCTTATCTGCTCTGAACGCAGACTTGCATATTCGGTGCTCATAAGGTTACATTTGAGAATTACACCCGTCTTGCCGTCCGCCGTGTCGCAAATTGCGGCAACCTCGGCACTTATCGACTCTGCGGTTGTCATTGTAAATTCAACCTTTGCCTTACTTCCGACAGAAAGCTTAACTGCGTCCTCATAATCAACAACGCACAAAAGATACCAGTTAAAGCTGTCAACAAGCTTGCCCATATAGTTGTCGACAGAGCCTTTCTGTGTTTTTGAAGAGTCGAACAAATCGGAAATCTGCACCGTGGTCATCGACAGGATATTGGCATAGTCAACGGCGTTTTCGTAGCCGTCGGCAACGCTGATGTAATAACCCGGATGCGGTGCCTTAATGGTATTATACCCGATTTCCGCACTCTGTAGCTGTGCCAGCTTTGCATTGAGTTCGCCTAATTTTGCGCTGGGGTCGATGACCGTTCCCGTTGACAGCTGCCGTGAGGTTATGGCGTCTCTTATATTGTCCTCATAGGTCTGATAAGAGTCGATGTTTCCGTTGTTTACCGCAACGGCATATGCCTCGCAAGCGGAATAGATACGCTCATCAAGAGGTGTTATGTCGGCAGTCTGAACGCCGACCTTGTTCTGAAGCGAGGAAAAATACGATATTTCCTCCTTGACCGATTTTATTTCGTTATATGTCTTAGCCGCCTCGTCGCTTGTGAAAACAACTGCTACATCATCCTGGCTCGCAACCCTTTTGCCGTCCTCGACAAGCGGAACGAGCGTTCCCGTCACGCTTGCCTCAATGGGATATTCGTCCCTTACGACAAAGGCGTTCGTAACCGCCGTGGAAGCCACCGTTTTACTTAACGCCACCTGCGTTTTTACGGGCTGATAGTTGATTTTGAACACCTGATACAGAAAGAACGCAATAAACGCAACCGCCGCAACAATGTAAAGGACCGTCATTTTTTTCTTATCGTTCTTAAACTGTATGATTTTGTCTTTTTTATTGCTTTCAGGCATCAAATCACCTTCTTTATATAATCAAATACTTCTTCTGAAAATTCGTCTTTTGTTCCCTCGTCGGGATAAAACCATTTTATATTTTCGTTTCTTCTGAACCATGTAAGCTGACGCTTGGCATAGTGCCGTGTTCCGATTTTAAGATTTTCAACCGCCTGTTCAAGGGGAATTTCGCCGTCAAAATAAGGCTTTAGCTCCTTGTATCCGATAGCCTGTGAAGCGGTTGACTTCTTGGGCAAATCATAATAGATTTTCGCCTCTTCAAGCAAGCCGTTTGCCATCATAAGGTCAACGCGCCTGTTTATGCGGTCATACAGAGTCTCTCTGCTTTTATAGTTTATTCCGACAAAGCAACAGTTGTAGCGTGACGGTTCTTTCCTTGAGAGCGCCGCCGCTTCGGTGGGAGTTTTACCGGTAAGCGTATAAATTTCAAACGCTCTTATAATGCGTTTCTTATTGTTCGGATGAAGCTTTGCGGCATATTCCGGGTCAAGCTGTGAAAGTCTTTGGAGCATTTTTTCGGCTCCGACGGCGTTCAGTTCGTCCGAAAGTCTTTTCCTCAAAGCCTCGTCGCCGTCCGCTTCGGAAAACTTTATGTTGTTGACAAAGCTGTCAACATAAAGTCCCGTGCCGCCTGCAAGAATGGGCAACTTACCTCGGGACAATATATCGCGGCAGCATTCTTCCGCGTCCGTGACAAACTGTGCCACGCTGTATTGCGAAGTGACATCGACAAAATCAATCAGGTAATGCGGTATTCCCTGCATTTCCTCTTCGGTGGGCTTTGCGGTGGCAATGCTCATGCCCTTGTATATCTGCATTGAGTCAGCCGATATGATTTCGCCGTCGAATTTTTTCGCACACTCGACCGCAAGCGCCGTTTTACCCGACGCCGTGGGACCGACAATTACAAGTAAGGAGGGCTTTTGCATATTTCACACCCTTCCGAACTGCTTGTCAAGCTCGTACTTTGTAAGCTCAATCAAAACAGGTCTGCCGTGAGGGCAATATCTGACGCTCTCATCGGAGAGAAGCTGTTTTGTAAATTCGATAAGCTCGTAATCAGTCTGTTTGTTTCCCGCCTTTACCGCCGCACGGCAGGCGATTGAATGATAGATCCAATCGAGCTGTTCAGGCAATATATTCTTTTTATTCTGCGTAAGATAGCCGGCAATTTCCGTCACAAGCTGCGTGACATCTTCTTTTTCAAGGTTTAACGGGCAGGCTCTTACGATTACCGAACCGTTGCCGAAGTCATCTATTTCGAAGCCTGCGCTTCGCATCATATCAAGATTGTCCGTAACGGCAATGTATTCTTCCTTTGAGAGCACCACGGTGCAGGGCTTTAACATAAGCTGACTGCCGTTTGAACCGTTGTCCTTTTTAAGCTTGTTGTAGAGCATACGCTCGTGGGCGGCGTGCTTGTCGATTATGGCAAGCCTGCCGTTATATTCGGCAAAGATATATGTTCTGAAAGCCTCGCCGAGATATTTGAATGAAACCTCGCTGTTCTCGCCTCTTTTTAATTCCTTTTCGGGATTTTCCGAATAGACCGCTTCGCTGTCATTTTTTATCTCGTCCAAAACAGTCGATGTCCTGACGGAAAGGTCAATTTCGTCTTCTCCGTTATTTTTCATATATGAAATGCGTTCGGACGAGTTCATATAAATTCCGCTCGGCGTCTCGGGCTTTCTGTCGATAACGGACGGAGCAAACGTAACGGGTCGACTTGACTCAACTGGAGGCTCGCTCTTTGCAATTTCCGAATTAAATGAATACAAGTCGGTCTGCACCGTTTCGGGAACGGGCGGCTGTAAAATGTCGGTATTCGGTCTGTTTTTAAGCTGAACCTGCGGGCGTGAGGCGTCGTTTGTTATTGCATTCTTTGCCGCATAGTATATCAAATCGAAAATCGCCTTTTCGTTTGAAAAACGCACCTCGGTTTTTGCGGGATGAACATTTACATCGAGTAATTCGGGGATTATCTCTATAAAGAGCACGCAGGCAGGATATTTTCCGACCATAATCGAGTTCTTATAAGCCTCATTGAGCGCGGCGCAGGCGGTCTTGCTTTTTATAAACCTGTTGTTAGCAAAGAAAAGCTGCATTGAGCCCGAGCCCCTTGCATAAAACGGCTTTGAAACAAAACCCTTGACGCTCATACCGTTGAGCTCATAGGACACGGGTATCATCGAGGACGAAAACTCGTCCCCGTAAACGGAATATATAGCGTTTTTAAGCTCTCCCGAGCCGTCGGTACAGAGCACCTGCTTGCCGTCTTTAATAAACCTTATGCTGATTTCGGGATGTGAAAGAGCGATTTTATCAACTATTCCCGCAACCGCCATAGCCTCCGATTTGTCGGATTTCAAAAATTTCATTCTTGCGGGAGTGTTGTAAAAGAGCTCCCTTATAATGATGGTTGTGCCGTTCGGACAGCCTGCGTCGTCAAGGGACACCTGCTCGCCGCCGAAAATTTCCATCCTTGTACCGATTTCCTCGTCCTTGGTTTTTGTGATAATCTCCGTTTTGGAAACCGCCGCAACGGACGACAGAGCCTCGCCCCTGAAGCCGAGGGTCATTATAGCCTCCAAATCCTGCGCGGAGGAAATTTTACTTGTGGCGTGGCTTACAAAAGCAAGCGGAACATCCTCCCTTGCAATACCGCAGCCGTTGTCGGTAATTCTGATATAGCGCACGCCGCCGTTCTGTATTTCAACGGTTATATCGGTCGAGCCTGCGTCGATAGAGTTTTCGAGAAGCTCCTTTACTACCGACGCGGGTCTTTCGACGACCTCGCCTGCGGCTATAAGCTCCCATATATTCCTCGGTAATTTGTTTATCTTTCCCACAGCCGCACCTCCGTTGCGAATTCATTTTGATTAAACCTGTTTTGCCTTTGCCGATATTTCGTAAAGCTTTGACATTGCCTCAATCGGCGTGAGGGTGTTCACATCAAGAGCCTTTAACTCGTCCATTATTTCGCTTTCGGCATTTGAACCGAAGCTTACCTGCATATCGTCCCTCGCTTCTTCACGCACAGCGGTTGAAATAACGGGCGCAGCACCGCTTTCTTCAAGCGACTTCAAAATGACCTTGGCACGCTTTACCACCGTGTCGGGAACGCCTGCGAGCCTTGCGACATCGATACCGTAGCTTCCGTCGGCGCCGCCTCTTATAATGCGGCGAAGGAAGATTATATCGTCTCCCCTCTTTTTGACGGCTATGTTGAAGTTCTTAACGCCGTCCATCTCGTTTTCAAGCTCCGTCAATTCGTGATAGTGCGTTGCGAAAAGAGTTTTTGCGCCGAGGCGTTTCTTGTCCGCCGTGTATTCGAGCACCGCCTTTGCAATGCTCATTCCGTCATAGGTCGAGGTTCCCCTGCCTATCTCGTCAAGGATTATAAGACTTTTTGAGGTTGCATTATCAAGGATTTCCGCCACCTCGCTCATCTCAACCATAAAGGTTGACTGCCCCGAAGCCAAATCGTCCGACGCACCGACACGGGTAAATACCGAATCGACAAGTCCTATCGAAGCATAAGAAGCCGGAACAAACGAGCCCATCTGTGCCATCATAACGATAATCGCAACCTGACGCATATAGGTGGATTTACCTGCCATATTAGGTCCGGTTATGATTGCGGTTCTGTTCTTGTCGCAGTCAAGTTCCGTATCGTTCGGAACAAACGGCGTGTCCTTGAGCATTTTTTCGATTACCGGGTGTCTGCCGTCCTTGATAATTACAGTGTCCGAATCGTTTATATCGGGTCTTGTATAGTTGTTTGAAATTGCCACGCTTGCAAGCGAGCAAAGCGTGTCGAGCGTTGCGACAGCCTTTGATGTACGGCTTGTCCGCTCATACTGTTCGCCTATTTTTTTACGCACGGAGCAGAATATCTCATATTCAAGGCTTACTATCCTCTCCTGTGCGCCGAGCACCTTTGTTTCAAGCTCCTTCAATTCCTGCGTGATATAACGTTCGCAGTTTGAAAGTGTCTGCTTTCTGATATATGTATCGGGGACTATCTCCTTGTATGCGTTCGGCACTTCAAAATAGTAACCGAACACCCTGTTATAGCCGATTTTAAGCTTTTTAATTCCCGTCTCGTCCTGTTCCTTGGTTTCAAGGTCAGTAAGGAAAGACTTTCCGCCCTTGACTATCTTGCGAAGCTCGTCAAGCTCTGCGTTGAAATTGTCGTTTATCATACCGCCCTCACGAACGGAAAACGGAGCGTCCTCGCTTATTGACTGCGAAACGAGAGTATATACATCCTCAAGCACATCAATGTCGTTGTATATATCTTTAAGCAACAGCGATTTTGAGTCCTTGAGAATTTCCTTTATTTTCGGAAGCGGTTCAAGCGTGGTTTTCAGCGACAAAAGCTCCTTTGCGTTTGCCGTGTTGTATAGCACTCTTGTCATAAGGCGTTCCATATCGTAAATGCCCGCCATAAGCGAGACTAAATCGTTACGCTTTTTGGTGCTCTCGCAAAGCTCCGCCACGGCGTTATGCCTTTTTGAAATTGCGGCGCAATCGTAGAGCGGACATTCAAGCCAGCTTCTGATAAGGCGTTTGCCCATTGCGGTCTTGGTCTTGTCAAGCACCCAAAGCAGCGAGCCTTTCTTTTCCCTGTCGCGCATAGTCTCGGTAATTTCAAGGTTACGCCTTGTGGAAAGCCCGATTTTCATATACTTTGCGTCGGAATAGAAATTGATTTCCTTTATGTTGTTAAGGTCGGTTTTCTGCGCCTCATAGAGATATGACAGAGCCGCACCGAGAGCGCACACCGCACTCTGCTTATTTTCAAGTCCGAGGCTTTCAAGAGACGGCTTGTCAAAATGCAAAAGAACCGTCCGCTCGGCTTTTTCATAGTCGAAGCTCTCGGAAGGCAAAACATCCGCCGTTGCCTCCGTCTTTTTTGAGATAAACGCCGACAGCCTTTTAAGAGCCGCAGCCTCCTTGTTGAGAAGAATTTCGGTGGGCATAAATCTTGCCATCTCATCAACAGCCTTTTCGTCGCAATTTTCGGAAAATGATGTGAGATAAACGCTGCCCGTCGAAACATCGGCAAAGCAAATGCCCATACCGTCAAACGCCCTGCACAAAACGGCAAGGTAGTTGTTTTTGGTTTCGTCAAGCATACTGCTCTCGATTACCGTGCCTGCCGAAATAACCCTTATGACATCTCTTTTAACGATACCCTTTGCGGCTTTCGGGTCCTCCGTCTGCTCACATATGGCAACCTTGTAGCCCTTTGAAACAAGCTTTGCTATATATGAATCGGCGCTGTGAAACGGAACGCCGCACATAGGCGCACGCTCCTCCTGACCGCAATCGCGACCCGTCAATACGAGTTCAAGCTCCTTTGAGGCGGTTTTTGCGTCCTCATAGAACATTTCGTAAAAATCTCCGAGACGGAAAAACAGAATTGTGTCCGGATAATTCTTCTTTATTTCAAAATACTGTTTCATCATTGGTGATAATTCTGCCATTTTTTCCGCCTCGAAATTTCAATAGTTTAAGTCAATCAGTGGCAACCGCCGCAGGAAGAACACTCTCCGCCGCAGCTGTGGTCATGTGCGTGCGCACGGGGGTCGCAGGTTTCGGGATCCTCACCGTTTACGCAAAGTGCAAGTATGCCTGTGAGATAGTTCATCATTTCATCAACAGCCTGTCTTGCCTCTTCGTATGCTTTCATATTTTCATTGGTCATTACCTGAGCATAAAGACCCTGAAATTCGTTGTTGTACTGCTCGAGCTTTTTCTCATCGGGCGTTTCCTGAGAAGCCTCATGCTGATAAGACATCTGAAGAAGCTTTATCTTGCCCATAAGCTCGTTGAGCGCCGTATCCTCTTCGTTGTTCTTCATTGCAGTCTGATAATCAAGATATACCTTGTCCTGCTGAATTGCAGCGCCGAGTTGGCGTGCGAGTTTTTCGAGTTCCATAATTTTCTCCTTAAATAAAAATTTTAATATCAACTAACCCAAAAAGGGATAATTTATTTTGCCTGTTCGCCTCTCAAAATCCAATTGAGACTTTCCGTTACCTTTACGAAGCAGAAATCGCCGATAAGACTTTCGTCGCCCGAAAATTCGATTATAATATTTCCGTCCGTCCTGCCCGAGAGGAAGCTTTCCTTGTTTTTCGACTTACCCTCGACAAGTACCCGATAAGTTTTACCCTTCATCTCACCCGTGCGTTTTGCGGCAATCTCCTCCTGTGCATCACAAAGCTCCTTGAACCACTTGCCCTTTTCCTCCCTTGAAACGGGGTCGGGCATTTCCGCGGCTCTTGTGCCCGTGCGGCGAGAATAAATAAATGTGAACAGCGAGGTAAATTCCACCTCTTTTACAAGTGAAACCGTATCGAGAAATTCCTCATAGGTTTCGCCCGGGAAGCCGACTATAACATCGCTCGTAAGCGAAATGTCGGGCATTTTTTTCTTGGCGTAATTGACAAGCTCAAGATATTTTGCCCTATCATAGTGTCGGTTCATAGCCTTTAACACCCTGTCGTTACCCGACTGGAACGGAAGATGCAAATGCTTTGCGACCTTGTCGCATTCCGCCATAGCGTCAATGAGCTCTTTTGTGCAGTCCTTGGGGTGCGAGGTCATAAATCTCAATGTGAAATCGCCCGGGAGAGCGTTGATTTCCCTTAAAAGTCCCGCAAAGTTCATGGAGCTTACATTGTTCTTGCCGTATGAGTTTACATTCTGACCGAGAAGCGTAATGTCCTTGTAGCCCTGAGCGATAATCTGCTTTGCCTCTTCGATTATAAACTCGGGCTCACGGCTTCTCTCCCTGCCTCTGACATAGGGCACTATGCAATAGGTGCAGAAGTTGTCGCAGCCGTACATTATAGGAAGCCACGCCTTAATCCCCCTGTCCCTGTAAACGGGAACATTCTCGGCTATATCGCCCTTTTTGTCGGGAGCGCAGACAACTCTTTTCGAGCCCTGCAAGGTGTTGTACAAAAGCTCGGGCAGCATATACACGGCATGCGTGCCGAACACAAGGTCGACATAAGGATAGCTTTTGTAAATCTTGTCTCTGATATGCTGTTGCTGCATCATACAGCCGCAAAGAGCGATTACAAGGTCGTGATTTTCCTCCTTGTGCTTTTTGAGAATACCGACATTGCCGAATACTCTGTCCTCGGCATGCTCACGCACGGCGCAGGTGTTATAAAGCACCAAATCCGCTTTGTCAAGCTCCTCGGTAAAGCCGTAGCCCATCTCCTTGAGCATACCCATTATCCGTTCGCTGTCGGAGACATTTCCCTGACAGCCGTAGGTGTGGATATAAGCCTTGGGCGTCCTGTCATAATACTTTGCACAAAGCACTGACTTGACCTTTTGGACATATTCGCTTTGAGTACGCTGCTGTTCTTCTGTTATATTCTGAATTTTTGCCAAAACAAATTTCTCCTGTTACGAAACATAGGTTGAATTGAGGAATGAGAGCACATCGTTGTAAACTCTGTCACGGTCGTCCTCATTGAGTATCTCGTGACGGTCGCTCGGATAAAGGATAACCGTCGGCTCCTTGCCCGCAAGCACAAGGTTGTCGGAAACCGAGATAACGCCCTTGCCGTTCATTCCTATCGGGTCGTGTGCGCCCGAGATTATGAGTATCGGCAAATTGCTCGGCACAAGTGATGCCCACTGCCTGCTTGAAGCCTCGTTTGCGAGAGCAAAAAGGTCCCTGTAACCGCCAATGGTAAATGTAAAGCCGCAAAGCGGGTCGTTTTTGTAGTTCTCCCTGTTCTGTATGTCACGGCTAAGCCACGCAAGTCCGTCCTCGGTCTTGTCGGGAACGGTCAGGTTTGTTACCTTACTGAAGATGTCGCCGAGAGCCTCAACGCGCTTTTTCGGACCGTACTTTTCACAAAGCGAGTCAACGATAGGCTGTATCATAGCCGCAGAGGACGGAAGTTCGCCCGTACCGCAGTAGATTACGCCGTTGAGCTCGTCGCCGAAATGAACGGTGTAAACCCTTGCACAGAAAGAGCCCATGCTGTGACCGAAAAGGAAATACGGTATGTCGGGGTATTTCTTCTTCATAATTTTTGTGAGTATATGCATATCGTCGACAATTCTCTTGTCGCCGTCCTTATCGGCAAAGAAGCCGAACTCCGACGGGTCGTTTACGGACTTGCCGTGACCGAGATGGTCGTTTCCGCAAACCACAAAGCCGTTTGACGCCAAAAATCTTGCGAATTCGTCATAGCGGTCAATATGCTCCGCCATGCCGTGAGCGAGCTGAACAACACCTATGGGTGTAAGCTCCTCTTCCCTCCAGATGAGAGTTCTTATCTTATGGATTTTGTCCGAAGAGTTAAAATACGCCTCTGTTTTTACAACAGCCATAACAGTACCTCCAATATAAAATTACAGACATAAGATATTATACTATAAATAAGCTGTTTTGTCATCAGTTTTTATCAATATAAAAAATGTTTTTGCGTTCGGCGGCATACGGGCTTATTTTGTTGTTATTTTTTATAAAAAATGCACGAAATATAGGCGAAATACTGTCTTTTTATCAATCGAATTTTCTTGATAAATCAACAAATCGGTGTTAAAATTAGTTAAATTATTACAAAGGAGACGATACCATGACATACGAACAGGTAGTTTCAAAGGTAAAGGCAAAATATTCCGATATCGACGCGTCCTCAATCGAAGGTACTCAGGCTATTCAGATAAACCTTTCAGGCAAGAACACCGAGGGTATTTTCTACATAGAGGTTAAAGACGGTAAGGTTAATGTTGAGCCTTACGATTATCACGATAATTGGGCTGTTGTTACGGTAAATCCGACCAATCTTTTCAAAATCCTTGACGGCAAGCTCAACCCCGTAATCGCTTACACAACAGGCAAGGTAAGCGTTTCGGGCGACATTGACACCGTACTTCGTTTTATCAATCTTGCAAAGTCGGCAAAATAATCCGGCAACCAAAAGACAAAAAGAGCGGAAAACCGCTCTTTTTTATTTTTGCTCTTTATTTTTCAAAGAGCGTGTACTATAATGTGCTTAATAACTTTTAAGGATGATTACAATGGAAAAACAACCTATCACGGCAATAATCGTCGGTGCGGGTCACAGGGCGTTTGTGTATTCAAAACTTGCGCTGACCGACCCCGATAAGCTCAAAATCGTCGGCGTTGCCGACCCCGACAAAATCAGGCAGAAAAAGGCAATGGAAATGTTCGGCTTTCCGAAAGAGAACTGCTTCGACTCGGCGCAGGAGCTTGCAAAGGTGCCGAAATTCGCCGATGCGGTAATCAACGGAACAATGGACGAACAGCACATTGAAACATCGATTCCGCTTCTTGAAAAGGGCTACGATATGCTTCTTGAAAAGCCCTTTGCGACCAATGAAGAGGAAATGAGAACTCTTGTCGACTGCGTAAGGAAGAACGGCAACAAGGTTATGATTTGCCATGTTCTGCGCTACACCCCGTTCTATCTGTCGATTAAGGAGCGGGTTGCCGCAGGCGAGATAGGCGACATTATAAACATACAGACCTGCGAGCATGTCAGCTACCACCATCTTTCGACCTCATATGTCAGGGGCAAGTGGGCAAATTCCGACAAGTGCCACACCTCAATGCTTCTTGCGAAGTGCTGTCACGATATGGATATGATAATGTGGATGATGTCGGAAACGAAACCCGTTGCAATTTCAAGCTTCGGCTCAAAATTCCAGTTCAAGCCCGAAAACGCTCCGAAAGAGGCGGGAACAAGATGCCTTGTCGACTGCCCGTTGGTGGACACCTGCCGTTACTCGGCAAAGAGGCTTTACCTCGATCAGCCCGAGCGTTGGTCGTTCTACATATGGGACAAGCTTGAAGGAATTGAAAATCCGACCGATGAGGACAGAATAAACCTGCTCAAGGGCGACTCAAACTACGGAAAATGCATATACAAGTGCGACAACAATGTTGTAGACCATCAGTCGGTACTTGTGAACTTCGCAAGCGGAGCTACGGGCACGCACAATATGGTAGGCGGTTCATCAAAGCCGCAGAGGAGAATACATATTATCGGCACGCTCGGAGAAATTTACGGCGACTTTGAGGAGTCGAAGTTTTATGTTTCAAAGATACACCCGTCAAAGACCGACGAAAAGATTGTTGAAGAGGTTGATTTGAGAGTCGGCGGCGATATGGTCGGCGCATACGGCGGCCACGGCGGCGGAGACGAAAAGCTTGCCGCGGATTTCGTTGAATATCTACGAGGCGGAAAGCCGTCGCTCGCCTGCACTTCGATTTTCGACTCCGTTGCGGGTCATCTGTGCGTTTACCTTGCGGACAAATCGAGAGAAGAAAACGGTATGCCGCAAAAAGTGGAACTGTAAGTGTAATTAAAATATTTATCCCCGACAGAACAATTTGTCGGGGATAATTTTGTTTACAAGTCGATAAAATTATGATATTCTTTAATAAAACAATCGTTGTTTGAGGTGTAATAATGATTTTAAGCAGACTTGTTGAGCTTTTGATTCCCCTCCTGTTAGTTGTATGCATTATAGGTTTAGTCGGACTTAATACAGATTACGACGCAAAGAGAGAGCAGGAAAGAGTTCAGGCGCTTGAAGACTATGAAGTTTCAAGCACCAATATTGACCACGCCCAAATACTTAACCGTTACTTTGCAGACGGCGACCGTAAATTCACAAGTGCGGACGAGTTCACTTCACACAGACATTATGACGACGGAAATTACGATGTCTATACAAGAAGCGACCTTCTTGGTGCAAGAGATGAAAGAGTTACGGTGAATTCGGAAACACAGGAAATTAAGTCTTATTGGATTTTCTATAGAGAGATTACCGCCGACGGAGATTTAGCCAAGGAAATAGTAAAAGATTATTCGGATTTCGTCAAAGGAAAATTTGACGAAACGGCACAATGGAGCAAGCGATACGACGACAAAGTTTACAGTGCTTCCGGAGTTTTAAGCCATATTGCGTCAAGGACAGACGAAGAAAACGAAATACTCCATTGCACAACGAGTAAAAGTGGAAACGATTACAGCTGTCTTATATCATCGCACGGCGATACGGTTGATATAAGCCTCACATATGAATTTTATTAAAATGTTAAAATATGTAATTATTAAACAGGACACCTTTCATTGTGAAGGTGTCCTGTTTTTATGTTTTATGATACAATATATTGAAAACGAAAAGGCTCCCTTGTAAAGGGAGCGGAAGTTCTCGGGAAATTTCATATTTACTGACAGCGTAGGGCAGGGGCTTGCTCCTGCCGTTAGATTGTTGTTGCTTCGTTGCAATTTACGGCTGATATGGCATTATTTTTCAACGCACAACCCGTAGGGGCGACCTGCGGTCGCCTGTCAAATTTCAGCATATAAAAATAGGCGAACGAAGTTCGCCCCTACGATGTGATATGGTATTAAATTCGATTATAATATTAAATTTGTGCTGGTTTTTTCGGCGGGAGCAAGCCCCCGCCCTACGGTATGATATAAATTATAATCAATGCGAAGCACCCACAATTCTTCATTCTTCATTTTTCATTTTGTCCTCGCCCGTAAGATCTTGCCCCTATCGCACAATGTAAGCGGCAAAAAAGAGATGTTCAAAAGAACATCTCTTTTCCATTCTATAATTCTAATTTATTTTTTCAAAAAATGCACTGCGACAGCGGCGGCAGTGAGAGCGGCGGCACCTATTCCCGCCTTTTTAAGCGTGGGAATTACGGATTCGACGCTCGGCGGAGCATAGGAATAGATAAGGTACTTTACCTTATTGTGAATATCCTTTACGCTCTTTATGTCCTTGTACATTGTGGTATATGTTGTGAATGTGTTTAGATTGTTTTCGTCTAAATCGATTATACGGACGCCGCGTTCAAGTCTCGGTCCGTAAACATTGAAGCCGCAGCCCTGTGTGTAGCCCATAATAAAGCCCTTGTATTCGCCCACAAAGCTGTTGTTGTGGTCGTGCCCGCAGAAAGCCGCAATGACATCGTCCTTTTCACGGACAGCGTCAAACTCGCCTGTGTTTTCGCTCGGAGTTGCGGGAGTTTCGTATGTAAAATCGCAGTTGCCTTTGATTAGATGATTTTCATCTATCCAATAATACTTGCCGTAGTGTTCACGGAAGCCCTGCGCATGTGGTTTGCGGCTTTTGGGCACTTCCTTGAAAAGTTCCCACATTTCGCACATCGGTATATGCTGGAAAAGCAGTGATTTTACATAGTCTCCGTGCTTTTCCTTGAGCTCGTCTCTCGTTTTTTTATACCACTCAATCTGTCCCTCGGTAACTGCGGCGCATCTGCCATCCGCGGTCGAGGAAAGCGAGTCGATAAGATAGATATTGAAAATGTCCTTTTCGCCCTTGCTGTCCTTGATAAGCAGATTGTGGTTTGCCAAGCCCTCAAGGGTTTCATCTCCCCTCTCTGCAACGCAGTTGGGGTAGCTTTTGTACATTTCAAACTGCTTTTCCTTTGAGATGCCGAACGCCTGCGCGTCGTGATTGCCGAAGCAGAAGGTGAACGGAATGTTCCTTTCGACAACAGGCTTCAAGAAGTTATCGAACGCCTTTTTGAAATTCTCCTCACGGTCGCCGAGCAAAAGCGTTACGCCGTAGCCCTTTATCTGGTCGCCCGTAAAGATTACAAGGTCGGGCTTATCCTTATCAAGCGCCGCCGCAATAAACTCAACGGTGTCCTTTGATGTTATCTGCGTGTCCTGAATGTCGGCAATCTGCATTATGCGAAATTTGCCGTCAGGTCTGAATTTAAGTTCCATAGCTGCACCTCTTTCTTTAGATATTTTACCATACTTTTCGGATATTGCAACAAAAAACAGCCGCTCTTGGAATAGAGCGGCTGAAATTTTATGAATATTGATTATTCAAGGTTTGATTTAAGAGTTGCAAGGTTTTCTTCAAGTTCCTTGGGAAGCTTGTCGCCAAACTTCTTGAAGAACTCTTCAATGCCGTCAGCCTCATCCTTCCAAAGGTTCTTATCAACATCAAGAATTTTCTCAAGAGACTCTTCAGTAACATCCTCAATGCCGTTAAGGTTGATGTCCTTAGCGTAAGGAAGATAACCGATTGCTGTTTCCTGAGCGTCAACCTCGTTGTCGCAACGCTTGAGAATCCATTCAAGAACACGAAGGTTGTCGCCGAAGCCGGGCCACATAAAGTTGCCTTCGTCGTCTTTTCTGAACCAGTTAACATTGAAGATCTTGGGAGCCTTATCGGGATCAAGGGTCTTACCGATGTCAATCCAGTGCTGCCAGTAATCAGCCATATGGTAGCCGCAGAACGGAAGCATTGCCATAGGATCACGACGAACAACGCCTACTGCGCCTGCTGCTGCGGCAGTTGTCTCGGAAGCCATTGTAGCGCCTACGAATACACCGTGGTTCCAATCTCTTGACTGATATACCAACGGAGCAAGCTTAGCGCGTCTGCCGCCGAATACGAATGCCGAAATCGGAACACCCTGCGGATTTTCAAATTCAGATGAAAGGCAGGGACAATTCTCTGTCGGAGCGGTAAATCTTGAGTTCGGATGAGCGAGCTTGTTGCCCTCTGCAACATACTCGGGTCCGTTGACCTTCTTACCTGTCCACTCCTCTGCGTTAACGGGCGGATTCTTGTCAAGGCTTTCCCACCAAACGGTGTTGTTGTCAAGATTTCTTGCAACGTTTGTGAAGATTGTACCCTTCTTTGTAGCTGCAAGAGCGTTCGGGTTGGACTTTTCATTAGTACCGGGAGCAACGCCGAAGAAGCCGTTCTCGGGGTTGATAGCGTAAAGTCTGCCGTCGGGTCCTTTACGAATCCAAGAAATATCGTCGCCTACGCACCAAACCTTATAGCCCTTATTTCTGTATTCCTCGGGCGGAATAAGCATAGCAAGGTTTGTCTTACCGCAAGCTGACGGGAATGCAGCGCAGATGTACTTAACCTCGCCCTGCGGATTTTCAATACCGAGGATAAGCATATGCTCAGCCTGCCAGCCCTCGTTCTTGCCCTGATAGGAAGCGATACGCAGAGCAAAGCACTTCTTGCCGAGAAGTACGTTTCCGCCGTAAGCGGAGTTTACGGAAATAATTGTGTTGTCCTCGGGGAACTGGCAAATCCATCTCTTCTCGGGGTCAACATCACATTTACAGTGGAGACCTCTTACCCAGTCATTGCTGTCGCCGAGAACATCCATAACCTTCTTGCCTACACGGGTCATAATAGCCATGTTAAGAACAACATATATTGAGTCTGTGAGCTCAATGCCTGCCTTTGAGAAGGGCGAGCCTACAGGACCCATTGAATAAGGGATAACATACATTGTTCTGCCCTTATATGAATCACGGGCAATATCGTAAAGCATTTCATAAGCCTTTGAGGGCTCCATCCAGTGGTTTGTGGGACCTGCGTCCTCTTCTTTTTTAGAACAAATAAGTGTTCTGTCCTCTACACGGGCAACATCGTTGGGCTTGGTTCTGTGATAATAGCAGCCGGGAAGAAGATCTTCATTGAGCTTAATCATCTCGCCGCTTTCGCAAGCCTCTTTACGAAGTGCTTCAAGCTGCTCTTCGCTGCCGTCAATCCATACGATTTCCGCAGGATTAACAAGCTTGACTTTTTCGTCAATCCAATCAAGGATACTCTTGTTAGTTGTGAGTGCTGACATTGTAATTTCTCCTTTTGAAATTCGGCTTTGCCTGTTTTGCAACCGACATACCCGAAATTATTTAACATTATAAACGGTCGAATTAAAGAAACTCCAAATTCCGCCATTATGAGCATATTATAATGCATCTGCGATTATTTTGCAATAAAAAACCGATAATTTTTTGTCAATTTAATGAACATTTTGTTAATTATCTTTTTCCGTAATGTTCATAGTCGCATACGCATTCAGGGACATATCAGCGCTTTTACCGGAAATAAATTCATAATACCCCTGTGAGGCTACCATCGCCGCATTGTCTCCGCAGAGCGAAAGCTCGGGATAATACACCTCCCAGCCGTGCTTTTTTGCAGTCTCGCCCATTCTTCTGCGAAGCACGGAGTTTGCCGAAACGCCGCCGGCAAGAACTAATTTATTTGTATCAACCGTCTGCATAGCCTTTTCTGTATTGGAAATAAGCGAGGTAACAACAGCGTTTATAAATGACGCTCCCAGGTCTTCCTTTCGAACAGCTTCACCTTTTTGCTGTGCGTTATGTACTGTGTTGATTACGGAAGTTTTAAGTCCGGAAAAGCTGAAATCAAGCGGACTTGCGTCAACATGAGGCTTTGGAAACGAATAGGCATTGCAGTTTCCGCCGACGGACAGCTTATCAAGGTTTAC
Source organism: Anaerovoracaceae bacterium (assembly GCA_963590415.1). Lineage (GTDB taxonomy): Bacteria > Bacillota > Clostridia > Oscillospirales > Acutalibacteraceae > Fimenecus. Next base: position 10,409 of record CAVAPB010000014.1, on the reverse strand, counting down.
TCCGCCCGGGTACGGAAGGCCCATAGTTCTTGCCGCCTTGTCAAGTGCCTCGCCTGCGGCGTCATCCCTTGTTCTGCCGATAATTTCAAAATCGGTATAACCGTCCACCTTGACAAGCAAGGTGTTTCCGCCGGAAACCACAAGGCATATAAACGGCGGTTCGAGACTCGGGTGAGTAATATAATTAGAAGCAATATGAGAACGCAGATGATGCACGGGAACAAGCGGCACGCCCGAAGCGAGTGAAAGCCCCTTTGCGTAATTCACGCCTACAAGCAACGCTCCGATAAGACCAGGAGCATAAGTAACGGCAATGGCGTCAATATCGGTTATTTCGGTCTGCGCTTTTTCAAGCGCGTCCCTTACAACACAGCAAATTGATTCGGTGTGAAGTCTCGAAGCGATTTCGGGAACGACTCCTCCGAATATTTTATGTTTTTCTATTTGAGTTGACACCGTGTTTGAGAGAATTTTCCGTCCGTCCTCAACGACCGCCGCCGCCGTTTCGTCGCATGAGCTTTCAATTCCGAGTATTTTCATACTGCACCTCTTTATGAATTTCTTAAAGCTAATGATAATATTATAACAAAATCTCCGGTTAATTTCAACGAAAACGGATTTTTTTATTGTGAAAAGTTACAAAAACCGCTTTTGTGTTTTTGTCATATTTAACGAAAAGTGAATTTCCGCTCACTTTTCTTAAAAAAACGCTTGAAAAATTTTTTGCGAGTGTTATTATTGAATTACAAAATAAATTTCAGGGGGACTCATACAATGAACGAATACATTGAAAATGTAATCAAAACCGTTGAGAGACGAGACAACGCCAAGCCTGAATATATTCAGTGCGTTAAAGAAGTTTTCCGTTCTCTCGAAAAAGTTATTGAAGAACATCCCGAGTATGTCGAGGATGACCTTCTCACAAGAATGGTTGAGCCTGACAGGCTTATCACCTTCCGCGTCGCATGGGTAGACGATAAGGGTAAAACTCAGATCAACCGCGGTTACCGTGTTCAGTTCAATTCAAGCATAGGACCGTACAAGGGCGGTCTTCGTTTCCATCCCAGCGTAAATTCAAGTATTATGTATTTCCTCGGCTTTGAGCAGACCTTCAAGAACTCTCTTACAGGTCTTCCCATGGGCGGCGCAAAGGGCGGCTCGGACTTTGACCCGAGAGGCAAGAGCAAGCAGGAGGTTATGCGTTTCTGTCAGGCATTTATGACAGAGCTTTACAGACATATAGGTCCTAATATTGACGTCCCCGCAGGCGATATCGGCGTCGGCGCACGCGAAATAGGCTTCCTTTTCGGACAGTACAAGAGAATTACCGACGCATTTGAAAACGGCGTTATCACAGGTAAGGGACTTTCGTACGGCGGTTCGCTTATTCGTCCCGAGGCTACGGGCTACGGCGCAATTTACTACACTTGTGAAGTTTTCAAGCATGAAAACGATACAATTAAGGGCAAAACCTTTGCGGTTTCGGGCTTCGGTAATGTTGCCTGGGGCGCTTGTAAGAAAATTGCCGAGCTCGGCGGCAAGGCTGTTACAATCAGCGGACCCGACGGCTATGTTTACGACCCCGACGGTATCGTAACGGAAGAAAAGCTCAATTATCTTCTTGAAATGCGTGCTTCGGGCAGAGACAGATGTCAGGATTACGCTGACAAGTTCGGCGTTCAGTTCTTCCCCGGTGAAAAACCGTGGAGCGTTAAAGCGGATGTTGCTCTCCCCTGCGCTACACAGAACGAGGTTGACCTCGAAAGCGCAAAGAAGATTGTTGCAAACGGCACCAAGTACTATATTGAGGTCGCAAATATGCCGACAACTGAGGAAGCATTTGATTATCTTATCGGTCTTGACAATGTTATCGTAGCTCCCTCAAAGGCTGTAAACGCAGGCGGCGTTTGCGTATCGGGTCTTGAGATGAGCCAGAACAGCCAGCGTCTCTCCTGGACTGCGGAAGAGGTTGACGAGAAGCTTCATCACGCTATGATTCAGATACATAAGCATTCTGTTGAAGCCGCTGAAAAATACGGCTTGGGCTACAACCTTGTTGCAGGCGCAAATATCGCAGGCTTTGAAAAGGTTGCGGAAGCAATGATGGCACAGGGTATTTATTAAGCCGAAAATCACATAAATGCAGAAGAAAATCCATACCGATTTCTCGGTATGGATTTTTTGTGCTTATTGTTTTATGCTTTCTTTTTCCAAAGTTTTACAACGGAGCGTATGTACACTATAATCACAGCAATCAGCATTACATATATCAAAGCCATAAAGACAATCAATCTTTCGATATATTTTTCCGCTATTGTTTGCGCTTCAAGCACACCTCTTGAATAGTGATATCCCACGGAAGCGTTTCCCGCTCTTGCGGCATTGTACACAACATCATACGCTACATCCTTATCCTCTTTACCCATAACAAGAAAAGTAACGGGCTCATAGTTTTTCTCCGACTCGGTAATGCAGTTGAAGGTGTAACCGTTCTCGATTATCTTCTGCGTCGGGTCCTGTATTAAGAGTATTTCGGAATTAGGGAACAGCGTATCGGATGAAGTCAGATTTATCGCCGCAGAAGGGCTCATGGTACTGTTGACGGCAGGCGCATATCCGTTAAGTATTGCCTTGCCGACAACCACTCCGCCGAACACTGTCTGATGTCGCTCCGAATCCTCAATACCCTGACAGGTAAAATAAACATTATCCCCGACATCAAAGCAGCTGTCCGCACCGACAATTACTTCCAAGGGCTTGTCGCCCGAAATATCGTTTTCGGTGTTTATAAGCCTGCCCTCTTTAAGGTCTAAATATCCGCTGTCGTTGATTAAATCGTCATAAATTGCGGAATACAAACAGTTTTCGTTCTTCAACACATTTGTTGCATGCGCATCATAGCGTGTTCCCAAGGAGTCTGTGATTTCATCATACTCGATTTTCGGCTCCGCGTCGGTTGAAAACACATTCATTCTGCATCCCTGATTCATAAGGACGAGCGCTCTGAAATTCTCATCCTTTTTCAATTCCTCAAGAGCCGCAGGGAAATCATCCTTAATTGTGTTTGCCGAAAAGACCATATACGGCTTGTCATAGTCATTTACGGTTGCTTTGTTTACCGTCGTGAAATGATTGACAGCCAGATTTATGCTCGGAAGCGTAGTCTTGACAACAATTACGGACAGGATTAAAACGAGCAGTGTGTAACAAACCGTTTTTATTGTTTTTGCTTTCATATCAGGTCTCCCCTTTTAGTTTTACTTAACATTTCTTTCCGTCGCTCAATACAATCTGTCTGTCGCACTTTTCGGCAAGCGATAAATCGTGAGTTACAATTATAACGGTTTTTCCGCTGTCGCAAATACTTCTGAACAGATTGAATATTACATCGGTGTTTTTTGAGTCAAGCGAACCTGTGGGTTCGTCGGCAAGTATGTAATCGCAGTCGTTGACAACAGCCCTCGCTATTGCAACACGCTGCTTCTGCCCGCCCGAAAGCTCGCCTATGCTTCTGTCGGACAACTCGGCAATCCCTACGCTTTCCAAAGCCTTGCGGCAAAGCTCTTTTCTTCTCTTTTTTCTGACGCCCGCAAGCACCAACGGTATTTCAACATTTTCGGTAACCGAGTTATCGTTAAGCAAAAGGAAATTCTGAAAAACCGTGCCGACCTTTTTATTCCTCAATTTTGCAAGAGCGCTGTCGGACAGCTTCTCAATCGGCTTTCCGTCAATTATGCATGAGCCGGAGTCAAACGGCAAAACACCGCCGATTATATGAAGCAGAGTGGATTTTCCTGCGCCGGAGGTACCCGTTATCGCAACCATTTCTCCGTTCCCGACAGTGAACGATACGCCGTCAAGAGCCGCCACTTCATTCTTTTTGCCCTCGTTATATTTCTTAACTATGTTTTTTATTTCAATCATCGGTTATCACCGCCTTTTTGTGAAAAAGAGCTGAGCTTACAGCAACCGCAATCAGCGCATATATGACGAAAATCAGTGCAAGCACCTTGCCTCCGTAGCTGATAAACGAATATGTCCACTCAAACAAGTTCAATGTTCCCGCCGCCCAAAGAATTGCATATACCAGGAGCAAGGCAATAATGATTATTATCAGCGCGGACATTAAAAATCCCGAACGCTTCAGCCTGTTATCCGCTCCGCATACAGAATACACCAAGAACACATACTTGCATTTATAGTAAAATATCGTAAGAGTACAGCAGAAACCTAAAACGGAAATACACCAAACGGATAAAATCTGCGGCAATTCTTTTTTTATAAAATTCTGTTTCCTTACATTGTCAAACGATGTATCAAAATTCAAAACAGAGCCGCTTTTTTTAAGTATCTCGGTATTTGAACGCACCGTTTCGGGAGGAATATTGTCAAAGAACAGCAATCGTGAATCGGGTAACGCCTCCGATTCCCTCAAACGGGAAATCAGCAAATCGCTGTCCGCCCAAAGCAGCTCCATGCCATAAGCGTCAACCTCTGTCTTTTGCCTTTGAGTTACAATATTCGTAAGAGCCAATCCCTCGCCCGATACATACTGTTCAAACTCAAAATACGGGTCTGCCGCAACTCCGACAACCTCAAGGTTAATATCATATTTCCCCTCATCATCGGTAAAATGTATTACTTCTCCTATTTTACGGTCGGCACGGGAAGTAACGCACGGGATATTTCCGTTTTCCGTATCATTTTCAAAATCGGAAAGCCATTTTCCCTTTCGCATATGTATATTAAGCTTTTCGCTCAGCAATCTCGGATAAACATCAAGCTCTGTAACGGTTTTTTCATTATACAGCGCATACACATTTTCGGCTCCGAGAAATCCCGACAACTCATCAAAGCACTTGTACGGGTCGATTTCATTTTCCATAAACACATTGGTTACATAAGAATACATTTCATATCTAATCGGCGAAAAGTATGCAAAATTGGCTGAATCGCAGCCCGAAAGTACTTTTTCCGCATAATAAATCTTCTGCATGCTGTGTGCATTATCCAAAGTGAAAAACGAAAGAAAAGCAAGCTGTAATGCGATAAGAACCGATATTAACTTGTTTCTGAAAATAATATCCGAAGCCAAACGAAGCGTTTTATACATACTCTTCCCCCTGACTTATTATATCGCTGACGCTCTTTGCCAAAACCGGCATTACCGCAACGACACACAGAACAATACACACCGCATATGAAATAATAAAGCCCTGCAAGATAAAATTTTCATACGCCGACTGAAAATCCAAAAGAAACGCATAAAAAACAATGTGTCCCACCGTTCCTCCGAGAGCGATATAAATAAGTAATTCGAGTGCCGCCGATATACATATTCGTTTTTTTGACGAGCCGCAGATATACAGCACCGAATATATGTCACGCTTAATTTTAATCAGGAACGAGAAAACAAGAATAATATTACACACGGCAATTCCTGAAATTCCTATTGCCGAGCGTAACGAAAGCAGTAATCCCTCGGTCAGGTTAGAGTTTACCGGCGATATTATCCGCTTTTGCGGGAATATCTCGCTCAACTGTTTTTGAAACTGAACGGATTTACGGTTTGACAGCACATAGTTCCACCTGAATTTTACTGCATATATCCGTGTTCCCTCGGGTATTGCCGACGGCAGCACCTCGTCGTATTCACGCATAGGCCGTATTCCGCACACAGTAAATGTGCCGAGTGAATTATTCAGAGTATCGCCTACTCCGTACCCGACGGATTTTGATTTTGCACCGATCATAATTTGCGAATCGCTCTGCGGTAAATTGCCTGCGCTGAAAACATCGTTTCCCTTATAGTAAGCATTAACGGGAGTATCAGTACTTAAAGTAATATATACCGAGTCCAACCCTTTACCGTATTTTTCGATTATCGAATTGATTTTATCGAAAAAGCGTTTTTCGTCAAAATCCTCATTGACAATTACCGAATATTCCGTTGCTTCGTCATATTTCAAAGCGGTTTGGCGCTGAGTATTGAACGAGAACACTCCTATGTCACATACGAGTACGGAACATACCGACAATACCATCATACAAATCAGCAATTTTTTATGGTGTCTGAATGTGTTTTTCAGATTAAAAATCAGCATATTATTCTTTCCGTTTCCATGTAGAGACCAAGTCTTTGACAAAGACTGCAAGTATAGCAATATACATAATAACGGCGAGTAAAAACACGGGTAAAACCTTACGGAACTGCATTCCCGTTATAATATCGAAGAAAAGATTTTTACTGTTAAACCGTTCGCCGAGGAACGCTGAGCTTTTCTCGGCAGCGGACTCAAGAACCTGCGGGGACATTTGCTGCTTATATTCTTTTGTCATAATAATAAATTTTGCAGGTGCTCGCTTATAGTGCGTTGTCGGATAATATGCATCCTCCGGCATATGGTTATCAAACGGGTTTTCAATCAAAATTATATTTGTTGACGGCAATTTATATGAACCTGTCATGGGGACAGTGTCGTATGTCCTGTCACCCATGGTAGGCATATATTTGTCAAGAGTTATTTTTCCGACGACGGTTGCCGTTACGCTGACCTGATTTTGCTCCGAATCATAAAACGGGAGCGAAACGCACAGCATATCACCTACCTCAACCTTACTGTCGCTGCCTATCAAAACCTCAAGAGGCTCATCAGCATTCGGCGGAGTTTCGGTGTCAATCAGTCTTCCCTCCGTAAGAGTAATATATCCGTCTTCTGCCATATGTTTTGAATAAACAGAACCGTAATGTGCGGTTTCCATCACATTATAATTGTCAATTCCGACCAGATTTCGATTGTTGTAGCCGTCCTGAATATAGGTTATATTCGGCGCATCTCCCGTAAACGAATAATATTGCACAGAGATCATTTCCTCGCCGAAAATTAAATCCTCAAAATTTTCATCGGCAGAAAGCGCCGCTTTGGCTTCTTTATAATCACGGCAGAGAGTATCGGCAGAAACCGTAAGATAGTTTCTTGTAAAAGTGCCGTTCTCTAAGTTGCTGCTTAACGCAGCTAAGACACATTCTTTCAAGGGTAAAACCGCATAGTATATTACCGTTACCGAAAGCAACAGAAACAATACGGACTTTATAACGGTTTTAATAATTTTCCTTTTCATAATAGCCCCTTTATGTATTAAATATTATTTGTATATAAGCCAATGATGCTCTCCCACCGAACAAAGGTTAGGATTATTGCCTATATGCATAACGCTTCCGACATATATTGAACTTACATCAATACTTGCCGATGCAGCACTTGAGAGCATTGCGCCGGTAGTTTGTTTACTTGCAGATAATGTACCGCTTGTATTATAAACATATGTTTCTGCATAACACTTTTTTCGGCTTGACGGTGTAGAACCCGAAACAGTTACACTTGTCGAAGCGGTGGTGCTGTTAAGAGTACATACCATTGATATGTGGGAATATGCTTCACTGTAATATCCTTTTCCCCGTAAAACTTGACCTTGACATCTTGTCGCTCTTGCATTTGACATAATTGATTCAAATGCATCCTGTTCCGTTGCAAAGTAAGCACCGAAAACACTGAATGTTGAAAGCACCAACATTACAATTACCGCTGAAATTACCTTAATACTCCTTTTCATAACAAATACTCCTAATTTTTGTAATAATATAAAACCATTACATCTTTAGAATATTGGATAAGTTAAAATATGTCAATATAAAATTAAGTTCATTTGTATTTTCATAATAAATTCTGTTAAATGCACAAATATCTCTTAATATGTTTGTATCACTTGCACAACAGCAAATATTCTTTTTTAATTTACAAATATACAAAAAATATATAATCCAAATCAATAATAACAACTTATCATCATAAACTTTATAGCGCTCTTTTGATTCACACCGCTATCACATGTTCCTCCGTTACACAAAAAGAGCCGTGTTAAAAAATACAGCTCAAAGATATAGAATATATCAGTGTAAAACACATTTTTCACAAGGCTTTAAGCCCCTGCTTTGTGCTTCCTGCAAGCTTATTGGGTAATAAGTTCCGTTTCCGCAAGGGTTTTCGTTGTGATAGCATTTACCGTTTTTTGTATAATAGACCGTTGCCTGTGAGCCCTGTGATTGAGTTGCGGCAGGCTTCGGATTTTCCTGTGCCTTGGTAGTTTCTACCGACTTTTTCGCCTTTTTTGCAGGTGCAGCAGTCGTTGTCGGCTTCTGCGTTATAGGTTCGGCGACAGTTTCGGAAACAGTCGTACTCACGGTAGTTTCTTTAGTTGTATATACAGTTGTGGAAGCGGTGGTTTTTACCGTTGAACTTTCAGTCTTTGTGCTCTTGGCATCATTATTTCCGAAAACAGCACCTATCAGGGCGAATATACAAAACATAATGCCGAAGCTTATAGCACAACCTTGCCCGATTTGCCGGCAGAGTTTTTAATTGATTTTATATGTGATTTCTCAAACAAGTATTTAATAATTACTGCTCACATTTTGATAATACAGCAAAAATCAAAGCAAGTCAAGAAAAATATTGCAGAAACAAAAAAGACACACCGATTTCGGTATGCCTTTTTCACTTGAATTATGAAAACTCTTTTTCCTGTATCGGGGAAGCTTCAAAAATTGAGGTCAACGACTCAACATAAGCATCGCTCTTTACCGAATACACATAGCCGTCAATCGAAATGTATCCGGAAGCTTGCGGCGAAACTAAAATCGGTTTGTCTATATCGGTACTATTCTGCTTTTGTAGCCAAATACGCACCATAATTGACCAACCGTTTTAGGGCGTTTGTCCGTCAATATTCTCTGCATCGGCATCGGCAAAAACAGATAAAATCTTTTGAATATCTGCCGCGTCAGTAAATGTTTTAACCGCACGCTCGACAGTCCCCGTATTGCGGACAACGACAATATCAATCGCACGAATATCCTGCGGCTCTAATGCCTTAAAATCAGCCAGCACCTGCTCACAAGTTCTTGTTTCCGTCTCCGAAGCAGAAACAACATTCGTTGTTGATACAGTTGTCGGTAATTTATTTTCCGAACGCTGTGAAAGCCTGTTGCATCCGCAGAAAACAACCGCCAAGAAAAACAGAAGTCCAAAGAAGCAAACTTTTTTCATAATAGCACCTCTTCGTAAATTTGCAAATATAAAGAAAAGATATAATCCGAACAGCCAGTTATATAGCACGGCTTTAATCGACCGAGAGCTGCCGATTAAAACCGTGCTTTGACTGAATATTACTTCTGTAATTTACTTCTTCAATGAATATTTACCGTTGCTGCCAAGTTGGATTTTATCAATCGATTTAAGGAAAGACTTCATATTACTGTACCCGTGAGACTTGAGCTTGAAGTTCTTAAACTGCTTGGCAATCATATTTTGAATTTCTCCCGAAGTTGCATCTTTGCGATTTTTGAGTGAAGCTGCAACAAAATCGCGGATTCTTTCGGTGTTGGGATTTGAGCTGTCGGTTATTTTAACATCATTGCCCTTAACGGTAAACTCGTTAAATGAATTTATAAATGTTGAGAATTTTGAAAAGCCGTAGTTTCTTTCGTCAAAATCGGAAAACTGTGAGAGCAAAATCTGTTTAACCCGTCCGAGCTGGATAGCATGCGTGTCGGTTGAGTTGATTATATCAAATGCAAGGTCCTTAATGTCGTCAATCGGCGTAATGCTCGATTTCTCGGTTGTGATTTCGGTTTCTTCCGAATTCTCGATAACATCAAGGTATTTGAATTCATTGCACGCAGAAACAAAGGCTTTGGGGGTCTGGCTTCTGCCCATTCCGATAACCAATTTACCCGATTCCCTCAATCTTGCGGCAATCCGCGTAAAGTCGGAGTCACTTGTCGCAAGGCAAAATGTATCAATATCGGTCTTGGTATAGAGTATATCCATTGCGTCGATAATCATTGCAGAATCGGTGGAATTCTTTCCCGTTGTGTACGCAAACTGCTGCATGGGAGTAAGAGAATAGTCAAGCATAACATCTTTCCACGATTTAAGACATTCGTTAGTCCAATCGCCGTAAACACGCTTAACGGAAATTACTCCGTAATTGAGATTGAGCTCATCAATGATTGTCTTGATATATTTTGCGGAGGTATTGTCTGCGTCTATAAGCAGTGCAATTTTGTTGTCGGTGTTAGTCATGGTGTAAACCATCCTTTCAGATTATAAATATAATAACATACTTTGTTTTTTATTGCAATGAATATACAGATTCGGAAATACAACAAAAAAGGAGTTATACGATTGTATAACTCCAAAAATGTGTTTACACCCTAAAAACTGAACAAAGGAGAAAGAGATAAGCGAAGAAGAAAAAACTGAAGAAAAATAAAGATTAGAACTGTTCAGATGAACAGTGGTCAAGCCCTCGACCTATTAGTATTGCTTAGCTGAACGCGTCACCGC
>CAVAPB010000013.1:0-70665 GCA_963590415.1 Anaerovoracaceae bacterium | reverse complement strand
AAATTATGCCGCAGGCAAATTTTGAAGGCAATATAATTTGTTAGTGTGATTTTTCACACTAACCCTCCGAAGTTTTCATTTTCAATACCGAAATATGATTTACATTTATGCCGAGCAAAGCGCTGACGGCGTTGGTTACATCGCTTTTGACTTTACTGTTATCACCTCCGTCGCAAACCACGACAACGCCCTGTATCTGCGGCGACTCAGTCCTCAATATAACGCACGAATCGCCCGAGGAGCTGTCTATTACAACATAGTCGTTCTCGCTTTTTGACTGTGATTTACCGTCGGAGGTCTGATTCTCCGACGAAGAATTTATTGCGTACTTGTTTTCCTCGCTTGATTTAAGGGTAATCATTACCTGCGCCCTACCCGCTCCGTCAACCGAGGACACTATATTTTCAAGCCGTTCTTCAAGCTCCTTTTCGTATTCCGCCTGCGTTACGGTCTTAGCGTCAGTCTTTGTGTTTTCCGTGCTCTGCGGCTTGTCGGTTATTTCGGAGGCTATCAAAAGCAACACTCCGAAAACACCGATTATGATAAGCACCGTAAGCTTTTTATCGTTTTTTACCGTTTCTTTCAGTTTTGCAAGTTTCATTTAATCACCTGTAAAAATAACACTGTCATCTATTTTAAGATTATCACTTATAAGCGAAGTCGCACGCTCGGCGTCTTCTGCGTTTTCAAGCGTCATATTTACCTTTTTGAGTATGTATTCGCCGTTCTCTGTTTTCGACTGAACCGTGATTTCCGAATACCCGATTTTGTTGTCGTCAAGCACTTTTCCGACCGCTGTTTTTACAGCCTTGTCATAGGACGACGAATAATCGAATTTTTCCGTCATAAAGCTGTCAATATCGAAATTAAGATAGTCCGTGTCAATGTTTTTCATTTGAAAAAACGGTACGCAGAACACGACAAGTATGATAATTGAAAACGCCGTTTCGCATATTTTTTTGACATTCCCTTTCGGGACAAGATAGTTTATCAGTGCCGTAAGCAGCAGCACGGCGCACAGGTTAAGCGCCCATAATTTAATTTCGTTCATTTCAATTCCTCAGGCTTAATACAGTACCCGTTGTAAGTATAAACACCGTAGCCACAAAAACGATAAAAACATTTATAAGCGAAATCATCGAACAGACCGTATCAAGCACCTTGGCGCACACCCCGTTGTCAAAAGAGGAACAGACAGCCGACGAAAACGACAGAAACAAATACCACAGCAGAAGCTCAATAACCGACGGAAGCACGGTTCCCGCAATCGCCGCAATGCCGAACACACCGAACACGCTTTTTATCAGCGAAAACGACCCAAGAACCGCTCCGAGAGCCTCCCCCACCGCTCCGCCGATTATCGGGATAGCCCCGCCCGAAGCCGCCTTTGCGCCTTTTATCGCAAGCGAGTCGGCAGACGACGAAAGATTGCCCTTTATATTTACAAGCCCCACAAACACCGTAGCGGTTACGGACAGCGTGACGGTTATCAGCTTTTTTACCGCAGATGTGATTTTTGTAAGGTCCATTCCGCCGTTTAATGAAGAATATATATTAAGACAGGTCATAACGGCAATCAGAGGAATAATAAAAGTATCTGTTCCCTTTACCGCAATTTCCGCAAAGGTAAGCACCGCCGAGCTGTATGCGAAAGAGGTTATCGGCTGTCCGCTTGCGGAAATAATTCCCGTAAAAACAGGTATGTAAGCGAGCATAAAATTTGCAACGGTCTTTACGGATGATATTGCCGCAGAAACGGTCTCGGTCAGCGGAACGGATATTACCGACAGCGCAAACGCCGTTTCAAAAAGCGAAAACATCTCATTTTTTCCACCCAATCTGTCACCCGACGATTTCACAAGCGCCGTCGCAATAAAAAATCCCACAAGCGTCACAAACACCGTCAGCGGCTGCTTATAGCTTCCCTTTGCGATGCCGATTATTGCCGCGAACACCTTTTTCGGCGACAGGCTCATAAGTTCTTCAAAATCAACATCGTTTATCCCGGCGTCACGAAGAAGCGTCTGTCCCTCTTCGTTTATCCGTTCGTATATCTGTTTGTAGCTTTCATCGGTTGCCGCAAAGCTTTCAACCGACATCACGAACAAAAGCGACAGCGCCAAAAGCATTACGGCAAGTATTTTCTTCATCTTCATGACAACAATCCTACGCTCAATTCAAGCAAATTTTCCGCAATCGGGAAAACAAGAATTACAATAACAACCTTTCCGACGGTTTCCGTAAGTGAGGATAACGCATTCTCCCCGCAATCCTTGCAAATATCGGACACCGCCTGTGTTGCAAGACTTATGCCGAGGATTTTAAGGCAGGTTTTTATGTATGCGCTCATACTCTGAAAATCCGAAAACCGTGAAGTAAGATTTTCCGCAAGCGACGATATTCCGCTTATCAAAAAGCCGAAAACCGCAATTATCACACACAGCCTCAAAAGATATGAAAATTCAGGCTTTATCTGCTTAAAATAAATAAGCAATGCAAGACAGCACGCAACCAAGGCAAAAATCTTCAGCATATCAGAAATCAAATACCGATTTCACGGTTGATACAAGCGACGACATCTGCGGAATAAGCATAAGTACCGCAACAATTATCCCCGCAATAACCGTAAGCATGGCATAGTCGTCACGACCCGTCTTGACAAGCACCTGATTGAGTACCGCAACGATAATCCCTATTCCCGCAATTTTCAATATAAATCCTATTTCCATAACTACTCCTAAATAAAGAAAATGATTACGAACGCCGCCGCAAACAGGCTCAGTGTGTTTATTATCTTTACGGACTTATCGGTTGATTTTTGCAAAGTTTCAATACCAAGCTCCAATATTCCGATATAGGTGTCGCAATTTCTTATCTGACCGCATGTATCGCTTGAGCCGAGAGAATTTGAAAAATCCTTTAAGATACGACAGTCCTCTTTGGTAATGGGAGAAGAACTTAAAAATTCATCTGCCGAGGTTTTCCAAGCCACGGGCAATGCAACGCCCTTTTTCAGCTTTTCAAGGCAAAGTTTCAGAAATCCGCAGTTCTCAAATTCGCCCGAGTCAACCGCCTGTTCGATTATCTTTTCAAGCGGCAGTTTTGAAAACTCAATCTGCGTTCGTAGGTATTTGATGAACATCACAAACTTTTCAAGGATTTTCACTCTTTTTACTTTAAGCCGTGAAAAATAATTACCCGTAATGCAAATTGCCGCCGCTGTCAGAATTATTCCGAACACCTTCATCAAATTCACCGCCTGTCTTTACGATTTCACATACCTTTCCGACATTTTCTCCCTTACCGAGAATAACCGCCGCGTCAAACAGTCCGCTGTTCAAAAGCAGTTTAGACTGTTTCTGTCTATACAGTTCCTCGCGGCAGGAGCAGTGCACGCTGACGGCAAACTTCACACCGCACATAATTGCGTTTATTATGGTTTGCGCTTCCTCCTCACTCGCAATTTCGTCGCAAAATACAATATCGGGAGAAAACGAACGCACAGCAAGCTCAATGCCTGTCTTTTTCGGATATGAAGTAAAAACATCGGTATTGCTTCCTACATTGCACTGCGTTTTCAGAGAATTTGCACCTGCTATTTCCTGCCGTTCGTCAATGAGCACGCATTTGTAGTATTCTCCCGCGTTGCCGTCGGAAATCTGCCGCACGAGGTCGCGCAGAACGGTCGTTTTACCCGACATCGGCGGACCCGCAATTATCACATTTGACAGTCTGCAATAAAACAGCGACGACATAATCCGATTGGCACAGCCGGTCCTTTCGCTCGCAACTCTGAAATTTATACAGTTTATATCACGCACGCTTACGATTTTTCCGTTCTCCGTGACAGCGTTACCGCAAAGTCCTACTCTGTGACCTCCCGAAAGAGTGATAAAGCTCTGATTTATCTCCTCCTGATGCGAGTAAACGGAGTATTCGCATACCCTTTTTACAGTTTCTGTAAGCTCGTCGCAGGTAACCGTTGCAAGCGAGTCGGAAATTATATAAGAAATTTTACCGTTATTCGTGAGAAATGCACTTCCCCTCTCGGTTACGATAACGACGGGTTTATCCGCCCTTAGCCTTATTTCCTTTATTGAGTGCCTTTGAGCTTCATTTAATTTGCAAATAATATCCTTTATTCTCAAAGGCAAATAAAACAGGATATCGTTAATTCCTTTGTTATGTAAACAGCTCATTTTTTCACCTCGATAATATATATGCTACTTGTCCCGAAATATAACACATAATGTTTACAATTTTAACGGCATGCGATATTGAAAGATTTTTTCAAATATGGTAAAATCTCTTTATTACTTTTTGTTAGGAGTCAGGCAATGTTAAAGGCAAAAAAAGGAAAAGCACCGACAAAGCTGTCGGCGTTTTATCAGAACAATAAATATGTGTTGCTTTCGGCGCTTGTATCATTTTTGATTTGTCAGCTCGTGGCTTTCTGCTACGACCTTGTGCCCTACGGTGATATGACGATTTTGCGAATGGATTTGTATCATCAGTACGGACCTCTGTTTGCAGAACTCTATGACAGGCTCACAAGCGGTGAATCGCTGATATATTCGTGGAATTCGGGTCTCGGCTCATCTTTCCTCGGCAATTTTTTCAACTATCTTTCAAGTCCTCTGACGATTATAATCCTGTTCTTCGGACACAAAAACATCACAGAGGCAATCTCCTGCCTTATAATGCTCAAGGCGGTGCTCTCCTCTGCGGCGTTTACTTATTACCTCAAAGCTTCGCAGAAAAAGCACAGCTACGCAACCGCGGCTTTCGGTGTGCTCTATGCTTTCTGCGGATATTTCGTTGCGTACTATTGGAACCTTATGTGGCTTGACGCAATGGTACTTTTCCCAATTATCATTCTCGGAATTGAGCGCATTATAGACAAAGGCAAGCCTGCGCTCTATTGCATAAGCCTCACGGTTATGATTTTTGCAAATTATTATATGGCGTTTATGGTCTGCATTTTCTCCGTGCTTTATTTTCTGACATATTATGCCGCAAACTATCCGTTTTCAAAGAAGTTCAGCGGAAACGACTCTGACACGCTTCGAGGCAAAATTAAAAATTCACTGTTCGTTTCAAGCGGTCTTAAATTTGCGTCTTATTCGATTGTTGCGGCGCTTCTCGCCTCGGTTGCTATTTTCCCGCTTATCACGATACTTTCGCAAAGCTCCGCAACCTCGGGCTCTTCCCCTACCGGCTTTACAAAATACTTTACTGCGTTTGACTTCCTTGCAAACCACCTTGCAAGCACGGACGCCACAATCAGAAGCAGCGGAAACGATGTTCTGCCGAATGTTTACTGCGGCGTGCTGACCCTATTGCTTGTTCCGCTCTATCTTTTCTCGAAGAAAATTCCGTTGAGGGAAAAGATTTCCTATGTCGCTTTACTTGCCGTACTCTATTTCAGCTTTAACATCAATTATCTCAACTTTATATGGCACGGACTTCATTTCCCGAATGATTTGCCTTACAGATTTTCGTTTATGTATTCGTTTGTGCTGCTTGTAATGGCATTTAAGGCGTTCAGCAATATAAAGGAATACACGGGACGGCAGATACTCGGCGTGGGAGTCGGTCTTATTGCGTTTATCGTTCTTGTCGAAAAGACGACTTCAAAAAACATCGACGACATCTCACTTATAATAAGCCTTGTGTTTGCGGTAGGCTATGTTATCGTCCTTCATCTTTTCAAGGACAAGCGTTTTCAGACCTCAGCGCTGTCGCTGCTGCTGCTTTGCTGCGTTGTCTCCGAAGTTGCGCTCGGCAACACCGACAACTATTCAATGAATCAGTCCAAGACCAATTACACCTCGGACTACGACCAATTCCGTGACATTAAATCACAGCTTGACGAATACGACAACAACGGCTTTTACCGTATGGAGCTTACGGACTTGCGCACAAGAATGGACCCTTGTTGGTTCGACTACAACGGCGTTTCCGTATTTTCGTCAATGGCTTACGAAACAGTCGCAAACCTTCAGCAGGACCTCGGACTGTACGGAAACTATATAAACAGCTATACCTATAATCCGCAAACCCCCGTTTATAACGCAATGTTCGGGCTTAAATATATCGTTGACAACAAAAAGACGGATATGAACGCCGAGCTTTACGAACAGCTTTTCTCGAACGAAAAGTTCACGGCATATAAAAACAAATACGATTTGTCGGTGGCGTTTGCCGCAGACAGCCTTGTTAAATACTTTGACTCCTCGGTTTATACCGACCCGTTTGAAGCGCAAATGCAGCTTTTCGGTATGGCTACGGGCGTTGACAATGTGTTTACAAAGCTTCCGATTGACGGAGCAACCTATTCCAATATAAACGATTTTTACCCGAACGAGCTTGAAACGGGCGAATTCAAATTTTCAAAATCGGTAAATGATGAAATGGGCAGCGTATGCTTTGAAATAACTCCGCAGGAAAAGCAGAATGTATATGTTTATATTGAATCAAGCGCCATTGACAGCGCAACGATTTCGGGCACGGTATTTACCGAAACCTATAATTCGCTTGACGAAGCATATATAATCGACCTCGGTGTTGTCAATGCGGGCGAAACCGTGTATGTCGATATTGCGATAAAGGACACTTCAAACAGAGGCACGCTTAATTTCTACGCATACGGACTCAATCAGGACAATTTCGAAAAAGGTTATGAAAAACTCAAGAGCGGCAATTTCAACATCACGGAATATTCCGACACTAAGCTCACGGGCACAATAACCACAAGCGAAAATTCAGCCGTTTTCACATCCATCCCCTATGACATAAACTGGAACATCTATGTTGACGGAAAAAGGCTTACAAGCGACCAAATATATAAAATTTCAAACGGTTTACTTGGCTTTGACATTGAAGCCGGAGAACACACGGTTGTATTCTCATATGTATCATCGGGACTTGTTGCAGGCTCATTTGTCACTATTCTCACAATACTGATTGCGACGGTAACGATAATCGTCAGACGCAAAAAGAAAAAGCAAAATACAGACAAATGGCTTTTACTTGAAAAAGCGCCGATTGCCGCACCTGCCGACGCCATAGGTATTATCGACACGGAGCACGACAAAACAGATACCTTTGAAATTGACTTTGACAGTATCAAGGAAGCTTTGAAGGACGAAGAACCTGTCGGTGAAGCGCCGACAAACGAAAACCCTAATAAGAACGAATAAACAGACAAAAAATCACTCTGCACTGAATCAAGTACAGAGTGATTTTTCATTTAAGCATTTTTTTAAGATACTGACCCGTGTATGACTTTTTACATTTTGCAACCTCTTCAGGTGTGCCGCAGACAACAATATTTCCACCCTTGTCGCCGCCCTCTGGTCCTAAGTCGATTATGTGGTCGGCAACCTTGATAACATCAAGATTGTGCTCGATAACAACTACGGTGTTGCCTTTATCCACAAGTCTTTGCAAGACATTGATAAGTCCGTGAACATCGGCGGTATGCAAGCCCGTTGTGGGCTCGTCAAGAATATAAATCGTTCTGCCCGTGGCGATTTTTGAAAGCTCGGTCGAGAGCTTTACCCTCTGCGCCTCGCCGCCCGAAAGCGTTGTTGCAGGCTGACCGATTTTAATATATCCGAGACCGACATCGTAAAGAGTTTTCAGCTTTCGGTAAATTTTAGACTGATTTTTGAAGAACTCCATACCCTCTTCAACAGTCATTTCAAGCACATCTGAAATCGTCTTGCCCTTGTAATGAACCTCAAGGGTTTCCCTATTGTACTTCGCACCCTTGCACACATCGCACGGAACATAAACATCGGGGAAGAAATTCATTTCAATCTTGATTATGCCGTCGCCTTGGCATGCCTCGCAACGGCCGCCCTTGACATTAAAAGAAAATCTTGAAGCCGAATAACCTCTTATTTTTGCGTCCTGCGTTGAGGCAAACAGTTCGCGTATATCGTTGAATACGCCCGTGTAGGTTGCAGGGTTGGAACGGGGTGTTCTGCCTATCGGAGACTGGTCAATATCAATAACCTTGTCGAGGTTTTCTATGCCCTCAATGTCGTCAACCTTGCCGACGGATTTTTTGGCGTTATTAAGCTCGTTTGCGAGCTTTTTGTAGAGTATTTCATTGATAAGCGAGGATTTGCCCGAGCCCGAAACGCCTGTTACGCACACAAATTCGCCGAGCGGAATTTCGACATCAATATGCTTGAGGTTATTCTCGGAAGCGTTTCTGATTATCAGCTTTTCGCCGTTGCCCTCTCGCCTCTTTTCGGGTATTTCAATCTTTTTCTTACCCGAAAGGTACTGACCCGTAATCGACCTTTTGCATTTGAGCAAGCCCTCGACATTGCCGCTGTATACGACCTCGCCGCCGTGTACGCCCGCTCCGGGACCTATATCGACAACATAGTCCGCCGCTCTTATCGTGTCCTCGTCATGCTCAACGACAATAAGCGTGTTGCCTATATCCCTCAACTCACGCAAGGTACCCAAAAGCTTGTCGTTATCCCTTTGATGCAAGCCTATGCTCGGTTCGTCAAGGATGTAAAGGACACCCATAAGAGATGAACCTATCTGCGTTGCAAGGCGTATTCTTTGACTCTCGCCGCCCGAAAGCGTCCCAGCCGAGCGTGAAAGAGTGAGATAATCAAGCCCAACGCTTGCAAGGAAAGAAAGCCTCTGCCTTATCTCCTTTATAATCATATCGGCTATCATATGCTGCTTTTCCGTAAGCTCAAGAGAGTCTGTAAACTCAATAGCCTTGCTTATTGAAAGCTCGGTAAATTCGATTATATTCTTGCCGCCTATCGTTACCGCAAGAGCCGATTTATTAAGCCTTTTGCCGTTACATTCGGGACAGTTGCACTCGTCCATTACCTTGGTAATTTCATATCTTGAATATTCGCTTGTCGTCTCGTTATATCGCCTTTGAAGATTGTTTATAACGCCCTCAAACTCGGTCATATATGATCCCGAACCGTAAGCGTTTACCCTTGTCATCTTGATTTTTTTGCCGTTTGTTCCGTAAAGCACGGCATTGAGCTGTTCGTCGGTAAAATCCTTTATGGGCGTGTCGAGCGTGAAGCCGTATTCCTCGGCAAGGGCAGAATAATACATCTGCGCTATCGTTCCGCTGTCGGCGTTTGACCAGCCCGAGGCAATAATTGCACCCTGATTTATCGAAAGATTTTTATTTGGAATAACCAAATCGGGGTTTATACGCATAAATGTGCCGAGACCCATACATCTCGGACAGGAGCCGTAGGGATTGTTAAACGAAAACGACCTCGGTGCCATCTCCTCGATACAGGTTCCGTGCTCGGGGCAGGCAAACTTCTGCGAAAACAAAAGCTCATTTTTACCTACAACATCAACTATTACCGTGCCGTCCGAAAGATTGCATGCTGTGTCAACCGAGTCCGCAAGACGGCTTCTTATGCTGTCATTTATAACAAGTCGGTCAACTATGACCTCAATGCTGTGTTTGATATTCTTGTCGAGCTTTATTTCTTCGGAGAGGTCATAGATATTTCCGTCAACTCTTACCCTGACATAGCCCGATTTTCTTACAGAGTCAAGCACCTTGACATGCTCGCCCTTTTTGCCTCTGACAAGCGGAGCGAGAATTTGTATTTTTTCGCCCTCGGGAAGCTTCAAAACCTTATCGACAATGCCGTCAACGGTCTCCATAGATATTTCCCTGCCGCACACGGGGCAGTGAGGCGTACCTATCCTTGCATAGATAAGACGGAGATAGTCATATATCTCGGTAACCGTTCCGACTGTCGAACGGGGATTTTTTGAGGTGGTTTTCTGGTCGATAGAAATTGCCGGCGACAAGCCCTCAATATACTCGACATCGGGCTTGTCCATCTGACCCAAAAACTGCCTTGCATATGAGGAAAGAGACTCAATATATCTTCTCTGACCCTCGGCATAAATAGTGTCAAACGCAAGCGAGGATTTTCCCGAACCGGAAAGTCCCGTGAAAACAACAAGCTTGTCACGGGGAATTTCAAGGTCTATATTTTTGAGATTGTTGGCTTTTGCGCCTTTAACAATGATTTTTTTATTCTGCAAGGGTTATTTACCTTCCTTTAATTTTGCGATTTTGTCTCGCAGCATTGCGGCGTGTTCAAATTCAAGTATCTTAGCCGCCGCCTTCATTTCATTGGTAAGCTCAATAATAAGCTTTTCTCTCTCCGCCCTGCTCAGGCGCTTGCCGCTTTCTTCCTTATGCGTACCCGAAATTTCAAGTATATCACGCACACCCTTTTTTATCGTTTTCGGAACGATATTGTGCTCTTCATTGTACTGCATCTGTATTTCACGGCGTCGGTATGTCTCGCTTATAGCCTTTTCCATTGACGGCGTAACACAGTCGGCGTACATAATAACCTGTCCGTCCGCATTTCTCGCCGCCCTGCCTATTGTCTGTATAAGAGCCGTTTCGGAGCGTAAAAAGCCCTCTTTGTCGGCGTCAAGGATAGCCACAAGCGACACCTCGGGAATGTCAAGTCCCTCACGCAAAAGGTTAATGCCGACAAGCACATCGTACTCCCCAAGACGCAGGTCACGGATAAGCTCCATACGCTCAATCGTGTCAATATCGTAATGCATATACCTTACCTTGATACCGTGCGTGTCGAGGAATTCCGTAAGACTCTCCGCCATTTTCTTGGTAAGGGTCGTTACAAGTACACGCTCGTTGCGTTCTGTTCTCATATTTATTTCCGAAATAAGGTCCTCAATTTGTCCGTCGGTGGGTCTGACGGAAATTTCCGGGTCAAGAAGTCCCGTAGGTCTTATAAGCTGTTCAACGATTTGTGAGCTCTTCGACTTTTCAAGCTCGCCCGGGGTTGCGCTGACAAACACCTTTTGACCGACCCGCTCGTAGAATTCGTCAAAGGTAAGCGGTCTGTTGTCAAACGCCGAGGGAAGGCGGAAACCGTAATTTACAAGCGACTCTTTTCTTGAACGGTCGCCGCCGTACATTCCCCTGACCTGCGGCAAGGTAACATGCGACTCGTCCACGAACAGCACAAAATCGTCGGGGAAATAGTTGAGAAGCGTAAACGGAGCCGAACCCGGTTCTCTTCCCGACATAACTCTCGAATAGTTCTCAATTCCCTTACAAAAGCCCGTTTCCCGAAGCATTTCCATATCGTATTCGGTGCGCTGTCTTATTCTTTGCGCCTCAAGAAGCTTTCCCTCTTTTTCAAACTTCTTGACCTGCTCCTCCATTTCGGCAAGTATATCCGTTATCGCCCTTTCAAGCTTTTCGGGCGCAACAACATAGTGCGATGCAGGATATATCGCCACATGCGAGAGCACATTTTTAACCTGCCCCGTAAGTGCGTTTATTTCGGAGATTCTGTCAATCTCATCACCGAAAAATTCCACTCTCACAGCATTTTCGCTTGAATATACAGGGAAAATCTCCACCGTATCTCCGCGTACGCGGAACTTGTTTCTAGTAAAGTTTATATCGTTTCGCTCATACTGAATGCTAACAAGCTTTTTGATTAAATCATCCCTGTTTTTTTGCATACCCTGCCTAAGTGAAATGACCATATTGCGGTAATCGATGGGGTCGCCGAGTGTGTATATGCACGAAACGCTCGAAACGATTATAACATCTCTTCTCTCCGACAGTGCTGAGGTTGCCGAGTGCCGGAGCTTATCTATCTCATCGTTTATCGCCGAGTCCTTTTCAATATAGGTATCCGTAGTCGGAATGTACGCCTCAGGCTGATAGTAGTCGTAATACGAAACAAAATACTCAACCGCGTTTTCCGGAAAGAACTCCTTAAATTCTGAGCACAGCTGTGCCGCAAGGGTTTTATTGTGGGCAAGCACGAGTGTTGGGCGGTTTATCTGAGCAATTACATTCGCCATTGTAAATGTCTTGCCCGAACCCGTAACGCCGAGCAGGGTCTGTTCGTTACAGCCTTTGTTTATACCGTCAACAAGACTTTTTATTGCGGCAGGCTGATCGCCCGTCGGCTTGTATTCGGAATGTAAAACAAACTTGTCCATAATATCCCCCTTTCGGTCTTTTTTGTTTTAATTATCAGTTCTCGCTCGGAACAAAGGTATCCATATACTTGATTTTGAACAGATTCTTGACATGCTTGTCATCAATAATTGCCTTTTTGTTAAGGTCGTCTATTTCGCCGGTACGGATATATCTGTCAAGCTCAGCATATGTAAAGCCGAGGTTTTCCTCGTCGGTCTTGCCGCAAAGTCCGTCTGTCGGAACTTTGTTTACAAGCTCATTAGGAAGCCCGAGAATTTTGCCTATCTGTCTCATCTCGGTAACGGTTATATTCGCACACGGGCTGAAATCGCCTGCCGCGTCGCCGTATCTGGTGGAATATCCGACCCAATCCTCAGACATATTGCAGGTGTTTGCTACCCTGCCGTTATGGCTCTGTGCAACTGCATAAAGAGTTGCCATTCTTACTCTTGCCGGAATGTTTGTCGTTGCCTGAACAGAAAGCTCAAACGGCATACTCGCCTTGAGAGCGTCAACAGCGTCCTTTATGTTGACAACATAATGCTTAATATCAAGATGCTTTACAAGAAGCTCTGCCATATCAATATCCTGCTGAACGCCGCACGGCATCAATACGCCGATAACCCTGTCCTTACCGAGTGCCTCAACGCACATTGCCGAAACAATCGAACTGTCCTTACCGCCGGAAATACCCACTACGGCATTGCAGCCCTTACCGTTCTCGTCAAAAAATTTGCGTATCCACTCAACGCACTCATTTTTTGTTTTCATAGCATCAAACATAATTCTTTCCTCCGTTTTCTTTTATCAATAATCAAACAAGTATGCAAACTTGCCGTGATTTGCCATAGAATATGCGCTGTCGTCGGATATAATTATACTGTCGACAAGCAGCAGGTCAAGCCTTTTGAATATCTTTTTCATTTCCCTTACCGATTCAATATCGGAAGCTGACGGCGCCGCAACGCCCTGAGGGTGATTGTGTGCTATTATAACCGAGGTTGCATTGAGATTCATTGCGGTTGAAGCGATTTTTCTTATATTGATTTCGGTACTGCTTTGCCCACCCTCGGAAACTATAATTGTTTTCTTATGCCTGCATTGGTTATCAATGAACGCAGCCATAAGCACCTCATGCTGATATCCTATGAATTTTGAAGCAAAATATTTTGTAACCGCCGTAGGCGTGTTAAGCACAAGCTTCCTGTTAAGATTTTTATTTTCAAGATACTTTGAATAAATTTCGGGAATCATTTTAATGAGAATAGCAGAATTTTTACCCATACCCTTCATTGCTTCAAGCGACTCCAAAGGAGCGTCAAACACGCCTGCCAACGAGCCGAATTCATCAATGAGAATATGAGCCAGATCATTCGTATCACGCTGAGGTATTGCGTAAAACAAAAGCATTTCAAGAACCTGATGATCCTGAAAATCACGCATACCGTTCTGCTCAAAGCGCTCCTTAACTCTGCTTCTGTGACCCGAATGTAAATGTTCTCTCTTCGTTTCCGCCATAACGAGAGCCTCCTTCCAACCGCAACATATAAACATTTTATATTCTATCACAAAATATTTCTTTTGAAAAGAGAACAGACGCATTTAGCGTCTGTCAAAATTTGAATATTCTTTTGAAAGCCTTTCTCCATTTAAGTAAGTAAACCTGTATAAGGTTTGACATTGCAAAATCGTATAAAAGGAAGATTACATTGCCCGCCGCAAGGAGTCCCCACGCCGCAACAGCGCCGTATTTTTCCATTTCCTCAAAAGGCACCATAAACACATAGGTTGAGATAAAGAACGCCGAAACGGCACCTGCGTTAAAAACAAGAAATTTAAGAATCCAAAGCAATACCGAATGAAAATGCTTTTCAAATATCGCCTTGACTATCGGATAATAGCCGAAGAACATTATATACATAACGGCGGCTTCTTTATCGGCTATAAGCAAAACAGACAAAAGGCTGACGGCGGCATAAACACCGAGAGCCCATTTTTTGTCGATTTCAATTACAATAAGCGTTATCAAAAAGCCTGCCGCAGCAGGAAGCGCATATGTCAAAGTCGGTATAACCGAGGTTAAAAACATAAGCACTATCGACAGAGCGGTTACCACGCCGCCGATTGCGGTTTTTGATGATTTTTTTGAGCTTTGTTTCATATCAGCAACAGGGTATCAGGTCTCCGCCCATTGACTCGCAACAGCAGTCTGCACAAATAAGACCAGAGCAAATGTCGCAGGTTGAGCATCCGTCGGAAGAACCTTGATATGTCTGTCTGTACCCTCCGTTGGAATTATTGTTAAGCGCATTGAATGCGTTTGAGTATTCGATATTGTTCGGCTCCATCCTGCAAGCCGTGGAATAATTCCTGTAAGCCTCGTCAAACCAGCCTCTCCTCTGCTGAATCTGACCCTTGCAGTAATACCATTCGGCGTTACGCATATCCTTGGGAATACCGTCAAGAATTGTTTCGGCGTCGTCAATTCTGCCGCAGTTTATTTTCTCCCTGACATCGCCGAACTGTGAATTGCCGTAATATCCTCCGTTCGGCTGCGAATAGGAACGATTTGAAGAATAACCGCCGCTCCTCTGTGCCATTATAGCGTCATATGCCATATCAAGTTCCTGCATTTTCTGCTTTGCTATGTCGGAAAGCGGACTGCCGTCATAGTTGTCCGCCTGATACTTCCTTGCAAGAGCTCTGTATGCGTTTTTGATTTCGTCATCTGTTGCGTTTTCTTTAACGCCCAAGACCTCATAAGGGTTATTCACTTCAAATCACCTCTTTTTTTATTTATTATTTTCACAAGCTCCGATTCCATACCGTCAAAAATGATGTTTTCAATCAACGGCTTATAGCAGTTTTTGTCAAGCAACTCCAAAGCAAGCCCCGTTTCGTTGGCGGTAAGTCGAATTGACTTGATAATATCGTTTTCAATATCGGAATTTTTATTTGTAAGATAGGACTTATCAAGCTTATATTTTTGAGTAAACGGGTTATACGAGCCTGTTTTCAGGTCGTCCTCAAGGTCGTCAAAAGCGTCGGTTAAATACACCCATCTGCCGAGGCAATAGCCCACTCTTTCGGCTACACGCCTCTGCGTTTCGTTTTCGATACCGTCGGAAAATATTTTTTGAAGCGAAAGGGCTGTGGGATGAGCCGCCATGTCAATGCTGTCGGTCCTCTCATTTTCGACTCTCGCCTGCTCCTCAATTGACGATTTTATTATAGCATCATAATTTGAATATTTTTTTACGGCTTTGTTAAACTTTATTTTAATATACGGATAAACAAGGCATGAAAGAAGCTTTTTCGGGAATTTTCCGTCGTGTAAATTGTCAAGCACCTTATAGTAAAACATAATTACCGTCAGAGCGGCGGCGTCCTTGAGACAGCCGTCCGTCTCAATGTAATTACACTTTTTAAGCGGATTGAACCTGCAAACGCCCTTGTGGGCGCAATCGGGCGCTGACTGAAATACTGTCTTTCTGAAAATCGCATAGAAGGTTGCGTCGTATGTGAGCAAAAATCTTGCAAGCAGACCGTATTCCTTGCCCAATGTCTTACAAAGCGAGCAATATATCGCCTTGTAGGTTTCAAAATCTTTAATTTTCAGCTCCGGCTTATCGGGCTTGACATAGCCGAACAAAAAATCACCTCTTAAAGAATTGAAGAAAGATTGTTCATTATAGCCCCCGCAACCTCGGGCTTGTTCATGGTGTAAATATGGATGCCGTTTACGCCGTTAGCAATAAGGTCAATTATTTGCTCTGTTGCGTACGCAATGCCTGCCTGCTGAAGAGATACGGGGTCATCGGAAAACCTGTCAAGCATAATTTTGAACCTTGACGGAAGAGTAGCACCGGAAAGAGCACAGCTTCTTTTAATTTGCGCCGAATTCATAATCGGCATAATTCCTGCAATAACGGGAACATCAATACCAACCTTCAACGCTCTGTAAAGGAAGCTGTAAAGCGCAGTATTATCAAAAAACATTTGCGTTACAAGGTACTGCGCGCCGCAATCCACCTTTTCTTTAAGATGCATTAAATCCTCACCGGAATTTTTCGACTCAACATGCCCCTCGGGATAGCAAGCCGCACCGACGGAAAAGCCGCCGAATTCCAATATTCTCTCTACAAGCTGTGAAGCGTATTTATAATAATTCGTGTCGTCGGGATTGTAGTTCTCGGGCAAATCGCCACGAAGAGCCAAAATGTTGTCAATTCCTTTGTCCCTGAGCTCTGCAAGGATGCAGTCTATTTCCTCCTTGGTGGATGAAGCGCAGGTAAGGTGCGCCATTGACGGTGTGTGAAGCTCGTTTTGAATATACGACGCAATCCGCGGTGTGTTTTGTGAAGTGCCGCCGCCTGCACCGTATGTTACGCTGATAAAATCCGGTTTGAGAAGCGAGAGTTTTTCAACCGATTTCAGTACCGGTTCAAACGGAGCGTTGTTTTTGGGCGGAAAGACCTCAAAGGATGTTGAAATTTCACCGCTTTTTAATATTTCATTGATATACATATTATTCCTCGCAAAAGTTGTTTTTACAATTTCAATATATAATACCACAAATCGCCCGCAAAAAACAACACATCATACACTCTGTCGCGCATTTTTTACATTTTGTTTACAAATTAAGGCGGCACGAAAGCCGTACCGCCTCAATCAATCTGTTTATACATCGCCCATATTACAGGTATAGACAAATTCAACCCTGTCGCCCTCACGCAGAGGGTAGCTTTTGGTTGAGACATTCGGGAAATTACCGTTTACCTTGTACATCCATCCGCTGTACGGTCCGCAATCAAATTCAGAAAGTCCGCTTATTGTCCTTACATATCCGCCTGAAGCGATACTGTAGGTTATACGATTTTCTTTCAGAATTTTTTTAAGCGCCGACATAACGCTCTCTCCGTTTTTGACCTCTATCGAAGAAGTATGGAGAATTATGCCGTCCGCAGGCAGAACCTGTGCAAAAGAGCCCTGTGACAAAATGCCGTAGTTTATGGCATTATGACATTCCACGGAAAATGTAACATTGATTTTTTCATTTTCCGGTGTGTTTGCCTGTTGAGCCGAGGTTGTCGGCACAGGCGTCAATTCAATGTGCTGCGGTGCAGAGGTTGTTGGTTCAGCAGGTTGAGCCGTTTCGGGAGACGGCGAAGCCTGTGATTTTGTCTGTCCCTGTGTTGGCTGCGAAGTGCCGGCATCTGCCGCGATTTCGACTTGCGTCTCTTCGGCAGACGGCATCTCGCTTGTATATTCGCTTTCTGCCGCAGTACATGTTTCTGAGGGCTCAGCGGAAATATCGTTTTTTCCGCAGGCGCTTAAAAGAAACAGTACTGCAAGCAAAAGAGCAAGAAGTTTAGTCTTCATCTTTTTTTCTTATAACAAGTGCCGCTGCGCCTGTTACAAGTGCAAGACTTACAAATACCGACATTGCGGCATTACCGCCTGTTCTCGGGATATTAACCTTTTCACCCGATGCCTTTGTAACGGCAGCTTTGGAAGTTATCTCTGCCGCCGTTGCGCTCTCGGCAGTTGTTGTTTCAGGGTCTGTCGAGCTCTCCTCGACAACGGGAGCAACATATTTGTAAATGCCTTTACCGCCTGCCGCATGGCTCTTAACATCAAGAAGAGCAAGCAAGGTCTGATATGAGGTCATTGTGTTGTCATTACCCGTATAATCCTTTGCACCGCCTGTTTCAGCATTAATATATGTTTTAAGCGCAGTTACGGAGTCGTCGCAGTCCTTACAGAGACAATTTTTCGCTATAATTGCCTGTGCGGTTGACTCTGCCGAAGGAGACGACCAAGCAACATAACCGTATGAACCGTCTGCAAATTTCTGAGTCTCGAGATAAGCATACGCTTTATCAATAGCGGTTGCAACCTCGGGAACCGATTTGAAATCGGCAAGCGCCTGAAGCACGAAAGAGGTTGTGTCGGGGTCGGAAGAAATACCGTAACCCATATCAACCGAGCACCACGGGAAACCGCCGTCATCCTGCTGAGCTGCAAGGATTGTATCGATAGCAGCTTTTCTTACACCGCTGTATTCGGGAGTTTCTTTATAATCAAGAGCTATAAGCGGATAATAAAGACTGCTGAGATAGGTCTGCGATGTGTAATCAACCGCTTTAAGAGCTGCGAGCATATCGTGACCGCCGATATTTGCGGTATCAAGACCGTTGGCATCCGCCGCAAGATAAAGCAAAGCAAAATTTGCAGGCGTAAGAGTTGAATACTTTTCCTGAACTATCGTGTTAATGTAATTTTTGAATTCGGGATATGCCGTTGTGTTTCCCGCCTTAGAAAGAACGAGAACTGTCCACAAAACATCCGTATCAAGCGCAGATGTATCATCAAAATCAAAGCCCGTTTTCTCGCTGTTTGCAAGCCAGGAAACAAGTCCGTTGATTTCACTGTCAACGCTTTGCGCGGAAGCCTGAGTTGCAAGCACACAGAAGAGCATTGCAACTGCAAGAATACCCGAAAGTACTTTGTTGAATTTCTTTTTCATTTTTACCTCCAATGATATTCTTTCAACAAAAAAGAGGCGGACACGCACAGCGGTCCGCTCAAAGTACAAATAAAGAAGGTTAAAACTTTATATGCACATCCTGCTTTCCCACCGAAAGAGATTTGCGGTTCTAAGGCAGGTCTCCTGACTCGGACATACACATTTGCCGCCTTCCCGCTTTCGCAGTGGCATATAGGCAAACGCTGTTCCATACAGTAGCGGGGGCTGTTACGGCATCTCACCGTATTCCCTTTTAATCCGTACGCACAAAGGCACATACAAAACCAAAGAACATTTTACCAAATAAACCGTCTGCTTTCCCGATAAGCATACGATTTACCGTTTAATTTTACCACAAAACAGAAATATTTCAATATTTCGGGCAAATATTATTATAAAAATATCGACACACAGGGCTTTTTGTCTTATAATATCCGAGAGGTGACCGAGAATGAACACTTTCAAAACAGAACTTCACGCACATACGGCTGAAACGAGCAACTGCGGCAAGGCGACGGCAAAAGAGCTTGTCGAGGGATATATAGGCGCAGGCTACAAAACCGTTGTCATAACCGACCATTTAAGCACGCACACATATTTCAGATACGATTATGATAATATGTCGTGGGACGACAAAATAGATGTATTTATGCTCGGCTACAATGCCGCAAAGGAAGCGGCAAAAGGCAGAATAAACATACTGCTCGGTATGGAAATGCGTTTTGACTGCAAGAGCGCCAACGATTACCTTGTTTTCGGTGTAACCGAGAATTTTTTGAGAAACAACGGCGATTTGATAAATATGAACATCGGCTCATTTTCTGAACTTGTGCACAAAAACGGGCTTTTGATATTTCAGGCACACCCTTTTCGCAAGGATATGGACAGAGTACCTGCAAGCCTGCTTGACGGAGTTGAAGTTCACAACGGCTGCGTCCGTCAAGATTCACACAATGACAAGGCTATGGAATTGGCTGACAAATACGGTCTGCTCAAAAGCTCGGGCTCCGATTATCATCAAATTGACGATGTCGCACACGGCGGAATTATAACCGAAAGCGAAATAAAAACCAACGCAGACCTGTTATCGACACTCAGAAGCCGCAATTACGAGCTGATACTGTAATGCTTAATTACGCAAACGACCCGAAGGAAAATTTCCTTCGGGTCGTTTTTATGTATCGCTGTAAGCTGTACTTTATTTTTCTCTCGGTGCACCGCAGAAGAAGAGAGCTACCGTGCCGGGTCCCGTATGCGCTCCGATAACCGTACCGATGTCAAACACCTTGACCTTACCCTTCATCTTTGGAAATCTCTTTTCAATTTCGGTGATAACAGCGTTGACATCATCCATACAAGCGGAATTTGAAATAAAGCACTTGCCGTCATAATCCGTTCCGTTGTCGGCAAGCTGTACCATCTTATCAACAATGGCTGAAACAACCTTGTTTTTACCTCTGCATTTTTCAACGGGAATAAGTCTGCCTGCATCGTCAACTCTTAAAAGCGGACAAATGTGAAGAAGCGTACCGAACCAGCCTGCCGCCGCAGATACTCTGCCGCCGCGAATATAGCTTGTAAGGTCTGTCGAGAAAAACCAATGGTGAATATTGTGCTTATATTTTTCAACAAATTCAATCGTTTCTTCGTATGACTTTCCCTCTGCCCTCATATCAGCCGCAAGCGAAACCAAAAGTCCGTAACCCGAAGATGCGGAAATCGAATCGACTACGGTAAGCTTGGCGTCAGGATATTTGTCAAAAATTTCCTGCTGTGCAAGCAATGCAGAATTGTATGTTCCCGAAATTCCGGAGGAAAGAGAAATGTGAAGAATCGCCTTACCATCTTTTATGAACTTCTCAAAGAAGTCGACATATTGACCCACGCCTACCTGCGAGGTTGTCGGCTGACTGCCCTGCGCCATCTTATTATAAAACTCGGAAATGGGCATAGACTCACCCAAATCGTCGGGATATTCTTTTCCGTCAAGATTGAAGTGGAAACAGGTGTACTCAATGTTGTTTTCTTTCAAGAATTCTCTTGAAAGGTCTGCTGTCGAACAGCAGGAAATAATAAAATCGCTCATTTTAATCTCCTTGATTTGTTTCGTTTTGGGGCTTCTTGCTGACGCTCCATGCAATATTCGTCGCATGGTCGGCAACACGCTCGAAGTCCGTAATTGTATTTATAAAGAGCATTCCTGCCCTTGTATTGCATTTGTGTGCGTTAAGCCGCTCAATATGAGACTGCTCAAAATTCGTCTGCATATCGTCTACCGAGGACTCGTACTCGCTCAACTCATCGGCTTTTTCACTGTCAAGCGTCTGTGAAGTAAACGCCTCAATTGAGCCGTCGATTAGCTTCAGTGTGGTTTCGTACATTTCACGAAGCTCCTTCTCGCCCTCGTCCGAAATTTCAATTCCCTCGTCAACCCTCGATTTTGCCGCTTCCTCCAAGTTTTGCGCATGGTCTCCGATACGCTCTATATCATTGATAACATGGAAAACCCGCCCGATATATTTTGCGTCGGAATAGCTTAAATCAAGCGCATTTATCTTAACAAGAATCGGCGTAATATGGTGGTTTAGGTAATTGATAACTTCTTCTGTATGCTGAACCTCATCAAAATGCTCGCAGGATTTATTAAGCAAATCCTCCGAGGAAAGCCTGAAATTCCGCCTTGCAAGGTCCGCCATTCTGCGGACCTCCTTTGAAACCTGCGCCACCGCAAACGGAGGCGTGTTTATCATAAGGTTGTCAACGTACTGTAGCTTGAAATCATCCTCCGAGGCGTCCTTCTTATCCGGAACGATAAGACAGGCAAGCTTTACAAGCACTTTGTCTGCAAACGGGAACATAATTATCGTTGAAACGACATTGAAGATGATGTGAACGAGCGACAGCTGCATCATTGTGTTGTCCGTCAACGACTCAATCCAATCCGTAAACGGCAAGAACTTTGTAAGGAGTATGAATATCACGGTACCGAACACATTGAAAAGGATATGCATAACGGCTGTTCTTTTCGAATTTTTCTTTGTACCGATAGATGAAATAAGCGCCGTCACGCAAGTACCGATATTCTGACCGTAAATGACATAAGCTGCAAAATGAAGCGGTATAAGCCCCTGTGAAGCCAAAGCCTGCAAAATTCCGATGCTTGCCGCCGAGCTTTGAATTACCGCAGTGATTACCGTACCTATGAGTATTGCGACAATCGGATTATTTGCGTTCATAAGCCATTCTGTAAACACGGGAGAGCTTGCAAGCGGCTCCATAGCCTCTTTCATCAGCGTCATGCCGAGGAAAAGCATACCGAAGCCCGTAATCGCAAGACCTATGTGCTTTTGGGTGTTTTTCTTGGTAAGCATCGTCATAAATACGCCGATACCTATCGCAACAGGCGCATATTTGCCTATATCGAGCGAAACAAGAATACTTGTGGTGGTAGTACCGATATTGGCTCCCATAATAACGCCGATAGCCTGGGTAAGGTTCATTATACCCGTGTTTACAAAACCGACTACCATAACCGTGGTGGTCGAAGAGCTTTGAATAAGCGTTGTTATAACGAAGCCCACAAGCACCGCCATAAACCTGTTGCTTGTCATTTTTTCAAGCAATACTTTCAGTTTGGCGCCCGCAGCGAGTTCAAGCCCCTCGCCGAGGATTTTTATTCCGTAGAGTAAAAGTCCCAGACCGCTCAAAAGCGTTGCAATGTTTCCAAATCCCATTTATTGACCCTCAAATTATATTATTCGGCGCTTTTAAGCTTTTCGCTCATGGCATATTCTTTTCCGTCAGCACCGAGATGATATGTACACTTGGCGTCAAAGTCGATATGCTTTTTGTAAACTCTCGAATAGTTTATGTTTTTCTTCTTCATATAAACCTTGAACCATTCAAGGCGTTTGAGGAAATCCTTATATCTTCTGTTTTCGATATTCGTCCAACCTACCTCGGCAAAGGCAAGCGTCCTCGGGAATACCGAGAAATCAAGCGACTCCTTTGAGTCTATCCACTCTGTCCAAAGTTCGCACTCAATGCCCGTAGATCTTTGCTCGGGTCTTGTAAAGCCGACCTTTACCTTATTGAAGTTATAAACCTTTTTAAGCGGGAGAACAGAGTACTTTATATCAAAATAGAAATATGATGTCGGAGAAATTATAATATTCCTCTCTGTTGCGATTTTTCTCACTTTAGCGATAGCATTCGGTCGCCAAAGCTGACATTCGATGCTCTTGTCAAGAGTGTCACCCATACAGTCATCCCACGCAACGGCGGTTTTACCGTACTTTTTAAGTATTTCCGCCACCCTGTTCATAAACCAAATCTGGAGGTCCTTGCCGTCTTTGAGACCGAGTTTTGCTTTGAGCGCTTTGCACTTTTCGCAATCGTCCCAAACCTTGTAGCCCTTAAACGCCTCGTCGCCGCCTATATGGAATTTCTTTGACGGGAAAAGAGCCGTAACCTCACCCAAAAGAGCGTCCAAAAATTCAAAAGTTTTTTCGTTTCCCGCACAGAGTATTCCGTCGCTTACGCCGTTTATAGTCATAACCTCGACAGGCTCTGTTTTGCATGAAAGCTCGGGTATAGCCGCAAGGATAGCGGTCGTATGACCTGGAATGTCGATTTCGGGAATAACTTCAATTCCGAGGCTGTCCGCAAAGGAAACAATATCCTTTATCTCCTCCTGCGTATAATAGCGAGCTTCTTCAACATTGTCATGCTCAAGACCGTAGCCCTTGAGATGCTTCGAGGTACGCTTTGAGCCTATTGTGTTGAGCTCGGGATGAATTTTACTTTCAATCCTGTACCCCTGGTCGTCCGAAAGATGCCAATGAAATTTATTGAGCTTTAAGAAAGCCATATTCTCAAGCAAATCCTTTATTTCATCAACAGTGAAGTAATGTCTGCTGACATCAAGCATAAGACCTCTGTATTCATTTTCGGGCTTATCCTTGATAATAAGGGTTTTTACATATGCCTTACCGTCTCTTTTTTCAGACTGCATAAGTATCATTTTGAGTGTAACCGCACCGTAAAGCGCACCCGAGTATGTGCTTGCCTTTATCAAAATACCGTCGGTTGTAATATGAAGCTCGTACGCATCGTGTTCAAGCTCGGGAATCTTTTTGAACTTGATTTCGCCCTCGTTTTCAACAGGCTTTGTTTTAAGGTATTCTGTAAGGTACTTACCCACGCCCACAAATTCCTCGGGGCAAAGAACCGCAGTGCCCGAAGAAACGGCATATTCGCTGTTGCCGCAGGTATAGTAATTCGGTTTCGGAATGATGTTGTACTTTGTCATAGCATTCACCGTAAAAATTCCTTTGTATTTATTAGACATGCCGCAAACGCAATTACGGACATTTTAATTATAACAAATACAAAGGAATAAAGGAAGTCATTTTCAATTATTTTTAATAATTTTTTCGTACCATTCGACTATCTTGAAACGAGGCTCAAATTTAGGATTGCTTTTTACAATTTCATACTCACGCTCCGAGAGCACCTCGTTAAGTTCCGTGTCGCTCTCCGCCGCAGGCAGACACATCGGCGGAAACATTACACACCACCAGTTGTGACCCTGTCCGCTTCCGATTATGACATTGACCGCCTCATACTCTCCTGCGGGCAAGGTAACCTCGCCGTCATAGGTCTTTGTCGGAAAATAGGCGTTGCCTATATTGACCTTTACATCATAGTCGTATCCGTTTTCC
Source organism: Anaerovoracaceae bacterium (assembly GCA_963590415.1). Lineage (GTDB taxonomy): Bacteria > Bacillota > Clostridia > Oscillospirales > Acutalibacteraceae > Fimenecus. The sequence continues at coordinate 46,400 of CAVAPB010000013.1, read as the reverse complement.
TCAACGACCTTTTTCGCAACCCTTTCAAGCTCGTCCTTTACCGGTATGAGCTTTTCCTCCGCCTGTGCCGCACTCTCGCTGTTGTCAAAGTATTCCTTTCCCGCCTCAAGCACCGCATCCCTGACTTTAAGCTTCAGGCATTGGTCCTCCTCCGAGTCGGAATTTGCGACAACATGCATTCTCAAAACACTGCTTCGTATTTCCTCACAAGCCGAAGCAAACGACATAGTGCCGACAACACATGTTATTATAAACGCTGCAAGAAGTGCAAGCTCAACGGTCAGAATTCTATTTTTTGTTTTCATATTATGTTCATTCCTTTCGGTAACAAAAGTATTGGAACAAACATAACGGTTTAATCATCTTTTTTTAATTTCTTCTTTTTCCGCACCGGTAAGATACCTTGCTTCACCCTCTGCCAAGCCGCTGTCCAAGGGTAAATTGCCCATTTTAATGCGGCGCAACGCAACAACGGTACTGCCCACAGCCTTGAACATTCTTTTTATCTGATGATACTTGCCCTCGAAAATCGTTATTTGCACCTCGGCCATATCTTCCGACAGAAATTCAAGCTCCGCAGGCTTAAATACGGTGCCGTCCTTTAATTCTATACCGTTCTCAAGAGCAGCCTTTTTGCTTTCGTCTATCGGCTTGTCCAGTGACGCAATATATGTTTTCTTTATATGATTTTTCGGCGAGAGTATCCTGTGCGCAAACTCGCCGTCGTCGGTAATAAGCACAAAGCCCGTTGTATCCTTGTCAAGCCTGCCTGCCGGGAAAAGGTTTCGTCTTTTCATATTCTCCGGCAGAATATCGACCACGGTAACATCGCCCTTGCCCTCGCTTGCGGAGACAACGCCCATCGGCTTGTTGAGCATAATGTAAACATGCTCGCAGGTGTCGATTTTCTCACCCGACACCGTAATTGTGCACTTTTCGGTATCGACCTTTACGGAAGTATCCTTTACCGTCCCGCCGTCAAGGGTAATTTCCCCCGAACGGGCAAGCCGTTTTACCTCGCTGCGGGTGAATTTTCCGCTTTTTGCTATTATCTTGTCAAGCCGTTCAACTGCCATAGTTTTCTCCGTTACTGTGAATTGTTTACGGGACTTACAAAGCCGTGCATAAAGCCGTCGAGCTCAACGGAGCACACGTCTCCGCCTATAACCTGACCGTCAAAGACAAGAAGCGTCGCTCTTATGCAGTCGCTGCTTTCGTACCCCGGATAATTTGTAACCTTATAGGTCCACTTTTTTACTCTTTTTGAGCAGTAAGCCGTAAGGTCAAAGCCCTGCTCCGTCTGAATTGCGTTATAGCTTTCATAAACATCGTCAAATTCGGCAGGAATGATAATTTCCTTAACCTCCAACGGTTCTTCATCAACGCTCCAACCGTATTGGGAAAGAAAAGCGATTCTCTCTTCAGCCGTGGAGGCTTTCAGACTTTTTTCTCCTGTATTCGCCGCCGAAATACTGTCCTTTGTTAAAAAAGCAAGGATTATACCCATTGCCAAAAGGCAAAGAATTATCCCCAAAAATTTTAGCTGACGCCTGTTTACCGAATATACAAACATACAAATTCACCTCGTACACAATTATATGCGACGAGGTGAAATATAATGCCTTATTATCAATCTTCTTTTGCCTGTTGAGCCGCAGCGTTTCTCAAAGACATTCTTGCTTTTCTGATCTCGTTTACGGAGTTCGTAAGAGCTTCGTCCGCAGTTGCAACAATGTGCTCAACATATTCGCCCGCACTTGTACGCAGGTCGTTCGACCACTTCTGTGCCTGCTCGGTCATATCGGAGGCGGTTGCTCTTGCCTGCTCAATAATCTCCGTAGCCTGTGTGCGCGCCTGCTGAAGAATATCCGACGCGTTTTCCTCTGCCCTTTTTGTGATTTCGTGCTCGGAAACAATTACCTTTGCCTTATCTCTCGCCTCGGCAATTATATCCTCGGAAGCCGCCTGAGCCGCATCGAGAATTTCCTTCCTCTCGGAAGCAATCTTTCTTGCCTTCATAAGCTCGTCAGGCATATTGAGCCTTATATCCTCAATAATAGTCTTTATTTCCTCTCCGTCGACTGAAATCTTAGATGAAAAAGGAACATTCTTACTGCTTTCAAGGACATCCTCAATATTATCGAGTAAACTTTCTATACTCATTTCACATCTTCCTTTCTGATTCTTTCAATAATCACATCACTTATTTCGGGCGGAACAAAGTTAGAAATATCGCCGCCCAAACTGCAAATATGTTTAACAACACTCGAACTGAGATACATATTCTCCGCTCTCGTTGTAATAAAAACCGTTTCAACTTCGTTATTTAATTCCTTGTTAATCAAAGCCTGCTGGAATTCGTATTCAAAGTCCGATACCGCTCTCAAGCCCTTAACGATGGCAACGGCGCCGATTTTTCTTGCATATTCCGCGAGCAAGCCGTCATAGCTGTCAACCTCGACATTTTCAAGGCCGTGAGTACACCTTTTTATCAGTTCAACTCTTTCGGCAGAGGAAAAAGAATAACTGTCCTTTTTTTTATAATTGGTCATTACAAGAACAATGACTCTGTCGAACATTTTTGAACTTCTCGTAATAATATCAAGATGTCCGAGCGTAACCGGATCAAAGCTTCCGGGACAAATAACGGTTCTCAAAAAATCACCTGCTCATTTCTTGCGCTTGTATGTCGTAATCTTGGTTTTTGAGTACTTGTACTCCCTGTATTTTTCAAAATCGCCCGCAGAATCGGGCAATACCTCGTTAAAATCGGTTTCGCAGACAACCGTTGCATTTTCATTGCAACAGCCGACAACGCTCTCAAGCGTTTCGTCAATCAAACCTTTGTTGTACGGCGGGTCAAGAAAAACAATGTCAAATTTATTCCTTGAGTTCTTAATATAGCTTACGCTGTCCGCATTGAGAACAGTCGCCTTTTGAAAAAGTCCCGTAGTTTTTAAGTTGTCCTTTATTATCTCAACCGCCTGAGAGTCTCTGTCAACAAAAACGGCGTTTGCAGCTCCCCTGCTCAAGGCTTCTACACCGAGCTGACCCGAACCTGCGAACAAATCAAGTACGCAAGCGTCGGTCAAATCAAACTGAATTATGCTGAAAATTGCCTCTTTGACACGATCTGTTGTAGGTCTGACGACATCGTCGCCCTCAAGCGTTTTCAGTTTTCTGCCTCTTGCCGAACCTGTAATAACTCTCATTTACGAATACTCCAACCTTCATATACTGTTTTATTTTCCACATTTTCGACGCAAATGTCAATAGTTTTTATCAAAATAATATCATTCGACGCAGTTCGTCTGCATTCTTTGCCGTCTTTTTGACGCCGATTTCACGCAGCTGCTCCTCATCACGGAAGCCCCAGAGCACGCCGATGCTGTCTATTTCCGCATTCTTTGCGGTCTGAATATCGACCTCGCTGTCACCGATAAATACAGCGTCCTTTTTTTCTACACCGAGCTTTTCAAGCGCAAGATACAGACCGTCGGGAGCAGGCTTGTTGGGCCTTACTCCGTCGCTTCCGATAACCGTTTTGACATAGTCGCCGAAAAGTCCGCTGCAAAGCTCCTGTGCCGCAAAATCAATCTTATTCGTAACGATTGCAAGCTTAATGCCGTTTTCGTAAAGGCTTTTGAGCAAGCTGTCTATACCGTCATAAGGCTTTGTCTTGTTGGCCATATTGTGCTTGTAATGCTCGGTAAAATCGGAATATGTTTTCTGGAACTGAGCCTCGCTTGCCGTATCCGGAAGCGCTCTGTGGATAAGCTTTATATTGCCGTTTCCGACAAAACGCCTGACCTCGTCAACGGTTCTTGTCGGAAATCCGTTCTTTTTAAGAGCAAAGTTTGTGCTGTCGGCAAGATCGTCAAGAGTGTTCAACAATGTGCCGTCCAAATCGAATATTACTGCTTTGTACATTTTATCACCTTATTTATTATAGAACTTTACGACATTTTCCGCAAGCTCTTTATTTATTCCTTTAACCTCGCAAAGCTCCTCAACGGTAGCCTTTTTAATCGCGGAAACCGTCTTGAAATGCTTTAGCAGGGCTCTTGCTTTCGCCTCGCCGATACCGTCAATTTTGGTAAGAGAGAGCGAAATAATGCTTTTTGTGTGCTTTTTATGATGGTAGTCGATTGAAAAGCGGTGTACCTCGTTCTGTATATCCGAAACAAGAGTAAATACCTGCCGCTTAGAGTTTATCTCAATCTCGCCTCCGTCAAAGGCAATCGCCCTTGTATGGTGCTTGTCGTCCTTTACCATACCGAAAACGGGAATATTGAGCCCGAATTCCCGAAGCACGGGCATAACGGCATTCACCTGTCCCTCGCCGCCGTCAAGAAGAATCAAGTCGGGCAGCTTTCCGAAGCCGTAATCATCGTTTTTGTCCTTATTGAGAACATACTCGTTGAAACGGCGTGTGAGCACCTCGTTCATTGAACCGTAATCATCGTTGGCAAAGCCTTTAATCGCAAACCGTCTGTAAGCCTTTTTATACGGCTTTCCGTCCTTAAAAACTATCATACCGCCGACAGAATCCGAGCCTGCGGTGTGTGAAATGTCGTAGGACTCGATATAGTCGGGCGTACTTTTGAGCCCGAGAAGATTTTGCAGCTCTTCGAGCACCGCAACAGTCTTGCCGCTTTTGCCCTTATACAACGCAAGCTTTTCCGTGGCGTTTTCCTTGCACATTTTTACGACCTCGACCTGCGTACCTCTTGCAGGCACAAAAACCGTAACCTTTTTGCCTTTTTTGTCGGAGAGCCATCTTTCAAGAAGTTCTTTATCCTCAACCTCGCCCTCGACCGTAACCCGCCTCGGGATATTACTACGCATACTGTAAAACGATGTGATAAGCTCCGCACGCTGAGCCTCGGGAGAGTCATCAGAGGTATCAAAGAAGAAATGCTCGCTGTCATACAGCTTACTGTCGGAGAACCTTAAAACCGCAAGGCAGGTTGTACCGTCGTTTTCGGCACAGGCAAAGACATCCTGCTCCTCAATGTTATTATATACAACCTTTTGGCGGTCTTTCATTTTGTTTATCGCCGCTATTCTGTCCCTGTATTTTGCGGCATTTTCAAAGTCAAGATTTTCAGAAGCCTCAAGCATTTTTTCATTTAACTCCTTTACGACTGACTGCGTATCGCCCTTTAAGAAGCGTAATGCCTGATTGAAATTTTCATTGTATTCCTTTTCGGATACCTTACCGGTGCAAACTCCGCAACATTGCGAAATGTAGTAGTTAAGGCACGGACGGGATTTTCTGAAATCCCTTGGGAAAGATTTGTTGCACTGATAAAGCTTGAATATCTTGTTTGCCGTGTCAACACTCTGTTTGACCGCATATGAGCTCGTATACGGACCGATATATTCCGCATTCGTATCGTCGCTTTTTTGCAATACGGCAGATATTTTTTTATATTTGCCGCCCGTTATCTCAATATAGCTGTAACCTTTATCGTCCTTTAAGAGAATGTTATACTTAGGCATATGCCGCTTGATAAGACTGCATTCAAGTACCAACGCCTCAAACTCACTGTCGGTTACGATATAATCAAAATGATCTACATTCTCAACCATTTTAAGCACCTTAACGGTATGCCTGTTCTGCGAGCCGAAGTATTGACTGACCCTGTTTTTCAGTTTTTTTGCCTTACCGATATATATAATTTCGTCCTTACTGTTTTTCATTATATATACTCCGGGCAAAAGCGGCAGACTCATTGCTTTTTTTCGCAATTCGGGCAGTTTAGCGTTCATATGCTCTCCTAAATTAAAGGGCACACCGATAAAAACCGATGCGCCCTAAATCGTGTGAATATAAAAATTATTCTTCTGCGAAGCCTGATTCAACAAGCTTAACAAGCTCATCAACAGCCTGTTCCTCATCGGGGCCGCCTGCAATAATACGGATTTCCGTTCCGCCCATAATTCCGAGTGAAAGGACGCCGAGAAGGCTCTTTGCGTTAACTCTTCTCTCTTCTTTTTCGACCCAAATTGATGACTTGAACTCATTTGCCTTCTGAATGAAGAATGTTGCGGGTCTTGCATGAAGACCTACCTGATTTTGAACGAGTACATCTTTTGAATACATAATAAATTCTCCCCATATCATATTAAACTAAGTTAATTTCTTTTTTCGTTATCATATTATAGCACAAAACTTGTCCTCGTCAACAACTTTAGCACGATATATGGTGGTTTTTGAAATAATTCGGAAGTAATTCCAATGCAAAGAGTTTTAGGAAGTTAATGTTTGTGCAAAATGACAACCGAGAGGCAAAAGAAATATATAACATGTACAAAATCAGTTGTTTACCTTATGATGTACGGGCGGTGTATCGGCAGTAATTGCCTTAAAGGTATAACCGCAGCTGAGATAATACTCAATAACCTCAGGCAAGGCGTCAACGGTTGTACCCTTTGCTCCGGTGTCGTGGAGCAAAACAATTACATTGCTTGCCGACGGAACCTTTTTACAATTTTCAACAATCGTATCTTTGGGGATTTTATTGCCTGAAGCATCTCCCGAGGAACAGTTCCAGTCATAATAAACATATCCTCTGTCCTGGACTCCTTTTGTCAGCCTTGACATTATTCCCTGGCTGTACTTTTTGCTTACAGTATTGCTTCCGCCGCCGGGAAAACGCATTATATTGCTTCGCACGCCCGTCTGCAAATATACCAAATCGGAAATATTCTGCAAATCTTCGTAAAACGCTTCGTCGGAAGAATAGATCTGCTTATAATCATGAGTGTACGAATGCAAAGCGATGGTGTTGCCGTTATCGACTATATCCTTCATATAACCGTTATACGCTGTATTCTTGACAAAAAAAGTCGCCTTTATTCCGTAAGAATTAAGAATGGAAATAATTCTCGGAGTGTTAGGCGACGGACCGTCATCAAATGTAAGATAGATTGTTTTACTTCCGCCGTCAGACGGCGCAGGCTCGGGCGTAGAAGCATTAGCTGCCGCATTGTCCGCCTGCTGTTTCTTTTTCAATGAAACCTGACTGTTCAAATCTGATATTTTTTTATTAAGCTCTTCTTTTTCGCTTTCGTGAATAGAATTCTGCTCACTGATCACGTTGGTGTAGGACTCTATTTCGCTGTTTTTTTGTGAAAGCTCATCTTTATATGAAAATATTTCGTTTTGGGCTTCGGCAAGCGAGTTCATTATTCCGCTGTCACTTTTTTTCGATTTGCCGAAAGAGAATATTGAAATTATCAGTAATACAGTCAGCAAAACAACTGCAACGGAAAGCCCTAAAATTATTTTATTTTTATTTCTTCTCTTTGCTTTTTTCAAAGGAACTCACCCCACGGATATTATACTGTAACATTATATATAAGTCAACACTGTCAAATGCCTAATTGTAAATATTTCACGGTAAAATTACACACCCAAAATCAATCCCGCAGTCTTGAAATAAATAAGGAGTGAAATCGCATCAACTATCGTTGTAATAAACGGACTTGCCATAACTGCAGGGTCAAAGCCGACCTTTTTTGCCAAAATGGGCAGTGTTGCGCCGACAAATTTCGCAAAAATTATCGTAAGCAACATTGTAAAGCATACGGTAAGCGAAACCAAAAGTCCAACCCTGTCAAGAAGCATAAGCTTTGCAAAATTCACAACCGCAAGCGTAACGCCGCAAAGCAGTGCAACCCTGAATTCCTTCCATATAACTCTGAAAATATCGCTGAAACGCAAATCGCCGAGTGAAAGTGCACGAATTACGGTTACGGAGGACTGACCGCCGCAGTTTCCGCCAGTATCCATAAGCATGGGAATAAACGATGTTAAAACAATCTGCGCCTTCAAAGCGTCCTCAAACGATGTGATTATTTTTCCTGTAAATGTAGCGGATACCATCAGCAAAAGAAGCCACGGAACACGCTTTTTCCATGTTTCGACAATACCCATTTTAAGGTAGGGCTTGTCTGTGGGCGTGATAGCCGCCATTTTTTCGATGTCTTCGGTGTTCTCGTCCTGAAGGACATCCATAGCATCGTCGAATGTAACGATACCGACGAGACGCTCCTCCTGATCAACGACAGGAATAGCCAAGAGGTCATATTTTTGGAATTTTTCTGCAACAATTTCCTTATCCTCAAGCGTTGTAACCGAGATAACATTAGTTTCCATTATCTCAAACATCTTTTTGCTCTTATCGGACAAAAGAAGGTCCTTAACAGTTACAAGTCCCAAAAGCTTTCTGTTTTCATCCGTAACATAACAGATATAAATAGTCTCTTTATCGACTCCGGTACGGCGAATTCTTGTAAACGCGTCATCAACGGTCATGTATTTTTTCAAATCGACATACTCGATAGTCATAAGGCTTCCCGCGGAATCCTCCGGATACTTGAGTATCTCATTTATGCTTTTACGAACCTCCGGGTCTGTGTGCATAAGAATACGCTTGACAACCGTTGCGGGCATCTCTTCGATTATATCAACGGCATCATCGACATAAAGCTCGTCAAGCACCTCTCGCAGCTCAGTATCGCTGAACGCCTTTATTAGGAATTCCTGGTCATCCGACTCCATGTTGACGAATACATCAGCCGCAAGCTCCTTGGGTAAAATCCTGTAAACCAAAGGAAGAAGCTCCTGCGGAAGCTCGCTGAGCACAGAAGCAATATCCGCCTCATTCATGTCGGCAAGCATACTTTTCAATTCGTGATATTTTTTCTGCTGTAATAATTCGATAATCTTTTCGTACATATTGTTCCCTCCGAAAATAAAAAAATAAATAGGAAACAGAGTACATATCTTTTATTCCGAAAACCCGAACGCACAGGCGCCGTGGATTTTAACGATACTTCGCGGAATAGGATCTGTACTTCTCACGCCTCCTGCGTCCATTGTTTTCACCTCACAAAAATAAAAAAATCTCACGCCGAAGCAAAATTCGGCATGAGAAATAAGAGCGTTATTGTCCGTTCAAGCTTTAGCATCAAAGGGCAATGAAACTGCGTTAAATTACACCTTGAATTCGATGTAACCTGTTGACCTGCTTACAGTGTCTCCACTTTTCACGGCAGCAGTCCGTATCCATATTATCTGCAAACTGCGGATAGCTTATCCCTTTGGTAGCCTTACCTACCGATTTTGTTCTGCGTATATATTATGGATTTTTAATCACAATTTGTCAACACTTAAAACAAAAAATTCGTTAAAAATTTTACTGCTTTGCGGTTTTCTGCTGTTTTGAAGCCCTGTCCTCCATAATAACGAGCTTTACGCATTCGTCGATTATCTTGAACAAACCGCCGAAGGTTGCGCGAAATAACTCCTTTGCCGGCTCGTCAACCGTTTTCCAGGTTGCTGCCGCGCCCTTAATTGAAGAAGCGAGATTCTTCGAAAATCCGGTAATGCTTACCTGACCCATACCCGCAATAACCTCGGTAAGAATTGTTTCGAAATTCAGACTGTGTTCGTCGTCTATTTTGTAAATCAGCTTTTTAAGCACAAGATCCGTAACTCTTGCAACAAATGTAAGGTTATCCCTTGTCAAAAATTGCGTACCCTTAATTCTCCATGTTGCGGGATCATGCTGAAACATTCCAAAAAGCCTCGTACTCTTTACGGGTATGTAATCGTCGTCGTGAACGAGAAGCATTCCGACAAACGAGCTTTCGGGAACAAAGTGGCGGTATTTTTTGATAATCTCATTATACGGCTTTGAATCTATATAATTATAGCTGTAAAAGCCCGGCCCGTCGTTATTGTAAACTCCGGCAATTCTGTTTCGTACGCTTTCTTCGCAGTAAAGAGCACTGTGAAGCGCAATATGTCCGCCTTTTGAATGACCGCAGATAATTAAATCTCCGTCCGGTAATTCATTTGCCACCCTTTCGAGGTAATCAACGGAAAGCTTATGAGACGGAATCCCCCTTTTGGTGTAAATATCAAGATCCTCTCGCCAGCCGACCCAAGTGTCATCAGTTCCTCTGAAAACAATAATATTCGTTCCGTCCGGAAGAATAAATGTAATTGCGGCAAACTGAACCGCAGGCTCGGCTCCGAAAACGCTCTCGCAAGCGAACACCTTGACATCCTTATATCTCGATGTGTCGGCAAGACGCATCATTTTCTGACTTATGTGATTGTTCATTAAAAATCCGGGAGAAATATGCTTATATCCGTTATATGCAAACACCTTTCTGCAAGCCTCGGAAAAAAGTACAGGTTCTTCGTCAAAACCCTTATAAAGTACTTTTTCAAACGGCATATAAAATATTTCGCACAAAATCAGATTATCAATATCGGTAAACGGAAGCTCGTCAAAAGATTTATCCCCATAGCGCTTAATAAAATCCATAGAAGTTGCCATACAGTTCACATACCTTTCCGAAAAGCATTAACTTTTGGTTTCATTTTATCACTTAATAAAAAAAAGTCAATTATTTTGTGAAATCGTATGTGCAAACAGCTCAGCCGATTTTGTATTTTTCCGAGTACATTATATATTTGTCACGATAATCCGCATTCTCCGATTTCACGGCTTTAAGCGTCTCATGGATGTTAAGATTATGTCTGTTTCTTTCGAGCACGCAGCAGGCGATATTAGAGCAGTGGTCGCTGACGCGCTCAAGATTTGTCAATAAATCCGACCATACAAAACCAACCTCCGGACTGCATTTACCCTCCTGCATACGAAGAATATGTCTTGTTCTGAGTTGTTCCTTCAAATCATCGACAACATCTTCAAGCGGTTCGACCTCCCTTGCAATTTCAAGATTTTCGCTTTCAAAAGCACGAATCGCAAGCGAAATAACCTCCTCCACCGCAGATGTAATAATGTCAAACTCTCTTAGTGCTTCCTCCGTCAGCGTAAGCCTCTTGTCTCTGAGTTCCTCAGCCGACTCGAGAATATTTACCGCATGATCCGATATCCGCTCAAAATCTCCTATTTGCTTGAGAAGTGCTGTAGTTTCTTCGCTCTGCTCATTATCAAGCTTCGAAGCGCTTATTTTAATCAAATATGTTCCGAGTATATCCTCAAATTTATCGCAAGCTTTTTCTTTTTCACGAATACTGCGAGCCAAATCATTTGAATATCCCGTAAAGCTTTTTACGGAATCGCTTAATGCGAATTTGGAAAATTCAGCCATTTTCACGGCAACCGTTTTGCTCTGTTCAATAGCCAACGACGGCGTAACAAGCAGTCTTTCGTCAAGCTCGTTATAAGCCTCCTTTTTCTTACTGTCCGGCACAATAAAGCATACAAGCTTTTCAAGCACATTTCCCAAAGGAAGCATAAGCAGCGTACAAAGCACATTAAAAACGGTGTGCACAACCGCAATACCGAAAAGCGACGCCGGTTCTGAAAGAACGGCAGGCTTGAAAGCCGCCTTTACTATACAGTAAACCGACAGCCATACTACTGTTCCGATTACATTAAAGGAAAGATGCACCATCGCAGCACGCTTTGCGTTTTTGTTTGCACCGACGGAAGAAATCAACGCGGTTACACATGTTCCTATATTCTGACCCATTATTATCGGTACTGCCGAGCCGTAAGGAACAGCTCCTGTTGAAGCAAGCGCCTGCAAAATTCCGACAGATGCCGAGCTTGACTGAATAATCGCAGTCAGAAGAGTACCGACAAGCACTCCCAATATCGGATTGGAAAACATTAAAAACATTTTTTGAAAGCTCTCATCGTATTGGAGTCCGGCAACAGATGACGACATGGCTTCCATACCGAACATCAGCGTGGCAAAGCCGAGCATTATCATTCCGCTGTCTTTTTTTCTGTCGCTTTTGCAAAACATATAGAGAATTATTCCCACAAGTGCGAGAATCGGTGTAAATGATGACGGCTTAAGCAGAGATACAAAGGTATTATCCGAATCTATGCCGGCAAGGCTCAAAATCCATGCGGTAACGGTCGTTCCGATATTTGCACCCATTATGACATTTATCGATTGCTTTAATGTCATAAGCCCCGAGTTAACAAATCCCACTACCATAACCGTTGTTGCCGAAGAGCTTTGTATGACGGCGGTAACTCCGAGGCCTGTTAAAAGCCCGGTCGTTTTGTTCCTTGTGAGCTTACCGAGCAGATTTTTAAGTCTGCCTCCGGCACGGCGCTCCAACGCCTGTCCCATAACATTCATTCCGAACAGGAACAGACATAAGCCTCCGACAAGCGATAAAAAATCAAAAATGTTCATATGGCACTTCTCTCCTTTTTCCAAAGCAAAGATACCATATGAACATCAAATTTATAAAAGATTTATGTAAAATTCAGGTAAAATTTCCGTTACTCCGTACCGCATCCGTTTTAGGAAATGTTACGGTAATTGAAGTGCCTTTACCGAACTCGCTTTTAACATCTATTTCGGCACCGTGAATAATTGCGGCGTGCTTGACTATGGAAAGGCCGAGACCTGTTCCGCCGATTTCCTTTGAATGGCTTTTGTCGACCATATAGAAGCGTTCGAAAATTCTTTCCCGTTCATTTTCGGGTATTCCTATTCCCGTGTCGCTGACGCAAAGCGCTGCCGAATTTTCGTGATTTTCCGCTTCAATTTTAACTCTACCGCCGTCGTGATTATATTTTATCGCATTATCGCAGAGATTATATACTATTTCATCTATCAGCTGAGGTATTGCGGTTATTTCCGTCTGTTTCCCGACAAGCTCAAACGCTATATCCCTCTTCTTCGCAATGTGCGCCAGACGCTCCGTGACGCTTTTTGCAGTCTCGTACAAATCAACGGTCTGCCACTGCAGCCCGATATTTTGTTCATCAAGATGCGACAGCTTTATTATATCCTCCACCATTGAAATCATCCTAATGGCTTCGGAGTGAATTTTATCCGCAAACTTAGGTATATCGTCATTTTTCACCATACCGCCCGCAAGCAATTCGGCGCAGCCCGATATAGTCTGCAAAGGCGTTTTAAGCTCGTGTGAGACATTTGCTGTAAACTCGCGCCTTGCAGCCTCAGCCTTTTCTTTTTCCGTAATATCAAAGATTACAAGCGTAATTCCCCTAACCTTTCCGTTTGTAATTACGGGATTTGCATTAAACTGATAGTTCTTGCCGTCAATGGGCACTGTTTTTTCCGCATGCTCGCCGTTACCTGCCTTTTTGAGCAAAGCTTGAAGCTTCTCGCTGTTATTGAACAAAAGCAGGTCTTTTCCTATACTGTACTTGGTTATTCCGAGCGTTTTACAGGCAGATCCGTTGATACTGAGAACCGCACCGCTTTTATTGAGCACTACAATCCCCTCAGCCATATTCTCGGTTGCGGTGTTGAATTCTTCTTTTTTGCGTTCAAGCTCTTTTTTCTGTTTTTTAAGCTGATCCTGCTGTGCGCCGATACGGCTGACCAAAGGCGAGAGTTCCTCATACGCAGGCTTGTCCGACGAATTTTCAGTATTGAGCGAATTGAGCGGAGCAACAATCTTTTTTGAAAGCCTCAACGAAAGTAAAATTGAAAGTATAAGAGCAATCAGTGCAACCGCAAAAATCGGTTGCAGCATTCCGTAAATCAAAGTCCACCATGTCAGGTGCTCTGACGCCAAACGCAGCACAGAGCCGTCTGAAAGCCTCTTTGCACAGTAGAGCTGGCGTTGCATAAGAGTATCCGAATAGCGTGAGCTCTCACCGACGCCCTCCGAAAGTGCCTTGCTTATCTCCTCACGCTCAAGATAGTTTTCGCCTGTTACGCTTCCCGCCTTGCTGTCATACAGCACAGAGCCGTCGGAAGATATATATGTAATTCTGTAATCGGAATATTCGGAATTTTCTATACATTCAATTCCGCCGGCTTCTACGGCATCAGCGGCTATTTCCGCAGCCGATCTTAACTGCCGCATTTGGAAATCGGAAAAATAAGCGTACAAAGCAATAAAAAAGATAAACACACAGGACAAAAGGACAGCCGCCGAGGTTATAAAAATCGAGCGGAATATCTGTTTTTTCACTCTTTTGCCTCCAATCTGTAGCCCACGCCTCTTACCGTTTCAATCATATCTCCGGCTTTGCCGAGTTTTGTTCGGAGCGTTCCTATATGCACATCAACCGTTCTTGTCTCGCCCATAAAATCAATGCCCCATATCTTAGCCAAAAGCTTTTCCCTTGAAAACACAACGCCCTCATTTTCACAAAGCAGCTTCAGAAGCTCAAATTCCTTTAGCGTAAGCGTTACCTCATCGCCATTGACCTTTACCTTGTGGCGTTCACTGTCAATTTCGATATTACCTGCCCTTGCCGATTCGGCAGACTTTTTTTCGCATCTTCTCAAAACTGCTTTAACTCTCGACACCATTTCCATCATACCGAACGGCTTTGCTATGTAGTCGTCCGCACCGTTGTCGAGTCCGAGCACCTTGTCGTATTCCATACCTCTTGCGCTCGCCATTATCACGGGCAAATTCCTTGTGGCGCTGTCTGCACGAAGCTTTTTTAGGATTGATATTCCGTCCTCCCCGGGAAGCATAATATCAAGCATAACAAGCTCCGGCATTTCGTTTTTAAGCGCCGCATAAAATTCCTCTGCCTGCGAAAAGCCCTTAGCTTCAAAGCCGGACGCGTTCAGGGTATATATCATCAAATCACGGATACCGTTATCGTCCTCAACACAATATATCACAATATCACTCCCGTATTTTTATAATGTAATTATAATACACAGCCGCTCCCTTTGCATAGAGCTTCAATGTAAAATCGTTGTAAAACTTTTCGCATAAAACAAATTCGTAATCAAAGCGCAAAAAGCGCTCTGTATCATAAACAAGATACAAAGCGCTCACTTATAATGCGAATTTTTCAATTGCCTTACCGACGCCGTTGTTTTCGTTGGAGTCGGTTATATAGTCGGCGGCTTCAAGCACGGGACGCTGTGCGTTTTTCATTGCAACGCCGATACCTGCCCTTTCAACAAGCGTAACATCATTATAGCCGTCGCCGCAAGCCATAATTTCCGAGCGGTCAAGCTTCAGATACTTACCGAGCTCACACAGAGCCACACCTTTGTTCATATTTTTCGGAGCAACCTCCAAAAAGAAGGGCTCGGAACGAAAAATCGTGACGCCCTTAAGCTTTTCGCTCATTTCAATTTCAGCTTTTTCAAGCAGTTTGGGCTCGCCCGTTATCAGAAATTTAGGTACGGGATACTTAATCTCTTCAAGCAAATTGTCCGTCCTTTTAACTTCAAGCTTATTTATACCGATTTCAAGTTCAAAATACTTATCGTTTGCCTTTTGCGTTATTGCAATGTCGTCCTTATAGGTAGTAAGAGGCACGCCGAGAGAGTCTGCAATATCAATTATCTCCTTGACCTGTTCAACCTCGATGTTTTTCTGATATACAAGCTTTCCCGTATGCAAATCGGTAATTCTCGAACCGTTATATGAAATAATATATCCGCCCCTGTTGCACAAATCAAGCTCATTTATATATCTTTCAATACCCTTGCTCGGTCTGCCGGAGGCTATGGCGAAAATGCCGCCTTTATTTATGAATTCATCTATTGCGCTCTTTGTTTCGGGCAAGAGCTCTTTTTTTGAATTGACAAGAGTGCCGTCAATGTCGCTTACCACAAGTTTAATACTCATTTAATCACCGTTCTATATTTTATCATTTATCCCGATTTTTTCAATTCGACATTAGCACGATAATTTAACTCAAATCGGCAAATTTTTATTATCTTTGACAAATTTTACCCATTTCTTTGGTATTCAAGCAGCTCATCTAATTTTCTGTGCATATTTTCAAGTATAATTTCGCATTTCAAATTGACTTTGAAATCATTTTCCGCCCTGTTTCTGTCTTTTTGCTCCTGCCGTTTTTGGCTCATCATAATAAGAGGCGCCTGAATTGCCGCAACACACGACAAAACAAGGTTAAGCATTATAAACGGATACGGGTCAAAGGGATTTTTGAGAAAATACACATTAGCTAAAATCCATATAATCAAAAAAGCCGTAAACGCTATTATAAAAAACCAGCTTCCCGCAAACTCCGCCAGCTTGTCGGAAGCCTTCTGACCGAAGGTGATTTTTTTATCGTCGGAAAGCGATATTTTGCTTTCAAGCAAAAGCTCGGTCATTTCATCGTCGGACATATCCTCCCGCACATCTTTGAGAATTTTCCCCAAAAGCTCGTAATGAGTCATTTTTCTCCTCCCTTCCCTTCGTATTTATTATAAATAAAAGAGCGAAAAATATACAAAAAAGCATCAGCTGAGCTGATGCTTTAATCTTAAATGTAAAATTATCTTTCCTCTCGGAAATACGAAAGTCCGAGGCTCTGCGGAGGCTGATTTTCTTTCTTCTGACGGATGCTTATAAGGATGAGAACGATTATCGTAACAAGATAAGGCAACATCTTAATAAGCTCCTTTGCCGCAGACGAAAGTCCGGGAATATATACGCAAATAATATAAAGTCCGCCGAAAAGGAAGGAGCTGAGAATTGCAGATTTCGGCTTCCAAATTGCGAAAATAACTATTGCGACTGCAAGCCAGCCTCTGTCTCCGAAGCCGTTATTTGTCCACGCTCCGCTTGTATAGTCCATTACGAAGTAAAGACCGCCCAAGCCTGCAATAGCACCGCCTATACAGGTCGCAAGATACTTATACTTTGTAACGCTGATGCCTGCCGCATCCGCAGTTGCGGGGTTTTCACCGACCGCTCTGAGATTAAGTCCCACTCTCGTTCTGTTAAGAACAAACGAAGCCACCAATGCGATTATAATCGCAAGATAAGCCAAAAATCCGAATGAAAGAAATGTCTCACCGAAAAGTCCGAGCTTGCTTGCAAACGGAAGAGAAGCCTTATAACAAAGTCCGGTTTTAATAAGAGAAATCGATCCGGTTTCCCCGAAAAGGCTTAAAAGAGAGCCGCCGAAAAAGTTGCCGATGCCGACACCGAAGGTCGTAAGAGCAAGTCCCGTAACATTTTGGTTTGCCCGAAGCGTAATGGTAAGGAAGCTGTAAACAAGTGAAAGCAGAACCGAGCCCAAAAGCGAAGACAGCAACGGAATAATCACCAAAAGGAATGAATTCGGATTCTCTGCGGAATGTTCATAAATATATCCGCCGATAATGCCGGAAATACCGCCCATATACATTATACCCGGAATACCGAGGTTTAAGTTGCCGCTTTTTTCGGTAATAATTTCGCCTACCGAGCCGTAAAGAAGAGGTATGCTCTGGATAATCGCCGCACTGATAAAAGTCAAAATAGTTGTAAGCATTATTTAACCTCCTTGTGCTTTGATCTGAAATTGATTTTGTAGTTTATAAAGAACTCGCTGCCGATAATGAAGAAAATTATTATGCCCGTCAATATATCGGAAATGCTTTCGTTCAAACGGCACACGGTGGCAATTTCGCCCGCTCCCTTTTGAAGGAATACAATAAGGAACGATGTAAGAACCATAATTGCGGGATTAAACTTTGCCAGCCACGATACCATAACGGCAGTAAAGCCCATACCGCCTGCCGTATTCTTGGTAATGGTGTGGTTTGTGCCGGAAACGAGTAAAAATCCTGCAAGACCGCACATTGCACCGGAAAGTACCATTGTACGGATAATAACCTTTTTAACATCAATACCGATATATCTCGCAGTATTCTCGCTTTCACCGACAACGGTTATTTCATATCCCTGCTTGCTGTATTTAAGATAAACATATAAAAATACGGTAAGCACGGCAACTGTGAGTATATTTATGAGGTATTTCTGACCGAACAGATTAGGTAACCAACCTGCCTGTGAGCTCATATTGATAACGCCCATAACCGCCGAGCCGCTCGGAACCCAATACATAATACAAAACGATACAAGCTGGATTGCAACATAGTTCATCATAAGGGTGAACAGAGTTTCGTTGGCGTTCCATTTTGCCTTGAAAATCGCCGGGATAACTCCCCAAACAATGCCTGCTGCCACGCTTGCGGCAAGCATTATAAATATAAGCAATGCATTCGGTATGGAATCCTTTATATAAAACATACACGCCGCCGAAGCAAGTCCGCCGACAAGCACCTGTCCCTCGGCTCCGAGGTTCCAGAATTTCATTTTAAACGCCGGTGTAACCGCAAGTGAAATGCAGAGAAGCATTGCAAGATTTTGGAAAAGAGACTTTATCTTTGTCATTGAGCCGAAGTTACCGGTTACCATCGCCTTGAACACCTGAACCGGGTTGTAATGCGTCAGAAGAATAATAACCAGAGAAGAAACGAGCAACGAAATTACAATTGCCAAAATACGGATTCCCCAAGCCTTACCCTCCGGCATATGGCTTCTTTTGGTTATGTGAATTAAAGGCTCCTGATTGCGTTTTGAGGATTTACTCATTGTTTGCACCTCCGCTCGTTTTAGTCATAAGATAACCGATTTCTTCCTTCTTTGCAGTTCTGCCGTCAAGGGTTCCCATAATTTTACCAGAACCGATTACAAGTATTCTGTCGCAAAGCTCAATGAGAACATCAAGATCCTCTCCGACAAAAATGACTGCAACGCCTCTTTCCTTTTGCTGGTTCAAGAGATTATAAATCATATAAGAAGAATTTATATCAAGTCCTCTTACGGGATATGCCGCCATCAAAACAGTGGGTGCAGCCGCAATTTCACGACCGACAAGAACCTTTTGCACATTACCGCCGGAAAGTCTTCTGACCGGTGTGTTTGCGCTCGGAGTTACAACCTCAAGCTGTTCTATAATCTCATCCGCGAGATTTTGAGGTTCTTTCCTCTGCAGGAAAAGAGATTTGCCTTTTTTATAGCTTCTCAAAAGCATATTGTCAACAATATCCATATTGCCGACAAGGCCCATACCGAGTCTGTCCTCGGGTACAAACGAAAGGCGTACACCGAGGGAACGAATCTGAAGCGGAGTTTTGTCCCGCAGATTTTCAACCGTATCGGAATTCGGAACATTGTAAAGGATTTCGCCCTGCTCTATATGCTGAAGTCCGGCAATCGCCTCGAGCAGCTCGCGCTGACCCGAGCCTGCAATACCTGCAATGCCGAGAATTTCACCGGAACGGGCGGTAAACGAAACCTCGTCAAGCACCTTAACGCCCTCACGGTTGACGCAATTCAAATTTTTAACTACTATTCTGTCCTTAGGCTCCTTAGGCTCGGTTCTGTTAATGTTGAGAGTTATTTTTTTACCGACCATCATTTCGGTAAGCTCGCTCTCATTTGTTTCGGAAGTGATTACCGTGCCGATATACTCGCCCTTTCTCAATACCGAAACTCTGTCCGACAAAGCCAAAACCTCATGAAGCTTATGAGTTATGATAATTATTGTTTTTCCGTCGGCTTTCATATTACGCAAAACCGAAAACAGCTTTGTTGTCTCCTGAGGGGTTAAAACAGCCGTCGGCTCGTCAAGGATCAGAATATCCGCACCCCTGTAAAGAACCTTGATAATTTCAACCGTCTGCTTCTCGGAAACGGACATTTCGTGTATTTTTTTATTCGGATCAATATCAAAGCCGTACTTTTCGGCAATTTTTGAGACCTTTTCCGTAGCTTTTTTAATATTGTAGCCGCCCTTTTCTTTAAGTCCGAGGACAATATTTTCAGCCGCGGTAAACACATCTACAAGCTTAAAATGCTGATGTATCATACCTATTTTACACTCATAAGCGTCTCTCGGAGAGCTGATGACAGTTTCCTCACCGTTTATAAAAATCTGACCCTCGTCCGGATAATAAATTCCCGAGAGCATATTCATAAGCGTGGTTTTGCCGCTTCCGTTTTCCCCGAGCAACGAAAGAATTTCTCCCTGATACGCGCTCAGGCTGACATTGTGATTGGCAACAATGGTTCCGAATCTTTTTGTAATGCCTTTTAATTCCAAAGCAACTTTGCTCATTGACTTTTTCCTTTCTTTCTTAATTCTGAAAACAAAAAAGCCGTAGTATCTGCGGCTGTACTCTTCTCAAAATTAAGCTGTTTTTTACAAACGAGTTCGGGCGGAGCGCAAACTCCGCCCGAAAATTGTTTAATTATTTGATTGACGCAGTATCTTCGGTAACACCGTCGATGATAATGTCAAAGTAAGGAGCCGAACGGTATTCGGACTCATGGAAGTAACCGTCTGCAACAGCCTCCGTATCGGGAGTGTAGTCGGCATCGGTATCAACATCTGCCATGTATGTTGTGAGCGTAGCGCCCTTAACAGTGAATTTCGAGGTATCAAATACCTTGAGCGTACCTGCTTCAAGCTCAGCCTTAACCTCGTCAAGCTTAGCCTGTGTGCCCTCAGCAGCAACTGCTGTATTGAGTTCGGTAAGCTGAACCATACCATCCTTGAGAGAGCCCGTGTAATCGGCGGGAACAGCTGTGCCGTTTACCGCTGCTTCATACATCATCTTGAAGTACGGAGCCCAATAAATCTTTGAAGAGATAAGAGCTGTGTTCGGTCCCATGGAAATGGTGTTTACATTGTAAGCAACGTTCGGAACGCCCTTTTCTTCACAAGCCTTGGGAGCGCCCTCAGAGTCAGCATGCTGAGAAATAAGAACGCATCCGTCGTTGATAAGCTTGAGAGCAGCTTCACGCTCAAGAGCAATATCAAACCAAGAGTTTGTATATGTAACCTTCATCGTTGCGCTCGGGCAAACAGAACGCGCGCCGAGATAGAACGATGTGTAGCCTGATTTAACTTCTGCATACGGGAAAGCGCCTACATAGCCGATAACTGCCTGATCAGCGGTGATTTTACCGGAAGAAATCATTTCGTTGAGCTTCAAACCAGCAGCAACACCTGCGAGATAACGGCCCTCATAAATGCTTGCGAAAGCATTGTGGAAGTTAGCAAGCTTTTCTGTATGAGCCATTGTACCGGTTGCATGATAGAACTGAACATCGGTGAATTCCTTAGCAGCCTGGAGCATATATGTCTCATGACCGAAGGAATCGGCAAAGATTGCTGTGCAGCCAGCCTCAACAAGCTCGGAAGCAGCAGTGTAGCAAGCATCCGACTCAGGAATGTTTGTTTTGATAAGAACCTGCTCGTCAGTAAGACCGAGTTCATTCTGAACATCCTTGAGAGCGTTGATGAAGTTTGCGTCGTAAGTCGAGTTTTCATCATGGAGACAGATAAGACCGATCTTAACATCGCTTGTCTTTGTGCCATCCTTGGTGCCGCTGCAAGCCGCAAATGAGAAAATCATTACAGCAACGAGAGCAAGCGCCAAAATTTTGGTGAACTTTTTCATTTTTTGACCTCCAAAAAATATTTTAACGGGCTTCCCCGTTTATTAATATAATCAATGTCTGAACACGATTTCTCCCGTTTCATCGTTCATTGACTCTACAATGGCGAGTGATTCGACCCGCACGCCCTGTTTTCTGAGGTTTTCGCCGCCGGGCTGAAATCCCTTTTCTATTACAATTCCCGCTCCTACAACACTTGCACCCGCCTGCTTAATTATCTTGATAAGTCCGTCAAGAGCCTTACCGTTAGCAAGGAAGTCGTCGATTATGAGGAGTCTGTCCTCCGGGTTTATATAATTTTTGGAAACAACAATTTCATACTCCCTGCCGTGTGTAAAAGAAACGACCTTGCTTGAATAAACATCGTCCGACAGATTACTTGTCTTGTTTTTCTTGGCAAAAACAACTGGTACATTATTAAAAGATTGCGCAGTTACACACGCTATACCGATGCCCGAGGCCTCTATGGTAAGGATTTTTGTAACGTCGCAATCTTTGTAAAGTCTGGCGAATTCCGCACCTATTTCCGAATAAAGCTTAATATCTATCTGATGATTAAGAAAGCTGTCAACCTTGAGGACATTGCCTTTTTTGACAACCCCGTCTTTCATAATTCTCTGCTCAAGTAACTCCATTTTCCCCTGCTCCCAAAGCGTCAAAAAATAATATATTAGTATATTACTATATTCGACATTATTTTTCAAGTGTAAAATATCACAAATAAACGGTTTTAGGCGGTCAAAATTTTGACCGCCTAAGCAATTATATACCGATTGTGAGTATTTCAAATGGCTTATACTCAATTTTATCGCTCTCGAAAAGGATATCCTCAAGCATATTCATAACCTTTACGGGCTTTGGGAATGTGAGCGTTCCCCTCTTACCGTCCTGCTCGGAAAGTCTGACGACAATATGCTTTCCGTCCTCGGAGCGCTTCATCGCCTGTAAAAACAGACCCGAAAATGTATTTGCGCAAGAGACATCAGCCCTTGTCAACGGAATATTGTATTCGAACGCCTTATTGTTTATCTCGGCGTCAACGAACGAGCCTGAATGAGGCATAATCATATAACAGAAATCGTGCTTGCCCATATCGCTCTCTATATCGGGGCGCACGGTGCCTCTCAAAAGGCTTAAAGACATTGAATTTTCGCAAAGACCTACGCCGTACTTGCCCTCATTTATAAGCGCTACGCCGCCTCCCTGTTCCGCAAGGTCAACCCACTTGTGATGACACACCTCAAAGCGTGCTTTCTGCCACGAGGTGTTGGAATGGGTTTCACGCTTGATATAACCTGCGCTTGTGTCGCAAACAGCCTCTCTTGTGAGAACCTTGCAGTCGTACTGTACCTTTACAAGACGGTGTCTCTCTTTCCAGTCAACGATATTTTCAACCTCAATTCCCCTCGAACGGCGGAACAGGCGGATAACTCTCTTCCATTCACTCTCGCCTATTGCGACCGTTGCCGTGAACTCAGCCGACTCGCTGTCCTTATGAGTGAGCGAAAAATTTTCAGTTACCTTGGGGATAATTTCCTTATCCTTATAATTCGGAAGTATATCCCATGCGTCGTATACGCCGGGATTATCCTCATACACCTTGAGCTTGTTAAACTCTCCGTCTACCCATTCCCTCTCATTTTCCTTGTCATAAAGGCTTAACATACTTCCGTCGGAATTGAATTTAATGCTGTAATACGAGGTTTCAACGCAGTCACCGACAGTTATCCAATCGGAATTATCGGTTGTTTCGTCAAGTATTTTCCCGTTTGACAGTGCCGGAAGCGACGGAACAGCCCAAAATCCCTTTTTACCGTGTCTGGTGCTTCTGCCGTTTTCGTCCTTAATAAAGGTAAGCGAGGTTCTGTCAAAGTTCAGCGAGTTAAAGTAATTTTCGCCGGATTTGATGATCGCGTCAAGCTGTTTGTCAACCCACTCATAATCGGCAATTGCGTCCTTATATACGGGATTGATATGGCTGCCAGGCAAAATATCATGGAACTGATTTATAAGCAGCTTTTTGTAGCACTCTTCAAGGAGCTTTGACGGATATTCGGTTCCCGTCGCCGCACGCAGGACTGATATTATCTCCGCTTCGCGAAGCTTGTATTCAAGTCTGCGGTTATACTGCTTGAGGACGGATTTTGTGGTAAATGTGCCTCTGTGCATTTCAAGGTACAATTCGCCATCCCACTTTTCAAGCTTATCGTTGTTTTTGAAGTTCTTTTCAAGGAATTCCTTACCCGAAATATGCTCTGTTTTCGGCATAGCGGAAATTTTATCAAAGCGTTTCATCATTTCAATCATTTCCTCGGTAACGCCGCTGCCACCGTCGCCGTAGCCGAACATGGACATTGTCTGTCCGCCCGTGTTCTTGTCCTGATAAGCCTCCCAGTTTTCCTGTATCTGCGAGGGCATATTCCATGTAATGAAATGTGTGGGCGGAACGCAGGCATACACCTCGCTTGCGTCAATGCCCTTCCATATAAAGTTGTTGTGCGGGAATCTGTTTGTGTCGTTCCATGTTGACATCTTGTTGGAAACGAAATAGTCAATTCCGCTCTTTTTGAGTATCTGCGGCAAAATCCAACTGTTGCCGAACACATCGGGAAGCCAACAGTTGTTTACGGTAATGCCGAATTTCTCCCTGAAATACTTCTGACCATAAAGGCACTGTCTTATAAGACTCTCCGCAGACGGAATGTTACAGTCGGGCTCGACATACATACCGCCGACAGGTTCAAACTGACCGTTCTTAATTTTTTCTTTAAGCTCTGAGAACACCTCGGGATAATACTTTTCAAGTGTTTCGTAGGTGTAAGCCTGTGTATGAGTGTATTTGAAGTCGGGATACCTGTCCATAAGGCGGAGCTGAATTAACACGGTACGCAGATTTTTCTGAACAGCGTGTATTCTTCTCCAATAATACGCAAGGTCAAGGTGGGAATGAGCCACAAGTGCCACATCGCCGTTACCCTTATAATCCGTGTTGGCATAAATTACATTTTCTATGTACTCTTTTGCTTCCTTAACGCCCGTCACATACTCTTCACTGTCGAAGTTTATGCAATTCATTGCGTTGTTGAGCTCACGGTTGAGGAACGCTCTGTAATCCTCGTTGAAATAGTCGCTGCTTGCAATATCGAGAAGAACCTCAAAGTCATAGACAAGGTCAAGCACCTCACGGTCAACCGTAGCAAGGTATGCGCCCTCGAAAATCTGACGGCAGCCCCTTACGGAAAGCGATTCGGGATTTCTCTCATCATCGGGCTTTGAACGGTTATAGCCCTGCATTTCAAAATGCAAATCATCGCTGTCAACATATCCCGAAAGCAACACCCTGTCCCTGTTCGGGTCAACGCCGCCGACATATTTACCGTTTACCTTTATTATGATTTCCGCCGCCGTTTTAAGCGTGAGCCAAAGCTCCTTGCCCTTTAACGAATCGGGCACCTTAACATCGCCCTTGATAAACGCCGTACCGTCGGGGGTAAAATACATATCTCCCCTTTTGAGCGGTCTGTATTCGTCGGAATAATATTCGTAGTTCATCTCCGACGCCTGCCTTGCGTCTCTTATCTGCAAGGTGTCGATTTCGTACTTGTCACGGACAATATATCTTTTAAGCCATCCGAAACGAAGCTCTGTCCATTCCTCGGGGCGCATACTTCTTCTGACTACCTTTATGTGTGCCATTTATTTTCTCCTTACTTATCCCAAAAATACGGCTTTTTCCTGACCGCTTTTATCTTCACAGTCTCGCTCTTGTCCTTTTTGATTTCGTTCTCTATCCATGCAACGCACCTCTCAAGAATAAGACACTTTGAGCACTCGCCCCTGAAAATGAGTTCAAGCGTTTCGCCGTCGAACGACGAAAACTCGACCCAGCCGCCGTCGCCCTGAATTTTGGGATTTATGGTGTTCTCTATATATTCTCTCATCTTATCCTCCGACAACGCTTGTAAGCTTATTTCTGAGCTTTTCGAGCGTCTTTTCCGCTTCGTTCCTGTCGCTTTCGCAAACGGAATAGTATATTTTAAGCTTGGGTTCGGTGCCCGACGGTCTTGCCGCAAACCATGTTCCGTTTTTGAATATGAATTTCAAAACATTTTCCTTCGGTAAATCGCCTATGCCCTGTGAATAATCGACAACCTCGTCTATGCCGTCGAACATTGACCTGCCGTCCGCTCTGAAGGCATCCATAACGGCTTTTATTTTCTTTGTGCCGTCAATACCTTTAAGCACAAACGAGTCAAGGCTGTCAATATAATATCCGTACTGTCCGTACAGTTCTTCGAGTGCGTCAACGAGCGTTCTGCCGTTATTCTTATGATAAGCCGCCATTTCGCAGATGAGCATTGAAGCGACAACGGCATCCTTATCCCTTGCATGTGTGCCTACAAGGTAGCCGTAGCTTTCCTCATAACCTATTACAAACTCTTTCTCGTTTGATTTTTCGTAAGCGTTTATTCTGTCGCCGATGTACTTAAAGCCCGTGAGGGTCTGCACGACATTCAAGCCGTAGCTCCTGCCTATATTAGCTCCGAGGTCATTGGTAACTATGGTCTTCACAAGCGTTGACTTTTCATTGAGGCTGTCCTTTTTATGCGAAAGCACAAAATCGACAAGCAGTGCGCCCATCTGATTGCCGGTAATAAGTCTGTACTCGCCGTTATGTAAAACAGCCGTACCCACTCTGTCGCAGTCCGGGTCCGTTCCGAGCACTATATCGGCATTTTCACGCTTTGCCTGCTCAATACCCAAGGTAAGTGCATCCTTTTCCTCAGGGTTCGGTGACCGCACGGTGGAGAAATTGCCGTCTGGAAGCTCTTGTCCCTTTACGACGGAAACATTGAAATCACGGAGAACGGTTCTCACGGGAATATTACCCGTGCCGTGAAGCGGCGTATATACAATTTTAAGCTCCGACTTTTCACGGTAAAGCGACTGCGTTTCGACAGCTTTTATAAATGCGTCGAGAACCTCTTTGCCTACATATGAGAAAAGCCCGTCCCGTTCCGCTTTTTTGAGGTCAGCGTGACCTACTTTTTCGATTTCCGAAACGGCATTAACATATGTAATGACCTTATTTGCGAATTTCGGCACAAGCTGACAGCCGTTTTCGTCATAAATTTTATATCCGTTATACTCTTTCGGGTTATGGCTTGCGGTTACCACAACGCCCGCAACGCAGTTGAGATGCTTTACCGCAAAGGAGAGCACGGGTGTCGGCATAAGCGTATCGAAAAGATATGTCTTAATGCCGTTATATACAAGCACCTCTGCCGCAAAGACGGCGAACTGTCTTGAATTATTGCGTGAGTCATAAGCGATAACAACGCTTTTATCTCCGTCAAGCCCACTGTTGAGATAATCGGCAAGTCCCTTAGTAGCCTTGCTGACGGTGTATTTGTTCATTCGGTTTGCTCCTGCGCCCATCACACCGCGAAGTCCGCCGGTACCGAACTCAAGGTTTTTATAAAACCTGTCCTCAAGCTCTTTTTCATCGGTTATTTTTTCAAGCTCCGAACGGGTATATTCATCAAACGAAAGCCATTTTTCGTATTCTTTTTTCCAGTCCATAGTTTTGTCCGCCTTTCTTTTCAAAATTTTATCACAATGCTTTTTTTCAGTCAATAAAACAGTTGCTTTAATCGCAAAAATTGTTATAATAGAGGAAAGATGTTAGGAGGTTTCTTATGAAAAAGTTCAAAATAAGCATGGAATATAAGGCAGGCAACACCGTTTACCGGACAAATCTTTTTGAAACGCCCGATTTCAAAATCAACTACAAGGCGTCCGAGCAGCGCATAAGACTTGATCTTAAAACAAAGGTACCGTTGGAAATTATAAATTTCACGGTTACGGTTCCTTATTCTTTTGACGCAGATGACAGAATTTTCCCAAACGGCTATCAGTCTTGGACGGACTGCCGTGAAATGTTCGTAGACGAAGCGCCTCAACACACGGTTCTGCCGACAACACTTGCATTGAAGCACACGCTTTTCGGAGCTTCCGGAGCATATAATTTTACAGAAAATGTTAAAACTCCGGGCGTATTTACTGCATTTTCATATCTCTATGTCAGAAACGGCTCTGAATACGATCTGTTTGCTTCGTTGAGTGAGAGAAACGGCTATACAATTATTAAAACAGACTGTCGCAAAAACGAAATTAACATTATAAAAGACCTTGAGGGCGTTGTCTATGACGGCGAATATAACATTTTCGATGTTGTAAATCTCAAAGGCGAAGAGGACGAGGTATTTGACAAGTGGTTCTCGCTTATGAATATCGAAAAGCCGACCGCAAAGGTCAAGAACGGCTACACCACTTGGTATAATTACTATTCTAACATTGACGAAAAGATCGTTGCAGATGACCTTGACGCCCTTTCAAAGGTTGACGCAGATGTTGATATTTTCCAAATTGACGACGGTTATCAGACCGCTACAGGCGACTGGCTTTCAATTGACTTCAAAAAATTCCCTCGCGGTATGAAGGCAGAAGCAGATGCCATTCACAAAAAAGGTATGCTCGCCGGTCTTTGGCTCGCTCCGTTCGGCGCACAGTTCACTTCTGATGTTCTCAACACCCACCCCGAATGGTTTATAAGAGATAAAAACAATAAGCTTGTCAAATGTGGACCTAACTGGGGCGGTTTCTGCGCTCTTGACATTGAAATACCCGAGGTTCGTGATTATATCAAGCACTTCTTTGATGTAATTCTTAACGATTGGGGCTTCGACCTTGTCAAACTTGACTTCCTGTATGCCGTTTGTCAGGTTCCGAATCACAACAAAACAAGAGGTCAGCTTATGTGCGAGGCAATGGACTTTTTAAGGGAATGCGTCGGCGACAAGCTCATATTGGGCTGCGGCGTTCCGCTTATGCCGGCTTTCGGTAAGGTTGAATATTGCAGAATCGGTGCGGATATGGACTTGCAATGGGACCGTCAGACATTTACTCACAGAGAATTCGTCTCCACCAAGAACACTCTCGGAAATTCAATTTTCCGCCGTCAATTGGACGGCAGAGCATTCCTTAACGACCCTGATGTTTTCCTGCTGCGCGACAACAATATGAAATGCAGCTTTGAACAGAGAAAAATCATGACAACCGTAAACAAGCTTTTCGGAAGCGTGCTTTTCACATCTGACAATGTGGGCGATTACAGAGAGGAACAGTTAAGCGAGCTTCTCAAGGTTTTCTCAAAGGACGATATAAAAATTCTCCGTGCGGAGTTCCTGCATGACAACAGGCGTGTAGTCGACATTGATTACATCATAAACGGAAGCTTTGAGAACTTCCGCTTTGACCTTGAAAACGGCAAAATTTTATAAACACAGCAAAAAATAACGGCTTGAAAATTCAAGCCGTTATTTTTTTGCCTATTTAATTTTCAGCGTTCTGAGATATGCCTTTTGCTCATCGGTTATACGGTAGCTTTCTATCGCTTTCTGTATCGTTTTGTTATGGCTCCAAGGGTCAAGAAGTCGGTTTTCGATAACCACTACCGTGCTGTCCCGCTGCTTTGCGAGAGCCGTAGCGAAAAACCATGCTTTCATCATATTTATGTAGTATTCGTCACTCCTGACGGTATAGACCTTTTCGAGGTATTCCGCCTTGAAATCCTCATCGAGAAAATGCGTCATCAGCATACCAATCGCAAACCTTTTTGTGTAGGTTCTGTCGCTTTTGATCCATCTGTCAATATCATTCAAAAGCCTTTCTCTGTTCTTTTTGAACGCTTTAGGCTTCAGTAAATCGCAGGTCGCCCAATTATCGACATACGGCAGAAATTTATCAAGATAATCAACGGTTTTGCCGTAGTCTTGGAAGTCGCACACAATCACGCCGTGTACATTGTTTTCTTCATAATATTTGTGCGGCAAATCGCTTAAAAATTTGTCAATGTCATCTCTTTTTGAAAAGCTCTTTGCAAGCTTTTTTAACTGCGGAACCCTAACGCCGATTACCCTTTCCTTATCGAAATCCGGCATAAGCTTTGAATGAAAATCTCGGTATTCCAAATCCTGTAAAGCAAAAAGTTCGTTTCTTATCTCATCTGTTATCATATTATCACCGATTAAATTATATTTAATGTTCAGTTGTCGGTCAAGATATTATCGGAACTTTCCCTCTGTTTCTTTTCCATAACTCTCCAGCACAGAAAGCCGTACAAATCGTTTACAAGGAAAATTATAAAGCACACAACCACGGAAATGTAGGACGAATCCTGCCTTGAAGCCAACACCCACAACGCTATGAGCACCACATCGTTTGCGGCATAGCCTATTGCATAGGCAGGGCTCCTCTTATAGGTCATATAGACTGCGGCAAAGCTTGTCGTGACCGACACGGTGCTCAAGACAAGGTTCGCCGTATTAAAATATTTGAGTATAAAATAAAAAACCGCCGTTACAATTACCGTCAATATGCACATCACGGCAACATCTTTTTTGTTAAGCTTGTACACCTTTACTTGCGCCCTGTTGCCGTCAAACGGATTTTTTATCCAAGAAACAAGGGCGGCAACAGCCATCGGAAGCGTCATACCGAGGTAGGTTATCATCTCCCCGTAATATGAAAATGTGTAAGAAATACAGCCGTACATCACGCTGAAAACCACCATGAGCGCCTGACCGACAGGATTCCCTTTTGCGTTGAATATCAACGAAGTTACGCCTATGAGCGAGGCTATAAGGGTCAAATACTCCCCTTTTCCGAAAAGCAGGAACGACGCAACGATTGCCGCAACCGAAAAAAGCCACAGCAATATATCCCTCAAGGTAAAAATCCGCAACAGTTTGTTTTTAGTTTTCATATTCCCTCCGAAAAAAAGCACCCGACGGCACATCTTCAAAGACCTAACGATGTGCAATCGAGTGCATTACTCTCTACCCGGTGGCAGTTATTTGTTTAGTATTATATTGCTTTTTCTCGGGTTTGTCAAGAGAATGGGGCGCTTTGCGCAAAAGAGCATTATATAAGTTATTCTACATCCTGCAATGCCGCATAATCCATTTCGCCCGTGCGAACCTTGACAACCTTTGCAACATTGTAAACGAATATCTTGCCGTCTCCGATATGTCCCGTATACAAAGCCTTTGTTGCGGCTTCAATGATTTTTTCAACGGGTATCTTGCTTACAACCACTTCAACCTTTATTTTGGGAAGTAAAGCGCTGTCAAGCTCTGCGCCTCTGTATTTTTCGCCGCTGCCTTTTTGTATTCCGCAGCCCATTACCTGCGTTACGGTCATACCCGTTACACCTAACTCGTTGAGTGCAGTCTTCAACGCCTCAAACTTCGCAAGCTGAACAATAATCGACACCTTGTGCATACCGCTGTCAACTTCGGGCGGTAATTCGGGCTCACGCACAACCTTTACGGCCGCCGCAATCTTTTCGGAGCTTGCTTTAGCTATATCATCCTCGCCCAAGTCTGTGTTTTCGTTTATGCTTAAATCAGCGTAGCTTGCGTCATTGATTGCAAATCCCGCATAAGCGCTTGTAAGTCCGTGCTCGTGAACATCCAATCCGTCGATTTCCTCTTTTTCGGAAACACGCAAGCCGACTGTCTTTTTGATAATTGTAAAGATAATAAACATCGTTACAAGTACCCAAGCCGCAACCGCTACTATTCCCAAGAGCTGTATGCCGAGGAACTTAAAACCGTGTCCGTAGAAAAGCCCCTCGCTTGTTGAGAAAAGTCCCGTAGCAATGGTGCCCCAAGCGCCGTTTACGCAGTGAACGGAAACCGCACCGACGGGGTCGTCTATTTTTGCAATCTTGTCAAAGAACTCTACGGAGAAAATGCAAAGCACGCCTGCTATAATACCGATAATCGCCGCACCGTAAGGGTTTACGACATCGCAGCCTGCGGTTATTGCGACAAGACCCGCCAAAGCGCCGTTAAAGGTAAGCGAAACGTCGGGCTTGCCGTATCTTACCCAACTCGTAATCAGCGCCGCAACGGTAGCCATAGCCGCCGCAAGGTTTGTGTTAAAGCAGATAAGTCCCGCTGAAGTCATTGTGTCATCGCCCGTCATACTTACGGTTGAGCCGCCGTTAAAGCCGAACCAGCAGAACCAAAGGATAAACACGCCGAGCGCCATAGCGGTAAGATTGTGTCCCGGAATCGCTCTCGGCTTTCCGTCCTTACCGTATTTGCCGATTCTCGGTCCGAGCATTGCCGCACCGAGGCAAGCCGTTACGCCGCCGACAAAGTGTACAGCCGTCGAGCCCGCAAAGTCGTGGAAGCCGAGCTGAGAAAGCCAACCGCCTCCCCATATCCAGTGTCCCGAAATCGGATAAACTATAAGGCTTATCGCTGCCGAATAAAGGCAGTAAGCGCTGAACTTTGTGCGCTCTGCCATTGAGCCCGAAACGATTGTCGCCGCCGTCGCGCAGAACACTGTTTGGAATACTGCGTAGACCCAAACGGGAAGCGTTCCGAAATCATAATCGCCCCTGATAAACGGGTCAAATCCGCCTATCAACGGACCCGAGCCTGCGAACATAATTCCGAAGCCCACAAGCCAGAAGCACGGAGTACCGATACAGAAATCCATCATATTCTTCATCAGAATATTACCCGTGTTTTTTGCCCTCGTAAGACCTGCCTCACAAAGCGCAAAGCCTGCCTGCATAAAGAACACCAGGAATGCAGCAACCAGCGTCCATGTAACATCTGCCGAATTGAACATAAAAATCCCTCTCTTTGCTTTATTAAATACAAAAAGGGCGCCGGACAGCTTTGTTCTGTCCGGCGCCCTTGCCGTATAAAAATGATGTACTTATGTTATCACGAAGTTTTTTGCCAGTCAAGACAAAATTTTTGGCTTTTGTGAATTTCGGTAATTTAGCACTGCGAAAAATTGATTTTCGAAAAAATGTTTGTTAAAAATAACATAATTATTTTTTTGCGTTTTTCATAACGGTATCTTTGAGGAACAAATAAAAATCCGCATATAAATCTTCGCTTATCGGGTTCGGGTAACTCATAACGGTAAGCCTGTGTCCGTCATAACCGTCTCTGTACGGAGGATGTATATGCATATATGAATTTTCGCAAAAGCCGTTTTGCTCGTAAAAAGATTTTCTTTTCCTTGAAACATCATCTTCGGGCGGGTCTATTTCAAGAATAATATTTTTACCCGACTTTTTCAAAATTTCAAGTGCTTTACTTCCGTAACCCTCGCCCCTCATATTGTCAAGAATACAAAAATGCTCAACATAAATAAACCCGTCCGTTTCCCAGAACAGGATAATCCCGACAAAAGTCTCTCTATCGTAAATTAAGGCAAATTTATATAACGGGTTGCTTATTATCTCTGCCTGCGATACCGCTTTTCTCTGTTCGTTCAGCGGAAAACTGCGCCGATACAAATTAAGGGATTCGGTATATAAAGGATGGGACTCATCCGCAAATTCAAATCTCATTTTTGCCTCACAATTCATGGTAATAAGGGCAGATGTCCTCATAGTGTCCGTCCTTCATTCTGAAGCCCTTGGGGATAACTCCGAGCTGAACAAAGCCCAAACGCTCATATAAATGCCTTGCATGGATATTTGTGCGTACAACCGCATTGAACTGTAAAATTCCGAAGCCGAGCGTCTTGGCTCTTAAAAGGCAGTCGGAAACGAGCTTTTCTCCTATGTGCATTCCCCTTGCCTTTTTGCTTACGGCATAGCTTGCGTTACAGATGTGTCCGCATCTTCCGATATTGTTCGGATGAAGAATGTAAAGTCCGAGCACCTCGCCCGTATCTTCAGCAACTGCCACGGCAGAAAAGCTTTGAGAAGCAAAAAATTCTTTTCCGGTACCGCTGTCGAGTTTTTCTTCCTGCGGAAAAGCAATTCCGTCCTCAACTACCTCGTTCCAAATATTTATCATTGTCGGCAAATCAGCCTGTTCATACTTTCTGACTTTAATATTCATATAAATCCTCATTCAGAATTTTAATTAAAAAAAGGCAAAAATGCCGCAATAACCGCGAACACAAGCGCCGGCAAAAGATTTGCCACCCGTATTTTCTTGCCCCACACAAGGTTTATTCCGACGCAGAAAATCAAGATTGAGCCGATAAGCGAAATAAAATTCA
Organism: Anaerovoracaceae bacterium; assembly: GCA_963590415.1. Lineage (GTDB taxonomy): Bacteria > Bacillota > Clostridia > Oscillospirales > Acutalibacteraceae > Fimenecus. The sequence continues at coordinate 13,069 of CAVAPB010000013.1, read as the reverse complement.
ACGCCTGTGAGGTCATATACGGCTTAACAAACACCGCAAGCAGTGTAATCAGTCCCTCAAAAACGAAAACAGGTATCGCCGAAAAAATACATCCCTTTCCCATTGAACAGGTCATTACAAGCACAATTATGAAGTCAAGCACCGACTTTGCTGCAAGGATTGACCAATCTCCAGCTATTCCGTCCTCAAGTGCGCCTACAATCGCCATTGCGCCTATTGACACGGTAAGAGATGCGGTTACAAAGCCGTCAACGAAAGATGCGTCCTTTGAATTTTTTGTTTTCTCCTTCAGCCATTCTCCGAAACGCTCAAAGCCGTGCTCGATATTCAAAAGCTCACCCGAAGCAGCGCCCAAAACGAGACATATTGTAATCAACATACTGTACTCGGAGACAAGTCCGCCATCACTGATTTTCAGCATTTTTTCCATAGCTCCTGCCGTTCCGATAAACAAGACGCATATTCCGCAGGCAAGCTGAACCGTTTCTCTGAATCTTTCCTTCATCAGCTTGCCTGCGAGCAAGCCGATAACTCCTCCGCCCACGATTGCGGCGGCATTTATAAGTGTTCCCGTACCTATCATTTCACGGCTTTTCCTTTTTCAATAATCGACTTAATTTCTTCAAGACTCTCGGCAAAATATATGCCTTGCTGTCTCTTCTCGGTTGAAAGTCCCATATCAATCATATGCCTGAGCAAGATTTTAAGTCCGTCGTAATAGCCGTTGAGATTATATAAAATACACGGTGCGTCAAGGCGCTTTAACGATACCTTTGACATAACCTCGGCAATTTCTTCAAGCGTGCCGGTGCCACCCGGGAAAGCGATAAAGGCATCGCCGAGTTCAATCATTTTAGTTTTTCTTTCCGACATATCCTCGGTTATGATAAGCTCCGTAAGCCCGTCATACTGAAGCTCCGCATCAATAAAGAACTGCGGCTCAACGCCCGTAACCTTGCCGCCCGAAGCCAGAACGCTGCTTGCGATAACGCCCATAAGACCCGAGTCCGAGCCGCCGTAAACCAAATCGTTACCACTCTCGCCTATCCATTCTCCAAGCTCCCATACAGCCTCCTTGAGCATTTTATCCTTACCCTCAAGCGCACCGAGATAAACTGTTATATTCATAAAAATTCCCTTTCCGAAACAATAACAATATGCAAATTACCGTTTGTTATTATAAGACAAATTTTATGCGGTTTCAAGTGTAATATTGCCAACATACCGTATTTACAGAGCTGTAAACACAAGCTTTTTGGAAGACCTCAAGAACTCACAAACGGGCATTTTCAATTTTGCAATCTTAAAGGCTCAGAACTCCAAATCTAAAGGGTACTTCCACGATGGGGCAAGAAACAGAAAAAACGAAAATTCCACCGAATAAGCAGTGTTTACATAAATATTCCACTTCAAAGGGGGGGTGGAAAAATGGCAATAAAAAAAGTGCTTAGCCTGTTACTAAGCACGATTAAAAGAGTCACTATAACAATTTCGTTTAAGTAACTCACACAAAGTTACAATGAATAAGTACCTATTCACTGCTTATTCATTGTAGCACACATTATTTAATTTGTAAAGGAGAAATTTTTATGACAATCAACTACAACACACTTTATAGGTTTTGCAATGATAATAATTATTTTACTTGCGGCTCAATCAACAATACAAAAAACTTTTTGAAGCAAATAGTTATAACGCTCCGGTAAACGACTTGACAACAATAATACGACTTTGCTCTAAAGGGAAAAATTATTTATTTTATTTTGTATCTTAACCACACAGTGCCGCTGACGAATTTTTCAACAGCGGTAAGCGTGAGTGAGGTCAGCGGATAAGACATATCCCTGCCGTCAAACACAGAGGGCATATCGGCTCTGCCGTCAATTCCCGCTCCTATCAAAAGGCTTATTTCGTCAAGCAGTCCGCCGTTTAAGAACGCAGTGTTTATTGTAGGTCCGCCTACAACGCCCATTCTCTCAATGCCGAAACTTTCGTAAAGAATTTCACACGCACGGGAAAGGTCAATTCTGTCTTTACCGCAAGCAATCCACGAAATGCCGTTTCCGTCAAGATACCGAAGATACTCGCAGGCAACATTTTCGGAGGTTATGATAAGATATGGCTTTTCGCCGTCCGCATTGTGCCAAAGCAGCTTCCCGTTGGTATCGGTCACTATCTCATAGCCGTCCGCATCCGAATTTTTCTTAAAGCCCTCTTTACCGAATTTTGTCGGGTCGGTTGCTTTGAAAAAGCCCTTGTCCGCCATTTCAAGCTCTGCGGTTACACGGCCGCTTACGGTTGACGGAACCTTCAATTTGTCAAGCGTTTTGTAATAGTCGGAAACGCCCGGAAGCTGTTCTGTCATGGCACAGTCAATCCTGCCGTCGGCAGAGGTCATCATATGACAAATAATATACGGTTTTTTCATATTACATCTTACCTCCGTAAACGGGGAAAATCCCGCTCTTGCCGTAACTTTCAATCTTCTTGAAATTTTCAAGAACTTTCATATCCTCGGCGCTTATTTCAAAATCAACCTGCGCATTGGTTTTCATATGCTCGGGGTCGGCAGTTTTGGGCAGCGAAACCGTACCGAGCTGCAAGGTATAACGGATACAAAGCTGCGGAACGGACACGCCGTATTTATCCGCCATTGCTTTGATTTCGGGTTGATTCAATATTTCTCCGTGCGCTATCGGAGAATAAGCTTCAACTGCAATCCCGTTGGCTTTGCAATAATTTACAAGCTCGGACGGAGTGTTACTGATATGAAGAAGTATCTGGTTTACCGCAGGCTTGACTTTTGCGGTTTCGACAAGACTTTCAATGTCGCCGATTTGGAAATTCGAAACGCCGATTGCCTTGAGCTTACCGCCATTGTATGCACCCTCAAGAGCTCTCCACGCCTCTCTGTTTCCCTCAACATATCTGTCATCGCTTTGGTTTACCTTTACCCACGGCTGAGGCGAGTGGATAATCATCATATCAAGGTAGTCAAGACCGGTTTTCAAAAGAGTTTCGTCAATGCTCTGCTTTGCGCTGTCATAGGTTTTATGCTCAGCCGCAACCTTTGAAACTACAAACAGCTCGTCTCTTTTAATTCCACAGGTACGAACGCCCTCGCCGACTCCCCTTTCGTTTCCGTATGCCTGTGCGGTGTCAAAATGACGGTAACCGATTTCTGCAGCCGCCCGAACAGCCTCTGCAGCATTGTCATCGTGTATAAACCATGTTCCGAGACCGAGCTGCGGAATCTGCACGCCGTTATTTAATTCCAATGTTTTTGTGTACATAATTAAGCCTCCGTTTCATTTGATATTTACATTGTATATCCTAAACTTAACTTTAGGTCAAGGCTTTTTTGATGAAAATTATATTTTTTTAACGGCAACCTTATAGCAAAACAGGGCGAACACAGTTCGCCCTATCGATACTAATATATTCAATTTTATATTTCATTCTCTGTTTTCCTTGTTGTCTATCGAATAAACAACAAAGGCAATGCCCGAAATCATCGAAAACAGAATTGCGCCACCCATCGGCTCTTCAATTAAAGAACCGATAAAGAAACCGATTATTCCGCATACTGCCATAATGATAACAGACGCAACCGTGTTGTAGAAGCGTGCTTTTTTGCCGCTACATTGCGTAAAATTATTTGTAAAGCGTCTGTGTCTGGTCAAAGCTTCTGTTGCCTGAAGCGATACCGTCAAGATAGAAGTAGTCGAAAACATCGAGCACGCCGTCCTTTGAAAGGTCTGCGGCAATGTAATAAACCGAATTTTCTTCTATGTTTTCCGCACCGTCAAAAGCATCATCCAAAAGCAACGACATATCGTTTTCGTCAACAATTCCGTCGCCGTTTACATCGCCGTAGAGAATTACCGTGGCAACCTCATAAACAACGCTCGGGTCGGCTGAGGATACGCACTTGATAACGCTGCCCGTACCTACCCTGTCCTCGGACGAAAGCGTTTTTCCGTCCTTGGTAACTACAATCTGCACGCCGCTGTTTTTAAGCTGAGCCTCAATATCGGCAACGGTGTTTGCCTTCGGGTTAAGACCTACCATATAGGTATATTCCGTGTCCGTTTCTCTGTCTACAACAAGCGAAGCGCCGTCATCTACTACAAGCTTTTTGTATTCAAGAGCCTTGATTGCGTTTTCAATCTCTTCGATTGCATTGCTTATCTCAAGTACTGAGGCATCGGAGTTATCAAGAACTGCTTTTCCGTTTTCAACAGCCGCTGAAAGAGCATTTGACGACTGCTCGGTAACATCCGTCATATCAAGCGCAGCAGCTTTGGCGATTGCGTTTTCAAGTGCCGTCTTGTCAACAGTAACGGTGTATTCTTCGGAAATATCGCTTTCCGTTCCCGCAGCGTTTACAGCCTTAAAGGTATATGTCTTGGCGCTTGTGAGCTCGACGGTAAGAGTGTTGCCGTCAAGAGGCTTGAAGCCTGTGCCGTCGTTATAATAATAAGTAACGCCCGAGGTTGAATTTGTTGCACTCAACATAAATGTTACGCTCTTGTTCACGCTCGGATTGAGCTCGCCGCTGACCGCTACGGTAAGTATCGGCTTTGCGGAGTCAATCTTAACCGTAAGCGAGGTACTTTCGCTTTCAAGTCCCGAATAGGATATTGCCTTGAACTCGTATGTGTGAACGCCCTCGACAGCGGTAACGGTGTTTGATTTGAGAACCGCCCATTCGCCGTCGTCAACCCTGTACTCATAGCTGTATATGCCCGAAAAAGCATTTGATGAAAGGCTTATCTTAACGGGCTTGCTTGCATAGCCGCCTGTATAGCTTTCCCCGTCCGCGGTTGCGGTTGCAACCACCTTTTCGGGATTTACGCTGTCCACGGTAACAACGGAGGAAACATAGGTTTCACTGACATTTCCCGCTTTATCCGTAACGGTTACCTCAACCGTACCCTTGAACGTGCCGTCGATTACGGGCTTTGAGCTATCGTCATAAACCGCCCAATCGGTTTTAGCAGAGCCGTCCGAGTTTACAAGTCTGTATTTTACTTCGGCAACGCCCGTGCCCTCGTCCGAAGCCGCAACGGTAATTTCTGCGGTGTTGTTCATAAATACCGCAAAATCGGTTGAGCTTACGGGTCGTACAACGGAGTTTCCGTCAAGCTGTTTAACGCTTACACTCTCAACAACGGGAGCTGTCGAGTCAAAGTCGGTTATTGTAATCTCTTCCTCGCAGAAAAGTCCGTTCTGTGCGTAAACCATTACTCTGTATGTTCCGTTTTCGGTTACGGTAAACGCCTTTTCGCCGGTAATATCCTTGCCGTTAACGGTTATCTTCTTAATGCCGGAAGCGCCCGTAGTCGCATTTACATTTACTGTAATCGGAGCGTTGGGAGCAGTCTGCTCGCCCTTTATAAGCTCGACGGCAGGCGTGATATTGTCTATCATTACATAGTACGAATCGGAGGGTGTACTCTCCGTTCCTGCGGCGTTTACTGCCTTAAAGGAATAGTTTGCGTTTGCGTTATCGTGAAGCGCTATGACCTCGCCCGTGGTGATTTCTGTCCACACTCCGCTGCCGTCTGTATAGTAATAGGTAATTCCCGAAATCGACTCTTCAAGCGTTGAGAGGTCAAATACGACATCGTCGCTTGTCCATCTGCCGAATGTCCCCTTGAAGTCGACACGGATAATTGGCACCTGTCTGTCGATTTTAACGGTAAACGAAGTAATCGGGCTTTCAAGGTCGGAATTTGAAACCGCCTTGAATTCATAGAGATGAGTTCCCTGCTCCGATGCGGTTACTTTGCCGTCCGCGGACGAAATCCATTCTCCGCCGTCTATTCTGTAAAGATATTCATAAATTCCCGAATAAGCACTTGAATTAAGCTCAATGTCAACGCTGTCCGCTACCCACTCGCCGTCGGTGTAATTTTCGCCCTTAAATGCTGCATTGACTGTAACCTCGGCAGGTATGTCGGCGTCGATTACAAAGCCGTCCGAACGGTAATAATCAGAAACATTACCGGCCTTGTCGAACGCTCTCGCCTGAACATATCCCTTGAAGTTCGGGTCAACAACAGGCTTGTCGGTTTCGGAGTAAGTGCTCCATTCCTCATTAACAGGATTTCCGTTTTCATCAAGAATTCTGTACTCTACCCTGTCAATTCCCGCAACGCCTATATCCTCGCTTGAAATTGTAACCTCAACCTGCTCGTTAAAGAACCTGCCGAAGGTCAAAGTGTTGATAAGCCTTGCAAAGCCGCCCTTTTCCTTGTGTTCAAGGGTAATTGAATTGACAACGGGCGCCGATTTGTCAATATTGCTTACAGTAAGCGTCTTTGACGAAGAAAGACCGTTGTTCGCAGTAATTTCAACTGTATATGTACCGTTTTCATCAACCGTAAACTCGCTGTTTCCCGTTATGTCCTCGTCGTTGAGCGTGAGAGACTTAACGCCCGACTCGCCGACCGTAAGATTGTTGATATTGACGGTATAGGATTGGTTTGTAAGCTCTGTAACCGTTTGCTCAAGCGTAATACTCGGGGTTATATTATCAAACTTAACCCTATATCCCTCAGTAGGCTCACTTTCTATTCCCGCACTGTTTATCGCCTTGAAATAATAAACATTGTCTCCGTTTGTATTGACTACATAATAATTTGACGAAAGTACTATCCAATCGGTTGCTGTTTCCGACTTGAAATAGTATTTGACTCCGTCAAGCTGATTTGTCGAGTCCAAAGTGAACATCACCCTGCTCGCCGTCCATTCGCCGTCATAGCCGTTGCTGTTAACACTGACAACCGGAATACCGTAAACGATTACGGGGAAGGTCTTTGACGCGCTTCTGCCTGCATGGGTATATGTAACGGTTATCTGCTGCTCTTCATTGAGGAGGTTCGGATTAAACGCAGCCGTATCGACCGTATAATCGGTTACATATTCAGACTCTGCGTTTGCATAATTTGCCTTAACGGTCAAGTCCGTAAGGTCAAGCTCCGTTGCGCCCTCAAGATATTTGTATTGGGGAGCTGTGATTTCAATGTCGGTAAGCTCCTTTGATTTAAGCGTTATCGAGAAAACGCCCCTGTAGGTCTTACCCGCTCTGACAACGGAAACAACAATATACTGCTCGTCGTCAAGAATTTTCTGATTTATTTCGCTTATGGTATAGTCCGTAACCTCAACACGAAGCTGTTCGTCCGAAAGTGCGTCCAGACCTTCGCCGTAGTATTTTTCAAGGTCCGCTCTGTCGTATGTCAGCTCGACTTTAAGATTAGTAAGGTCAAGCTCGGTGTCGCCCTCGATATACTCCGTCTTTGTGGGAGCGGTAACGGTAATGCTCTTGGGCTCAACCTCGACAACGGTAATGTTCTTTGTGGTGTCGTTATGAGAAGTGAAGTTTCTTCTTCCGAAAAGATAAAGCGTTGTCTCGCCTGCCGTTTTACCCGTAACAAGACCGTTATCGGTAACGGAAGCCACGCTGTTTTCCATATTACCCGAGCTGTTGAGTGTGTTTGAAGCCGTCCACGGAGCTGTTCCCTCGTCTGTGGGCAAGCCCCAAAGTGTCTTGGTAATGTCAAGCCTTACGGGAGTGAAGTGCGCCTGATACTGTACGGGGAAATCCTTTACGACATAGTCGCTTCCCTCAATTCTCGCTGAAGTGACATAGTTTATAAATGCGCCCTTAACCGTAATTTCAAACGATTTCGTAACGCCGCTTATGGTTGCGTAAATGGTTGTTTTTGAGGAATTGAATGTGCCGTAGCCGCCTGCGTCAAGTCCCTTTACAACGCCGTTTTCATCAACGGAAGCCACCGACGGGTCTGCCGACGACCATTTGACCGTTGAGAGCAAAGCTTCGTCGTAATCGTCCGGAGTAATGTTTTCGATGCTCAGCTGAACGGTTGAGTTTTCGGTTACGCTCGACTTACCTGTAATCTCGAAGTCCGTAATAGCCTTACCCGAAAGGATGTCTATTGAAGTCTCAACGGAAGAACCGTTGAAGGTAGCCTTTGCCAAAAGGGTTATAACACCGCTTGATTTAGGCGTCAAAAGTCCGTTTGCATCAACCGTTGCGGTTGAAATCTCTGCGGGAGCGTCTGCTGTTGCCCATACCTTTTCATTGGTAAGAGGGTCAAGAAGTCCCCATTCCCTTACAACGGATTTATTGTTGTTAAGTCTTGAGGGAAATACGGTTGATGTATATTGCGACGAAGCGTCATTGGGTATTACCGTCTCGCCCGAAATTTCAATTCCCGAAAGAGAACCCGTAATGCCCGAACGCCTTACGGTAACACTGACTGTTCTTGAAACATCGCCGAGAGTTGCCGTAATATCTACGCTCTTGCTTATAGTTCCGCCGTCAAGTCCCATAACCAAGCCCGTGCCGTCAACAACGGCAATCGTGGGGTCTGCGCTTGTCCATACAATATCGCCCGTGTATGCGCCTGCCGGCTCAAGATTTGTTATTGCAAGCTGAGTGGAATCGCCCTCGGAAATTGTTGTTGTACCCGTAATGTCAAAGCTTGTTACGGGAAGCTCGGAGGGGTCAACGACCTCAAATGTAATTTTATCGCTGAACGCCGCATAAAGCGTGCTTTCGGGCTGAACCTTGATTGTTGCGCTGCCCGTTCCGATAAAGGTTACAAGACCCGTGTCGGACACGGTAGCAACCTTTGACGAGCCTGAGAAAAGTCCTGTATCAACGCTCCATTTAACGCCCTGCTTAAGTCTTACGGGAGTAACGGCACCGTAGAGCTGAACCGTTGTGCCGACCGCAACCTTGAGCGGAACCTTTTTCTTGTTTGTGATATGCACGCCCGTGGGAGCGACTGAGGCTATAACGCTCTGTGTTACAAGTACATCGACGGAGTCGCTGCAAAGCTTGTTGCCGTCCGAATCGTATGCCGTTGCCGTAACGACAACATTCATATTATCAAGATAGTTTTTAAGGCTGTCCGCTATTGTGTCGCCGGCAACACCCCTGATAAGGGCAACGAGAAGGTCTGTGTTTACGGTTTCAAGGTCGTATCCGCTGTCCTCAATAGCCTTTTCGATAGACGATGCTATGGATTCGCCGACAAGAGGTATAGAACGCACCTCTTCATCAAGCCAAAGCTGAATAATGGCTGCTTTAGAGTAGTCATAGCCTGTTACCTTGCCCGTTTCGTCAACATCGGCAAGAAGAGGCAAATTACTCTCCCACTCGACCGTAACGCCCTCGGGAGCGTCATCCGACAAGCTGTATTTCAGTTGTACCGAGCGGTACTCCTGCACCTCTACCTTATCTGTTATTTCCGTGCCGTTTTCGTCGGTTATTGTAATAGTCGTTCCTGCTGCAAATACGCTCATTCCCGGAACAAGCGTTAAAATCACAAGCAAAACGCTCAACAATACACTTTCGACCTTTGCTGCTGCGTTTCTCATAATGACGGCGACCTCCATCCGATTTTACATAATTATGTGTTATTTTATCACAGATAAAATCCGTTTTCAATAGAATTTTATTTCAATTTTGTAAACTTTGAATAAACTGTTTATTAACACAAAAAATACACTCGGGTGACAGTATGAATTTAGCATTTTTTGACACAAAAAGCTACGATATACCGCCGTTTGAGCGATTTTCAAAAGGCAAAAACATCAATATAAAATTCTTTGAATCGAAGCTTAATTCCGACACCGTTTTATTGGCGCGCGGCTTTGACGGAATTTGCGTGTTTGTGAATGATACTCTTGACAAAAATGTCATAGAAAAGCTGTGCGAATACGGGGTAAAATTCATTGCACTGCGCTGTGCCGGATACAACAATGTCGACTTGAAATACACCGAGGGCAAAATTGCGGTTTTCCATGTTCCCGCCTACTCCCCTTATGCCGTTGCCGAGCACGCAATGGCTATGCTTCTGACTTCGGTGCGCAGAACTCACAAGGCGTATATCCGGACAAAGGATTTCAATTTTTCCCTCGGCGGTCTTGTCGGCTTTGACTTGCACGGAAAGACCGTAGGCATAATCGGCACGGGAAAAATCGGACGGGTGTTTATTGATATTTGCAAGGGCTTTTCAATGAATGTTATCGCCTACGACAAATATCCCGCCCAAAACTCCGACATTAAATATGTAAGCCTTGAAGAGCTTTACAGAAGAAGCGATATTATATCCTTTCACTGTCCGCTGACGGAGGAGACCTATCATATGCTTGACCGCAACAGCATAGCAAAGCTTAAAAAGACCGCAATCGTAATAAACACCTCCCGCGGCCCACTTATTGAATCGAAAGCTCTGCTTGAAGCGATAAAAGAACGGCGTATCGGAGCCGCCTGCCTTGATGTGTACGAAGAGGAAGCGGATATATTCTTTGAGGATTACTCGGGGCATATAATCGAGGACGACACTCTCGCACGGCTTATCACAATGCCGAATGTGCTTGTAACCTCGCACCAGGCGTATCTCACAACCGAGGCGCTTGACAACATTGCGGAAATAACGGTTGAAAACATTCTTTCGTTTGAAAAGGACGGAAAGTGCAAATACGAGCTGCACTGCATCAAATAAAATAAAAAATACATCGGAATACGCTTTGAAAGGTTGACAAAATCTGTATTTTGTGTATAATACTTTTGTTGCCAAAATGCAATGCACTTGCCGGTGTGATGGAATTGGCAGACGTGCTGGACTCAAAATCCAGTGGTAGCGATACCGTGCCGGTTCGACCCCGGCCACCGGCACCAAAAAGAAACGACAATTTTCAGCAGAAGATTGTCGTTTCTTTTTGTTCTTTTCACTTTTTCTCTTTTCGTTTTTCTTTTTTCTCTCGGCTTGTCGTTTCCGGATAAAAGATAAGAGAAAAAAAGATAAAAGAAGAGGTGGCTTTGCTAAAGGCCGAAACAAACCCCGTGCAAAACAATTTTGCAACGGGGTTTGTCTGAATTGATATTGAATTTATCAGTCTTTCTTATTTGCTCTTCTTTCGATAAGCTCGTTAAGAATTCTTGTGTGCTCCTCATCCGTAAGTGAATACTTGATGGTGGGGATAGCCGAAAGAAGCATACCGATTGCAGGCGGAATGGAAATAAGAAGGAACATCGCCATAGCGTAGTCGCCGTTAGCCGCTTCAAAGAAACGGTATTTTCCGTCAGCCAAGTCGATATTGAGCTGTGCAATGTTTTCCGCACTGTATTTAACAGCCGAATAAACGAAGCCCGAAATAAGCGAAGAAACGCCCATTGAAAGCTTTGTGATGAACGACTGACCCGAGAAGAATACGCCGTCGGTACGGATACCGTTCTTGTACTCCTCATAGTCAACGCAGTCGGCAATCATAATCGACTGGAGAATGTTGATTGAGCCCATAGCCCATGAAGCCGCAAACATCATAACAGCCATAAGAAGGACATAGCCCATGCTCTGCATAAGGTTGCCGCCCGCAAGCTTGTAAACACCGAAAATCAATGCAAACGGAACTGCGCCTGCGATTGAATAGAAGTTGTAAAGCTGCTTTTTGCCGAACTTGTTTGCCATCTTGGGTGTAGCGGCAGTACCGATAATCATACCGCCGAGAAGACCGATTGCCATAACAAGAAGCTGAACGATTTTTTCAATCTGAAGTTTGCCGTCAACCATAAGGTTAGCAAGGTTGTTGTCGAAGAAATAGTACATAACAAGCGTAAGGCCGACGATTGAAAGAAGCTGAATGGGGCTTCTCAAAATACCCGAGATAAGAAGTCTTCTGAACGGGTCGTTCGAGAACATAGTCTTGAAGTTTTCCTTCATTGTATGTGTTTCGTCTGACTGTTTAACCTTCTCCTTAACGGAAAGTCCCGCAAACTGGAAGAGAACGGTTGCGAACACAGTAAGAACAACCGCAACTATGATATAGGATTTCTTATCCGCATGGAGAATGTCAAGTCCCTGCTCCTGGAATTTCGGAGAAAGAGCCTTACCCGCAAAGGTAATGAGCATACCGATAGCGCCGACATTTGCCACGATACGGGCAAGAGAAAGAGCCTTTGCTCTGTCGTTCTCGTCATCCGTCATAAGCGAGGTAACGCCCCAAATCGGGATGTCGCCGACTGTGTAGCACATACCCCAAAGGATGTAAGAGATTGCAGCCCAGCCGACAATCAAAACATGAGCCGTTGTCGAAGTGTAATCGGTATATGTTCCGTTACAGAAAGTAAGGATGGTAATAATACCGATCGGAATCGGAATAAACATAAGGTACGGCTTACATTTACCCCATTTTGTTCTCGTATGGTCAACAATCGAACCCATCATCGGGTCATTGATTGCGTCCCATACACGGGCAATGAAGAAAATTGTCGAGATAGCCATTGCCGGCAGGAAAATGATTGACTGCCAGTAATACTGAAGTCCGCCGGAAATGATGTTGTAAATAATGTTTTGTCCCGCAAGACCTACCAAGTAACCGGTCAATTCCTTACCGGTATAGGTATTATGCTTGATAGTTCCCTCGGGAGATTGAGATTTTTTGCTCATCTTAACCTTCCTTTTGTGCATATTTCTACACTTAAAATTTTGAGAAAATTATAGCATATATAAAATTTTATTTCAAGGGTACAAATATAATTAGGCACATTCAACAAACAACCGAACGATAATTTATTGAAATTACCGATTGACTGTTGCAAAGCGTGTCTATAAAGGGAAAAACAAGGCAACCGAGAACCTTGTTTTGATGTTTTAAGAACTAAGCCGCATTTGTAAACGGAGGCAGGTTGCCGTGAGGCGACTCGGAGGGATTTTAAGGTTGGACTTATGTGATTTTATAAAAATCCCTCAGTCATTTTTTGTTATCAAAAAATGACAGGCTCCATTTACAAGGGAGCCTGTATATGTGCACGGATTGAAATTTATATCGTACCGTAGGGACAGGGCTCGCCCCTGTCCACAAAAAATCACATATAAGTCATATTGGCGGACAGCCGCAAGGGCTGTCCCTACGGTCGCATAAATTTTCGTATTTGATAAAACGGGCTCCCTCTGACGAGGGAGCTGTTGAGGGTATTTGTCAAAAAGTTGACAAAAACATTGAGGGAAATCATAAAGAAGCTTCA
>CAVAPB010000012.1:0-70831 GCA_963590415.1 Anaerovoracaceae bacterium | reverse complement strand
GGTGATTAGCGTGAAAAATCACGCTAATCATAATTATAACGCCCTCAAAATTTGCCTTCGGCAAAATTTTGAGATGGCAGAAATCACCATCACGCCTGTTCAGGCAACGCAGGTTAAATAGGTGATTTTTAATAAAAAATTTGTTGCCTGAAAGGCTATGGTGATTAATATGAGACCTTACGGATTGATACTTGCGGGCGGAGGAGCAAAGGGCGCATATCAGATGGGCGCATGGAAGGCGCTTATAGAGCTCGGTATTCAGATTGAGGCTATTGCCGGCACCTCAATCGGCGCCATCAACGGAGCGTTTATCGCTCAGGGCGATTATGAAAAAGCACTTTCCGTATGGGAAGAGGCTGAAGTTGTCAACGGGATTAAAATCGAAAGTGAATTGAAGTCTACGGAAAACCTGTTTTCATTCAGCAATTTTCCGCAGCTGTTTCACGAGATAGTAAAAAACGGCGGCGTCGATGTTTCTCCCGCAAAGCAGATGATTTCCGAAACGATAGACGAAGCTGCGGTAAGGAACAGTAATATTCCGCTCGGTATTGTAACCTTTCAGCTCGGCGGTATGAAGCCTGTTGAGCTTTTTGTCGATGAAATGCCCGAGGGTACGCTCATAGATTATCTTATGGCTTCGGCGAGGTTCCCGGGGCTTAATAAGCAGGGTCCCGACGATTCAAGCTATCTTGACGGCGGCGTTTATGACAATGCGCCCGTCGGCGTTTTGAGGAAAAGGGGAATAAACCGCCTTGTCATTGTCGATATTTCAAACATAAAGGGCATAGGTCATAAGGAGGACCTGTCCTGTGCCGACCTAATCTATATAAGACCGTTTGAGCCGAAGGACCTCGGTGCTTCGTTCGAGTTCGATAAAGAAATGAACGAAAAGCGTATGAAGATGGGATATTACGATACCTTAAAGGCGTTCGGTAAAATAACCGGCAGGGATTACTATTTCTCAAACAAGGAGTATAAATCAATGCTTTCGCTTTACGGCTTTGACGCTTGCGAACAGCTCGAAAAGCTTGCGCGTGAGCTCGAAGTGCCGAGATTGCGTATGTATACCCACAAGCAGTTTATGAAGGAGTTGACTGCGGCTGAAAAAAATCATAAGACCGATATTGATTCGGCGGCAGAAGCAATCAGCAATCTTGTTCCGTCAATTTTGCAAGAGCAGACCAAAAAGCTGAAAAAGAAACTCAAGGGGCTTGAAAAGACCTATTCTTCATATAAGCAGGCGTATGAGGCGATTGAAAAGTTCAACTCACAGCCTCGCACATAAGTGAAATTATTTCATTGCTTGAATAGATGAAATATTCGTAATTGCCGTCCGAAAAGGCAAGAGCAGAGTCTGTAAAGCTTATCTTGCTTTCGTCAAGGGAGTTCTTTGAAAAGATATCCGATACGTTTTCGGGTGTGCCGTTACAAAGCACACAGCACATGGCTTTGAATGTTTCGAGCGTGTTTTCGGCATCGGGCGCTTGCTCGGTCGGAGTAAGTGTTATTTCACAGCGGTTTACCGTTCTTGCTTCGTCGGTTGAGAGCGTAAGCATAAAGCCCTGCGACGGGAAATAGTAATACTCATTTTCAAAGCAGTAATATGCGGACGGGTCAATCAAAGCCTCGGAAAGGCTTGAATTGAGCCTGTCGGCAAAGCCGTAAATGTCGGTTTTCGGCTGCTTTGTGCAGGCGCACAGAAATAAGAGTAATATTGCCGCGGCAAGGGCTGTAAACCGTTTCATTTTACGCTCCTTTATCAAAGTTAATAAAATGTTTACACAACAAAAGAAAAAGTGTAGTAAAATATATTCATTATTTTTTTGCGTTATGTTCAAATCTATAAAAGAAAGCGGGTTTTGCAGTGATTAAGAAATTCAAAAATATGACCAGAGCGAGGCAAATCGGCACAATAATCGTGACATTGGTTATCCTTGTGCTTATCGGCTATGTCGTTTATACGAACTTCAAGCCCGAGGCGCTTCCCGAGTACAATGTCACGGAAATAAAGCTCGGTGACATACAGTCAACCTATGAGACCTCGGGCACGGTAGTTTCAGACAATACCGAGACCTACACGGCGATAAGCGGCGTAAAGGTTACATCGGTAAATGTATCCGTCGGCGAAACGGTCAAGGAGGGCGATATTATCGCTCAGTTCGATGTTTCTCCGCTCAACGCCAAGCTCAAGGAGTACAAAACCGCTTACGACAAGGCTCTCAAGGCATATAACGACTCTCTTACTTCCATAAATTCCGCAAAACAGAACAAGGCAAATGCGCTTTCACAGATAAGCTCGCTTGACGCCGAAATCGCTCAGCTTGAGCAGGAAATATCGGCGGCAGAAAATTCAACCTCACAGACCCCCGATATTCCCGAATATTCTCAGGAACAGCTTGACGCTCTTGTGCAAAAGCTCAAGGACGGCGGCTTCACTCAGGAGGAAATAGACAAAATCATTGCTTCTCTTAAAAATTCCGCAGGCAGTATCACAAAAGAGGATATTGAGTCTGCAATAGCAAACGCAACGGCTACAAAAAAGCTGGAGCTTACACAGAAGCAGTCGCAGAAGCAGATACTTGAAGCGCAGGTGTCCCTTTATGACGCACAGACCGACGATACCGCTTCGTCTATTTACAAAAATGTAATGGAACAGAAAAAGTCCGATTACGAAAATTACAAGGCAATCGTTGACGAAATGAAAAACGGCTGGGTTGCAAGCTCGGACGGACTTGTTACAGAGGTGAATATCACGGCGGGCGAGACCTTTACGCCCAAGACCTCAAAATCCACAACCACGGACCTTTCATCGCTTATGAGCTATGTTTCGGGCGATTCCGATATGACCTCGGTTCTTTCCGATATAATCGGCAGCGTTACGGACGGCGGCGCTTCTTCGGGCGCAGGCGTTGTAATTGAGAACACAAACGAATTCGTTGCCGAATTTTCCGTAGGAAAATATGATATTCTCAGTATCAAGGTCGGACAGAAGGTCAAGGTTTCCTCGCTCGGCAGCGAGTATGACGGCGAGGTTATCTATGTCAGCGCGACCGCAAGCGAGTCCTCGTCTCTTGACATAAGCACGATAGCCTCCACCTTCACCGGAGGCTCCTCTTCCTCGTCAAACGGCGCGCTTGTAAGGATTAAAATTAACAATCCCGACGAAAAGATTATAATCGGCTTTGATGTCGATATTAAAATTGACACCGAAAAGGTCGAAAATGTCCTTGTTCTTCCCATTGACGCAGTTGTTTCCGAGGACTCCGTAAACTATGTCTATGTTGTCGATGAGGACAACAAGGTTTCAAAGCGTGAAATTACGGTCGGCAGCTTCTCCGATGACGATTACGAGCTCATTTCGGGCGTTGAGGCAGGAGAAATAGTTGTCGATAACCCCAAGACCTCTATGGCAGAGGGCGACAAAATCGCAATAAAGAAATAAGGCAGGTGCTGTCTGTTGAACATAAAAGAAAACATCAGAATAGCAATATTCAGCATCAGAACCAATCTTATGCGCTCGTTGCTGACAATGCTCGGTATTATTATCGGCGTAGCCTCGGTTATAGCGGTAATCACTGTCGGTAACGGCGGCAGGGATTATATAGTGGGTATGATTAAGGATATGGGCTCAAACGCCATTACGATAGGCGTTGACGCAACGACCGCTTCAAATTCCGACTATATTACCGACGGAGACATCGAGGCTATAAAATCGCTTGACTCGGTCCAGTATGTGTCTCCTATGGTAATGTCAATGGGCTCTCTCAGCGCAGGCGATGAAACGGGCATTGGCTTGCTTATCGGCGGCAGTGAGGAAATGCGCTATGTTATGAGCAGCGAGTGCGTTTACGGCAGATATTACACCAAAGCCGAAGCGGATTCCGGTAAGGCTGTGTGCGTAATCGATACATCAAGTGCTTTGCAGTTCTTCGGCAAAAAAAATTGCGTCGGAGAGTACATCAATTATACGGTAAACGGCATTACCGCAAGCATTAAGGTTATAGGCGTAACGGATATGGCAAGCACCTTCGGCTCGGATTCCGAACAGATGATGGAGTCGATACAGGCTATGGGCGGCTCCACGCTGTCAGGCGGTATGATTATGGTGCCGACCAAATTTGCCACAAATGTCATCGGTATGAGCGACCGCTATGACACGATTTACATTATAGCGACCGATGAAAACGACCTTGACGCGGCGGGTAATGCGGCTCTTAACAGGATTCACGCAAGGCATAACAATCAGGACAAGGATGTTTATTTGCTCACGAATATGGCAACATATATCGACCTTTTGGATACGGTTATAAATGTGTTCACGATATTCATTGCCGCAGTCAGCGCAATTTCGCTTATTGTCGGCGGAATCGGTGTTATGAATATTATGCTCGTTTCCATAACCGAGCGAACAAGGGAAATCGGTATCCGTAAGGCGCTCGGCGCAAAGACCTCGACTATCCTGTTTCAATTCCTTACGGAGTCGATAATTTTGTGCGTAATCGGCGGCGCAATAGGACTTCTTTTGGGCGTTTCGGGTGCTGCGCTCGTCTCGTCAATAATGAATATACCGCTTTCGGTTAAATTCTCTACGGTAGCGCTTGCAATCGGATTTTCAACGCTTATCGGCGTTGTGTTCGGCGTCTATCCTGCAAGGCGCGCGGCAAAGATGCCGCCTATTGAGGCTTTGAGGAGAGATTGACGGCAAAAAGTTTAATATTTACGCTTCACGGGTGCTTTTATGAGAGCACCCGTGTTTTCTGCTAAAAAAAAAGACGGCGTAAGCCGTCTCAGAAGCATCTTAAAATTTGTTATATCTTGCTCAATGAGTCATAGACCTTAATGTTTACGGTTTCACGCTCGCAGTTGTGTCGGTAAATGCTCAGCACAAGTCCGATGCCGAAATAGATACAAAGGTTGGACGAGCCGCCGGCACTGAAAAACGGAAGCGTAATGCCGATGACGGGAAGAACCATAAGGCACATTCCGACATTGATAACCATCTGGCTTGCAATCATTGCCGCCATACCGCAGCATATAAGATTTGTTGACTGCTCTCTCGACTTTTTGCCGACAGATATACAGCGTATTACGATAAGTGTAAGCAAAAGCAGGGCAACCGCACAACCGACAAAGCCCAGCTCCTCGCCGATAACTGTGAAAATCATATCGTTTTTACTCTCGGGAATGACGCCCGACTGCGTGTATGCGCCCTTGAAAAGCCCCTGACCGGCAAAGCCGCCCGAGGACAGTGCGCTCATTCCGCATTTTTGCTGATATATGATGTCACTGTACAGATCGGGATAGATAAGCGCCAGAAATCTGTCCCTTTGGAGCTGCTTTAGAACATAAATCCACGCAAGCGGAGCAATGGCAAGCACAAACGCAAACGCACCTGCAAAATACCCCCAATGCACGCCTGCGACAAAGAGCATGATCGCCGCAATGAATATGAACACAAGCGAAGAGCCCATATCTCCCGTGAGAGCAACGAGGGCGATCGGAATTACGGCATGCACACCGAGCTGTAAAATGCTGAGAATATGGTTGAGCTTGTCCTTCAGCCTTTCAATGTGAACGCTGAATGTGATAATAAAGCCGATTTTCAGAAGCTCCGACGGCTGGAGAGAAATAGGACCGAATTTAAGCCATGTCCTTGCGTCGCTTCGTGCGCTCGGACCTGTGCCGAACTTGAAAAGCAACAGCATCAGCGCAATGCAGACGACCGCAATGACCGGCCACAGCTTTGTAAACACCTGATAGTCAAGCAGAGAAATGACAATTGCGGCAAGCAGCCCTGCTGCAACCGCAAGCGTCATAATAAGCGTTTCTCTCGAAATTATCTGACCGTCCGTAAGTGTGTATCTCGTGGCGCTCGTAACCATAATTATTCCGAACACCGAGGAGATAAAGCACATGGTCAGAAGATATAGGTCGGTTTCCCTGAAAAAGGTTGAAATTGTATCAAAAACTTTTTTCATATTTGTCTCCGAAAAATATATTAAAAATATTATAGTATGTTATTGCTCCGATTTCAAGCAAAAACTATTTACGCAAACGCCTTTTAGTGTTACAATATAAAACGGTGATGAAATGCAGGTTTTTACAACAAAGAATTACGGCGAGACCGTAGCCCTTGCCGAGCGTTTCGGCAAAAAGGTCAAAAAAGGTACCGTAATCGCCTTTTACGGCGGGCTCGGTATGGGCAAGACCGCATTTACCACGGGCGTTGCAAAGGGTATGGGACTCGATTGCGATGTCAGCAGTCCGACCTTTGCGATTGTGAATGTTTACGGTAAGAATTCGGAGCTTTGTCATTTCGATATGTACCGTGTTTCTTCGTGGGAGGACCTTTATTCGACGGGATTTTTTGATTATATGGATATGGGAAGCGTGCTTTGCGTCGAATGGAGCGAAAACATAGAAAACGCCTTGCCCGACAATACCGTCAGGGTTACCCTTGAAAAGGGCGTGGGCGACAATGACAGAATAATTACCGTTGACGGATGTGATTTTGAAATATGAAGATTTTATCGCTTGAATGTTCATCTTTGAGCGCAGGCGCGGCTTTGATCGAGGACGGAAAGCTTTTAGCCGAAAATTTCCTGGATACAGGGCTTACTCATTCGCAGACGCTTATGCCGATGGTTGAAAGCGCATTAAAAAACACAAATACGGCTGTTTCGGATATAGATGTTATTTCCGTCAGCGCAGGTCCCGGTTCTTTTACGGGCGTGCGTATAGGAGTTGCGGCGGCAAAGGGGCTTGCGGACGCCTTTTCAACCGAGTGCTTTGCCGTGTCGTCGCTTGAAGCGGCGGCATATCCGTTCAAGAGCGAAAATGCCGTTATATGCTCGGTTATGGACGCAAGGTGTAATCAGGTATACACCGCTTCCTTTGAGGGAGGGGAGAGACTTTTCCCCGACGAGGCGATTTTGATTGATGAACTGCTTGAAAGGCTGAAAAAGCTGAACTGCCGTGTTATTTTCACGGGGGACGGAGCACAGATGTGCTTCGACAGGCTTTCAAACGAGCTTGAAAACGCCGTCTTGGCTGACCCGCAAAGGCGGTACCCCAAGGCTTCAAGCGTTGCGTTGCTTACTTACGAAAAAATTCTCGCAGGCGAAAAAACTGTCGGCGCAAATGAGCTTTTGCCCGTTTATTTAAGATTGCCGCAGGCGCAGAGAGAGCTTAATAATAAATTGAAAAACAAAGGAGAATAAAACTATGCTTTATTTGGGAGCTGACCACGGCGGATACGAGCTTAAAGAGTCCGTAAAAAAGTATCTTGACGAAAAGGGGATAGAATACGAGGACTGCGGTACATATTCTTCGGAGTCGGTTGACTATGCGCTCATAGCAAAAAACACCTGCGACAAAATCGTTGCGGGCGAGGGCAACAGAGGTATACTCTGCTGCGGCACGGGAATCGGTATTTCTATGGCGGCAAACAAGGTAAACGGCATCAGAGCGGCTTGCTGTTCGGATTATTTCAGCGCAAAATACACAAGACTTCACAACGACGCGAATGTGCTTTGTATGGGCGGCAGAGTTGTCGGCGCGGGCCTTGCGCTCGAGCTTGTCGAGGTGTTCCTCAACACAGAGTTTGAGGGCGGCAGACATCAGAGAAGAATCGACCAGCTCAAAGATATTGAAAATGCTCAAAAATAACTTGTAATTCATTTTTTACGGGTATATAATTATTTGGAAAAGAAACACGGAGGAATTAACAATGGCTAACATCACAATTACCAATCATCCGCTTATTCAGCATAAGCTCAGCATTTTGAGAGACAAAAACACGGGCTCTAAGGAATTCAGAGCTCTTATTTCGGAAATCGCAACGCTTCTTTGCTATGAGGCAACAAGGGATCTTCCGCTTGAAGAAATCGAGGTTGAAACACCGGTTGCGCCCGCAAAAGCAAGAGTAATCGCAGGTAAAAAGCTTGCGTTTGTTCCGATACTTCGTGCAGGTACAGGTATGCTTGACGGCGTGCTTTCACTTGTGCCGTCGGCAAAGGTCGGTCATATCGGTATGTACCGTGATCCCGAAACGGCTCTTCCCGTTCCTTATTATTGCAAGCTCCCGTCGGACATTTCACAGCGCGAGGTCTTCGTTATCGATCCGATGCTCGCAACAGGCGGTTCGGCTATTGATGCCATAAATCAGATTAAGGCTTACGGTCCCAAATCAATCAAATTCATGTGCATTATAGCGGCTCCCGAGGGTATTGAGGCACTTACTCTCGCTCATCCCGATGTAGAAATTTTCTGTGCGGCTTGCGACGAATGCCTTAACGAGCACAAATATATCGTTCCCGGTCTCGGCGATGCGGGCGACAGAATTTTCGGCACAAAATAATCAAAAACGGAATAAAACGGGTCTTCTGCAACTTTATTGCGGAAGGCTCTTTTTTATGCTTTTGTTGTCTGCTGCTTACCATATTATATACACGGCACTTGCTGTATTCTGTACCCGTGCAGACGGAAAACCGATGAATAATTAAAGAAAAATGAAAACACAGGCTGAAATCTCGGCTGATGCAGAGAGCAATCCTGTTTTTCCGAGATTTTATTGGATTTATGGGACTCGGAATTTTATCCTCAAAACAAATAGAATAAAAAATTCCTTTTTTACATATCTATTATTGATATGTAAAGGAGGGCTGTTTTTGAATTATACAGTTGAGGACCGTGCCGCAGAGCTCGGCGAGTACATAGTAAGAAATAACGCAACCGTAAGAGCTGCCGCAAAGGTGTTCGGCATAAGCAAAAGCACGGTACATACGGATGTATCGGAGCGGTTGAAAAAAAGCGACTATTCGCTTTATCTCAAGGTTCGTAAGGTGCTTGATGAGAATAAGGCACAGCGCCACATAAGAGGCGGACTTGCCACAAAGGAAAAATATGAGCACCTGAAAAACGGGGAAATATCCGAAGCTTAATAAAAAAGCTTATAACAAAAAGCGCTGGTCTGAATCGACCGGCGCTTCTGCTTATTTCAGGGTATATTCTTTATCGGATCAATACATTCCGCCGCCCTGAGCCATTGCAGCGTTTGCCGCCGCCTCAGCCTGCGGGTCGGGAATATCGGTTACGAGAGACTCGGTTGTAAGAACCATAGCCGCAACCGAAGCCGCGTTCTGGAGTGCCGAACGGGTAACCTTTGCCGGGTCAAGGATTCCTGCCTTGAACATATCGACATACTCTTCTTTACCGAAATCGAAGCCGTAGCCTTTCTTTTTCTTGTTTACAATTTCGTTTACGATTACCGAGCCTTCAAGACCTGCATTGCGTGCAATCTGTCTTACGGGCTCTTCAATAGCCTTGAGTACGATGTTTACGCCCGTCTTGAGATCGGCATCTTCTGTATCAAGAAGCTTTGCAACCTCGGGGATAGCGTTCAAAAGTGCAACGCCGCCGCCTGCTACACAACCCTCTTCAACAGCCGCCTTTGTAGCTGCGAGAGCGTCCTCAATACGGAGCTTCTTTTCTTTCATTTCTGTTTCGGTAGCCGCACCGACACGGATAACAGCTACGCCGCCTGCAAGCTTTGCAAGTCTTTCCTGAAGCTTTTCACGGTCAAATTCCGAGGTGGTAGCTTCAATCTGGCTTCTGATCTGGGAAACTCTGCCCTTGATGTCCTCTTTTTTGCCTGCACCGTCAACGATTGTGGTGTTTTCTTTTGTAATCTTAACCTGCTTAGCTTTGCCGAGCATGGGGATGTCTGCGTCCTTGAGCTCAAGACCGAGATCCGAGGTTATTACCTGACCGCCTGTGAGAACGGCGATGTCCTGAAGCATATCCTTTCTTCTGTCGCCGAAGCCGGGAGCCTTTACGCATACGCAGGTGAATGTGCCTCTCAGCTTGTTGACAAGAATTGTCGAGAGAGCCTCGCCCTCAACATCCTCGGCGATGATAACGAGCTTCTGACCTGCCTGAACAATTTTTTCAAGCAAGGGGAGGATCTCCTGAATTGAAGAAATCTTCTTGTCTGTGATAAGAATGTAAGCGTCGTCGATAACAGCCTCCATCTTGTCGGTATCCGTTACCATATAAGGGGAGATATAGCCCCTGTCGAACTGCATACCTTCAACAACATCCGAATATGTCTCCGATGTCTTGGACTCTTCAATGGTGATTACGCCGTCTGCGGTAACCTTTTCCATAGCGTCTGCGATAAGCTTGCCGACAAATTCGTCAGCTGCGGAAATTGTAGCGATTCTGGCGATGTCGCTTGAAGATTTAACGGGCTGTGCGTTTTCCTTGATAGCCTTGACAGCGGCGTCAACAGCCATCTGCATACCTTTTTTGACTACCATCGGATTTGCACCTGCCGCAACATTCTTCATACCTTCACGAACAAGAGCCTGTGCAAGCAATGTAGCGGTTGTTGTGCCGTCACCCGCAACATCGTTTGTCTTTGTTGCAACCTCTTTAACGAGCTGAGCGCCCATATTTTCAAATGCGTCCTCAAGCTCAACCTCTTTGGCGATTGTAACGCCGTCGTTTGTGATAAGCGGAGCGCCGTATTTCCTATCAAGAACAACATTTCTGCCCTTGGGACCCAATGTGATTTTAACGGTATTGCTCAGCTTGTCGATGCCTGCCTGTAATGCTTTGCGAGCTTCCTCGCCGTAAATAATCTGTTTAGCCATAATTCATTACCTCCGAAAAAAATTATTCAACAACTGCAAGGATGTCTGCCTGACGAACGATAATGTATTCAGCGTCGTCGATTTTGACTTCCGTGCCGGAATATTTGCTTGTGATAACCTTGTCGCCGACCTTGACATACATTTTGATGTCCTTGCCGTCAACAACGCCGCCGGGGCCTACTGCAACGACCTCTGCAACCTGAGGCTTTTCCTGTGCCGAAGCGGCAAGAATAATGCCGCCCTTTGTGGTTTCTTCGAGTTCAACTGACTTGAGAACAACTCTGTCAGCAAGTGGTTTGATTGTCATATAAGATTCCTCCCAAAAGAATTAAAAACTTTCGTTAGCACTCGTTACTCTCGAGTGCTAATATATATTTTAGCCGATTACGGAAAAAAATCAAGTACTTTTCCAAAAATTCATAAATTTGTAATAAATAAGCAAAAATCCGTATTGTGTCGCAAAGCGGCGGTATACTTTTATTTTTATTGTATTTTCGGTAAAAATATGATAATATATATCGGTAATTAAATTTCGGAGTTGATGCGGTTGATTCCACAGTTTCTGAAAGATAAAAACTTTCCGGTTACATATAAGATACTTGCGGTGTCGCTGTTCTTAGGCTCGCTTTTGCCCGAGTATCTTACAATAATAATACCTTTTGTTATTTTTATATCCTGTATAATAAGAAAGAAGCCTCAGCGGCTTAGCGTAGGTGCCGACAAGTTCCTTATCGTGATGTCGGTTTACGCCGTGTACCTTGCCGTTACGGCTTTTTGGGCAAAAATTCCCAAGGCTTCGGCAACAATTGGCTTCGTATGGATATGCGCCGCAATTTGTGCAATGACCGTTATTTCGCTTTGCGATACAAGGGAAAAGATAGAGAACATTATGCTCTGTCTTGTCGGCTCTGCGGCGGCAAATTCCGTGATAGGCATTATTCAGATGTGCTTTATGGCTGTCGGCCGCTCTGACCTGTTTCCGAACCCGCTGTATCAAAAGGCGGATGAGTTCGTTTACGGGCTAATAAATTATGAATATTTTGTCGAAGAGGTTCGCGACAGGGTAGCGGCTTGCTTTGAAAACCCGCTTATCTTTGCCACCTTCCTTGTAATGGTGTTCCCGATAGCGGCTTACTGTTGCTTTTACACAGCAACCAAGAAAAGGCGTGTTTTTTCAATAATAAGCTCATTGCTTATCTTTTTCGGAATACTCTTCACCTTTTTGAGGGGTGCGGCGGTCGCAATCATAATTTCGTTTATGGTTCTTTCGTTTGCGGGTAAGAAGCCGGCAAAGTTTATGTCGGGCGTTGCGGCGGCGTCCTCGCTGATAATACTCATAACTATTTTTGAGCGCAGGGGTGTTTCTGCTTCGCAGGACCTTTCCACCAATTACAGGATAGGGCTCTGGGGCTGCACCTTCGGACTTATTAAGGATAATTTCCTTTTGGGCGTAGGCGCAGGGTATAACAATGTAACGGGCTATCTTTTTGAAAACGGACTCCGATTTTCACATTCGCATAACCTATTTATTGAGGTGCTTGCCGAGGGCGGCATAATAGGTCTCGGCTTGTTTGCAATTCTGCTTTTGATAATCGTCTGCGATTTTGTAAAGCTTTGCCGTATGAGCGGCTGGCACAGAAGCTACGGAATAGCATTTCTTTCGTCTTTTTTGGGCTTTGCGGTTATGTCGATGTTCGACAACACGCTTTGCACGCCCAAGCAGATACTTTGCTTTGCCGTGCTTGCAGGCTGTATGCAGGCGGTTATACGCATAAAGACAAAAAATACAGGGGAGAGTAAACAATGAAGGAACAATTGAAATTTATCAAAAGCAAATTGGGCTACGGCGTCGGTGCGATAGGTCTTGATTTGAGCTACGGTATGTTCTATACATATCTTTCGTACTATCTGTCGAGCGTGCTCAATATTCCGGAGGCGTTTTTGCTTATCTTAACGCCGATAGCGAGAATATGGGACGGTATCAACGACCCGATGATGGGCACGATAGTAGACAATACGAGGACAAAATTCGGCAAATACCGCCCGTGGATTCTCATAGGTGCAATGTCAAACGCCATAGTTCTTTCATTGCTTTTTACTTCGTTCGGAATGAGCGGAACGAAGCTTTATATTTATATTGCCGTTATGTATATCCTCTGGGGTATGACCAATACAATGGCTGACATTCCGTATTGGTCGATGGTTCCGTCGTTTACGAGCGAGGAAAAGGAGAGAAACCTTGTTGCAACCGTGGCAAGAACCTTTTCGGGTCTCGGTCAGGGTATAATTTCAATTTTGACTCCCATCATCTGTCCGTTGCTTGCGAGCGACCTTGAGCAAAAAACGGACAAGGGCTATTCAGCCTCGGGATTTTCAAAGTGGGCTATGATATGCGGTGCGGCTCTCGTATTCTTCGCGCTTGTCTGCGTGCTCACCACAAAGGAGACAAATGTTGTATATAATGAAAAGCAGAAGTTCAGCTTTAAGCAGATATTTGATGTAATTAAGTCAAACGACCAGCTTATTGTCTTTATGGTGTTTGCAATGCTGTCAAACGCAGGCTGGTATCTTACCTCGTCTACGGCGGCGTATTACTTCTCGGACGCTCTCGGCGATTCGACAAAGCAGTCGCTGTTCGGCACGATAGGAGCGGTGGGCTCAATTCTCGGTCTGCTTGTCGTTCCCGTGCTTTCGCAGAAGTTCTCAAAACGCACAACATATACGATTTCTCTTGTATTTTCAATATTCGGATATACGCTTATGCTGATTTTCGGCGCTTTTGTAAAGATACCGATTGTCCTCGATGTCTGCTACATAATTGCGTCTGTCGGTATTTCCTCAATGTTTGTTTCACAGACCATTTTCCTTGCCGATATAGTCGATTACGGCGAATATAAAAACGGCATGAGAAACGAGAGTATAACCTTCTCAATGAAGGGATTTTTGCAGAAGATGGCATATACGATACAGACTATTGTCCTTTTCGGTACGCTTTGGGCAATGAACTATAACGCTCAAAACGAAGCGGGAGCTTTCACGGAAGGCACAAAGACGGGAATAGGAGTCCTTGCTTTCGGTGCGCCGATAGTGTTCCTTACGGCTTCACTGATAGTGTTCAGAAAGAAGTTCAAAATTTACGGCGAGCTTGCCGACAATGTTCACGAGTATATAATTGAAAAAAGAAAAGCGGAAAAGGAAAATTAAGATATAGGCTTATAACAAATTGTGTTGAAACAACGGCTCCCTTGTAAAGGGAACCGTTGTTTTTCAATTTGTGCGTTCTGCCTCCCTTGTGTAAAGGGAGGCAGAACGAATGTGATTGTAAAAACCAAACCCACATACAACAGCAAGGGCTGTCCCTACGGTAATATTCTAATCCGTGCGAAGCACCCGCAATTTTTCATTCTTCATTATTCATTTTTCACGCGCCCGTAAGGGGCGCTGTCAACGGCGGGAGCAAGCCCCCGCCCTACCGAGACGGCGACGCACTACCCGTAGGGGCGAACTGTGTTCGCCCGCTTTTAATTTGCTCTGAATTTGACTGGCGAACACAGTTCGCCCCTACGATATATGATATATTTTTCGAATTGTGCTATCTGTTTTTATTATACAACTTTCAACTATTCACTATTCACTTTTCACTCTTATCTTGCTCGTAAACAAATCACCCCGTCAATCGGCGTAAACCGACCTGACGGGGTGATTGAATATATCCGTTAATTTACTTGTTTATAATATTGTTGAGCGCTGTCATATACTTTGAATTTGACGGAGCCATAAGGTAGTTTATAAACAAAATCTCGTTTATTCCGTTGTTATTTACAAACTCCGTAAGGTTCATATCCTTAACGCCGTCCTGCCTCGGGTCTAAAACATAAACTTCATTGTAATTTTCAAGCAGGAACGGCACCATTGCATTGCCGTAGGACTCCTTGATAACAAGTATCTTTTTGCCGTTCTGATTTGATGTTACGATTTTTTCAAGCGGCTTGTCGCCCTGGATAAAGCACATATACTTGCTTGACTGGTCTGTAATGTTCGTGGAAATGATACGCAGCGGCTTGCCGTCGGACATATCGGATGTTGAATAAAACTCGCCCGAAGCTTCGACTATCGGCATAAAATACTCAACATAGTCGGGATTGTTTTTGAGGCTTTCACTGTTGGTATAGCGGTACATTGTGCCGACAAAATTATCAAGTCTGCCGCTTTGGTAAGCGGAGAGGGGAGCGTGTGAAAGTCTGTTTCGTTCACAAAATGCAGAGTATGCGTAATATGCGCCTCGAGCCGTCCAGTGATGGTCCGTTCTGAAATAAATATAGTCGTCCGTGTGCTGCAAAAGAGCCGAATATGCGTCAACGGAAATTACATTCGGCGACAGCTGCGAGTATGCGATGTTTATTCCGTCGGGTGCGGAGTGACTGCCCGTCCTGTATTCCTCGGGTCCGTAAAATGCAATTCTTGTTGGCACGAGCATACAGTAAACCTGCTTGTCGGGAACCTTTGCGGCAAAGGTGTTTATCGTGTTTGCATATTCACCGAGCTTTGTTTTGGCAATGGAGTACATTTCCATTGCAGAGTCGGGGAAAACTATAATTGAATTTGTAATCTGATAATCACCGGTTTGTGCAAATGCCGTTGTTTCAACGGGCTTTGTTGTTTCGGGCGCCGTCTGTGATTGCTCCTCGGTCGTCGTTTCAGCATGAGTTGTGCTTTCGATTGTCGTTTCGACAGGCTTCGGGGCAGGCTCATTCGGAGCCTTTACAACCGCAAAAACTATAATTACCGCCGCTATGAGCATTTCAATGCTTCCGACGATTTTTCTTGAATTTGTAAGCTTCATTTAATATATACTTCCTCAGGGGGATTAGATTTTTTCTCCTGTCTCGGCATTTATGATGTTCTTAAAAACGCCGATGTGCGTGCTTGAAATATACTTGTCCGTATGAAGGCTTCCGAAAAACCACCTTTTGAATTCGCACGAATCCGAAAGCTCCTCAAAATATGCGTTTAGGGCGCTTACTCTCAATGTATCGTAGTCCTTCAGCTGTAAAAAGCCCTTTATTCTTGTAGGCGGCTCGTGGGTTATGACCATATCCACCTTGTAGTTGTGCTTTTCAAGGTTTTTAACGCCCTCCAAAAGCTCCTCCTGTGTCGGGATTTCATCCTTTGACCAGCCGTTTTCATCCGACCTGATGTCAATATCGGGGCTTTCGCCTCCGCCCATTGTGAACACGGTTTTTCCGTCTATTTCAAATACCTGACCTCTTAAAAGATGATAGAGGTTACCGTATATTTTATGCACCTTTCCGCCGTTCCATTCGCTTATTTCATAGCTGTTGAGAAGCTTGAAATTTTCGTGTGTGCCGTCAATAAAGCAGATGTTGTACTTTCTTTTACCGAGCTGGCGGATAATCTTTTGTTCCTTTTTACTGTCGTCCCACAAAAAGCCGAAATCTCCGCAAATAATAAGCGTATCTCCCGCCTTGAGTGAGTGAA
Source organism: Anaerovoracaceae bacterium (assembly GCA_963590415.1). Taxonomy (GTDB): domain Bacteria; phylum Bacillota; class Clostridia; order Oscillospirales; family Acutalibacteraceae; genus Fimenecus. Next base: position 54,677 of record CAVAPB010000012.1, on the reverse strand, counting down.
GCCTTGAAAGCGACAGTCGTTCGGCGTCCGCATGGGTGTCGCCCGTAACATAAATCAATGTGTTCACATCCTCAAAAATAAATTGCTATTTATATATATATTTGATATAATGACTTTGTACTATAATACACTGTTTTTTAATTGTTTTCAAGGGGTGTTTTTGTTGAAAAAGGTCTTATCCTTTATTTTGTGCATCATACTTGTTTTTTCCTCGGCTCTATGCGTGCCGGCTTCCGCCTCTTACAATTCGGAGCTTGATACCGTTGCCGATATCGTGCTGCTGTTCAGCCTTGACGACGGTACGGTAATCTTTGATAAAAACGCCGATAAAGTAACCGCTCCTGCGTCGCTTACAAAAATAACCACCGCAATTCTGACTCTTGAAAACTGTTCGGATATTGATACGGTCGTTACCGTTCCGCAAAAGGCTATTACGCTGCTAAACGGCACGGGTTCTTCCATGGCTGGTCTTAAAGCAGGCGAGCAGGTAACCGTGAGGGAGCTTCTTTACTGTATGCTTGTAAAATCCGCAAACGAGGCGGCAAACACCCTTGCTGACTATATAGGCGGCGGAGATATTGACAAGTTTGTCGGTATGATGAACGAGTTTGTTACCAACCTCGGCTGTCAGAACACGCATTTTGACAACCCTCACGGGCTTGACTCGGACGGGCAGTACACCACCGCAAACGACCTGGCGCTTATAGTAAAGCATGCACTGACAATTCCCGTTTTTCTTGAAATATGCGACACTTACAGCTATAAAATGCCCGCCACCAATCTTTCAAGCGAGCGTAATTTTACCTCCACAAACTGGATGATAAACCCTAACTTCAAGACATATTACTATGAGTATGCACAGGGCATCAAGACCGGTACCACAAGCAAGGCGGGTCATTGCGTAATTTCAAAGGCGAGCAAGGACGGCTATAACTATGTCTGCATTGTAATGGGTGCGCCCGCACAGGATGTAAACGGAGACGGCAACGATGAAAACTGCGCCTTTCTCGAGTCTAAAAAGATGTACAAATGGGTGTTCGACAATATCCGACTTCAGAAAATTGCCGACACCACAAAGATAGTTACCGTTATTGATGTCAAGCTCTCATTCAGCACCGACCATGTTAGGCTCGTACCCGCAAATGATATTACGGCGCTTGTACCGGTCGGTACGGACGGGACAAGCGTGCTCATAGAGCCTATTGCGGAGCTGACGCCCACCGTTGTCAATGCGCCCGTCAAAAAGGGCGATGTCATAGGCAAGGCGAGGGTAATGTATGCCCAGACGGAAATTGCTACGGTTGACCTTGTAGCCGCAGAGGATGTAAATGTGAATGTCCTTTTGTGGGTTGCAAATGTGTTCAAGAGCGTCTTTACTTCTCCGTTTTTTATCGTGCTTGCAGTGCTTGCGGCGATTGTTCTTATTGTTTATATTGTATCGCTTTACAAGAACAAAAACAGGCGCAGAAGGGCGCGCAAAAAGCCCAAGGTGTATTTGAGTACGGCGTCATCTAAACGCCGCAGACAGCCTCGAAACGGCAGAAGAAGATAAAATTAAGCTCCGCAGTAATCGAAATGAAAACTGCGGAGCCTTTTTATTGTCTTAAACGGGCTTGCCGTTTATCATAACAGAAGCGATATTTACATTGTCGTCAAATATGATTATATCTGCGTCATACCCCTTTGCGATTTTTCCCTTGTATGAGTCAACGCCTATAACCCTTGCAGGAGTTACCGTCATCATTTTGACAGCCTCGTAAAGCGGAACGCCGACAGTCTTGTACATATTTCTTACAAGCCTTGCGCCGTTTGCGGTGCTTCCCGCAAGGCAGGAGCGGTCGGCAAGCTTCATAACCTCGTCCTCATAGACAACCTTTACGCCGTTTTTCTGCGTGAACTCCTCGCCCTCGTTCATATCAAACGCCGAAAATTCAAGTCCATCCGTTATGAGATACATTTTATCCGCACCCTTGGCTTTGTAAATAAGCCTTAAAACACCGACAGGAAGATGAACCAAATCGGCAATAGCCTGAACGGAAAATCTGTCGTCCGATAAAGCTGCTTCAACCGTTCCGGCTTTTCTGAAAACACCCTCCTTGTAACAGGAGGTGCAGGCGTTGTATATATGCGTAATATCCGAAAATCCGTGATTTAGCGCCTCATACGCCGTGTCGTAATTCCCCGAGGAATGAGCAATGCTTGCGACAATTCCACGCTTTTCAAGCTCTTCGCCGAGCTCATACGCCCCGTCAAGCTCGGGTGCGACGCCCATCATTTTAACCGTGTCGCCGTATTTTTCCAAAAATTCCGTATAATCGGTCTTGCTCGGCACAAAAAGGTTGTCCGTGCTCTGCGCTCCGCACATTTTGACCGATAAAAACGGACCTTCGAGGTGTGAGCCTAAAATATTTCTGTTTTCTTCCATTGCAAGGCGTGTGTTTTCGCAAACTCCGCTTAACTGCGAGAGGGGAGCTGCCAAAGCGGTCGGCAAAATTGAGGTCGTGCCGTATTTTGCGTGCGCCTTTGCCATATTGAGTATGTCGTCCTTTGTTCCCATAGCGGAAAATCCGCCGCCGCCGTGAACATGCAGGTCGATAAAGCCTGCCGAGAGGTATTTTCCCTCGCCGTCAATGATTTCGGCGTCGGGACAGTTGATATTCTCGCCGACCTCAACGATTTTTTCACCGCTTGTGAGCACTTCAAGCTCTTTTATTTCGTTTTCGAGTATAACTCTGACATTTTTATAAAGATACATAAGCTTCTCCAATATTAAATGTTAGCGGTATAACAAAGCACCGTTTTCGTTTTTTCGTCAACATCCACAATTCCGTATTCGCCCCTGAATACAGCGCCGGGGCACATAAAATACACGCCTGACATATATTCGACCCGCGGAGTGTGCGTATGACCATACAAAATTATCTCCGCACCGTTTTTTACAGCTTCTCTTTGAAGCAAATCCGTAGAATATTTAACGCCCTTTGTATGACCGTGCAGGGCGTATATTTTTTTGCCGGAGAGGAAGCATATCTCCTCCGTCGGGAGCGAGGAGCCGAAGTCGTTGTTCCCCTTGACGGCAATCAGCGGCTTTGTACCGATTATATCAAGATTTTGCGACAGAAACACATCACGCTCGCCGTCGCCCAAAAATATGAACATATCGGCATTTCTGTGCTTTGACAAAATCATATTCACGCTTGCACTGTCTCCGTGAGAATCGGAAAAAACTACTGCTCTCATTCATATTCTCCTTCGCTTATACATAAATTTATTATATCAAATCTCGGAGGCGATTGCAATGCAAAACGATACAGGCTTAGGCAGGCTTATAGAGGATTTCAAAAAGAACAAGGCAAAAAAGGATTTGGGCGATTACCTTATGAAAAGCCTTAACGGGGAGCAGGCAAACAAGCTGAATACCGTGCTCAACGACGAAAAGGCTCTCAACGAGCTGCTCTCGAGCGAGAAGGCGCAGAGCATTATTAAAGAATTGACCGGAGACGACAATGGATAACATAAACGATTTATTGAATTCTATAAGTCCGCAGGATATGGAAAAGCTCAAAAGCGTGGCTTCTTCGCTTATGAGCAACAAGCCGTCCGAACAGGGCAGACTGCAGGAAACGCAAAACACGGACGGAATGTCAACGCTTTTCGGCAGCGATACCGCGAATATGCTTCTGAAGGTTGCGACGCAGATGAACAGGGAAAACGACAAAACAGCATTTATTAAAGCGCTTCAGCCGCTGTTGAGCGAGGAACGCCGCGTTAAGGCAGACGAAGCGATGAAGTTTATGCGCCTTATGGACACTCTTCCCTTGCTGAAAGGATTGTTCTGATGAAAGAGTATAATTTTGACGAGATGCAGGAAATGCAGGCAAAGGCGCTTGAACGGGTGCGGGATATGCAGGCGAGGGCGCAGACGGTGGCTCGTGAGGCAGACCGTGAGCTTTCCGACAATTCGGAAACGGAGCGTCGGGAAACGCAGAACGAGAACGCATATAAAGATAATTTCTATAATGCCGTCAAGTCAACACCCAATAAGAACAGAATTTCCATGCCCGTTGAGCTGCCGCAGAGCAAGCCTTATGAGTCGTTCAAGGAATATTTTGAGCCGATAAACAAAAAGGCAAAGCAGGAAAATGAAAAAACCGTCAAGGCGGATTTGCTCGACACGGTTTTCAAAGAGCCCGATAAGGCGCTTTTGCTCGCCTTGCTTTTACTGCTGCAGGCAGACGGCGCAGATGAGGAATTGCTGATGTCGCTGTTGTATATTATGCTGTGATTGCCGCATAAGCTTATTAGACTTATGTGCTTTGCACATATTGAAAATTATGCACAAATACAGGTTCTTGTCAGAGAGAGCCTGTATTTGCCGGTTTACGGACTTACGGTATGTCCCACAAAAACAGCGCCCGTAACAGGCGCTGTAACTTATTCGTTATTCTGCTGTGCGGCTTTCCTTTCGGCGTTTTTGCGAAATTCGTTTCTTATCCACACTCCGCTCAATACCCACGCTAAAATCAGCGCAAAGAAAAAATCTATCCGTCCCAAAGGGAACATAGCGACGATTGTAAAGAAAAACGGAGCTCTGATGTGATTGAGCATTAAAAACCACTCCACCACCACGATGAGCCTTGCAAAGGGGAGAGCCGTCGAAACGCTGTAACACAGGCAGGCTATTTGCGGCGCCCAATATTTAGGAAGTCTCCACATTCCGAACGAGGTCTTTTCGGGGTCGCCGTAGGTGATGTCCGCAAGATACCTTTTCATATTTTCCGTTTCGTCGGAAAGCGGCGGGCGGTACTTTATATAGGCATACCTTGCCATAACAAAGTAAAGCAGAAATGTAACCGCATTTACCGCAATAAGACCTGCCCAGCCGAATCGGTACCCCGTAACGAGAGGATTTCCCTCAAGACTTAAATCAGGCGTTGCAAGATAGGTCAAAATAAGGTCTGCCGCCGTTATCAGAAAATATGAAGTTGTAAGAATTATAAAAGCGGTTTTCTTTTTCTTCATATATTAAAGCCTTTTTCCCATTTCGTAGCCCTGTGCCGTTGCGTCGGCAATTCTGCCCGTCTTTTCCGCGTCGCCGATAACAAAAACATTTTGGCAAACGGAGCGTATTTCCGGATAAAGCGAATTTTCAGATTTAACGCCGAGGCTTAAAACAACATAATCCGCCCTGACGGTCCTGAGATTGCCGTTTTCGACATTTACCGCAACAATTCCCGTGCCGTCGATTTCTATCAGCTTATGATTTGTAATAAACCTTGTGTTATGCGCCTTGAGCCTCGGCATACAGTCGTCAATGTGCTGCATCCAGGTGCCGGGAGCAATTTCGTTTGCCATTTCGACAACCGTAACATCGTTTTCCCCCTCGCAAAGGAGCTCTGCGGTTTCAAGCCCCGTCATACCCGAGCCGATAATCGCTACCCTTTTGCCGTGAAGCTTAACGGAGCCGTCAAGTATTTCGGTTGCGGTAAGAACATTTTTCCTGTCCGAGCCCTTTATCGCCTTGGGCTTTACAGCCGTGGCGCCCGTTGCTAAGATAACCGCATACGGCTTTGTATCTTCAATCATTTTTTTGTCTATGGTAATGCCGCATACGATTTTTGCGCCTGCTTTTTCCGCATTATGGGTAAGGTCCTCGATAAGCCAGTTTATCTTTTCTTTTTTCGGAGGAGCCGCCGCAAGCCGCAGTTGACCTCCGACCTTTTCCTGCTTTTCGGCAACGGTAACTCTGAAGCCTCTTTGCGCAAGCGTTTTTGCACACATAAGACCTGCCGGACCTGCGCCGATTACAATTACAAGCCTGCCGTCGCCGTTCTTTTTGAGCACTTCCTTTTCTCTGCCGAGCTTCGGATTTACCGAGCAGTGGGCGTGAGTGCCCTTGTATGCGTTTGTCTGCATACTTTCCATACAGTAAAGACAGCAGATACATCTGCTTATTTCGTCCTCTTTGCCTTCATTTACCTTGTTTGCCCAATGCGGGTCTGCAATATGGGGTCTGCCGAGGCATACAAAATCCTGTATTCCTTCCTCCAACTGCAACTCTGCCTGCTCGGGACTTCTGATAAGGTTTGCCGCAAGCACGGGGATATTCACTGCGTCCTTTACCGCCTTTGCCATATATTTACGCCAACCGCATTCAAACGAGGTCGGTTCAAGCCAGTAATTGTATGTATCGTAGCCTGCAGATGAGACATCTATTGCGTCCGCGCCGTTTTCCTCAATGATTTTTGCCATTCTCACGCCGTCTTTGAGTGTGTAGCCGACGCCCTCTCTGCCGATTTCCTTGTAACATTCGTCAACCGAGAGCCTTACGATTACGGGGAAATCCTTTCCGCATTCCTCTTTAATTCCTTTGAGTATATCAAGCAGAAATTTCATCCTTTTGTCAAAGCTTCCGCCGTATTCGTCGGTTCTTTGGTTGGTATAGGGGGACAAAAACTGCTGGATTAAATATCCGTGTGCGGCGTGCAGTTCAACGCCGTCCGCACCTGCTTTTTGCGCTCTTTTTGCGCCGAGGATAAATTCACGGATTATCTTTTTAATCTGTTTTACAGACATTTCTTTGTTGAGGCTTTCTGCGGAATATGCCCTGTCGCACTCCGAGGGGGAATATACCCTCGGTAAAAGGTCGGCATCCATAAGCTTTTTCGCTGACGGAGCCAATTTATAGAACAACTTGCCGTAGAGCGAGCCCATAACTCTTTCCATTCCCACCGAGAGCGGAACGGTTCCCATCATAAGCGTGATATTCTGCCGTCCGGGATGATGGAGCTGAACAAATATCTTTGCACCGTGCGAGTGTACTCTGTCAATCATACGGGCAAGGGGCTTTATGTGATAGTCGTGGCTTATTGCAAGCTGGGCAAAAGCCGACGCACCGCTGAAATCATCAACTCTTGTGATTTCGGTTATGATAAGTCCCGTGCCGCCTATCGCTCTTTCCTCGTAGTAGTTCATCATTTCCTCTGTGGGCTTGCCGTTGAACTGACCGAAGCCGAGCATCATAGGAGGCATAACTATTCTGTTTTTGATTTCCACGCTTCCTATGCTCATAGGTGAAAAAAGAGTCTTGTATTCCATACATACACCCCGCAAAAAATATATAATATTATTCTATCATATTCAGCGGGAACTAACAATATTTTATTTTGCCTTTTCGGTCTTTGAAAAGACGGTATATACGCCCATTACAATGAGAAACGCCGCAAAAATTATTTTAAGAGCGTTTTGCGGTATTCCCATAAGCAGAAAATTACCTGCAAGCGCACCGACAATTCCGCCTGCCGCCATGGGAAGAACGGCTTTCGGCTTTATCATCTTATTTTTTATATACACTGCGAGCGAAACTGCTGCACAGGGGATAAAGAACATAAGATTTAGCCCCTGTGCGTTTATCTGTTCGGTGTTTTTTACAAGGGTCAGGTACATAATATACACTCCGCCTCCGCCGAGTCCCATTGATGCTATGACGGCGGAGAGTATGCCTGCAAGTATATCGATAAGAGAGTATTTCATATTTTGACAATCATCCTTATTCCCGCCCATATCATAAATGCGCCGAAGACTTTTTTGAGTGCCGACGGCGATATTTTTTTAAGCGCAACCGTTCCGATAAGCGCACCGACAGCCGCCTGCGGAATGAGCCGAAGGTTGTCAAAAAAATTGACATATCCGTGATATGAGTATATAATCAAACTGATAACGGATATGGGCAGTATGACTGCAAGCGCATTTGCCTGAGCCTGTTTTTGGTCAAGCGAGCATTTCTTTAACAGAAACACCGCTACAACTCCGCCGCCCGCTCCGAGAACTATGTTTATTGTTCCCGTGAGTATTCCGCCGAGGAATGAGAGCGTCTTTTTCATTCAATCACCGATTTTATATTTTGCCGATAGGAGTGATTTATTCCATGCAGCTGAAATTCAAATCAGGTATCAACAAGATACTCGTTGCCGTTGTGGTAATATACCATATAATAATTGCTCTTTTGTTTTCGACAAAGATTTTCTCTATGTCGAGCTTTGGTGTGAATGCGGCAATAGCTATGTGCATTATTGATGTTATTTTGATTTTGCCGATGCTCTTTATGACATATTACGAATTCAAGCCCGAGTATCTCTACATCCATGATTATCCGTTCAGGGCGTATAAAATCAAATATTCCGACATCTTTACCGTTGAGGACGGCGATTTTGAGACCAAGGACAAAAGCATTGTCGCCCTATCGCTTGACAGGGTTGCGATAGGCTACAAAAAGACAAACAGTAAAAACGAGGAGGAAAAAAGATATATCTTTATTTCTCCCAAGGATATGAGCTTGTTCCTTATACGTTTGAGCGCAAGGCTCAAGCAGTGCGAGAACGAAGCCGAGGAAATGGCAAAGGAGCTTTCCGAAAAGCAGAAGGAGCACAACAGGAAGAAAGAAATTGCCGACCGTAAGCGTGAAGAGGAAAAAAAGGCAAACGCACCCGAGATTATCAAAGTTAAGGGCGTTAAAAAAGGCGGCAGCTTCAAGGTCGAGGAAGCCGAAGAAAAAGAAGAAAAATAATTACCGGAGGGATGAACATGAGAACAAGAATTTGTTTTTCACGCTTTCATCCTCTTTTTTTGCTCATGTACTATGCGGCGGTTATTTCGGTAACCGTCTTTTCGTCCGACCCGCTGATACTGCTGTTGTCGCTTACGGGAGCGGTACTGTTTTGTGCCGATATGTTCGGTAAGGGGATTGCAAAGGACCTTCGTTTCCTTTTTGTGCTCTCTTTGCTGATAATGCTTACAAACCCGTTGTTTTCGCAAAACGGAAAAACGGTGCTTTTTTATTTGGGAGACAGGGCATACACGCTTGAATCGCTTTTGTACGGACTTAATGCGGCGGTTATGATTTCGGGCGTGATACTGTGGTTCCGCAGTCTCAACGCTGTTTTGTCGGATGACAAAATGCAGTATCTTTTTTCAAAGGCGTTGCCGAAAACAACGCTTGTCATAACAATGGTAATGAGGTTTATACCGCTTTATATAAAGAATATAAAGGACATAAACGACGCAAGGCGCGCAATGGGGATTTATCCGAAAAGAAATATTTTTAAGAGGATAAAGGGCGCCGCCGAGGTGTTCCTTACCTTGGTAACGCAAAGTCTTGAAAATGCCGTTGAAACCGCCTTTTCAATGAAAGCGAGGGGCTACGGCGAGAGTGAGCGGACAAGCTATTCACTTTACAGGCTCAAAAGCGCCGACGCCGTTCTCATTTTCCTGCTTTTGCTTTTCTCGGCAGGTTTTGTGTATGTTTTCGGTGTTCGGGAAAATTCTGGCTTTGCCTTTTATCCGACCTTCTTTGTGCCTGTGATAAACGCGCCCCGTATAGCGGCTTATGCGGTGTTTGCGGCGGTTTCGCTTTTCCCCTTTTCAATAAATGCAGCGGAGAGTATAAAATGGAAATATTATCTGTCAAAAATCTGAACTTCACATATCCTGAAAGTGGAAACAAGTCGCTTTCCGACATTTCGTTTTCGGTGAATTCGGGCGATATTGTCCTTCTGTGCGGTGAGACGGGAAGCGGCAAAACCACGCTCCTCAAAATGCTCAAAAAGGAAATTTCCCCGTTCGGTCAAAGGTCGGGGGAGATATTTTTTTGCGGCGAAAATGCCGAAAACGCCAAAAGCTCGGATATAGGCTTCGTTTTTCAGGATGTCGAAAGCCAGATAGTCTGCGATAAGGTATGGCACGAGCTTGCCTTTACTCTTGAAAACACGGGGACAGAGCCTATGCAAATGCGCCGCCGTGTTGCGGAGACCGCAAGCTATTTCGGAATATCGGACTGGTTTTACAAGAACACCTCGGAGCTCTCGGGGGGACAAAAGCAGCTTTTGAACCTTGCCTCGGTCACCGTGGGCACACCTAAACTGATATTGCTTGACGAGCCGCTTTCACAGCTTGACCCGATAGCCTGCGTGGATTTCATAAACACCGTTAAACGCCTCAACGACGATTTGGGCGTAACCTTTATTATCAGCGAACACAGAACGGGCGAGATAATCTCAGTTTGCAACAAAATCGCCGTTATGAAGCAGGGTAAGCTCATATCCTACGGCAATATCCGTGAGACGCTGCCCGAAATTTCAACCGAAGCGGTTTTCGGAAATTTACCGGACTGTGCAAAAATTTGGAGAGATACGGGAAAGAAAGACGAGTGTCCGCTGAATGTCAGAGAGGGCAAAATATGGCTTTCGGAGCATTTTACTCCCGAAAGCTCTGCGTCCTCGGTAAAGGAATTCAAAAACGAATACGAAAACACCTTTGAATGTAAAAATGTATATTTTCGCTATTCAAAAGACGGCGACGATATAATAAAAGGCTTGAATTTTGCCTGCAAAAAGGGCGAGGTACACTGTGTTCTCGGTGCAAACGGCTCGGGCAAGACCACGCTTGTCAAGCTTATTTCGAGCGTGCTGAAGCCTTACAGCGGAAAAATTTCGATAGGCAAGGGCAGGCGTGCGGCACTGCTTATGCAAAATGTAAAAAATATGTTCGTCGGCGAGAGCGTGGAGGAGGATATGCGCCTTTACTGCAAGCATCTCGGGCTTGACTTTGAGCAGACGGACGACAGAATATACGAAGCGCTTGAATTGCTCGGTATTGCGGATTTGCGAAGCAGACACCCGTTCGATTTGTCGGGCGGCGAAATTCAGAAGTGCGCCATTGCAAAGCTGCTTATATCAAAGCCCGATATTCTGCTTATGGACGAGCCCGTAAAAAGCCTTGACTGCGTAGCCAAAGACAATGTCAAGGATATAATAAAGACCCTGTCGATAAACGGCATAACGGTTGTTGCGGTAACGCACGACACGGAGTTTGCGGCGGAGATTTCCGACAGATGCTCACTGCTGTTTGACGGTGAAATTACCGCCTGCGATGTTCCGCAGAGATTCTTTTCGGACAACAGCTTTTACACTACGGGCGCTTCCAAAATATCGAGGGGCTTTGCCGATTATGCCGTGACCTGCAAGCAGGTGTCGGCGCTGTGTGCGGAGAAAAAACAATGAGCATTAAACGGAAAAAGATTTTAAGTTATGTTTTGATTTTCGGCGCAATTCCGCTGACGGTCATTTTCGGCACACAGCTTCTCGGTGCGAGGAAATATGTCTTTCTCTGCTTTGCGGTAACGGTTTTGTGCCTTGCGGCGTTTTTTGTCTCGGTAGAGCACGGCGAGCGCACAACGGTTGTCGGCACGGTTTTGGTTGCCGTGATGACGGCGCTTTCTGTTGTCGGACGGTTTGCGTTTTCATATGTGCCGTTTTTTAAGCCCGTAACGGCGTTTGTGATAATCGCGGGCGTATATCTCGGGGCGCAATACGGCTTTTTATGCGGAGCGCTGTCCGCACTTGTGTCGAATTTCATTTTCGGGCAAGGGGCGTGGACGCCGTTTCAGATGTTCGCTTGGGGCATGATAGGCTTCTTTTCGGGCTTACTTTCAAAGCAGCTCATAAAAAGCAAGCTGTTTTTATATCTGTTCGGGGCGTTCTCCGGCGTGGCTTATTCGCTTTTTCTCGATACCTGGACGGCGATTTATGTTGACGGCACATTCGTTTTTTCAAGGTATCTTACGCTGATTGCCTCGGCAGTACCCGTTACGGCTGTATATATTGTGTCGAATGTGATTTTCCTGATATTGCTTTTCAAACCGATAGGCAGGCGCCTGTCAAGAATAACAACGAAATACGGACTGTACGAATAAAAGGCTGCCAGAAGGCAGCCTTTTCGGTTGTGTGTAATTTTGATTTGTATATTATTACCGTAGTAACAGCCCTTGAGGGCGTCCGATATAGGCTCCCTTGTAAAGGGAGCTGTCATTTTTGTAAAAAAATGACTGAGGGATTAAAAAAATGCACCGCGAACGCGGTGATGATATACAATGCTCCGCATTGATTATGGCGGTAGGGCGGGGGCTTGCTCCCGCCGTTAGATTGTAGTTGATTTATCGAAATTAAAGGTTAATATGGCATTAGAATTAAAGAACAACCCGTAGGGGCGACCTGCGGTCGCCCGCCAAATTCAGCAATAACAACAAGCGGGCGAACACAGTTCGCCCCTACGGTATAATGTAAATTATAATTTGATTGTTACGGTCGATTTGGTGTGTCACCCCAAGCCGCATTTATATATCAAATTTGGTTTTTGCTTCCGCTCCCTCTGACGAGGGAGCCCAGTTTTATCAAATCCGAAAATTTATGCGACCGTAGGTACAGCCCTTGCGGCTGTCCACAGTGAGATATATAATAAATTAGGACAGGGGCGAGCCCTGTCCCTACGATAATTTGATGTTTGTCAGCGGCGGGAGCAAGCCCCCGCCCTACACTGCGTTTTCGGGCATCCGCAAAAGTCGGTAGCGACAGCGAGCCGTCGGGAGGGCGTTTACAACCGAGCAGGCGAGCCGAGCGTGATTTTTGCGGAAAAGGAGGAGTTGCGTAGCGAGTGAGAAACAGCCAAAGGCTGTTGCGAACGATACGGAGCAAACGACGACGCCGTGCGAAGCACCCGCACCTCTTCACTATTCACTATTCATTCTTCACTCGCCCGCAAGGGCGCTGCTCCCGCCATACGGTTCAATAACCTAAAACCCCACAACCTGATGCGTTCTCGGAACCGACGGGGGATTTCCTATCATTCCGTATTTCTTGAGCGTTGCAATCTTTTCCATATCCTCGTCCGATATGGAGAAACCGAACACATCGGCATTGTTCTTTATCCTCTCGGGCGTTGCCGACTTCGGTACGGGCACGGCGCCCTTTTGCACGATAAACCTTACGCACAGCTGCGCTACGGAAACCCCGTATTTTTTTGCCGTTTCTATGAGCAGTTCACGCTTGAACGCCTGACCCTGAATGAGCGGACTCCACGCCTCGGGGAGAATTTTGTTTTTCCTGCAATAGGCAATCATTTCGTCCTGCGGATTTTGCGGATGCATCTGCACCTGATTTATCATAGGATAGGTCGAAAAATTCTTCTTTATTATTTCGATATGCTCTTCAAGGAAGTTGCTTGTGCCCATCGAGCGGAGCTTTCCGTCGTTGTAAAGCGTTTCAAACGCCCTCCAGGTCTCGCACAGGTCGTCCTCAAGGCGGTCGACATTCTGTACAAGAACGGGCCAATGTATCAAATACGAGTCAAGATAATCCGTGCCGAGCCTTTTAAGCGAACGCTCACAGGATTCTATTGCGTTTTTGTAGCCGTGGTCATCGTTCGGAAGCTTTGAAACGAGGAAAATATCCTCTCTTTTAACGCCGCTTTCCTTTATTCCCTTGCCGACGAACTCTTCGTTTTGATAAGCCGCCGCAGTGTCAATATGGCGGTATCCGCTCTCAATGGCGCACTTGACTGCGTTTGTTGCGGTCTCCTCGGGCATTTTCCATGTTCCGAACGCAATGCAGGGAACCTTAACGGAATTTATAAGGGTATATGTATCTGTCAATGAATTCATAAAATCACCTCTGTGTTTTTTATTATTTTATCATACTTTTCTGAATATGTAAAAACATTATTGAAATAATATTTGTGTAAAAATATGAAAGGCAGTGCTTGTTTATGATGTTTCTCAAAGCGTTTGTGATAGGCGGACTTATCTGCGTTGTCGGTCAGCTGCTCATTGATACCACTCGGCTGACGCCAGCAAGAATCCTTGTGTCGTTTGTGGTGCTCGGCGTGCTGCTCGGGGCGCTCGGGATTTACGGCCCGTTTTCCGAATGGGCGGGAGCGGGCGCCAATGTTCCGCTCACGGGCTTCGGAAATATGCTTGTGCAGGGAACGAAGCAGGCGATAAGGCAGTACGGCTGGCTCGGAATTTTAACAGGTCCTTTAAGCGCAGGCTCGGCAGGTATTACCGCCGCAATGCTCTCGGGCGTGGTCGTGTCCTTCCTCACAAAATCAAAATCCAAATAGACAAAAAAAGAGCAGTTACCAAACCCGGTAACTGCTCAAAATTTATATTCCGTTTACGCAACTGTCTCCGAAACGAATGTATCGTCACAGCATGAGCAGGAAACATAGTTTTCCGCGTCGTTACCGATAACAACCTTTTTGCTGTCAACATATTTTTTAACAAGAACATATGCCGCAAAAGCTGCGCCTGCAACCGCAACAAGAATACCGATTACCTTTAATGCTTTTTTCATAATAACAAAACCTCCAATTTTGTTTTTAATTCAAAAATATTATAACCAATAATATTTCAAAAGTCAATGAACAATATGTAAAGAAATGTGAAAATAAAAAGCAAAACGCTGCCAACCGAGAGTTGACAGCGCAACAACAAACTGCTTGAATTAAGCCTTGTTCAACTTTGTAACGAGGGCGGACTTTTTACGTGCAGCATTGTTTTTATGAAGGAGACCCTTAGCGGTAGCCTGGTCGATCTTCTTAACAGCAGCAGTAACAAGTACTTCCTTGTCTGCAGAACCGCTTTCGATTGCAACATTAGCTTTCTTGATAGCAGTCTTTAATGCGGAATTCATTGATTTGTTGCGCTTAGCACGCTTGTCGTTTACGATTACACGCTTTTTAGCTGATTTAATATTAGGCATTGTCACACCTCCCTTATACATTAGCGGAATATATGATACCATTTATCAACGAAAAAAGCAAGTTTTTTTTATAATTTTGCAATATTTTTTTATTGCGAACCATAATAAGAGTATAAGGAGATGTTGAAATGAACGCACGAACCGACCTCGCAATAGAAAAAGATGAATTTATAAGCGGAAAAAGGCCTAAGGGCATAAGACGGGAAACCGTGAAAACCGAAAAGACGGAAATTACCAAAATAACCGTCGGCGACCCCGAAAGCGCAAAGGCGATAGGCAAGCCCGTGGGGGAATACATCACGGTTGAGCTTACGGAGTTTTCCTATGACACGGAGCTGCTTGACGACAGAATGAAAAGCATTTCCGCACAGATTTCCTCGCTTTTGCCCGAGGGAGACGGAGCTGTGCTTGTCGCGGGAATAGGCAACAAGGATATAACGCCCGACGCATTGGGACCTAAATGCGCCGAAGGTATATTTTCCACAAGGCACATTTCCTCCGAGCTTGCCGAGGAGATAGGCCTTTCGCATCTCAATCCCGTGTGCTCGCTTGCAACGGGCGTGCTCGGGCAGACGGGGATAGAGACGGGAGAGATAATCAAAAGCGTGGCGGACTCGATAAAGCCCAAGGCGGTAATTCTCATAGACGCTCTTGCGGCGGCAGGGCTTGAGCGCCTCGGCAGAACCGTGCAGATAACCGATACGGGTATAACTCCGGGTTCGGGAGTCGGCAACAGGAGGGCTGAAATTTCTCAAAAGACCCTCGGCGTGCCCGTCATAGCCATAGGAGTCCCGACAGTCGTGGACGCAGTAACGCTTGCAAAGGATGTAACGGGCAGAGAAACCGCAAAGGAGAGCGCCGAAGCGCAGAAAATGATGGTAACTCCCCGTGAGATAGATGTTGTGATAGACAGGGCGGCAAAGCTGCTCGCCCTTGCGATAAACTGCGCCCTCCAGCCCGAGACGGACCCTGAGCTTTTACTCTCGGTCGTATAACCCGTGCTCCCTTCGCATATATATTACGGATATATGCACAGCGAAGGGATGATTAAAATGAGAAACCGAAAACAGCCCGATACATCGGGTAACGGTTTGACGGCGCTGCTTGCCGCACTGATATTTGTATTTGCGTATATTCTCAATACCTACTGTTCTTCGGCGGTGGTAAAAACCGCAGTTGCTTCGGCGGGACTTGCTCTGCCGCAGGCAGCGGCGCAGACGCTGTCAAACTCGGTGAAATCAGACGCCGTAACACAACAGAACAGTACCGTCGAAATTTCGGACAACACGGGAACGGACGCAAAACAGCAGGAAACTTCCGAAAATACCGATACGGCACCGCAGGATATACTTGAAATGGCAAGGCAGTACCGTGCGGACTTCGCCTCGGCGTCTCACGACGGTACAATAATCGAAAAGACCTACGACATTTCAAATGCGACTTCGAGCTACGGTAATATTACCGTCCGCAACACAACGCCGTCACACAGCATAAACATTGAAAGCTCGCTGTCGGGGGAGCTCCCGTTTTCCTGTGACGATATTTCAAAGCCGACGGTTCTTATATTCCACACCCACACAACGGAAAGCTATGAGATGATTGACGACGGCTGGTTTACGAACTCTTATCAGACAAGGAGCAACGACCCGAACAGGAATATGGTAAGGGTCGGTACGGCAATTTGTGAGGAGCTTGAAAAGAGCGGCATAGGCTATATACACGACACGGATATTCACGACGCTCAATATACGGGTGCCTATGACCGTTCCCGTGAGAAAATAGAGCAGATATTAAAGGAAAACCCGTCAATTCAGATTGTACTTGATGTCCACCGTGACGCAATCCACAATTCGGAGACGGCACGCACAAAGCCCGTGACAACCATAAACGGCAGAAAAGCGGCGCAGATTATGATTATCGCAGGCTGTGAGGACGGCAAGGTGAAATCGTTCCCGTCGTGGGAGCAAAATCTGACCTTTGCCTTAAAGCTTCAGCAGACCGCCGAAAATATGTATCCGAGCCTTATGCGCCCGATACTTTTTTCGGCAAGAA
The DNA here is from genome assembly GCA_963590415.1 of Anaerovoracaceae bacterium. Classification (GTDB taxonomy): domain Bacteria; phylum Bacillota; class Clostridia; order Oscillospirales; family Acutalibacteraceae; genus Fimenecus. Next base: position 38,034 of record CAVAPB010000012.1, on the reverse strand, counting down.
AATATAATATGGATATAGTTCCGTGTTCGGTTCTTCTTGAGGTCGGAAGCGACTCGAACACCTTGGAGGAGGCGGAGTATTCGGGACATCTGATAGGAAGGGCAATAAGCGAATTTGTAAAGGAGAACAAATGAAAAAGGACAGGGAAGTTAAAAAGTTTATAACCGTAACGGTGCTGATTTTATGCGCCTTTTCACTGTTTACAGGCGTGACTTACGCAAAGGAGAATACAGAAAAGACCGTCCTCGGCAGCAGGGCGGAGACGGTAAACGAAACCGATGTCATAAACGGCGTCAAACGGTTCTTGAACGAAATAAAATTATAGTGTATAATGTGAATATATACAGTATATTTAGGAGAACGGAATATGAATTTCAACAATCTTACCAACGGTCAGTCGGAGGGCTTTGCGCTTGTCAAGCAGTGCGATGAAAAGACAACCGCAAAGGGCTCTGCCTATCTCGATATGAAGCTTTCGGACAAGAGCGGCGACATAAACGCCAAGCTTTGGGACTATTCTCCGTTAATTCACGGCAGCTTTCCAGTTGACTCTGTTGTCAAGGTCAGAGGAGAAATCAGCAAATATCAGGGCTCGGATCAACTGCGAATAAGCAAAATAAGGCTTGTAAACGACTCGGATAATGTCAAAATGGACGACCTTGTTCAGTCTGCGGACTACACGGGCGAATTTATGTATGAAAAGCTCATTGAGAGAGTAAATGCCTTTTCGGACGAGGACCTCAAAAAGCTTGTTTTACATATGTATGAGCAGAGACGGGACATTTTGCTCACATGGCCTGCGGCGTACAAGCTTCATCACGCCGTAAGGGGCGGACTTTTAATGCACACGCTTTCAATCGTTAAACTCTGCGAGGGCGTATGCGAGGTGTACCCGTTTGTAAATAAGGATTTGCTTTTGACGGGTGCAATGCTTCACGATATAGCGAAAACCACGGAATACGATGTCGGAGCAAGCGGTATAGCTTCGGGCTATACGGTTGAGGGCAATCTTATCGGACATCTTGTCAAGGGAGCAATGCTTGTTGACGAAGCGGCAACAGAGCTTTCGATACCGAGGGAAAAGGCGATGCTTGTCGAGCATATGCTTATTTCTCACCACGGCGAGCCCGAGTTCGGTGCGGCGGTAAGACCTATGTTCCTTGAGGCTGAATTGCTCTCGGAATTGGACCTTATGGACGCACGGGTTTACCAGATAGCGCACGCAATAGAGAATGTTGAAGAAAACGGCTTTTCTTCAAGGCTCTGGGCGCTTAACGACAGAAGAATATACAAGCACGAGCAAAGGGAAAACAGTACAAAAGTCAATCTTGAATAAATTTTAGGAGGCTGTTTTATGAGGAACCATGAAGTTACCGCTGTTCAGAGACTGCTTAAAGAGGACGGCACTTTAAGGGAGCCGGGCTGGTCGAGAAAGCTCTGCCAGATTTACGACAGGAACGACATCAAAAAACGCCGTACCCGTATCAAGGAATGGGATTATTACCTTGTCCTTTCAAAGGATTATGCCTTTGCGTTCACTCTTTCGGATGACGGCTACATAGGGCTTCAGTCGGTATCTCTGCTTGATTTCAGGGGAACTCCGTGGGAGCACACCGAAACTGTTCTCAACGCTTTCCCTATGGGCAAGCTGAAAATGCCGTCCAACACGGACGAGGGCAACATCTGTTATCGGGACAAGCGCCTTTATCTTGAATATACAAAGGACGGAAACAGGCGCAAGATAGTCTGTCAATTCAAAAATTTCCTTAACGGCAAAACCCTTACCTGCGACTTGACCCTTATGCAGCCCGAAACCGACACAATGGTTATCGCAACCCCGTGGAAAGAGGACAAGCACGCATTTTATTACAATCAGAAAATCAACTGTATGACTGCTTCGGGTACATGTACGCTTGACGGCGAGACCTATACCTTTAACCCCGAAACCGACTTTGCAACGCTTGACTGGGGCAGGGGCGTGTGGACATACGACAACACATGGAACTGGGGCTCGGGCAACGGAATTATCAACGGTAAGAGCTTCGGCTTCAATATAGGCTACGGCTTCGGCGACACCTCGGCGGCTTCCGAAAACATAATTTTCTATGACGGCGTGGGTCATAAGCTCGACGATGTCACATTCAATATCCCCGAGGACAGCTATACAAAGCCGTGGACGATAACCTCTTCGGATAAGAGGTTCGAAATGGAATTTACGCCCATAATCGACAGGGCGGCAAAAATCGATGTTAAGCTTATAGTGACCGACCAGCATCAGGTGTTCGGCAAGATGAACGGCACCGCAGTGCTCGACGACGGCACAAGGCTTGAAGTAAAGGACCTTGTCTGCTTCTGCGAGAGGGTACATAATAAATATTAAAGGTGTAATTATAAAATGGAATGGACTGAAGTTATAATCGAAATAAATGCCGACGACATAGATGTTGCTACGGACATTGCAAATATGGTTGTGCCCTACGGCGTGTATATTGAGGATTACAGAAACCTCGAGGAGGAGACCCTGGAGATAGCCAATATCGACCTCATTGACGAGGAATTGCTCAAAAAAGACCGTACAAAGGGCTACATACATATCTATATTTCTCCCGAGGAAAATCCCGCCGAAGCGGTTGCGTTCCTGTCGGAGCGCCTGAGCGAGAGCGGAATTGCCAACAAAATCGACCTCAACAAATGCAAAAACGAGGATTGGGAGAACAACTGGAAAGAGTTTTTTAAGCCTATGAATGTCGGCAAAAAATTGCTTATAAGACCGCTGTGGATTGACGATTATGAAAATCCCGACGGCAGAAAGGTCCTTTCCATCGAACCGGGTCTTGCTTTCGGTACGGGCGGTCACGACACGACCCGTCTTTGCCTTGAAATGTGCGAGAAGTATCTTAAAGGCGGCGACAGCGTGCTTGATACGGGCTGCGGAAGCGGTATTCTTTCAATCGCCTGTCTGCTGCTCGGCGCTGAAAATGTTGTCGGCGTTGATATTGATGAATTGGCGGTCAAAACTGCAATTGAAAACGGTAAGGTCAACGGCTTTGCCGAGCCCGAATATAAGATATTACAGGGTAATCTTACCGATAAAGTTACGGGCAAATTCGATTTGGTCGTTGCAAACATTGTGGCTGATGTAATTATAATGTTTTCCGATTTTGTCGGCGATTTTATGAACGACGGAGCGCATTTTATCGTTTCGGGTATAATCGCGCCGAGAGCCGAGGAGGTCAAGGCGGCGCTTGAAAAGAATAATTTCCGCATTGTCGAGGAAAACCGCAACGGCGATTGGCTTTGCTATGTACTTGAAAAGGCGCAGTGATGTTAAGACTTAAAAGTTTATTGAAAAGCGGAATAACTGGCGGCGTTTCGTCAACAATAAAGGATGATACCGCCGAAAGCACAAACCGTGAAGTTCTGCTCTTTGTCACAAAGACCTGCCCGAACTGTAAAAAGGCAAAAAGTCTGCTGCAAAAATCGGGCGTGAGCTTTACTGAAATTGCCGTTGAGGACAAGCCTGAGCTTGCCTTGGAGCTTGATTTAAGACAGGCTCCGTCGCTTGTAATTGAGGACGGAAACGGCAGAAAAACCGTGGCGGGTATCTCAAATATCAAAAAATATCTTGAGGTAAAATGATGTATGATATAATTGTCATCGGCGCAGGCCCTGCGGGGCTTACCGCCGCATTGTACGCCGTGCGTGCCGGCAAGAGCGTATTGCTGTTTGAAAGGGCAAATTACGGCGGGCAGATGGCTTTTTCGCCGAAGATTGAAAATTTCCCAAGCTATAAGGAAATCAGCGGCTATGACCTCTCGGAGAGCATTTACAAACAGGTCACTGCCGCAGGTGTGCAGTACTGTGAGGAGTCGGTTTGTAAAATTATCGACCTCGGCGGTATAAAGGAAGTCAGAACCGAGGAGGACTCATACAGCGCAAAGGCGGTTATATTAGCGACTGGAACAAGGCACAGAACTCTCGGAGCGAAGAACGAAAAAGAGTATTCGGGCAACGGCATATCCTACTGTGCGGCTTGCGACGGCGCTTTTTTCAAGGATAAAAGCGTTGCGGTCGTAGGCGGAGGCAATTCTGCGGCACAGGAGGCGCTTTATCTCGGCGGCATTTGTAAAAGCGTCACCGTTTTGCAAAATCTGTCGGAGCTTACCGCAGAACCGAGACTTTGCGAGCGGCTGAAAGAAAAAGAAAATATCAGTCTCATTTTTAACACCGTTATAACCGAATTCACGGGTGACGGAGAAACACTTTCGGGCGTTACAACCGAAAACACCGAGACAAAGGCAACTTCGGAAATGCCCTTTGACGGTGTGTTTGTTGCAATCGGGCTCATACCCGACAATGAGGTTTTTAAGAGCCTTGTCTCGCTTGACGAAAACGGTTATATCCTTTGCGACAGGGATATGAAAACCGACTCGGACGGTATTTTTGCGGCAGGGGATTGCACGGCTAAAAAAATACGGCAGATAACCACCGCAATGGCTGACGGAACAACGGCGGCGTTTTCTGCGTGCCGATATGTTGACGAAATGAACAAATAAAAAAACACGGTAACTTGAAGCTAAGCTACCGTGTATCTTTTTGTCTGTTTTTATCTGTTTGTTTTGCCTGCGGCGTTGATTATTCTCACAACTATCGGGCAAAGAACTATGTTTGTCAACAGCTCAAACAGGAAGTTGAGACCTACGAAGCCGACAAGCATATATTTTGTAACGCTTACGAAGCCTGCGCCGACGCCCCATTCTTTTACTGCGTCAAAAAAGAAAATGCGGCAGCCCAAAAGGAATATGCCCGTATTTGTAACGGGAGCGACGATTGCCGCCGCTATTGTTGCAAGCGTAATGTTTTTCTTTTTCAGCGCATTGAACACAAGACCTGCGAAAAGTCCGCAAAGCACGCCTTTAAGAAGCACCGTAATCACCGTACCGGGTACGCTGATTGCAAGGAATGCCGCCGCGTCGCCCGAGAGCAGAACTACTGCGCCGAAGACCAAGCCTAACCATGCACTGACAACGGGTCCGCAAAGCGCCGCACCGAGAACAACGGGAATGAGTATCAGTGAAATCGAAAATGCTCCGAATTTAATTGAAGCACCGACCATCTGCAATACTATTACGATAGCCGTGAGGACACCGCCGATTGCAAGGTTAAGCGTCTGCCTTTTGTCGAGTTTTTTGTTTGCCATAATAAAACTCCTTTCGCTGTTGCCCCTTTATGGCACGGAAAAATCCTCGGGTACAACGCTTTTTAATTTATATCGGCTGCGCTTTAAGGGGAGCGTAACCGTAAAACAATTACTCGGCATTGTGATATTACGCATTGCGCTGTAACTCACGCCTTGTAAGCTGTTTTTTTTGAATTGAATTTATTTGCTGTTCTTATCGTAAATTGCCTTTAAGCCCTTTAAGATAAGGTCGTTATCATAGATGATGTCATGCTTGCACTCTTTTATTATAAAGGATGAAAGACCGCCCGTAGCCACGATTGAAACAGGCTTACCGACCTCATCTATAAATCGGTCAATCATACCGTCAATCATAGAAGCCGTGCCGAGAATAACTCCCGACTGCATACATTCAACCGTATTTTTTGCACACGCTCTGCTCGGAGCATTGAGTGCAATTGTCGGAAGCTGTGAGCTTGTTTCGGTAAGCGCATTTAATGAAATTGCAATACCCGGAGCGATAAGTCCGCCGCAAAATGCTTTTCTCTCGTTAACCACATAGAGCTTTGAAGCCGTGCCGAGGTCAACAACAAAGGCGGGGAGAGGATAATTTTCCGAAACTCCCACTGCGCCTGCAGCAAGGTCAGCGCCCAGCTGTGCCGGACTGTCAATTAAAATGTCAAGACCGGTTTTAACTCCGGGAGCAAGGACAATACACCGTTCACAGATAGGGGAGATGGCCTGCTTTACGGTGCTTGTAAGCTCCGGCACTACAGAGCTTATTACAGCGCCGTCAATATGCGAGGTGTCCACCTTATGCAATGTGAATATGTTTGAAAAGTTGATTGCATATTGGTCGGGCGTGAGATTACGCTGCGTCGCAAGCCTTGAAACAAAGACAAGCTTATCCTTGTCGAACACGCCGAAGGTAATGTTAGTGTTTCCTATATCAATTGTAATAATCATTTAATCACCGATGTAAAGTATAATACAAAAGCGGTCTTGAAATCAAGACCGCCGTTTATTTTTCAGATAATTATTTTTATTATTTATCTTCGTTCTTTTTTCTTGTAAGAACAAGAACAGCACCTGCAACAGCTGCTACGCCTGCAACAGAAGCAACCGCATAGTCGCCGGTCTTAGCGTTGCCGCCCTCAAAGTCGGTTTTATTGCTTGAACTTGAGCTGCTTGAACCTGAGTTCGAATTCGAGTTCGAATTTCCGCTGTCATCGCTGTCGCCGCCGCCGATACCGATTTTGTCAAGAATCTTTGAAACAAGGTCCTTAATACCGCTTCCTGCATTGTTGATGTCGGGAAGTGTGATATCGCCGCTGTTGCCGTTGAAAAGGTCGGAAATCTTGTTGTAGGTTTCTTCGTCAATAATTCCTGCGTCCTTAGCGGCGTCAAGAATTTTCTGTGCTTCCTCTGCGGGAAGATCCTTGATAAGAGCATAAATCTTCTGAGCCTTTTCGGTCGTTGAAAGAGAGCCGTCGTTAATGATTTCTTTCATCTTGTCAAGAATTTCCTGAGCTTCATCCTGCTTCTCAGACTCAGTTGTGTCAATGATGGAAATCATTGTATTGTAAAGGTCTTCATCGATAATGCCGTTGGTGAGAAGAATTTTAGCCGAGCTGCGAAGATCTGAGGTTGACTCTGCGCCGTTGTCTTCAAGGATTGAAATAATCTCCTTTGCAACAGTCTCACGAGCCGTATCGGACGGATTAGCGCCGAGATCTTTAACAACCTCTCTGATAGAAGCTGTTGTCGAGCTTGTAAATGTAAGATCCGGAACCGCTGCAAAAGAAGCAACGCACATAGAAAGGATCAAACAAATAGAGAGTAAAACAGTAGCAAACTTTTTCATAAATAATTACCTCTGAAATGCTTAAATTTTTTTGACGGACATACCCCGCCGTATTTTCTATTTAATGATACAATATTTTATTCTCATTGTCAACCTAAAAAAACATAAATTTGTAAAAAATATGCCCGTGAGATACAAAATGCATCACGGGCATAAAGCCTTATTTTATTGTCTTTGCCTTATCCTGTAAGGACAGAATAGCCGATTGAACCTTGTCCGCAAGCTCCTGTACGGTGAGTCCGTCGGAGCTTATCGGTTCGCCGAAAAGAACGTTTATCTTAAACGGCTTCATATGCTTCCAGTCGAAGAAACGCATTATTTTTCTGCCCTTGGGGAAGGTCTCAAAAGCACCGTCGATATATACGGGGATGACCGGCACGCCCGTATCTGCAGCAAGCACGCAGGCGCCGCTTTTCATAGTTCTGAAAACGCCGTCCTCGCTTCGCGTTCCCTCGGGATGAACGACAACGCACCAATTATCACGGAGCTTTTCACAGATGCTGTTCATAGTGTTCATATTCATACCGCTTCTGTCAACGGGTACCATACCGGTTGATTTTATAAGCTTTCTAAGGAAAATGTTATCCTTGAACAGCTCTTTTTTTGCCATAACACAGGTTTTTTTGTATCTTTCCTTGCTCATAGCCGCCGCCACATACAAAAAGTCGATTGCCGAAACATGGTTTGCACAGACGACAAAGCCCTTATCGGATTTCATAACCTCGTCGCCGTAAAAATGTATGCGGTAGACCGATTTTGCAAGGTTCTTGAAAAAGGCGAAGCGTCTGTAATCGGCGTCGTCCTTTTCCTGCGGATAAAGGCTTGCGTCGATTTCCTTTACGACAGCCGCATTTTCTTCCCCGTCGATTATTTTTACAATATCACCTACGGTCATCGTGTCGCTGTAATACGGCTCGATGTTTTTGCCGAGCTTATCCTCTATTTGAACCGCAAGGTTGATAGCGGAGAGCGAGTCTATCGCAAGGTCTCTGAAAATAACAGTGCTTTCGGAGACTTCGTTTTCGTTTGCGTTCGCAACCTCGCAAACCGTTTTGATAATCTGCGACAATGTGCCACCGTCGGAGCGCTCGGGCTTTACGGTTTCCTTTTTAATGCCGTTTCTCTCATCGATTGCCGCCTGCTTCAATAAAAATCTCTTGGGCTTCTGTATGGATGTTCTCGGTATTTCATCGACAAAATGGAAGTGTGCTATCTTCATATATACGGGAAGATTTACTGCAATTTCACGGAAATGCTCCTTGATGGCATTTTCCGTCTCGCTGTTGAATTTATCGGGTATTACAAAGGCGTGAACCTCGTCATAATCTGCATTTTCTGCAGGAACGCCGCAGATGACAAATTCTTTTACATGCTCAATGCCTATGTATTTTTCCTCAATATCCTCCGGCGTAGCCTTTTTGCCGCTTGCAAGGACGATATTTTCCTTACTTCTGCCCGTTACGGTGTAAAAACCGTTTCCGTCGACCGAAACAAGATCGCCCGTCTTGAACCAGCCGTCGTCGGTGAACGCCTCTTTTGTAAGCTGCTCGTCTCTGAAATAGCCCTTCATAAAGTAAGGCGATTTAATAAGCAGCTCGCCGTCGTCCGTGATTTTTGTCTGTATATCTGGGTACGGAACGCCGCAGGAGTGTGTGGTAAGGTTTTCGGGTCGGTTTCCTATGGTCGGAATGTTAGTCTCGGACGCACCGTATGTTATTATAAGGTTAAAGCCCGTGCCGTAGAAAAATTCCGCAACCTCCTGCTTTGTCGGAGCGCCTGCCGTACACAGAAATTCAAGCGAGCCGCCGAAGCCGTCGTGAATGCTCTTGAAAAGCTTTTTGCCGAGCATATTCCCGTCCTTTTTGCGCTTTTTAAGACAAATCGGGAAAAATGTATTGAACATAATTCTCGTCAAAGCCTTTGAATTGATTTTCTTGATTATCTGCGTCATAAACAGCTCGTAGGCTTTAGGAACGCCGAGGAAAACCGTGGGATGATAGTCGTTGAACGCACCCAAAATAGCGTCTGCACTCATACCGTCTATGTAATATGCGTCGGCACCCGAGAGAGCAGGTCCGAGCATTAGGCAGATAACGCCGTAGATATGGCTGTTCGGAACGATTGAAAGGTATCTGTCATCCTCGTCAAGACCCTGAACATTAAGAGTCATTCTCGTGGTGTTGATAAGCGAATCGTGGTAATGCATAATAGCCGCAGGCTTCCTTGTTGTGCCCGAGGAATAAATTATCGTCGCAACAGAGCTGTCTCCGTCGGGAGTAGCGGGGACGGAAGCGGAAATCTCCTTTACCGAGCCGTCAAAAATCACACCGTTGTAAATGTCAAAGACGGGGAGGGGATAGTCGGGCAAATTTCCGAGCTTTTCATAACAGCTTGGGGAAGCCGCTATTGCTCTCGGGTCGGCTCTGTCGATAAACTCTTTGATTTCCGCGCCTGTAAGCGAGGCGTCTATGAGCACCGAGGTGCAGTGAAGCTTTGCAATAGCCAAAAAGGCAACGACCCACTCAGGCATACTCTCGGACGCTATGGCAACCCTGTCGCCCGCCTTTATGCCGGCAGAGCGAAGAATTTCCGCGTATGCGTCAGCCTTTTTGAACATTTCGCCGTAGGTGTAGGTTTCAAGCCTGCCGTCGGAAAATTTCTTTGCAAGCGCCCTTTTGTCAGGGTGCGCGGAATTAACTTTCAGGACTTCTTCATAGATGTTCATAATAAAATCCCAAGCCTTTCAAATAATAATTTTATCGGTAAATTTCGTTGAAATCAAATTCTTTTCGCTCCCCGTCGGGCATAATATGAAAACAGCGTTTCCCGAGGGAGAAAATCGGCTTATCGTTTTTAAGACTGTCAGAATATACGCACATTACCTCAACCTTGTCATCGCCGAATTTTTCGTGAAATCTGCGAACCTTTTCCTCGTTACGGCAGTTTTTGTAAAGCAAAGTGCCCGTTTTCCTGTCGTGCCTTGTACACAAAAGATATTCAAATCCGAGCCTTTTTTGTATTTCTTCAAGCAGAAAATCGGGACTTGCGCTTATAACTATTGAAGTTCTTTCCCTGTTCTCCTTTAAGAACCATGGGAATATCTTTTTTTCGTATTTGTTCCAGAATTTATTTACGGCCTTGACAAGGTTAATAAATCTTATAAAGCAGAATATGTGCTTTTTGAATTTATCGAGCCTTATGATATGCAATGCAAAAAGCAGGGCGTCAACAATATAAAACGGAAGCAAGAGCAGCAGGTACGGATAGCGCAGAAAGCAAAATATAGCAAATTTTGAACCGCTGTCGAACGGTAAAACGGTTTTATCAAAATCGTAAATATCCGCCTGCATATAATCCCCCTAAAATACTATTTTGTCTATTTTAACAGAACAGACAACGAATATCAACAGTTTCAGCGAAAATGTACATTTCCGACGATATTGTGTATATCTGAAAAAATAGTTCAACACAAACCGCATAAGCGTGCATTTTGCAGGAAAGTGTATTTAATTATGCAAAATAACGGATGATTTATTGACATACAGCGATAATTTTGATATAATTCTGACCGTATTTTCATATAACTTGCAGGAGGCTATTCAAATGACTTATTCAGAAAAAGTATTGAATGACTTAAAAATCAAGAATCCCGACCAACCTGAGTTCATACAGGCTGCGACAGAAGTGCTTGAAGCGCTCGCTCCGGTTGTGGATAACGACCCGATTTATGCAAAGACGGGTCTTTTGGAAAGATTGGTTGAGCCCGAGAGACAGATTATGTTCCGAATTCCTTGGGTTGACGATAAGGGCGAGGTGCATGTAAACAGAGGCTACCGTGTACAGTTTAACTCGGCAATCGGCCCTTATAAGGGCGGTTTAAGACTTCATCCGAGCGTAAACCTCAGCATCATAAAGTTCCTCGGCTTTGAGCAGATATTCAAAAACAGCCTTACGGGTCTTCCGATAGGCGGCGCAAAGGGCGGTTCCGACTTCGATCCCAAGGGCAAGAGCGATATGGAAATTATGCGCTTCTGTCAGGCGTTTATGAACGAGCTTTTCAAGTATGTCGGCGCAGATGAGGATGTTCCTGCGGGCGACATCGGTACGGGCGCAAGAGAGGTAGGCTACCTTTACGGTCAGTACAAAAAGCTTACAAACCGTTCCGAGGGCGTTCTCACGGGTAAGGGCTTGAGCTTCGGCGGTTCGCTTGCGAGAACGGAGGCTACGGGATACGGACTTGTATATATTACCGAGGAGCTTCTTAAAGACCACGGCAAGGAAATGAAAGGTGCAAGAGTTGCTGTTTCGGGCTCGGGTAATGTTGCTATTTATGCTATCGAAAAGGCTGCACAGCTCGGCGCAAAGGTGATTTCCTGCTCCGACTCAAACGGCTATATCATTGACGAAAACGGCATTGACCTTGAACTTGTTAAGCAGATTAAAGAGGTTGACAGAAAGAGAATTAAGGAATATCTCAACGCTCATCCCGACGCTGTTTACGGTGAGGGCTCGGTATGGGATAATGTTATCTGCGATGTCGCTCTTCCGTGCGCTACGCAGAATGAAATCAATAAAGAACAGGCAAGCAGGCTTGCCGCTAACGGCTGCTATGCGGTATGCGAGGGAGCTAATATGCCGACCGACAACGAGGCTATTGAGGTGTTGCTTGAAAATAAGGTTCTCTTTATCCCCGGCAAGGCTTCAAACGCAGGCGGCGTCGCTACCTCGGCTCTTGAAATGGGTCAGAATTCAATCCGTTCCTCATGGACCTTTGAAGAGGTTGACGCAAAGCTTAAAGGTATTATGATTAACATTTACTATCATATGAAAGAGGCTTGCGAGAAATACAATGTTCCCGATAACTTTGTTGTCGGCGCAAACATCGCAGGCTTTATGAAGGTTGCCGATGCAATGATGGCTCAGGGAATAGTTTAATAGAAAAGGAAAAATCGACATTCGGGCTTTGACAAAACCGTCAAAGCCCGAATTTTGCAGTGAAACGGCGCAAAAGGAATAAGGCGACTGCTTTGAAATTATGTGGCAAAAAAGCGTCCGAGTGAAAAACTTTTTTCAAAAAAAATAAAAATTTATCTTGACGAAAACGAATGTATGTGATATTATATTCAAGCGTTCGAAACGCTGGTGTAGCTCAGTTGGTAGAGCAGCTGATTTGTAATCAGCAGGTCGGGGGTTCAAGTCCGTCCACCAGCTCCAGTATTTTGTACAACAAAATATGTATGTGGGAGTGTTCCCGAGTGGCCAAAGGGGGCAGACTGTAAATCTGTTGTCGACGACTTCGGTGGTTCGAATCCACCCGCTCCCACCAAATGATAACCAATCGCAATGCGGTTGGTTATTATTTTTATGTAAAAAAAGGTGGATTCGAACCACAAGTCTATAAATCGGAGGTTTGCGAAGCAAACGAACGCCGAGCGAAGCTCGGGTCCACCCGCTCCCACCAAATGATAACCAATCGCAATGCGGTTGGTTATTATTTTTATGTAAAAAAAGGTGGATTCGAACCACAAGTCTATAAATCGGAGGTTTGCGAAGCAAACGAACGCCGAGCGAAGCTCGGGTCCACCCGCTCCCACCAAATGATAACCAATCGCAATGCGGTTGGTTATTATTTTTATGTAAAAAAAGGTGGATTCGAACCACAAGTCTATAAATCGGAGGTTTGCGAAGCAAACGAACGCCGAGCGAAGCTCGGGTCCACCCGCTCCCACCATACTGTGGAGACAAAAAAGATGTCTCCTGTGAAAAGCCCGAATATATCGGGCTTTTTTGCTACCTAAACGGCGATTTTTCTCTGTGCTGAAACACAGATGTAAAATCGCCGTTTTCCCTTTGTGGATAGACTTGAACTCCTGAAAACTGAATATCAAATACGCAGGCAGATAGAAATCAAAAATCTATCTGCCTTTTTAACTAATTGCTGTAATGTTCAATTTCGATTTTTTGATTGTTTCCGCATTCCGGACAATAAAAACCGCTTAATAATGTTCCGTGTGGACTACCGTATGTATTGCATCTCATATTTGATTCAATATATCCGCATGCTTCACATTTTCGGCAATATACATATTTTTCGGTGCCGTCTTGCTGAACAATTACAGCGCCCTGCAACGCAACATGAGTGATATATGCTTTTGTCTGCGGTTGATATGCCGTCGTTGAATAATAGTCTGTCTGCCTTGATTGAGACTGATAAGCCGTTGTTGAATAATACTTTGCCGGTGTTTCGGTTTCGTAATTGTCCTTGTATTCGAAGGTTGCATAATACTTGACTGCCTCTTCGTCATTATCACCGTAATCATCGTAACTTTCCGAATTTGAATTTGCGGTGCGTAAACTTATAAATGCACATGAACCGATGAATACAAGAACCGTGAGCATAAATGCGATAATCTTTTTCATTGTTATTCCTCCTCTGTTCTCAGCTTAACGCTGTGCCGTTATTATATAAAACAGGGTGCGGTCAAATTTGGTACATAGAGTTATTGTAAAATTGAGTTGATTATAGTAGAATAAAATAAAATGGAGGGTATTACTCATGGACAAAAAAGACTACTTAATTAAGACGTTATCAAGGACAAATAGAAAAGATTACGAGAATTATGTTGTAGGAGCAATATATCATAAGCTCAATAATATTGATATCGAACCTGTTTCTCAGCAATATGTTAAAACAGGAGATTGTGAATACAGATTACTGGATTTATATTTTCCTCAAATTAATTATGCAATTGAATGTGATGAATTGTATCATTTAAAGAACAAAGAAAACGATGAGTTGCGTGAAATAGGTATACGTCAAAAGTTATCGGCTCTTATGGAAGATTCTTTAACAATAGAAAGGGTTGATATGACTAAAAGCATTGAAGAAATCAATGAAAAGATTGATAGCATAGTCGATGCCATACAATGTAAATATAAAGAAAAAGGCTCGCCACTTTGGAAAGACCAGAATCCAGTTGAGATTGCTTTGCGATCAAAGCATATCAGCATAAGAGATAATTTGAACTTTAAAACGATACCGGATGTTTTAAAACTGTTTGGAAAAAACTATAAAGGGTATTATAAAGGAAGTTGCATGTTGGATGATAAGACTATGGTTTGGTTTCCTCATTTAGCAATAGAATATGAAGATGGTACTGTTGTTTCTACAACACAATCTGGGTGGATAAATGTATTATCTGATGATTGGAAATATATTTACGAAAGGCATAACTCGAAGATTACAAAAGAATCCTATGAAAAAACCTTGTTAGATGCTAAAAGAATTGTTTTTGCAAAGAGTAAAAACTGTTTGGGTCAGGATGCTTACCGCTTCCTTGGAATATATGAAATGGAAAAATTTTGTGAAAACGAACATGTTGTATATAAATTGTTAAAGGATGAAATGGATTTGGCTGAATATTTGTTATAAATATTGGATAAATGTTTAGTTGCAATCAGGTGCACCTTGAAGAGTGCATCTGATTCATCTTCAAAAATTTCTTCCCCGTTTTTTATTTACATTTTAACAGCGGTTGTGATATAGTCATTAAGGTTTAGAAAGTTGTACCGTATTTGGTACAGCTTTTTTTGGTATTATTATGTAAATTTTTAATTGTTGAAAGGAAAATTTTTATGTGTGATTATGTTGAGGATACCTATACCTTTACGCAGAAGACCACGCCCGAGGAGTTTATTGATCTGATGTATGACAAGCGTACCGAGAACGGCGTAACATTTATCCCCGGTCCATGTGATGAATCTACATACAGAAGCGAGAACTTCAGCTATCGTTGCCGTATCGACTGGAATGATAACGACAGAAAGGATGCTCAAAAAAAGTTTGCTTCACTCTTTGACTCGCTAAAGAAAATCGCAAGGCTTGACGAAAAACTTGACGGTACAAACGAGAATGCGAAACGGGTGCTCGGCAACGATGATTTGTTCTATGTTTGGGTAACCTATATCAAGGATTTCGGCACGGACGGCTTTGATATGGAAAAAATTCATGACATCCGCGACAGAATTAAAACTGTTAGCTGGATTAAGAATTTGTCGAAGATGTATGCCGAGAACGGAAGTTTAGACGACAACGAAAAGGGATTTATGAGGGATTACATCGATGTTACCGTCACCGATGCGGAAAGGAAATATTATAAAGAGTTTGTGAACAGTATATATGTTGAAAGTGAGTGCAGGGTAGGTAAAAATATTTGTGCTTATAAGCTTATACATAACGCATGGAGAGTTTTCAAGCTGCTAACCTTGGCGGCTCCCGATTATATCGTAAACTATGAAGCGTGTCAGCTGGCGGCAATGCTCGTTATGCATGATTACGGCGTGTCTGTCGAAGCTGTTGACAACTCAACGAGAAAGTATTTTGAACAGTTTGACAGTGATGATGACGAATTTCTCGATAAGCTTTACAGACCGTTAAAACAGAATAAGCGAAAGACGATGGCACCGCTCTTTGTCTATCTTGTGTTAAAGGAACACTCAAGCTCTGCAAGACATTTGAGACAGAACGAAATATTGAAATATCTTGAAAATATGCCCTATGAAATCACGATTGAACGCAAGGCTCTTTCCCGTACAATTCACAACCTTGCAGACTCTCAGCTCGGTGTGTATACCGACGCTAAAACAGGAACATGGATTGAGCAGTAGTGTTATTCAATAGTATTCAGAAGAGTATATATTCTGAAAACCGATGCTTTTCGCTCTCACGGCATTTATTGACCGGGTATCATATTGCCGCAATAAAAATCATATCCTTTAACGGGTGATAATATGGATTACGAATTAAAGGAATATGAAACCGACTTCCGTGATTTGCGAAGAGAGCGTACAAGGCGGGCGGCTCACGGTGAGGAAAAGCCGCAAAAGCCGAGCGATTTGCTCACTTGCGTTATTTTGACTCAAACGGTCGTGTTTGCCTTGGTTCTGCTTCTTTTTTTCGGGTTTTACAAGACGGAGAGCAAGACCTTTACCGCACTTAATTCCTTTTATAATTCCGTAATGCAAAAGGATTTGACCGCAAAGGAGCTGGCTGATTGCGTGCGCTCGGTGATATCCTTTGTTTCAGAGCCGAAGCAACAGGACGGTCAGGCACAGCAGACAACCGATATTGCCGAGGAGGAATTCACGGGTGCGGGCGGCGAGGATTTGATGTATGTTGACGGAACGACAGCCTCATTTTCTCCCGTGTTCTTCAGCAAGCCTATGGTAAAGCCCGTCGAGTACACCCGTGTCACATCCTGCTTTGGCTACAGAATAAACCCCGTAACAAACAAATACGGCTTCCATTCGGGTATAGACCTTGCCGCAAAAACAGGTACGCCGATAAAAGCCGCCTTTGACGGAACCGTTGCCACGGCTTCATATTCGGACGCAAGAGGAAATTATATTTTTCTTGAGTCGGAGGGCGGTATTACAACAGTTTACTGTCATTGCTCCGAACTTATAGCCGAGGAGGGGGCAAAGGTCAGGGCTGGGGAGATAATCGCAAGGGTCGGTTCAACCGGACAGGCGACAGGTCCGCATTTGCATTTTGAGCTTCGCATAGGCGGAGTGCGCCACAATCCTGCATGGGTGCTTGAAAGCTGATGTGTTTTTTTATAAAGGGCGTCGAGGTTAAGATTGATTTTCTGTTTGCCGCAAGCGTAACTCTTCTGATGTGCTTTAATACGGGCAATGAGATACGTTACGGAATTTTATTTTCGATTCTACACGAGTTCGGACACCTATTTGCGATAGTTGCCTGTAGTGAGAGACCTGAAACGGTGCGATTCGGAATATTCGGAATGACGATAATCAGAAAAAACGACATTACGCAAGATTACAAAAAGGAGTTCATCACGGCTATAAGCGGACCGTTGATGAACTTTTTTCTGTTTTTGATGCTGTTCGGCTTATTTGCGCTTTGCAGAAAGGAAATTCTATTGAAATCGGCAGCGATGAATCTTATGATAGGACTTTTTAACATAACTCCCGTATTTTCGCTTGACGGCGGCAGAGCACTTGAAAGTATGCTGTCGCAAAGACTTCCTTGCGACAGGTGCGAAAGCGTTATGAAAGCGGTTTCGGTTATGTTTCTTATTCCGATGACATCGCTTGGTTTTTACATTCTTATAAAAAGCGGATACAATTTTACATTTTTGGCAATCAGCATATATCTTACGGTAATGCTTTTCAAAAAATGCTGACCTTTCGTCGGAATATACTAATATCAAGCAGTATTTTATTTCAAAATGACGATATATTAAAAAGAAAATGTATGTTATAATAAATGTTAATATAATTTTGTATATTTGTATTTGTTTGGAGATGTCGTAATATGAAAAAAAGACTGATAAATATTTTTCTTGCGTTGACCTTGTGCTTTGTACTGAGTATAAACGCAAGCGCAATGCAGATTTTTGTTAAAGAACCGTCGGGTAAGCATATCACACTTGAGGTGGAGCCAACCGACAGAATTGAAGATATCAGAGATAAAATATATGACAAGGAAGGCATTTTACCCGAAAGACAGCGTCTGTTCTTTGCCGGAAAAGAGCTTTTTGACGGCAATACGCTGCAGGATTACAGTATTCAAAAGGACAGCACCCTGCAATTGAGTACCACACATAATGAAATTACCAAAAATACAGCGCAAAATTCCGATACAAGCGTAATGACAAAGACCGTAAAGAATGACGGAAGCGAGGCGTATACATACACCGTAACAATTCCGGCTTGTGTTGATGTTGTGTGGGGCGATACAACGCCTCAGGACGCGTCTTA
This sequence comes from Anaerovoracaceae bacterium, assembly GCA_963590415.1. Taxonomy (GTDB): domain Bacteria; phylum Bacillota; class Clostridia; order Oscillospirales; family Acutalibacteraceae; genus Fimenecus. The sequence goes on along the minus strand of CAVAPB010000012.1, from coordinate 20,209 downwards.
TTATGTCGAATCTCAGCTTGTCCTCGGCGATACGCTCAAGGTTAAGGCTGAAGCTGACAACGCCGGAAAAATGACAGCGACGGATACCGAGTCGATTCTTACATTTACCGTTTCAGGCGGTGATGAGGCTGTTTATACCGAGGTCAACGACGGCACTGCGGCATCCGGAACAACAGTTACGATTTCCGACTTTTCAGCCGTACCGATAGCTGAATATACAGGTACAATAACCTATACGGCAGAATATATTCCTCACAGCTGAATTGTGAAAACAACAAAACGGGCAAAGCCAAGGCTTTGCCCGTTTATCATATCAGCATCAACAGCTTATCAGCTGTTCCAAGCGTTAATTTGCTTTCTCAGCCAAGCGGTCCAGTTATCAATTCCCTCGCCGGTCTTTGCGCTGATAAAGAAAATCTCGCAATTCGGATTTAACTTCTTAATGCGTTCAACAACCGCTTTGTCATCAAAATCAAATACGCTTTTGGTATCTATCTTGTTGATAAGTACGCAGTCGCTGACGGTAAACATCAAGGGGTATTTTAACGGTTTGTCGTCTCCCTCGGGGACTGATAAAATCATTGCGTTTTTGCTTGCGCCCGTGTCAAATTCGGCAGGGCATACAAGGTTGCCGACATTTTCGAGTACGACAAAATCAAATTCGTCCGCACCGAAGCTGTCAAGCCCCTGCTTTGTCATACCTGCGTCAAGATGGCACATACCGCCCGTGTGGAGCTGGATTGATTTGGCTCCCGTTTCGGCAATGGTCTTTGCGTCAACATCGCTGTCAATATCAGCCTCCATAACGCCGATTTTATATTCGTCCTTCAATGCGGCAATGGTCTGCTTTAATGTTGTGGTCTTGCCGCTTCCGGGCGAGGACATAAGGTTTAAGAGAAAGGTTCTGTCCTTTTTTAACTGCTCTCTTACCTTGTCTGCCTCTCTGTCGTTGTTCTCAAACACAGAGCGTTTGATTTCAATTACTTTATAATCGTTCATAATACCTCTTTTTGTGAAATGCTTATTTGTTTTCTGCGGCAGCTCTCTCAAGTGCAAGCTTGTAATCCTTCTGATGTGTGAATATTTCATGCTTGTAGGGATTGGTCTTTGTTTCAGCCGCACGCTTGATAATTGCGGCAAATACAACAACATTTATTACAAGAGCAAGAACTGCGATAACGCCCTGAGCCTTGGGGTCTGCGCTTGCGGGAGCGGCAGCGGCGTTCATAACATATCCCTCGGGGTATACCGATGAATAAACCGCAAACTTGTCGCTGAGCATAAACTGCGGAACTATCTGAGCGAACATACACCAAATTGCAAGTGTGTTTGCACGGTTTTGAATCCAACCGCCCTTGTTCCAGAAAGCGTTTGCGAAGGTCGGCGCAAGAAGAAGCGCAAGACCGCAGTACCAGCTGTGGGTCGGAAGATTATTGTATGTATATTCAAAGTTCCAAACATCGTAAGCGAGAATGTAGCACCAGGTCATATCGGGCCAAAGCATATCCTTCTTATCCTTTGACTGATAAATGCCCCACCAGCCTGTCATACAGAAGATGTTGATGATGCCTGCGATACCGTTTACCCAGTTCCACCAACCGCCGTAAAGCCAGATACCCTCGTTTGAGTACCACCAAGCCGAACCTGTTTCGGCAATTGCGTTTGCGCCCTTGATAGCCGACTCAAAGTCGGAAGCTACTGCAATAAGGATGTTGATGGCAACGATAAGGAACGGGAATACCTTGAACCATTCCGTCTTGCCGATTCCCCATTTATATTTAAGGAACATAAAGCCGATACAGCCGATTGTTGCGGCGTAGAGCTTTGCATAGTGGAACCAACCGTTCATATGAAGGTAGGTCGGATTGTTGAGCGCCCAGTCTGAGCCGTTTTTAACTCCGATTGCGATAGCAATGAAATAAACGGTCAGCACAGCGGGTACGGCAATAAAGCAGAAAATACCGCCTGCTTTACTGCGGCGTGCGATTTCGTTCAAAACAACAAGACCGACAAACGCCATTAACCAGCCGAGAAGCTGTGTTATCGAGGCGTCGCCGTAAATGTGAAAGAACATATTGTTTGCCTCCTCAAAATATTGTATATTTCGACATTTTGCTGTCTAAAGTTATAGTAACACCAAAAAAACCAATAGTCAATAAACAATCTTTATAAAAGTTGATTGACTTTTGTCAATAAAAATTATAAAATATATCATATATGAATATTTTAAGGAGAATTATGTTATGCCTAAAAGATACGAATATGTAACTCCGCCGAGCTTAGGCGTTGACAATCCGCGTCCCAAGGTTGCGGCAGTCGGTAAAAAGATTACCGATGTTATCGACCACAAATTAAAGGGCGTTACCTCAAATGACGCAGAGTATTGGGGTCTTGCTGAAATTTTGACGGACGATATGTGCGATATTGTCCTGTCAATGGAATTGCGTAAGCCTATGACCTTTGAGGAAATTGCGAACAAAAACCAACAGTTTACAAGGGAAAAGGTTCAGGAACTGCTTGACGAGCTGAGCTATGTCGGAATATTGGAGTACGATTACGGCTACCATTACGACCATAACGGCAGAACCGCTCCGCCGAGCGAGAGAAGATATATTTTGCCGATGTTTGTACCAGGTTCTGCAGAGCTTCTCAACATTCACGAGCTTCCGCCCGACGGCATAAACCAGAGACTTATAGACCACCCCGAGCTTGCTTCTTTCTTTGAGAGAATGACCTTTGTTCCGCTTGCGGGTATTACACATATGGTTCCTCCCGGAGGTTCGGGTGTAGGTATGCATGTTATCCCTGTTGAAAAATCCATCTCAATGGAAAACGGAGTTATGGATATAGAACAGCTTTCCTATTGGCTCAAAAAGTATGAGGGTCATATAGGCGTTGCCCGTTGCTCCTGCCGTGCTTCCCGTGCGGCTCTTGACGAGGGCTGTGCCGACGACGATTACGGCTGGTGTATCGGCGTGGGCGACTTTGCCGATTATTGCCGTGAAACCCATAAGGGTCACGACATTACATATGATGAGGCTATGGAAATACTCCGCAATGCAGAGAAGAACGGCTTCGTTCATCAGATTACGAATATCGACGGCGACAACAAGGTTTTCGGTATCTGTAACTGTAATGTAAACATCTGTAACGCATTGAGGACCTCGCAGCTTTTCAACACGCCTAACCTTTCACGCTCGGCATATACCGCAAAGGTTGAGCCCGAAAAGTGCGTTGCCTGCGGCAAGTGCGTTGAGTATTGCCCGGCAGGTGCGGTAAGACTCGGACAGAAGCTTTGTACAAAGCAGGGCGAGGTTGTTTATCCGAGGAGAACTCTACCCGAGCAGTCGTCTCTCAAAGAGTACCTTAATTGGAAAGAGGACAAGTGGGACGAGGATTACAGAGATAACAACAGAATTAACTGCTACGATACGGGTACAGCGCCGTGTAAGACTGCTTGCCCCGCACATATAGCCGTTCAGGGCTACCTTAAAATGGCGGCGCAGGGCAGATACAAGGACGCTCTTGCACTTATTAAAAAGGACAACCCGTTCCCGGCAATCTGCGGCAGAGTATGTAACCACAAGTGCGAGGACGCCTGCACAAGAGGCACAATCGACAGAGCGGTTTCAATCGACGCCGTTAAAAAGTTTATTGCCGAACAGGATTTGAAAGCGGAGACAAGATATGTTCCCGAGGTGGTAATCGCTTCGAACAGATACGATCATTGGGAGCAGAAGATTGCAATTATCGGCGCAGGTCCCGCAGGTCTTTCGTGCGCTTATTACCTTGCAACAAAGGGATATAAGCCGACCGTATTTGAAAAGCACGAAAAGCCCGGCGGTATGATGAGATACGGTATCCCGTCATACAAGCTTGAAAAGGATGTTATCGATGCTGAAATCGATGTTATAAAGGAGCTCGGCGTTGAGATTAAATGCGGCGTTGAGGTCGGCAAGGATATTACTCTTGATGAGTTGCGTAAGCAGGGCTTCGAGGCGTTCTATATCGCTATCGGCTGTCAGGGCGGCAGAATGGCAGGCGTTGACGGCGAGGATGCAAAGGGCATTGACATTGCGGTTGATTTCTTGCATTCCGCAACGGAGAATCAGCAGCAGAAGATTGACGGCGATGTCGTTGTAATAGGCGGCGGTAATGTTGCCGTTGACTGTGCGAGAACCGCTCATCGCTTCGGCGCAAACAAGGTTTCAATGGTATGCCTTGAGTCGAGAGACACCATGCCCGCTTCAAACGAGGAAGTTTCCGAAACGCTTGAAGAGGATATTGAAATCTGCAACAGCTGGGGACCGAAAGAGATTAAGAAAGACGAAAACGGCAATGTTACGGCGGTTGTTTTCAAGAAGTGCACACGCACCATAGACCCCGTTACAAAGAAGTTCTCGCCCGAATATGACGAAAACGAGACTATGGAAATCAAAGCCGACAGAGTCATTTACGCAATCGGTCAGGCAATCGATTGGGGCAAGATGCTCGAGGGCGAAAAGGTTGAATTCTGGCACGGCAATTATCCCGTTGCGGACGGACTTACCTTCCAGACCGCTCAGCCCGATATTTTCGTCGGCGGCGATGTTTACACAGGACCTAAATTTGTAATCAACGCTATCGAAGCGGGTAAGTGCGCGGCTGAATCTCTCCACAGATATGTTCATCCGCACGCAAGCCTTACAATAGGCAGAAACCGCAGAGATTTCATTGAGCTTGATAAGGACAATATCGTTATCGACAGCTACGACAATTCCTCACGCCAGGAGGCGGGAACGGATGAAAGCATTGACCGCAAGATGTCGTTCAGAGACGCTCACAAGACGCTTACCGAGGAGCAGGTCAAGATTGAGACTGCCCGTTGCCTCGGCTGCGGCGCGTCGGTTGTTGACCCGAACAGATGTCTCGGCTGCGGTATATGCACCACTAAGTGCGAGTTCGACGCAATCAAGCTCCACAGAGACCGTCCAGAAGCTTCAACCATGGTTGTCGCAGAGGATAAGATGAAGCACATTTTGCCCTACTTTGCGGGTAATGTCGCAAAGCTTGCAATTAAGAAGATACCGAAAGAAGTCAAGGAATACGAGAAGAAATATACCGAATTCCGTGAGTCTATCGGCAAGGATACGGGCAAGCACTAAGAGGTAAAATATGCACGAACTCGGCGTAGTATTCTATGTTATCGACGATGTGAAAAAGGTTGCCGTTGAGAATAATGTCGAGCATGTTCACAGCGTTACGCTTGAGGTCGGCGAGGTATCAACCGTCATTCCCGAGTACCTTATAGACTGTTGGAATTGGGCGGTTAAAAAGCACGAGATACTTACCGACTGCGAATTGCGTGTTGAACGAATTGACGCAATAACCTATTGCGAGGACTGCCAAAAGACATATCCCACCGTGCAATACGGCAAAATATGTCCGCACTGCGGCAGCGAAAGGACATATCTCATTAAGGGCAACGAATTCAATATCAAAGAGATAGAGGTAACATAGCCATTCTCATAACCTGCACGGGGCAGTAATTTAACTGCCCCGTGTTTTTCCACAAATTTACAGAAAGTGTTTATTAGACAATTTTCTAATAACTATTGAAAACCGTAAAATAAATTGATATAATATACTGAATGTGAAGGAGGCGACATTTTATGGATGAAAACTTCAAAGAAAAAAACGATGAAGTAATCCGTGAGGAAGCAAACGACAAGGTTTGCGTTTTTCGCACGGCAGAGTCGGAACCCGAGCTTACCAAAGACGAAAAGTATGCAAGAAAATATTTGTTTATAAAAGATAAGCTTCTCAAGAACTATGAAAAGGGGCGTAAAAAGTACAACAAGGGAAAGATTATAACCGCTGTTGTCTTTGTGCTGCTCTCAATATTCTTGGCTGCATTCGGTAAAGCTACGGGACGCTATATGCAGATGCTGGCTATATGGATTTTCCTGATATTTTTCTTGGTCACCGTATTTTTGTTCCTTGATTACATAAGGTATTTGGTCGAGGATAAGGTCATACCGTATCTGAAAGACGACGATATGCTGGAATACGGAGAATATGACATTTTCAAGGACGATGATGAGGAAGATGAGGAAGACGACGAGGAGGATGAGTAATGAAAAACATTTTTAAGATATACACCCGAGACTTAAAAAAGATTTTTACAAACAGTATGGCAATCATTTTGGCGGTGGGTATTCTTGTGTTGCCGTCGCTTTATGCGTGGTTCAACATTTACGCAAACTGGGACCCGTACGGCAAGCAGAGCACAGGCAATATGCAGGTTGCCGTTATTATCGAGGATAAGGGAACAAAGTTCCAGGATATTGAGGTCAATGTCGGAGAGCAGATAAAGGAAAATCTTTCCGCAAACGACACCATCAACTGGCAGTTTGTTTCCAAAGAGGACGGCATATACGGCGTAAAGGCAGGCAAGTATTATGCCGCAATCGAGGTTCCTGCGGATTTCAGCGAATCGCTTACAAGTATCGTGTCAGCGGAATTTACCTTGCCGCAGATTACATATTATGCGAATGAAAAGAAAAACGCCATAGCCACAAAGATTACCGACAAGGTCGTTCAGACCGTACAGACGGAGGTCAACGAGTCCTTCGTACAGACTGTTGTCGATGTAATAAACGAGGTTTTAGGCGTTGTGGTCGTTGACGCAAACAACGGCTCGGACTCAACAGTTAAGAAGATTACAACGGGAATTGAGGTTGTAAAAAACAATGTTGTCGGCTTGCAGGCGACCTTGCAGAGCTTTGACACAATTATGCAGCAGCTTGAAAATCTTGATTCATCGCTTACGCAGTCTGATATAAGCAAGCTTATGAATAATGTTGACAGTGCTATCAAGAACACCAACGAGGCAATACAGGTAACAAGAGCTGCCGTTGACGGCGTTACGGACGCTATGGGCTCTGTTATCACGCAGTCCTCATCGACATTGGTTTCTGCGGCAAACTCAATTACAGAGATAAACGATGTTGCCAACAATGCAACAACCGCAGGTCTTAAAACGGTTCAGGCTTCAGTTAAGGATGTAAATCAGAAGCTTTCGCTGTTTATATCAACTCTTGAATCCATCAGAGACTCTCTTGAAACACCCGTTGATGGCTTGGATAAGCTCATAACCTCGCTTACCGAAGCTAAAAACAGCCTTACACAGCTTGACAACAGGCTCACAACGATAATTTCGACAGGCGCAAATCAGAACGATGTTTCCGAAGTGACAAACTCGTTGAAGTCTATCGCTTCCACGCTTGACGGGCTCAATTCGACTTATACAAACACCGTAAAGCCCGCTTTGAGCAAGGCAATCGATTCTCTTTTAACCGTTATGAACGATGTTTCGAATGTTATCGAAAAAATAGGCGGAAGTGATGAGTTCAAGAACCTTTCAAGCTCATTGAGCACTTCAATAAGCGCCGGCTCGACAATGTTCTCAGCTCTCTCGTCAATGCTTGACGGCTTTGTCGCACAGCTTGATGTTGTCGACGGCAAGGTTGCGGGTCTTACCGACACCGAGCTGTTCAATGTAATATACAATCTGTCGGTTAACAACGGAAACGAGCTCGGAAGCTTCCTCGCTTCGCCTGTTACCGTCAACACCGAGAAAATTTACGGTATTGACAATTACGGCTCGGCTATGGCTCCGTTCTACACGACGCTTGCAATCTGGGTCGGCGCAATAATTCTTATTGCGGTAGTCAATCCCAATGTTAAACATAAAAAAGAGTTCAGTAATCTCACATCTTCGCAGGAGTTTTTCGGCAGAGCGCTTACATATATGAGCTTCGGACTTGTACAGAGCCTTATCATCTGTCTGGGCGATTTGTATTTCCTGAAGATTCAGTGCTACAACCCCGGCTTGTTCATACTCGCAGGCTGCTTTGCTTCGCTTGTGTTCTCGCTGTTTATGTACTCGCTTGTAGCGGCGTTCGGCGACATAGGCAAGGCTGTAGCGGTTATATTGCTTGTCGTTCAGCTCGGCGGCTCGGGCGGTACGTTCCCGATTGATGTTACACCGGCATTCTTCAGGGCAATTCATCCGTATCTTCCGTTTACCTTCGTAATCAACGCGATGAGAGAATGTGTATGCGGAGTTTGGGAAAACGATTATTGGATGGATCTTGTGAAGCTTTGCGCATATATCGTAATAGCATTGATAGTGGGTCTGTTCTTCAGATTCATCTTCAAAAAGCCCATCAAGTTCTTCAATAAGAAGATTGAAAAAACCGACCTCTTCTGATAATAAACGGTCGCTCGGATTTATAATCGAATATCAACAAAATGCAGAGAGATACCTTTTGGGTGTCTCTCTGTTTTTATGCGCCCTTGCGGGCGAGTGAATAATGAAGAATGAAAAATGAAGAATGAAGAATGAAGAATTGTGGGTGCTTCGCACGAATTATAATTTATATCATATCGTAGGGACAGCCCTTGCGGCTGTCCGAGGGCGTAGCGGTAGGGCGTGGGCAGCGGTCTTGCGGGCGAGTGAATAATGAAGAATGAAAAATGAAGAATTGTGGTTGCTTCGCACGGGTTGAAAATTATAGAGAACATAGGCTCCCTCTGACGGGCAACATATGCGACCGCCGCCTGTGGCGGATAAAGGGAGCATCTGTTGGCGTAGTGGTCGATTTTGTGCGGCGCTCCAAGCCGCATAAACAAAATCGGGTACCGCAAGAGGGCAAGGCTGTCATTTTTCTTCTGAAAAATGACTGAGGGAGAGAAACAAACAAACAATGCAAAATCGGTGCTGATATACAAGGCTTCGCATTGATTTGCCGTAGGGACAGCCCTTGCGGCTGTCCGTCAATATGACTGATATGAAATTTATTTCGGACAGGGGCAAGCCCGCGTCGTCGTTTGCTTCGTATCGCTCGCAACAGCCTTTGGCTGTCTCTCACTCACTATGCAACTCCTCCTTTTCCGCAAAAATCACGCTCGGCTCGCCTGCTCGGTTGTAAACGCCCTCCCGACGGCTCACTGTCGCTACCGACTTTTGCGGATTTGCGGCGGGAGCAAGCCCCCGCCCTACGCTCTAAATGAGTATGAAATTACCCGAGAAGTTCCGCTCCATCTCAGAGGGAGCTGTCAAGGGACTTGGTCAAAAAGTTGACAAGAAGAAAGGGGGAATATAAAATAGAAACGGAGTGGTAAGTATGAGGAAATGGAGTACGGAAATACAGGACACGGTGGTGCGAATGATATGCGAGGAAAAAGAATCGACAAGCAAGGTGGCAAAATCATTCGGAGTGCCGGTTAAGACCGTAGAACATTGGATAACGAAGTACAATAAGAACAAATATCTTCCGGACACAACAACAAAGGAAGATTTGATTCTAAGAATACGGGAATTGGAAAGAGAAAATGATATATTAAAAAAAACAATATCTATTGTCAGCAGGATAGATTAAAAGCATATCAGGCAATCAAACAACTGACAGAACGTGAACCGTATTCGCTTAATGAAATCTGCAAGCTGATAAACGTACCGAGAACCAGCCATCTTTATTGGCTGAAAACATATGAAGAGTCAATAGAAAAGCAAGCAGATTTCGTTCGAGAGGTTGCAATAATATATGCAAAGCATAAAGGCATATACGGAGCGCCAAAGATACGCACCGAGCTTGTGCGTAAAGGAGTATCCTGCAGTGTGTCAAAGGTATCACGCGCGATGCATATATTAGGCGTGAAAAGCATTGTAACAACGAGGTTTCAGCGAAAAACGAATACTCTTAAAGCTGGAGAAAAGAAACAGATAGTCAACCTGATAAAGGATATGCATATAACAGATATAAATCAGGTGTGGACAACAGATATTACATACATAAAGACGATAAAAGAAGGTACATTTTTCCTGATAACATTTATTGATTTGTATTCGAGAAAGGTAGTGGCGTGGGGTCTGAAGAAAGAGCAAAAAACGCAAGACATACTTGATGTGTTAAAACAGGCAATACACTCCCGTAATCCCGAACCGGGACTGATAATACATTCAGACAAAGGCTCACAATTCAGATCTGCCAAATACCGTGAATTTTTATCAAAGAACAGGTTTCTGCCGAGCTACACATCGCTTAATCATTCGTGTGATGAAAATGCAAATCAGGAATCCTTCCACGCTCAATTGAAAAAGGAGTGCGTTTATCAGAAGAAAATATATACCTTTATTCAAGCGAAATATTATATTGAAGATTATATAAACAATTTTTATAACCCTATCAGATTACATTCTTCTTTGGGTTATTTATCCCCAATTATTTTTGAAGCTTCTTTATGATTTCCCTCAATGTTTTTGTCAACTTTTTGACAAATACCCCATTTTTTTGGAAACAAAAAAATGACTGAGGGATTTTTACAAATTATATAAAATCAGCACTACAATCCCTCCGCCTCACATTCGTTCGGCACCTCCCTTTACACAAGGGAGGCTGAACGCACAAATTGAAAAACATATCATATAGCGTAGGGGCGACCTGCGGTCGCCCGTTAAATTTATGCTGACATTAAAAGCGGGCGAACACAGTTCGCCCCTACGATATAATATAAAATGTATTTGATTGTAGCGACCAATTTTGTGCGGCGCCCCAAGCCGCATTTGCAAACATAGGCTCCCTCTGACGAGGGAGCTGTCATTTTTCTTCTGAAAAATGACTGAGGGAGAGATAACGAAAATTTGATATTTATTGCTTTCTCTCCTTCCGACACGCCTGCGGCGTGCCACCTTCCTCGTCAGAGGAAGGCTTGGTTCTGCGTACATTTTAATTTGATATTTATTTACGGCTGATATGGAATTGAAAACAAACCGCCATACCCCGTAGGTACAGGGCTTGCCCCTGTCCGTCACAGGCTCCCTTGTAAAGGGAGGCTGAACGCACAAATTGAAAAACATATCATATCGTAGGGGCGAACTGTGTTCGCCCGCTTTTAATTTGCTCTGAATTTGACGGGCGACCGCAGGTCGCCCCTACGGGTTGTGCGTTGATTATAATTTCATATCAACCGAAATTATGATAAACCAACAACAAACCGCCATACCCCGTAGGTACAGGGCTTGCCCCTGTCCGAGTTTTATATCAAATTTGTTTCGTGCTTCCGCCCCATCTCAGGGCAACATATGCGACCACCACCTGTGGCGGATAAAGGGAGCATCTGTTGGCGCAGCGGTCGATTTTGTGCGGCGCTCCAAGCCGCATTAACAAAACCGAAAATTTATGCGACCGTAGGACAACCATTGCCCCTGTCTGCCACTCAAAAATCACTTGATTTTCAATGCGCATTGCGGTATAATACAATACATAAAGCCTTGCAGGCATAAATGCTTGCAAGGCTTTTTTATACTTTCGGACAATAAATGTCACTTTGCCACTGTCGGACGGCGAAGTGGCTTTCATTTTTTTAGCGAGGTGCGGTATGTGAAATTGAATTTGACTTCTTAAAAAGTTGTATTAAAAATTCTGTAATTTATATGAAACGGAGAAAATAAAATGCCTAAAACAAAATTTCAGTCTGTAATTTTTACAGCAATTACCGCTTGGATTATGGTCTACACAATGACGCTTTACAACACTGTATTGGCAAGCGGAAGCTTTGAAAATTATACTTTTTTGATTGCGCTTAAAGGAATGTGGTTGGAATATGTGATTATTTTCCTTTGTGCGTTTTTTATATCAAGTCCCGTTGCAAAGCGACTCGCATTTCGTATTGTGAAATCGGGGGACAGACCGATTTTTATTATATTGACAATTCAGATTTTCACTGTCGTATGTCAGGTTGCGTTAGCAAGCATTTTGGGAGTTTATCACGGTTACGGATTTACCGCACAGCTTATTCCGAATTATCTCACAACCTATTGCCGCAATTTTATTATGGCACTGCCCGTTCAACTGCTTATTGCAGGTCCGATTGCAAGAAGATTGTTCGGCTTGATGTTCAAATCCGCAAGGTCAAAAGATTAAAAAGAAAAATCAGCTCCTATTTTATCTTTATCTGCGAAAAAACCTTGCCGATAGGCTCGTTGATTACCAAATCGGCTTGGCTGTCCCTCGGCGTTGCGTCACGGTTTATCACAACAAGATATTCACCTCGAAAATAATCTATAAGCCCTGCGGCAGGGTAGACCGCAAGCGATGTTCCGCCGATTATCAGCGCGTCGGCGTCCCTGATTGCCTCAATCGAACCATGAAGAGTCGCTTCGTCCAGTCCCTCCTCGTAGAGCACAACATCGGGCTTTATTATTCCGCCGCAGGAGCATCTCGGTATTCCTTTTGAGTTCTTAATATAATCAAATCCGTAAAATTTATCGCAGTTCATACAGTGATTTCTGTAAACGCTTCCGTGGAGCTCATATACCTTTTTACTGCCTGCCTCGAAATGCAGGTTGTCGATATTTTGCGTGATTACGGCCTTGAGCTTTCCTGCCTTTTCAAGCTCTGCCAGGAACAAATGCGCCGCATTGGGCTTAGCGGTGTCACAAAGCATCTTATCTCTGTAAAACCGATAGAATTCCTCGGTCTTATTCATGAAAAATGTGTGGCTTAAAATCGTCTCGGGAGGATAGTCGTATTTCATACGGTATAAGCCGTCATCGCTTCTGAAATCGGGTACGCCGCTTTCTGTGGATACGCCCGCTCCGCCGAAAAACACAATGTCGTTACATTCGTCGATAACAGCCTGAAGAGCTTTGATTTTATCTGTCATAATACCACTTCCGATATAAGATTACAAAAGTATTATACTCCCGACCGCCTCTGTTTTCAATGAGCGCTTTTTATCTCGCTTGTCGGTGTATGCTTATAAAAAACATTGAGAGAGGTAAAATTATGAAAAAACAGGGAAAGAAAAATTTCAAAGCATGTGCAAAAGAAATTATTGATATGCCAAATGATTTCACGGTAGAAAACAATGACGCAGAGCATACGGACAAGCACGCATTTGATATGGTGCAGGTGCTGAAAAAGGGCACATTAAAGCTGTTTTATTCCAATGATTTTGATTGTCCGCTTAGGAAAATAACCGACAATATAATTGAACAGGCGGTTAAAGACGGCAAGAAGGTTATGGCTCTGACGCTGTTCCCAAATTCCGATTTTTCTTATTTCATTCCGAACAACGGTTCGGTTCAGGAGAACGCCTCCGTAAGCGGATATGTGCAGGAGAAAGACCCGATAAATATCATTAAAGAACTTGACCCTTTGCTTGACAATTACGGAACGGAAATTCTTTACATACCTCAGCTTGAAATACCGTTGCACTTTTGCTCAAAATCCGCTCAAACAGAAGTGCTGAAGTTCCTTTATGATTTTGCATATGAAAAGCAGCTTTGCGTCTTTGCAACCGTCTGTGCATATTCCGACGAGCCGCAGATTGTCAACAGAAGGCCCGAAATCTTCAAAACGGCATACACGCTAAATTGCGATGCGCTGACTTTTTTGCCGATGGAAGCTTTGTGCGAGGTATCGTATTCGGGAAATGAGGTGCGTGTTGAGCTGTGGGAATGTTGGAATTATGCAAAGAACCGACCGAGTGTTACAGAAATAAAGAGTATGGACGGGTTCAATACATTTGAATCGGTCGAAACGGTCGCAGACGGTTCTTTTAATACCAATGATGATTTGCCGTTTTAGTATATGTACGAAAAATGTCGCATACCGTATTGCATAATATGAGCATAAAAGTTATAATTTGTTTGAGGTGAACATTATGCTCGGTGCAAGACCCAAGAAAATGATGAATATGTATATCCTTGACATACTTAAAAGGAATACGGACGCAGAACACCCGATGACGCAGAACGAAATCCGTAAACGCCTTGAAAGCGATTATGAAATGACGGTTGACAGAAAGGCGGTCAAAGCCAATCTTGAGGATCTTATCAACGACGGCTCATATAACATCGAGTATACGGCAAAGGTGCGTTTTACTCCCAATGCAAAGACAGGCGAAATTGAAAAGAGTGAAATTCTGACCGGATTTTACTATAACAATGTGTTTACCGATTCGGAACTTCGTTTGCTTATGGACTCCGTATTGTTTTCAAAGAGCATTCCGACAGGCAATAAAAAGGAAATGCTCGGTAAGCTTAAAAACTTGTCCAACAGATATTTTAAGTTCAGCACCGCGAATATTCAGTCCTATGAGTCGGTTGACAGGGAAATGAACAAGGAACTGTTCTACACGATAGAGGTGCTTGACGAGGCTATTTCAAAGGGCTTGCAGGTCAGGTTTATGTATAACGAATACGGAGCGGATAAGAAGCTGCACCACCGTCTCAACGAAAACGGAGATGTCAGGGAATATGTTATCAATCCGTATATAATGGCGACAAACTGCGGCAAATATTATCTCATTTGCAACTATGACAAATACGACAATATATCCAATTACAGAATTGACAGAATAAGCAATATTGAAATTCTCGATACTCCGAGGAAGCCGAAAAATAAGGTTGAGGGACTTGTCGGTCTTGATGTCGCAAAGTATATGCAGGAACATATTTTTATGTTCGGCGGCAAGTCAATCAGGGCAAAGTTTGAAATGCCGAATTATCTTATCAGCGATGTCCTCGATTCTTTCAGAGCGAATGTTGATTTTGAGAATATCGGCAACGGTATGGTGCGTGCAACCGTCAGGGTAAATGAAAACGATATGCGCTTTTGGGCAAGACAGTACGCAGGTCAGATAAAAATTACCGAACCGAAAGAACTTGTTGATATTTGTAAGCAGGATTTGACAAATGCACTAAAACTTTATAAAATATAAATAATATAGTAATTCGAGGTGATTATATGGCAACAATTAGCGAATGGAAATCAAGCACGGAATTTGATGAAGAATTGTCAAAAATTGATCATTACAGAAAAAATCATCATCCCGAAATGACGCCGTTTATCGGTTCTCATTATAAAGAATCAAGAATTTTATTGGTTGGAGAAAGTCATTTTTATGAATATGAAAAAGGTAATAATGCCGAAAAAGAGAAAAAATATCTGAATGAATCTTGGTATGTTAAGCCTACTCCTAATGGTTTTTCATGTAAAAATAATTTTAATACAAGAGAGGTTATTCATAACTTTTTAACCCGTAAAAGGACAAAATCCCATAGTATGTTTCGAAATCCTGCGAAATGTGTTGCCAATGTATATAAATTAGAGAATGTTAGTGACAGCGAAGCATTTAACACTTTTGCATTTATGAATTATTTTCAAAAGCCTGCTTTAGAAGCACATGAATCTTTTAATAACAATAGTGAAGACAATCAAGTTGCATTTAATACACTAATAAGCGTATGCAAGGTAATCAAGCCTGAAAAAGTTGTTTTTCTTTCTAAAAAAGCATATGAATGTTATAGCTCAGTAAGCCCTCTCAGAAAAGAAATGCTTCCAACTTCTGTTGATTTTGTGTATCATCCCACATGTAGGTATTGGAATGAAAAAGACGGTAAAGAAAAATTTGAAAATATTCTTGGAATGGACAAAAAACATATCAACTTTTCAAGATATGAATATTATTCAAATGATAAAATAAAAAGTGCTGTTCAGGATATGGGTAAGTGTATAGGATGCAGAGCAAAACGATTTATACAAGATAAAACAACAATAAGAATATATGAAAAATCTAATGGAGTTTATGAATTTGCAGCACATATGCTTGCAGGGGAAAATAAAGTTGGCATTGGTTATAACATTGAAATCCAAAGTATTTGGATTTGGGATTATATCAATAAAAGATATATTAGTGAATCTGATATAAATAACTATATTGGGTTAAGTGAACTGTATTCATCTTTCTGTAAAGTAATTGAAGAATTATAATATTATGACTTATGTAATTTCAGACCTGCACGGTTACTCGCTTGAAAAACTGAAAGCATTACTTGCAAAAGCAAATTTTCGTGAGAATGATTTCCTATATATACTTGGCGATGTGATTGACCGAAACGGCGACGGCGGAGTTGAAATTTTGCAATGGCTGCTGTCTCAATCAAACGCACAGCTCATTCTCGGTAATCATGAGGCTATGCTGCTTTCCTGCGATTTTCTGTTTGAGGAAATCACGGATTACTCAATAGCAAGACTCGGCGGCAATAAAATGGAATTGCTTGCAATGTATCAATTTAACGGCGGCGATGTTACTCTGAAGGCTTTGAGCAGACTCAATAAAAGCTCGCCCGAAACGGTTGCGGATATTCTTGACTATCTGCGTGACGCACCGATTTATGAGGCGGTTACGGCGGGGGACAAGGATTACTTGTTGCTGCACAGCGGACTCGGCAATTTCTGCAAAACAAGAAAAATATCGAATTATGTTCCCGATGAAATTCTGTGGAACCGTCCCAAGCTTACCGATGAATATTTCGACGGTATAACAGCGGTGTTCGGGCATACTCCGACCTTTACATACGGCGAAGAGTACCGCAATAAAATTATAAAAACCAAAACATGGATAAATATCGATATGGGTGCCTCCGACGGTATAACCGAACCCGTATTGTTGCGCCTTGACGATATGGCAGAGTTCAGAAATTCAACGGCAAAAAACTAAAATCAAATCAACGCTTGCAACCTCATAGCACACCGTACGGGCGAACAAAGTTCGCCCTTTTTGTTACCGTTTGTATATGCCGGATAATGGCAACGCACGGTGTAATAATACAACAAAGAAACTGTGTAAGGACATAGTAAACAAGTCGATGCGGGTTGTGTGTTGAATTTAACGCCGGCTCACTCATACATTTGATTTTTACCGTCTCCTGTCAATCTGTTTTTCGCAACTTTTTGCGGTTTTATACCGAAAAAACAAGGCGGTTCGTGATATTGCACAGTCGGTATACGAGAAAACTGTGCACAATTCACGAAAGAATGACCAACTATAGCGAAAAATATATCTATATTGAAAATCTGTGCAGTTTTGCAGGAAAAATGTGCAGTTTTGCATTTCGCTTGAAAACGCACTTGAAAAGATGTATTATTTTTACATAGACATCGCCAAGTCTATAAATGTTATCAAAAGACCGCCAAGTCAATTGATACTTCCCAGTAAACACCCGAGGAATTCCAATAGCCCTCGGGTGTTTGCGCTTTTTATGTCATAAACCAATCAAAAACCACGGTAGCCGCTATATGAACAAGTCCGTAAAAAATGGACAATAGAAAAAAACAGCCTCTTATGGTAGAATTAAAGAAACCTTTTGCTTCGCAAAAGACGGACAAACGGTTCGAATCCTACCGCAAATCGAAAAAAATCAGCAGATACAAAAATGTATCTGCTGATTTTGTGGGAGGACTATAAAAAAGATTTTTTCGCCTTTTTAGGTTGGTATTTGTTCCCTTACAAAAAATCTTGAACTTTCAAGGTTAAGGGCGGAGGTGAGCCGCTGTCATTCGGTCAGCGGCTGCACCGATTTGAGACCGCCTTTGAATATTAAACAAATACGGTCAGTTTGTTCGGAGCATACACTCCACGCTGTTAAATAATTCATCGGAATCACATCCTTTCATAGTTTGTAGAAAATATTAGATTGCTGAAGTTCGCCGCCGAAACTGATAAAAATTTGTTGAAGGCATAAAGTAAGAGCGCCGAACTTGTTTTTACACAAGCTCGACGTTCTCTGTATTTGCATTGTGCTGCACACAACATCGTATTCTATTGTCCGGTTTCATACGCAACATCTCCTACGGTTGCATTACGGCATCTTGTTCCGTTTATGTACACAAGTTTCGAATTTTTTGTTACTCATTTTGCTTCTTAAAAGAATAAGTGAAGGTTTCTTTCTTTTCTTTTCCGACAAGAGTTAAAGTGTCGTTTTCAACCGTGAAATCATAAGAGAAATCCTTGGCATTTTCATCCGTGAAGTCGATGATAACCGTGCTGTCCTGTATTGTATAGTGAAAATCATAGCTTTTTTCCGGCAATTCCATTTTCCCGTTACCCTTGCCGTCAAACACATAGACGGTTGTGCCGTCCAAATTCCATTTGCCGTACAGGGCGTCCTTTTGCGCTGCCGAGCAACTCCTAACAATGAGAATAATTGCCGCAATTATAACTGCAACAACGGCGAAAAAAGCAACCGTCTGCCGTATTCTTTTTTTGCGGCGGCGTTTTCTCATTTTTGCTGTACGGGACGGGTCCGGAGTTCTTCTTTTCGGAGCATCATTGAATTGTTCAAGGAGTATTTTCTGTTCTTCATAGCTTCTGCGTTGCTTATCATCCATAGTATCATCCTAAATAAATATTTTCCTTCCGAAAAACGGTGATAAAAATCGCCGCCTTTCGGAAAGGGGCTTAATACAAGCCCTGTTTCCGGTAAACAGGCGGTGGCGTAATTATCCGTCACCGCCTGCTTTTTTCAGTTATACGATTTTAGGAGTTCAAGAATTATTCTGCTCTTGACCTTCTTTTTCTGCAGTAAAAGCCTGTTACCAAAAGAACGCCGCCGCTGACGAAGAGAATAGCCACCCATTCACCCATTGAGCTGTCCTCTCCGGTTTTAGGTGATTTCTCTGCGTTATCCTTGCTTGTATTATCGGCTTTATCAGCCTTTGCAAGCTTCTCGATTACGGTATTCTCATTTCGTTTTTCGTGGCAAACCGTACATTCCTCGTGCTTGAGTCCTGTTTCCGCTTCGGTTGCTTCCTTGTCGGTTACCCATACAAAGCTGTGGCCTGTAGCAGGAATAACAAGTGTGCTTTCGTCTGTGATTTCAGCACTTCCGGTTGCGTCCTCAAAGAGTTTATTGCAGCCCTCGCACTTGTAATGCTCTTTCATACCGTTATCATCGCAGTCGGCATCCTTGCCTTCAACCTTTACAAGGCTGTGAGTATGGCCGAGCTCAGGTGTGATAACATAACCGCAGTCAAGGCACTTTACAGCCTCAGTCTCTGTGGGTTCGGTGCGGTCGGGATTGTGAGCCGTCAAATCGGCTGTGCTGTCATCATAAAGGCACTTATGTGCGTGTCCGCTTTCGCCGCAGTCTACCCAATCTGTACCGTAGGCGTGGGCACCCTGATTACCATTGTAATATTTGTCGGTGGCGTTGGGATCGTCCTTGGCACTATGGCTTGCGTCGTTAGCGCAGGTGTACCAATATGTGTCGTACTCACGGCAGTCCGTAGCGGTGGAGCGCTTGTGAGCGTCATCGCTGTTTTGAACAGTATAGCTGTGTTCGATAGCATTGAGAATTACGCTGCTTTTATCCGTTATTTCAACAGATGCGGTAGCGTCCTCAAAATACTTGCCGCAGTCGCATACATAATATTCCTTGTTGCCCGCTTCTGTGCAGGTCGCCGCTTTATACTCCTTATGGGTCAAGTGGTTTTTGTGAACATGACCTGTTGCCTCTGTAATTACATAACCGCAGTCAAGGCACTTTACAGCCTCGGTCTCTGTGGGTTCGGTGCTGTCGGGATTGTGAGCCGTCATACCGGTTGTGCTGTCATCATAAAGGCACTTGTGAGCGTGTCCGCTTTCGCCGTACGCTGTCCAAGCAGTACTGTATGCATGAGCGCCTTTCTCACCGTTGTAGTACTTATCCGTTGCAGCCGCGTCGTCCTTTGCGCTGTGCGAAGCGTCGTTAGCGCAGGTGTACCAATATGTGTCGTACGCACGGCAGTCCGAAGCGGTAGAGCGCTTGTGAGCGTCATCGCTGTTTTTAACAGTATAGCTGTGCCCGATAGCATTGAGAATTACACTGCTTGTATCTGCTATTTCAACAGATGCGGTAGCGTCCTCAAAATACTTGCCGCAGTCGCATACATAATATTCCTTGTTGCCCGCTTCTGTGCAGGTTGCCGCTTTATACGCCTTATGGGTCAAGTGGTTTTTGTGAACATGACCTGTTGCCTCTGCAATTACATAACCGCAGTCAAGGCACTTTACAGCCTCGTTCTCTGTGGGAGCAGCGCGGTCGGGATTGTGAGCTACAACCGTATCATGGTGCGCCGCATTCAATTTGCAGACATGCGCATGACCGTCAGCGCCCTTATAACCCCATGCTGTTGCGTCAAAATCATGTGCATTGGCATCAAGGCTTCTGTAAGGAATTCCGCTAAGAGTTTCTCCTGTCGGCTTCTGCAATATGCCACATTTGCTGCAGACCATATATGAGTCCCAGCCCTTGTTTGTGCAATCTGAGGTTTTTTCAGGAACAGTGGAGAAATTGTGCTTACAGGTAACAGTTACTGTACAAGTGGCAGTTTTT
>CAVAPB010000011.1:0-75015 GCA_963590415.1 Anaerovoracaceae bacterium | reverse complement strand
AGGAATCATAAAATGCAGGCACGAGGGCACTAAGAATTATTACTATTTCGACCCCGATATGAAAATGCTCAAACAGGTTGACGAGGCGTTGAAGCTGATTATAATGATAACAAAACTTTTGCCCGACAGGAGTGGCGAAGATGAATAAAATACAGATATACATTTTTCACACGGGTAAGGTTCGTGTCGACAGGGCAATCCCGTTGCATGAGAAAAATCCGCTTGCGCTGACAGGAATATTCCGAGGCAAGAAAAATCAGATGATACTTCCCGTATCCTCTTATCTTATCAGGCACCCAAAGGGCAATGTTCTGATTGATACGGGCTGGGACACAAAATACGCCCATAAAAAGCCGACGCAATGGTTCGGAATGGTAAATAAAATCAGCGCTCCGATCATAAAAGAGGACGAGGGCATTGACTCAAAACTGAAATCCGCAGGCGTATCGCAACAAGACATTTCACACATATTTATAAGCCATATGGATTTTGACCACACAAGCGGACTTCGTCTTGTAAAAGATGTCAGGGATATTCGCACCTCTGCCGAGGAGTGGAAAGCGTGCAATAAATTCAGCTTCCGATATATCAATACATGGACGGGAATATGCGATGTAAAGACTTTTGAATACAGCGACAGCGGCATAGGACCCTTCGGCAGAAGCTATGATGTTTTCGGCGATAATTCCGTTTTGCTTGTCCATACACCCGGGCACAGCTACGGCTTGTTCAGCGTTTTGATTAACGGAACAGACGGATATATCGTACTCGGAAACGACGCCGCATACTTAGCGGAAAACTTCACAAACAGGATTATTCCGGGCTTTTCCGTGAATAATGACCGGTGCGAAAAATCGCTTGATTGGCTTATAAAATGCAAAAACGACTCAAAATGCAAGGGCGTGTTTGTAAATCACGACCCGTCGGTTGAAGAACAAATTTTGGAGGTAGGCTACAATGGAAACGCTTGAAATTATGAAGCAAAGACACAGCGTAAGGCAATATACGGATAAGAAAATCGAAAAAGAAAAGCGAGACGCTTTAGACGAACTCGCAACTCGGATAAATGAAAAAACAGGCTTGCACATTCAAATATTTTATGATGAGCCGAAGTGCTTTAACTCAATGATTGCCCATTACGGAAGCTTTAAGGGCGTTAACAATTACATTACCCTTGTAGGTAAAAAATCATCAAAGCTTGACGAAAGCCTCGGATACTTTGGTGAGCAAATTGTCTTAAAGGCGCAGGAGCTCGGGCTTAACACCTGTTGGGTTGCCTTAAATCACGGAAAAAGCAATGCG
Source organism: Anaerovoracaceae bacterium (assembly GCA_963590415.1). Taxonomy (GTDB): domain Bacteria; phylum Bacillota; class Clostridia; order Oscillospirales; family Acutalibacteraceae; genus Fimenecus. Next base: position 73,713 of record CAVAPB010000011.1, on the reverse strand, counting down.
AAGATTGATAAGGGAGAAAAACAGGTGTGCGTAATTGCACTCGGATACGGAGAAACAAACGGCGTGCCGCATAAAAGCAAATCTGTTTCACAGGTGAGCAATTATCGTCAGGGAATGCCCGAGTGGTTTTTGCGTGGCGTTGAAGCCGCTTTGCTTGCGCCTACGGCGGTTAATCAGCAAAAATTTTATTTTGAGCTTTTGACGGACAACACTGTAAAAGCGACCTCGGGAAGGGGCTTTTACACAAGGCTTGATTTAGGGATAGCCGAATATCATTTTGAGACTGTAACCGACAAAGCCGTAAAATAATCCTATGAATTATGCGTTAAGCCCCACAGATATGCGTTGGCATTATCTGTGGGGCTTGTCTTTTCTGTATGAAAAATCAATCGCTTTAAGTTTATACAGCCTCGCAGCTGTAAAATCTTATTCCGCTTCTCCGTTTTTTAGCATGGTTACGGTAACATAATTGTCGCCCGAAATTTCAACCGAATATTTACCACCGTATTTTTTGGCAATATCTCTGATTATTTTCGTGCCGAAGCCGTGCTTTCCATCGTTCCGTTTCGGCTTTTTTACTGTCTTGTCAAACTTGTTTTCGGTTCTGATTACAACCTCGTCTCTTTCAATGTCAATCGAAACAAACGACTTGTTTTCCTGAGTGAGTTTTGCCGCATTTATTGAGTTGTCAATAAGATTGCTGAGAAGTCGGCAAATATCGTAATCGTCAATGTTAAGCTTGCTGTTTTCTTTTATATCAAACCTGATATCGGTGTCGGACTGCTTTGCCGAAGTCGTTTTTTGCTGAATTATTATATTTATAAGCTCGTTGAAACAGTATTTTTCCGATGTGCCGAAAACATCTGTGCCTGCATTTGAAAGAATTGACCGCGCTTTATCGTATTTCCCAAGCTCGATAAATCCGATAGCTGTTGAGATTATTCCACTGAAATCGTGGCGGATTTTACTTATTTCCGTCTTTTCCTCCTGAATTTGTCTTATTCGGTTGTAGTCTATTCGGTTTTGCATTACCGCTTTTTCGTATTTCAGGTTTTCGTCCTGTATTTTTTCTATGTAGTCGATTGCAAAAATAATAAGAATATCAATTAAGAAACAGCTTATAAACGAAATGAACCCGAACACGCCAACATCGAGCGCAACCTCGTCAAACTCAGTGCTGTTTATGTCGTACAGCTTAAAAGCCATAAACAGTATCATAACATTTATAATGTGCGTGGCTGGGAAAAGATAAATCAAAAACAGCTTGCTTTTTCCGTACTGATTTTCTTTGCGGCTTGTAAGAAATCTGAACAATGCGGCAAACACAAACGAAAACGAGAATATAAACAGTGATTGCGTAAGCACATCCGAAAGCGGAACGGTGCTGTACGACACCGATCCGAGGTCAAAGCCGTAAAACATTCCCTTTACCATGGTAAAGAGCATAACCGTTACAAAATATGCGGCAAGGCTTATAAATATTGTAAACAGCTTTTTGCTTGTTTTGCCCTCATACATAAACACGGTTATCAAAAACATAACTGCATAATATCCGATTACTGCAATATATTCCACGATGTTAACAGCGTAATTTCCGAGTATAAGCGACAGATAAGAGTACAGCATCGTAATTCCGACAAAGCTGAAAAATGAGACAGGCAGGCTGTTTTTGGACTTGAGCATAGAATTTATTATGTTGAACGATAGCAGACTTCTTGCAAGATGCAGGATAAATGTCCACGGGAAAAATTGTGTTAAATCAACTTGAGACATTAGCTTCTCCTTATAAATTCAAAATATAATTACTGTAGATTTCAAGCGTGCTTTTGTATTTCTTTAACGGTATGGGAATTTTCTTGCTGTTGTGAAGTGTAAATTCATAAGGCTCGCAGCCCGTAACCGCATTAAGATTTATTATAAATGATTTATGACACTTATAAAAATACAACGGAAGCAAATCTTCAATATCCTTGAGCTTCATATACAGCGTTATCGGCGGTTGCTCACTGAAATAAATTGAGACATTATTATTGCGCGACTCAATGAATTCGATTTCCTGCAAGTTCAAGGTAACATTTTTAGAGCCGCTTTTGACAAGCAGCAAATCGGACTTTTTCTGTGTAATGTTGCCTATGCATTTTTTAAGGGCTTTTTTTAATTGCTCGGGCGTTACCTTGGATTTGATTAAAAAATACGAACATGGCGTATCAAAAATATTGTATGCTTCAATTGGGTAAGAGGTCATGAATATCAGCTGAAAATTATTGCCGTTGAGATTGCTTATTGACCAGTCCACAGAATTTATCCCGTTAACCATTATGTCGAGGAACAGTATATCGGCCTTGTCGTTTTCAAGAAATTGTGCAAGCTCAGCAAGAGAATTTTTGTGTATTATTCTGTAATTGAATCTGAAAATATCCTCAAGACAAATTTTGATTTTCTCGCTCAGCACCTCTCTGTAATCGCAGCTGTCATCACAGATGACAATATTCATTTTCCCACCTCCGAAATTTTGCCTGCCGCATGGAAATACATAACGGATTTCATATCGGACTGCGACTGCAAATCAGCTGTAGGATACCGTCTTTCACTGTAAAAAACCGCTTTCCGGCTGTGAATAACCGAATATGAAGTGCGTATGTATATTATAATAGATATTATCATCAGTTTTGGGCGAAATCAATACGCTGTCAGTGTACATTCGGCAAAAAAACGCCGATATTGCGTTTTATACCACGCAAACTCGGCTTTATACCACGAACATATTGAAAAATGAAGCGGAAATTTAGTATTATGTTAACATAAACTTAGGAAACGGTGAATGAATTCAAATGGGAAGAGAAGCTTTAATTGAATGCTTTAACGATACGGTATTGCGTTCGCAAACGGGAGAGCTTAAGACGCTTACGGAAAAAGCCGTAAGCTCTGCATGTGTTTACAGGGAAAACTTCTCCGCTTCACACAGCAAAAGGGAGAACTTATCGGAAGATGATAAATCAAAAATATGCGTTGTGTCGGGCACAACCTTTGAGACGGCACAGAAATATATACAATTCGGCAGAACAGCCGTGTTGAATTTTGCAAATCCGCAATATCCGGGCGGAGGCGTTTCGAAGGGCGCTATGGCACAGGAAGAATGTCTGTGTCGAAGCAGTAATTTGTACTTGTGCTTAAACAGCGTAACGGTTTTTGAGGATTTCTATTTTTACCACAAAAAGCTCGGACACAATTTCTTTTCCGACAGGTTGATTTACACAAGGGATGTTACTGTTTTCAAGGACGACTCGGAAATACCCGTACTTCTGCCTGCGGACAAGCAATTTTCGGTTGATATAATTACCTGTTCCGCACCGTATATCGCAAAAAGGAAATATACCAATAAAGCCGCCTTGAAAGAGCTGTTTAAGAACAGGATTAAAAATATATTTGAGGCGGCGATTGATAACGGAGCCAAAGTGCTGGTGCTCGGCGCATTCGGCTGCGGAGCGTTCGGAAATCCGCCCGAAGTCGTTGCCGAAGCCTTTCATGAAGTGATAGACTGTAACGGTTACGAGGACTGCTTTAACAAAATTGTGTTTGCGATTAAGCCCAACGACCGAAACAACAGTAATTTTCAAGCCTTCGATAATGAGTTTTCAAAAGACAAAAAAATTCCTGTTTCCCGCGAGTTGCCGTGGCTCGAATCAGTGCGTAACAAATGTGAAAGCTCTATTGAAGAAAACTTTCAATATTTTCATTGGAAAGAATTCAACAGGTATTACAAAAAGCAGTTTTCGGTTTTGGGCGATTCAATCAGTACGCTTGCAGGCTACAATCCCAGAGGCTATAAGGTGTTCTATGAAAACGACGCATGTGAAAAATCAGGCGTAAAAGAAATGAGAGACACTTGGTGGGGCAAGGTTATAGACTTTTTCGGCGGAGAATTGCTTGTAAATAATTCTTGGTCGGGCAGTCGTGTTACAAAGCTTTCGTATGACGGTGATGCATTTCCGTCAGGTTGTTCTCCGGAACGGACGGGAGGCTTGCATATCAACGGCATTATGCCGGATGTAATCATCGTAAATATGGGCTTAAATGATTGGGCAAATGCGGTAAAGCCGTACGGAACAAGTACCGACGGCACAAAGAATTTGTATGATCTGCTGAGCTTTGACTCGGCATATATTACCGTTTTGTCGGAATTAAAGCGGAATTATCCGCAGGCAGAGATTTGGTGCTGTACCCTCGGCAAATCGTTTATGTCGTCAAATCCGCAATTTGTTTTTCCGGCCTCTTACGGCGGAATTTCTATTGATAAGTACAATGAAATAATAAGAGAGGCAGCTCGGGAGAACGGGTGCAAAATCCTTGACTTGGCTTTGCGTAATACGGTGTACGACACTGTTGACGGTACACATCCCAACGCCGACGGAATGGACGCATTGGCAACGGTAATAACAGAAGAAGTTTTAGACGAGGATGCAAAAACCGCCTGCGACGAAACGGCAAACGGTGAGCCGGAGCAGAAATTAAATTATGATAACATTGATGAATTTACGAACGATATTTCAATGCTTGAGCGGTTTTGCGTCTATTTTTCGAACGCTACAGATGATGAATTTAAAGCAAAGACTTTTGGCATGATTATAAATTTACTTTCACATGTCCCGTTGTTTTTCCCGATGGAAATTGACGCAGAGGCATTTCTCAACGGAATTGACCCTGCACGGTTAAAATCGGGAGATGTGATTAAGCCTTCCGACGGCTTCGAATATCGGATTATGGAATTGAAGCCGATTGTCAGTAACGGTGTGCAGAAAAGGATTATTCCTATGTTTACCACATCGGAGCATATGGACAAATACTTTCCCGAGGGTGTTTCAAGATGCAGAATGTTTCCCTGTGATTATCTCCCTCCGGTTATTTCGGCGAGCGATTATGTTGTCTTAAACCCCGATGACAGTGAAGCGTTGATATTGCCTACAAAGCTTTTAAGCGATTCTTTGATGCCGATTGTAATTAAAGAGAAAAGAGAGGCTGATTTTGACAGGGAAAATATCAAACAGGGCACCGTTATAGACGAAAAATATGTAATTCTCAAGCATATCGGCAGAGGCGGAACCTTTGAAGTGTATCTTGCAACGGATACACGGCTTAATTTGCAATGGACTGTAAAGATTTCACGCAAGGACGCACCTGTTTCGCCGGAAAATATAGCAGAGCAGGCTTCCGTGCAAAAGGAATTGAACCATCCGTTAATCCCCAAGATTGCCGATATATATATTTCCGACAGTATGGCGGTTGTTGTTGAAGAATATGTATGCGGCACATCTCTTGAGGAAATAGTAAAGGAATACGGCGCTCAGTCCGCCGATAATGTTGTTGACTGGATGCGACAGATTTGCAATGTAATCGGTTATTTGCATTCGCTCAATCCCATTCATATTTATCGCGATGTAAAGCCGTCCAATTTTATTTTGGAGCCAAGCGGTCGAATAAGAGTGGTGGATTTTGGAATTATGCGTACATTCAAGCCCGGACGCACAGAAGATACCTGTTCGCTCGGAACAAGGGGCTATGCGGCTCCGGAACAGTTCGGAGGCAGAGGACAGACCGACCCCAGAACGGATATATACGCTATGGGAATTACAATGTATCGCCTTTTAACGGGAAACGAGGTGTGCGAGCGTAATTTTCTTTTGAACCCCATAACTCTTAACGAACCGGGCGTTGCACCCGGTCTTGCGTATATAATGAACAAATGCACCCGATTCAGTCCGAGGGAACGGTATACTTCCTGCGGAGAGCTGCTCAACGATTTAAGCATATACAACGAGCTTCCGCCGAAAAAAGGCTTGTTTTCGCATTTGTTCGGAAAATGATATCCCCTTACCTCTCCATAAAACACAGAAAACACCGACGGTGCCGTAAAAGCGCTATCGGTGTTTTCGTTTGCAAACATCCCGTAAATCAAATTCAGGAAAAGTATTATACAATACTGTAATCTTAAATTCAATACGCTGACGGAGTACAACGGCGAAAATTTCTGATTTGTTTTCACTCGATTGGTTTTATACCACGCAAACTCGGCTTTTCACCACGAACATATTGAAAAGTAGTTGCAAAATCAGTAGAATTTAATCGAATTTATATTTATCTTTGTATTTTCTAAAGTTGTTTGTAATGGGAGAATGAAATATGGCTAAAATCCGGGTTAAATCAAAGGACGGAATTATTGAGGTCAGAAGCAAGCTGGATAACGAGGAACGCATAAACGAAAGGGAAATGGAAGTCCTTTCCACAAAGATAATAAGGGGAATAATGCGCCCTACTGCGGAAACCGACAGGAAGCTTTTATATATTTCTCCGTCGGGAATAAGGCTTTCGGAATATCTCAGAAGGGGCGTTTCGTTAAACGACTTTTTCCTACTCCTTGCCCAAAGCCTTGAGGTTATAAAATCTGTCGGCAGGAATTCGTTTAATATAAATAACTTAATCCTTGATACGGACAAGGTGTTTGTCAACGAATATACAAAGGAGCTGCATTTTATTTACCAGCCCGTGGTGTCGGCGAACGCCGTCTGCAATATTGCAGGCTTCCTGTTCGATGTTGTCTATTCCGTGAATCTCGGACTTAATGATGATTACGCCTGTATAAATCAGTTGGCAAATTATATGCGCAGCTTGCAGGTCGTTTCGGTAATGGCGATGGAAAAATACATACTGAATGTTTATCCTCAGGTGTATCAGCAGATAAAACGGCAGAATTTCGGAAAGAGCGAGTATATCGGAAACGGTAAGGATTTTTATTACCGTGATAATATTCCGTACTACGAGAACAACCGAACGGATTTTGGAAATCCGCCGATTTCTTCACCGGAAAATGACGCCGAAGCGACCTCCTTGCTTAATGAGGAAAGCGAGGGTACCGCATTGCTTGACGAGTCGGAGGGAACGACCGTTCTTGATACTGCGCCTGTTAAAGCTTATCCGTATATGATAAGGAAAAGCAATTACGATAAAATCGAAATCAACAAGCCCGTGTTCCGTATCGGCAAGGAACGCAGCTATGTCGATTGCTTTGTTGCTAACAATAATGCTGTCAGCAGGTTACATGCGGATATCATAACCAAGAACGACAGATATTTTATCAAGGACAACAATTCAACCAATAAGACATATGTGAACGGAGCGCCGATTAAGCCTATGACCGAGTATGAAATATACGACGGAGATGAGATAGTGCTGGCGAACGAGCCGTTTGAATTCCATATAGGGTAATGGCTATTTGAGAGGGGGAAATGATATGAAATACTGTCAGAATTGCGGAAATGCGATGAATGACGCAGACGAGCGTTGCGGTATGTGCGGCTGCGGGGGGGGTAATATTCCCGTTCAGGTGACAGCCGGCTCAAGCGCATTTGCCAAAAAGCCAAAGGATATTATTTTGCACGGTCTATCGGCGATTTTGTTTTTGGTTATCTCCTTGCCTTTGATTGTTGCGGCAATCATAACCCTTGCAAAAGGGCAAAATGCCGAAGTTCAATATGTACAGCCTTCCGTGCTGTCGGAGAACAGCGTTGTCGGCGATTATGTTACTTTGGATATTGTCAGCTCAACCGTGTGCTATGAGTCTTATTCCGAAAAAACCAAGGCTACGCAGGATGTATATTGCATTGCATATAATACGGACGGATATTTGCTGTTCTTGAAGGTTCCTAACAGCTTTTATGAGGCTAACCTTAAAATTCTGCCGGACAGCTTCGATATGTACGACAGCGGGGAAATTCCCGAAAATCCCGTTACGCTTACGCTTTACGGCACTGTGAGCAATGTTGACTCGGAACTCATAGAATACGATGCGGATAATGTTACGAACATAGACAGGCAGATCAACATTTTGAAATCTCCTAAAACATACGGCGACAACTCGGATATATGGTTTGGCTACTTGATGGCTGGTGTTTTGCCAATATCTGCATTTTTATACTTCTTTACTTCTTATCGAAGAAGGAAGACGCTGTTTGCCGATTACGGCAATTATGTCGAACTGCGTGAACAGGCAAAGGAAAATTGTAAATATTCCGACGGATTTGTTTTTACCGACGGACGCTTCTTGTTCTCTCAAACAAATAAAGGGAATACGGTAAGACTTGACGATATTTTGTGTATGTATCAGAAAGTGAACTCTCTGAAAATATTTATTTTTTCAAATACTTACCGTGAACTTATTGTTGTCAACAGATACGGAGAAAAATTGCACTTCAGGTATGACTCACGGCAGGAAGAACGGCTGCTTAATACAGTGAGAACTCTTGCGCCCGTATGCCCGAGGGCGGTTATCGGATACACCGATGAAAATACAGCTTATGTAAAAAATAATTCTGTAAAGAAGAAAGGAATATTAAAATGAAAAAATGTAATCAGTGCGGAGCAACAGTAAATGACGATGCGGTATTCTGTACCGTTTGCGGCTGCAGGCTTTCGGCAAACAACGAAGCGAACAACTTTGTCGGCGGAACGCCGAATTTTGAAGAGGAAAATTTTGATTCGGGTGCGACAACAGTGCTTGCCGATAATCCTTATGCGCCGTCGCAGTCTGTAAATAATGAGCCGACTGTATATACCCCACAGCCCGCTTCAAATTATTATCAGCAAAATCCGAACAATTACCGTAACCCCGCGCCGCAGCAGCCTCCCATGAATTATGCTCAGGGCGGACAGGCATACGGAAATCCCGTACAGAATCAGCAGCCATATCAGCCCGGAATGGGATATGCCCCGACAGCAAAGAAAAATCCGCTCAAGGCATATGCGGACTTCTGGAAGAATTATGCCAATTTCAACGGCAGAGCAAGGCGCTCGGATTATTGGTTTGTTGTTTTGACAGAGGCAGTACTCGGAGTGATTATAGGAATAATAACCGGCATCATAATGGGTGTTACATACGATGGGGAGATAGCTTCAATGATTTCGGGCGGTATAGTAGGTCTTTATTCATTGGCAACGATTGTTCCCCGTCTTGCCTTGACCGTACGCAGACTGCACGATATAGGCAAAGGCGGAATTTATCTGCTTATGTATTTAATTCCGCTTGGAATAGGACCCATTATTATGCTCGTATATTGCTGCACCGACAGTCAGCCGGGCGTCAATCAGTACGGAACAAGCGAAAAATATCCTCAGCTTCAGCAGAATAACGCATACGCTCAACAGGGTATGCGCTGATTGAATTAAGGAGAAAGTTATGCGATTTTTAGCTTCTGCTGTAACCGATATCGGAATCAGCAAAAAAACAAATCAGGACAGTGTTTGTGTGAAAATTGCGGAAACCGAAAAGTTCGGTCAGGTTGCAATGGCGGTGCTTTGCGACGGTATGGGCGGACTTGACAAGGGGGAGCTTGCAAGCGCAACAGTAATAAGAGCTTTTTGCGATTGGTTTGACAGGGATTTACCGAATATGTTAAACAACTTTTCCTGGGATACCGTATCTTCGGAGTGGACAAGGATAGTAAAAGAACAGAATTACCGCATTTCACAGTACGGAAAAACCGTTGATGTTTCGCTCGGAACAACGGTTACGGCAATGCTTGTCGTAGGCGGAAAGTATCTGATTGTTCATGTCGGCGATTCCCGTGTGTATAATCTGAAAAATTCGGTTTCACAGTTGACCGAGGATCAGACATTTATCGCAAGGGAAATAAAGCTCGGCAGAATGACGCCCGAACAGGCGGCGGCAGACCCGAGAAGAAATATGCTTTTGCAGTGCTGCGGAGCGTCAAGGAATGTCGAGCCTCAGGTGATTTTAGGAAAAGCCGAAAAGGACTCGGTATATATGCTCTGCTCGGACGGCTTCAGGCATGTTATTTCCGATGCGGAAATTTATGATTGCTTTAATCCCGACAGGCTTAAAGGTATCGCCGCTATGGAGGCAAACAGTAAATATTTAATCAATCTGGTAAAGAGCAGAAATGAAAAGGACAATATTACGGTTGCTCTTCTCAGATGTTCTTGATAAGGCGGTGTGTATTTAGTGGCATTGGAACGGGGATCCGTCATTGACGGAAAATATGAAATACTTAAACAGATAGGAAAAGGCGGTATGTCTGTTGTCTATCTTGCAATGGACCTGCGCCTTAATAAACAGTGGGCTGTAAAGGTAATACAACGAAAAGGTATCGGAAAGAACAACGAAATTGTTCTCAACAAGGTTCCCGATGATACCGAGCTTATGAAAAAGCTGGATCACCCTGCAATTCCGAGAATTGTAGATATTATCGACAGAGAAGACGACCCGCAGATTTACATTGTAATGGACTATGTCGAGGGAGATTCACTTGACAAGATAGTATCGGAATACGGCGCACAGTCGGAGGAAGTTGTAATTGATTGGGCAAAGCAGATTTGCGACACGCTCAATTATCTTCACAATCAGAAGCCGCCGATTATTTACCGCGATATGAAGCCTGCCAACCTTATGCTCAAGCCCGAGGGTAACCTGAAAATTATAGATTTCGGTATCTCCCGTGAGTATAAGGAGCAGAACCTTGCCGATACAACGGTAATGGGTACAAGGGGCTATGCTCCGCCCGAGCTCGGCTCAAGGCAGACCGACGCAAGAAGCGATATCTATTCGCTCGGTATGACCTTGCACCAGCTTGTAACGGGCGTTGACCCGAGGAAAAACGACTATGTTCCGATAAGGCAGTGGAATCCGCAGCTTTCGGAGGGACTTGAATACATAATCAATAAATGCGTTCAGATATCTCCCGAGGACCGCTACCAAAACTGCAATGAGCTTATGTACGATTTGGAGCACTATGAGCTTATCGGACTTGATTATAAGCGCAAGCAGAAGAAAAAACTCGGCTTGTTTGTCGCTTCTGTTGCCTTAACCGTCGTTATGCTGATTTCCGGCTTTACGGGTATGGTAATAAAGCACGCAACCGACAGCAAAAACTATGACCGATACATAACCGATGTCGATAACTCGGTAAACGAGCAGGAGGCGGCAAAAAATTGCTTTATGGCAATAGAGCTTGACCCGACAAGGCCAGAAGCTTATCAGAAATATATCGATAAAAGCACGGATTTCAGAAAGTTCCTGTCTTATACGGCTGAAAATTCAAAGGACGCCGACAATTCAAGAACGACATATGACATAAACACCTTTAAGCAGGAGTTCCTCAATCCCGATAACAGCGCCAAGCTTGCTCAAAGCAGTGATTATGACAAGCTTTGTTACGAAGCGGGATACATAATCTTCAATCTGTACGGCGATGACAATACGAGCAAAAGAGAAGCGGCTCTTGCGGCGAAAGAGTTCTTTGCCAAGGTTTCGGAATCGTCGGAATATTACAGCGTGGCACAGAGCTTCAGCCAGATATGCGAATTTTACGGAAATTTCGTCAATAACGCCAACGGCAATCAGGCAAGCAAAGACGACTGCGAACAGCTTGTCAATAACATTACGAATTTCCTTAACGATAACACTCTCGATAACGGCGACCTTTTTGAGCATAACCGTGAATATGTCGAGCTTACTCTTTTTTATCAGTTTGAAAATCTGCTAAACGATTACCGTAAAGCCTTTGCAAATAACGGTATAGACAAGTCGAGCGTAGAAAATATTTTTGACCAAATTATGAAAAAGGCGGAAGAAACCGTAACCACCAACGATGTCAATACCGAATTGAGAGATAAGGTGATTTCGCAGAGCGAGACATACAAAGCCAACCTGAACAGAGCCTATGAAAATACCGCTAAAGCAAAGACAGGTTCGCAGAGTGCGGAAGGGGGACAGTGATATGACAATAAATCCCGTATCCATAGTGTTCTTTATTTTGGCGGGCGTTTTCTTTGTTGCCGCAGTGTATATGTTTATTCGTTTTAACATACCTCAGGTTTTCGGCGAGCTCAGCGGAAAAACCGCCAAAAAGTCAATCGAGCAGATGAGAAACGACAACGCAAAGTCGGGTAAGAAATCTCATCATCCTTCTCCTGCGGCTGTCGAGCGAGGCAAATTGACCGATACCATGGAGCACAGTAAGAGCTTGAAAAAACACGGGAATAAGTCGGCAAATGCACCTGTGCAAAACACTCCTGCGGCACAGCAGTCGGAGCGTACGGATGTTTTGCCGGTCAACGGCGGCAATGCGGTCGGAAATATCTCAACGGATGTTTTGGGTAATTCTACCGAAATACTTACCGGTCAAACGGAAGCTATCGGCACGGAAATCCTCACTCCCGATGTCGGAACGGAGCTTCTTGCAAGCACAGCCGATTCTTACGAGAGCGGAGAAACACAGCTGCTTGACAATCAGACAACCGTTTTACAGCCGCAGACAGCACAAAAAGGCTTCAAGACGGTCAAAAGTATAGTTTTAATTCATACGGATGAAATAATTTAGGGGTGAGTAAATGAAAATATGTAATTCGTGTAATCAGGTAATTGACGGTTGCAGCGGATTTTGTCCTTATTGCGGAGCAAAGATAGAGCCTGAAGCTGTACCCGTGAGTCAAAATCCTGTTGTAAACACAGGGAATACGGCAAATACCGTAAATCAGCCCGCAGCAGCGTTTTGCCAGAACTGCGGAACACCGATAACGCAGGGCTCGGCTTTTTGTCCGGGCTGCGGCGCACAGACGGGGGGCGGCAGCTTCAACGCGTTTTCGTCAATGAGCAATGCGGTTGACGGAGCAGTGAATAAAGTAAAAAACAGTGAGTTTGTCAACAGTGTTCGGCATGATGTCGGCAACAGTCAGTCTATAAACTATGTCAAAAGCAGGGTTAAGTCTGCGGCGAATAATGCGGGAAGGCTCGGAAACGACAAAAAGAAAATTATAATTATAGCCTCTTCGGTTGCGGCTGTGCTGCTGCTTGCATTGATTATCATCCTTAATATCCATACCTGCGACGACTGCGGAGATACATACTTCGGAAAAAGGTATAAGGTTACATTCTGGGGCGAAACAGAGTATATGTGTAAGGATTGCTACAATGATTTAAGGAATTGGAATTTTTGATTAAGGAGAAGATGGTATGACTTGTAAAAGGTGCGGCAATGTCATTGCCGGTAACGAGCAATTCTGCACACGATGCGGATTGCCTGTTGCGGCTCAACCGAAAAAGTCGGGAAAAAAAGTCAATGTAAAGCTCATTGTCGGCATTTCTTCGGGCGCGGCAGTTTTGATAATTGCGCTTATCGTTACATTCGTAATGCTCGGGCGGGTATCTGCGGATAAATATATAAACGATTCGATAAGTGTCAGCGGTTACAGCGGCTACGGAACTGCTGCGGAGTACTCAACGATTGATTTCGAAGGCTTGGAACTGGCTCTCGGCTTGTCAAATCAGTATTATCACAGCTCTTATTCATTAAGTGATTGTATTTCTTCCAATCTCAGCTGCTATAACAATATCAGCAACGGAGATGTTATAGTTGCTACGATTACGATAGATTACGATATGGCGAACAGCCTCGGCTTCAAGAAAAAGCTTGTCGGTAAGGAGTCCTACACCAAGGAATATACGGTAAGCGGTCTTACCGAGCTTACAACAATTGACCCGTTTGCGGTTATAACGGGCGTTCTTTACGACAAAACAAGCGAGAAATGTTCAATCGGCTACAATAAAAATTATAACGAAACCGTCGGTGCGTTCAATGTGCGTTATTATGACGGCGGATATCTGCAAATTGTAAACAGCTCGGGCAATCAACTTGCAAAGCTTTCATATACGGTAAACTCCGGAGCTTATGTCTCAACAAATAAGGTTACTGTTTCTGTATCCAATGTGTCGGGAGATGAGTTTGCGGACAGAGGATTTTTACTGAAATCCACAACGCAGGAAATCGAGCCCTCGACATGCGATTATCTTAAATCGGACAGCGAACTGTCAGCCGAGGCATACAACACACTGAAAAACAGAGCGATAAAAGAATTTACCGATGATTATCCGGGTGCGGAGTACATAAAAAGCTATTTCGGCTATGACGCCGAGGGCGACGGCGGAGGTTTTTGGGAATCAAACCATAATCAGCTGCGTTTTGCTTTCAAAACTCAGGAATACGGCGAGACAAGATACCGTTGCGCAGTGTTCTATGATTTGAAGCTTTATTCCGACGGCACAATAAAAGATATCGACAACCTCAGCCCGACTGTAAAAAGTGCCGCTGTAACTCTTGAAGAAATTGAAGAAAGCCAGACATCTAATTGGCAAACCTTCAATACCGTTGCGGAAAAATAATTTCAGTCATAAATTAAAATTCAAATATAAGAGGAGAGCAATTTATGGTCAGCAAAAATTCAGTAAGTAAAAAAATTATTGCACTGTTTCTTGCGGTCGTGCTTACGGTGGTAAGCTTCCCGTTAGGCGGTGTACTGTTCGCCTTTGCGGCGGATGATGGTTTTGCTTTTGAGGTAAAATGCGGTGAAACTGCGATTGAAAACGCAAAAGTAACTGTAACAGCGACCTCGGGAGAAAACAAAATTACGGAAAATGCGGAATACATTTCCGACAAGGACGGTTTGGTAAGAGTGCCTGAAATCGACGAATATCTTGCCAATAACGCCGACGCAGAAATAAAGATTGCATTTACCGTATCGGCAGACGGCTATTATGATGCGGAAAGCTCACGCACTGCTACCGTTACAGCCGAAAAAGTAAAGGAAAATGTACCTGTATCAATGGTTGAAAACCCGACGGTAAACTATACGGTTACCAAGGGCTTTGAAAGTAATGTTGAAGTATATTACTTTGATGCAGCAAACAGTGAAGTTGACATTGAAAGCGGAACTTCTTTACCTGTCGGCACAAAGGTTTATGTTAGAGCAGGAAATGTAGAAAATTACACTCTTAAAGTAAGCGAGGGTGCGACAGTTAAAACAGGCGGTGTATATGAATATACACTTGAAAAAGAAGGCTTGAATATCAGCGTTGAATATCAGCCGTTGGTTTATACGATTGAAGTTAATATTGGTGAAAATGGCAATGTTACTCCGGCTCCGATTAGTATCGACAAAACACAAACAGAGACTGTTGTAACTATTACGCCCGATAAAGATTATCGGATAGCTAAAGTAACATTAAACGATAACGATGTGACAGATTCTGTTATAGATAACAAATTGACAATCAACAATAAAGATATTAACGGTAACGGAAAGCTGTCTGTAACTTTTGAAAAAGATGTATATGATGTTACTCTTGGGTTTGTCAATGAAGAACAAAAAGGTAGAGGTACAATAGAATTAGTTGACGGAGATATTGTAATACTCAAAATAGAAAATGAAACGAAAAGTGTTGAAATTTCAGCAAATAAAAATGTTACCGTAAAGTTTATTCCGAACTCTGACTATTCACTTGTAAATGCTATTTTCAACAATACAGAAATTAAATATGATGACTTGGTCGGAATTGAAGGTGAGAATACACTCTCGTATAGTTATAACTTTAATGTTAATCAAAACGCGGAAATTAAAGCGGATTTTTCAAAAGTAATTGTTTTAACTTCCGATGAAATTGAAGATGTTAACGGTTGCTTTAGTGTCAACAATTCTGTTTTGATTGACGGAATTTATTATACGAAATCAAGTTATGTTTCCATTAAAGTGAACGACACCATCACATTAAAAGACGGAACTTCAATCACTTCGAAGGACAATAAAATTACGTGTTATCGTGATTTAAACAATAAAAATAACACCTTTAAAGATGTAGGAAAACGAGAAACAAAAATTAAAATTACCGAAAACGACAACATAACAAAGGTTCAGTTTAACAGTAATAGACAAACATATCAAATCAATACTGATTTGAATATTAGATTTGATAATCAAAACCCTGAAATAAAAGATATTAGCGCTCCCTCGGGTTGGACAAACGAAAGTCAGAAAATTACTTTCTCGGTAACCGACCCGAAGACAGAGAAATATCACAACGAAGAATACGCTTCGGGTGTTAAATCTGTTACGGTAAGCCGCTCGTATGTTAAAGACGGAGCGGAAACAAAGGAGAACATCAAAGTAAACGAATCAAGCGGTGCGTATTCATTTATTGCAGAGCGAATTGATAACTATACCGGCGAGGTTACCTACACAATTACCGCTACGGATAATGTCGGCAATAGCAGTACGCAGACACTAACGATTAAAAACGATACTCAAGCACCCGTTTTAGACGGTAAGAGTAAGATTGAATTCAAAGTTAATAATACAAACATCTTTGAAAGAGTAATCAATTCCGTTCTTTACGGTAAATGGGTTGAGAAGAAATTCGAAGCTACATTGACAGCTAATGATCAAGACGGAGTAGGCTTTGAAAAAGAAAACTCAAAAGCAACTTTGCTCCTTAAAGATGCAGACGGAAACGAAAAGTACACCTTTACCGCAGACATCAAAGAGAAAGGCGACGCTGAATTCAAAGAAGAATTGCCGACTGATTGGGAAACCTTTGAGGGAACAATTGAATACACACTTTCCGACGACCTTGGAAATACATCTACAAGTGCATTGGTAAATACTAATATTTCAAATATTGGTGAAGATGATGAATTTAGTCGCATTATGATAGAAAACAATGCGCCGGTCATCGATATATCTGCTGAAAGCAAAGTTGAGTACAATGCAATTTTCAACGGCGACATTAAATTCACTGTTGACGTTGAAGATAACGAATCGGGTTTGTATTCGGTTAAAGTTGTTATAAATAATCAAACAGTTATAACCGAAAGTAATATCAGTAAAGACGGCATTATTAAATCAAAAGAATATAATTTTGCTACAAATAGTAAAGATGTAGACGGAAATGATATTAAAGTATCCGAATTTGTAAACGAAGAAACTAAAGAAACCAAACACGGTTACAAAGTCGATATTACCGTTTGTGATAACGCAGGCAATGTTACAACAAATACAAAAACCGTATACAAGGACACCACCGCACCGGTAATAAGCGGATTTGATTTCACGGTTCCGGAGAACGGAAAAGGAACTATCTTCCCTACACGAAATGAAACAACTCAATTGTACGAGGCTGTCTCGGTAACAGATTATGGCTTCTTCTTTAAGGACAATGTTACTGTTAAAGTCAAGGCTCAGGATGTTGCCGGAGAGAATGAAGTTGCTTCCGGCGTAAAAGCTATTGTAGCTTACGCCGAAGATATAAACGGAAATGTTTACTATGTTCAAAAATCTGAAAATGAAAATAATTATAAACTTCAGATAACTGACGGAGCTCACAAGGAAACATTTAATGAGGAAAATTGCATTATTTCTGTTGATGGTGATAATCAGATTTCATTTGACATTCCCGCAAACTTCAAGGGTCAGATTTATGCCTATGCAATAGACAATGTTGAAAATAAAGGCGATGCAGTTCATCCCGACGGCGCCGTTATTGAAAATGCCGATAAGCATAGGAATACTTCAAGCATTGAAATCACAATGCCCGAAACTTCATATTCGCAGGCATATTCAAACAGCTTTACGGACGCAGACGAAAACAGAAAGCTCGATGACACACTTGATTATGATACCGCAAAGAATGTTCCGCTTTATTCGAAAAAATTTAATGCAACTGTAACGGTTACAGACAGTTATTCGGGTATCAAGAGCGTTGAATGTGTAGTAAAAGAAAACGGCAAGGACGACCGAATCATTGCTTCCTATCCGAGTGATAATATCGATAATAATATCGATAATAATGATAAGTGGACTGTGAACGAGGAAACAAAAGTAAACCTTGTAACAGAAGTATCAAAAGAAATTAACATTGACGGCAACCACAACGATATGGTGCTTGAAGTAATTCTTACCGACAACGCAGGCAATGTCAGCTACGATTATGTAATGTTCGGTATCGATAAAACTATTCCCGATATTGCTGTAACATACGACAACAATAACGGCGATACAAAGTCGAACAACGGAATTACATATTTCAATGCGGACAGAACCGCAACGGTTACGATTTCAGAGCGCAACTTCGACCCCTCACAGGTTGACTTCACAATTATCAACGCAGAGGGTAACGCTCCCGAGGCAGTACGCATTGATGAAATCAACGACAGCACCGAGAGCACGGACGAAACACAGCATACATATAAGGTTACATATTCCGGCGACGGCGTTTACACATTTGATGTTAAATGCAAAGACAGAGCAGGAAACGGTAATGCCGAAGTTAAGTACGGCGAGTCGGTTGCTCCCACATCTTTTGTCCTTGATAAGACAATGCCGACAATCTCCGTTTCGTATGACAATAACTCTGCCGCAAACGGCAAGTTCTTCAACGCTCACAGAACGGCAACGGTTGTTGTAAACGAGCATAACTTTGATGTAAACCGTGTTGTAATTACGGGAACGGCTTCCGTAAACGGTGCGGCAAAGACCTTCCCCTCGGCAGTATGGGCAAGCAACGGAGATGTTCACACCGCTACAATTTCCTACAATGAGGATGCCGATTACACATTTGCCATTGCTATGGACGATATGGCTGGCAACGCAATAACGGACGCTTCCGTAAACTACGGCACATCCGTTGCAGCAAAGGACTTTACCGTCGATACCGACATCGCAAAGCCCGTAATCAGCAACCCCGCAAACGGTCAGCCCTATCAGGACACGGTTCCCGTAAGCATTTCCTCAAGCGATGTAAACCTTGAAAAATGCGAAGCAACCTTGCTCAAAACAGGCAGAGAGACGGATGAAAACGATACCTGGAAATGGGTAAAGGATTTCAGAGTCGATAATGTCATAAACCTTTCAAACAACGGTCAGACAAGCTCGTTCAGCATAGACGACCTCTTTGAGCATACAAGACTTAACGACGGTATTTACACTCTTAAAGTCGATGTCCTTGACAAGGCAGGCAACACCCAGTCCGAGACGGTTACATTTACCGTAAACAGATTCGGTTCGGTATATGATTACAATCAGTACACAACCGACACACTTAACGGAAAATATGTTCAGGCGGTTACCGAAAACATCGTAATCACCGAATACAACCCGTCTCCGCTTTCAGAAAATGCGGTAATTTCGCTTACAAGAGACGGCGCACCCGTTGAAATAAGCGACAGCAACCTGGTTGTTACGCCCGTTTACACCGAAAGTGCCACAGGCGCAAGCGGTTGGTACGAATACAAATACGAAATCAGCAAAAATGTATTCTCGACCGTTGATTCCGAGACGGGAAGCATAAAATATCTTGACGGTATTTACAAGCTTTATGTTACATCAAAGGATATTGCAAACAACGATTCGGAGAACATCAGCGCAGGTGCCGATATGAGCTTCTCGCTCGACTCCACCGCTCCGATAATCGCAAGCATTACCGGCTTGGAAAAGAAAACCGTAAACGATGTTAAACAGGATGTATCTTACGAGATTTTCGACGCTATCGGTATTGACACGATTGAGGTTACATACTTCGGAGTTAACGGAGAGACAACCGAAACATATAACATCGGCGATTTGCTCAAATCGTATGACCCCGCAACCCAGTCGGAAAAGCCCGACATCACAAAGTATGACGGCAGCTTTACCATCGGCGAGGGAATGAACAATATCGTCAGAATCGTTGCAAAGGACCTTGCAGGTAATGTTATGGATACCGGCGACCCGAATGTTGAAAATTCGGCAATCAATTTCGACGATTCGGTTCTTGCGTTCAACAGTATGATAACGGTATCGACAAACCCGTTTGTTCGTTGGTACTCACATACGGTATTCTTCTGGATAAGCATTGCGGTTATCGTAATTGCTTTGGGAGCTTGCGGCTATCTTATCGCCGTTAAACTTCGCAAGAAGGAAGAAAAGGAAACCGAGGACTATAAGAACTCAAAAAAGAACAATAAATAATTAAACCGTTGACGGGCACGGTCTGTGCCGTGCCCGTCTTAATTAAGCTTATAAACGAATGCTCAGCTTATGAACATTCGCTTATGATTTTAATGCGGTAGGGGAATTAAAATGGGAATTTTCGGACAGGACCTTTTTTCGGAGGGCTTTGACAGCGCAAACGCTTACTATGTTCTCAACGATAACGGAATGTTTTCGCTTACGGAATATAAAGTCCTTAAAAACCAAAGCAAGAACTTTGTCAAATGTTCAAAGCTTTTATACAACGGAAAAATAAAACTTTTGTATTTTTCTTCAAATTACAAATCGCTTAAAAATATGATAGCTTCGATTGATGTCGATACATTTTTAATGCTTATTGCTAATTTGCTCAATGCAATAATCGACATCCGTCAGAACGGCTTCTTGAACTGTAACAACCTCGACTTGTCGTTTGATAAGATTTTCATAGACACCAAAACATATGAGGTCGATTTCATTTATTTGCCCGTAAATAACGACGAGAGCAGCTCGCTTGCTTTTGAAAACGATTTAAGGGCAAACACCATAAAGCTTATAACCTCAATGCCGTTTTCCGATGAGCGCCTCCCGAGAATTTGCGGCTACCTTTCAAACGGCACAATAGGGCTCAATCAGGTTTATGACTCTGTCTGCTCGGAAATGGGCGGTAACGGTAAAGCGAGAGTGCAGCCGTCGAAACCCGAGGTGCGGAAATTCGCTTCACAGCCCGTTATGAGGTTTTATTCGGTCAATCCGTCGGATAATGTTATGTTCAATATCAGCACGGCAGAGTTTGTTATCGGCAAAAACCCTTCTGCCGTGAACGGGGTAATTTCATTCAATAATGCAATAAGCCGTAAGCACTGTAAAATCACATTCCAAAACGGTTCCTATTATTTGACTGATTTGGGAAGCGCAAACGGAACATTTATCAATAATTCCGCACTTGCAAAGGGACGGGCTTATCCTCTTAACAACGGAGATACGGTAAAGCTTGCAAACAGTTCTTTCAAGGTTGATTTCTAAGGGGTGGTAAAATGGCAAAATCTACAATAATAATTGCCGACTCGGACGAAAAGTATTTATCATCGTTAGAAATAAAGTTCCTTGAACAGCTCGGCGATGAAATCGAGTTGGAGGTTATTTCGCAGACGGAATACTTCAATTCGTACTTTTCAATTCCGAGGACGGTGAGCGTCCTTGTCGTAAGCGAGGAATTATATACCTCCGAGCTCCAGCGGCATAACATTGACAATGTCTTTGTCCTTACCGAGAATGTTGACGAGGGCGGAACAGAGGATTTGTCGGTGGAAAGAATATTCAAATATTCAAACGCCGACGACATTTATAAACAGATTGTGGCTAAAAGCAAGCTTTCGCCTTTTACGCAGAAATCAAGAGAAACAACGGTTGCGGTCGTGTGCTCTGCGGCAGGCGGCGTCGGAAAGACCTCGGTGGCACTCGGCGTTTGCTCGGCATTGGCAAAAGGATACAACAAGGTCTTATATGTAAATGCTCAGGTTATAAACAATTTTCAGTGCAATGTAAAAAACAGCCTGCCGTTACCCAACAATTCAATGTCGGAGTTCCTCAAACCCGATTCGTCCCTGTTCAGCCGTGTAAGCCACACGGTAAGGAACGAGGGATTTGACTATTTGCCTCCTTTCTCAATGGCTCTACCTTCGTTCGGTGTGGATTGCTCGGTGTATCTTGAATTTGTAAAATCGGCTAAAGCAACAAAAAAATATGATGTAATCGTTGTTGATACCGATTCGTCATTTGATAAATTCAAAACCGATTTGATAACCTATGCGGACAAGGTTTTGATAATTACGACGCAGAACACCAATTCGGTTTTTGCAACAAATATGCTTTTGAAGAACATAACCTGCAACGACAGCGAAAAGTTCCATTTCATCTGCAACGACTTTGATGAAAAAACTTTCAACGCTTTGGTTGACGGAGATGTAAAGCCCAATTTTGTTGTGGACGAGCATATTAAGCATTACGGCGATTTTTCAAAAGACGGCACGGAGGGCTTTGCAAAGCTTCAGGATGTGCAAAAGGTTTCGTATTTATTGATATAGGAGAGTAAGTAAATGGAAAACAGGGCTATTGTTGTTTTTAACATTCCAAAACGCAGGTTCTCGGTTGACCTTGACATACCGCTTGATATTTCGGCAAATGATTTGGTAAATGCGCTCAATGCCGCATACGACCTCGGAATTGAAACTTCAGATATAAAGAATTGTTATTTGAAGGCGGAGAGGCCGATTTCGCTTCTTAAAGGCAACAAGGAGCTTTCCGATTTCGGCGTGAGAAACGGAACAGAGATTTATTTTACCGAGTGAGGTTGTAATTATGGAATACGGGTATGTTTTGAAAATAAGCAATAAAAATCTTTACAGGGAAATTCAGCTCTCTGCGGAGGATCAATATATCAAGGTGGGTCTTGATACGGACTGCGATGTTCGTTTTTATAAAGAACAGTTTTTTGAAAACTTTTCGCTTACATTTATAAAGAAGAACAATAAGTGGCAGCTTATGTGCTCCGACAATGTTTTTGCGGATGTCGGCGATGTCAGAAAGCTTGTTACAAAAGAACTCTTCCACGGGGACAGATTTTCCGTGAAATATCAGAATTCGGACACATTGCTTTTTGAAATAGAATTCCTTTACGATTTTGATAACGAAAAAAAGGATTACAGCAGAGTTGTCGATATATCCGGTAGAAACAGTATTGTATTTTCGGGAAATTCTGCCGCAAACATCATTCTTGAAAGCAAATATTCATCAAGGGATTATATTGAGCTTGTCAAATGCAAGGACGGCTTTAAGCTTTTGATTAAGGCTTCCGAGTACGGCGTATATGTCAACGGCAGCAAGTCCGCCGACGGAGCGGTAATAAAGAATTATGATTTCTTTTCCATTGCGGATTACAGCTTCTATGTTAAGGATTTGAAGCTTTACACATCAATAAACACAAGAATTAACGGATTAGCTTTTGCCGACATATCGCAAAAGAACGGTTATCCGAAATTCAACCGCAACACAAGGATAATGACCGTAATAAACGATGAAAAAATCGAAGTCCTTGACCCTCCCGCAAAGCCGAAAAAGCAAAAGAATAATATAATTACAAAGCTTTTGCCCTCCTTGGGATTGGTTGCGGTCGGTGTCGGCGGCGCTGCTACGCTCAGCCCGTATATGCTGATTTCAAGCGGTATAGGAATAGTTGTTGGAATTGTCAATTACATTCAGGCGAAGAAAGAATTCAAAGACAACGCTGCCGAAAGGATAGAAAAATATAACGCATATATTGACAACAAGAGAAAGGAAATTACCGATGAACGCCTGAAAGAGCAGGCGGCGCTGGAGGAAATATATATAGACTCAAATTTGGAAAATCAATATTTCGCACATTTTTCAAGTCATTTGTTTGAGCGTTCTCCGGAGGACGGCGATTTCCTGTGCGTAAGGCTCGGAACGGGCGATACAGAGGCAAAAAAAGTCGTGAATTTCAAAAAACAGGAGCGGCTTGAGGTCGAGGACGATTTGCAGACAAAGCCCGAGGAAATCAGCAAGGAATTCAAGTTCGTTCACAATGCGCCGATTTTCTGCGATTTGAAAGAAATTAACGCATTCGGAATTGTCGGTACGGAGAGCAATCGCTTCGGAATTATGAAAAATATCGTCATTGATATTTGCGCCCGCCATTTCCAGTCGGATGTCAAGCTTTTCTTTGTTGCCGAAGCCGAGAACAAAGACAAGGTGTATTGGCTTCGTATGCTGCCGCATGTTTATAACGAAACAATCGGCGTACGCAATATCGTCTGCGACGACGAAAGCAAGAATATTCTGTTTGAATATCTCTATAAAGAGCTTACCTTGCGTGAGCAGAACAAGACAAAGCAGCCACATATAGTTGTATTCCTCTACGATGAATACGGCTTCCAGAACCATCCCATTTCAAAGTTTGTAAGCAAGGCAAAGGAGCTTGGAATTACCTTTATATTCTTCGGCAACACAAGAGCCGATATAGGACAGGGCTGCGGATATATAGCGGAGCTTCGTGACTCTTCCGACGGAGTTTTGATAAATGCCGCAGATAAAAGCAAATCAAGCGATTTTGTTTTCACGGCGGTTACCGATGCTCAGGCGGAAAATATCGTAAATCTTCTTGCGCCTGTCTATACCGAGGAGCTCTCTTTGGAGGGCACTCTCGTCAAGAATATCTCACTGTTTAAGCTGCTTAATATCCTTACGGTCGACGATGTTGACCTTGGCGCAAACTGGAACAGGTCGCAGGTGTTCAGGTCAATGTCAGCACCTATCGGCGTGTCAAAAAGCGGCGTCGTATCGCTTGACCTGCACGATAAAGCTCACGGTCCTCACGGACTTGTCGCGGGTACAACCGGCTCCGGTAAGTCGGAAATTTTGCAGACATATATTCTCTCTATGGCATTGCTTTTCCATCCGTACGAGGTCGGATTTGTAATAATCGACTTCAAGGGCGGCGGTATGGTAAATCAGTTCAAGAATTTGCCGCATCTTGTGGGTGCGATAACGAATATTGACGGTAAAGAAATAGACCGTTCACTCAAATCAATCAAAGCGGAGTTAAAGAAAAGACAGCGTCTGTTTGCAGAGGCTGAAGTAAACCATATCGATAAATACATAAAAAAATACAAGGCGGGCGAGGTGAACGAGCCTTTACCGCACCTTATTCTCATTGTCGATGAATTTGCCGAGCTGAAAGCCGATCAGCCCGAGTTTATGAAGGAGCTTATTTCCGCTGCCCGTATCGGCAGAAGCCTCGGCGTGCATCTTATTCTTGCGACACAGAAGCCGAGCGGACAGGTTGACGACCAAATTTGGTCAAACTCAAGGTTTAAGCTCTGCCTTAAAGTACAGGACCAGGCTGACTCAAACGAGGTGCTTAAATCTCCGCTTGCGGCAGAGATAAAGGAACCCGGCCGTGCTTATTTGCAGGTCGGTAACAATGAAATATTTGAGCTGTTTCAGTCCGCATACAGCGGCGCACCGGAGAAATCCGACAACAGCAATGTCAAGGAATTTACCGTTTATGCGCTTGCCGATTCGGGAAAAAGAATTCCCGTTTACCGTCAGAAGAAAAAGAAATCGGGCGACGGCAACAGAACCCAACTGGAGGCAATAGTCGATTATGTTTCGGAGTATGCAAGTAAATCAAATCTTGCAAAGCTTCCTGACATCTGTCTCCCGCCGCTTGCGGAAAGAATAAATTACAGCTGTAAAGTAAATAGCCTTGACAGCCTTTCTGTGCCGATAGGTATTTACGACGACCCCGATAACCAGCTTCAGGAGGTTACGGGAATAAACATATTCGGCGAAAACACCCTCATTATCGGCTCCTCAATGAGCGGCAAAACAAATCTGTTGCAGCTCATAATCAGGGGAATTGCGGACAGATACACTGTCGACGAGGTAAATATTTACATCATAGATTTTGCTTCCATGGTGCTTAAAAACTTTGAATCGCTGAACCATGTCGGCGGAGTTGTGGTATCGAACGAGGATGAAAAGCTTAAAAACCTGTTCAAGCTGATACTCGGGGAGATTGCCGCAAGAAAAGAAAAGCTTCTCTCTGCCGGAGTAAGCAATTACCTTTCGTACAAAGAGGCGGGCAATACCGATATACCGCAGATAGTTCTTATGATAGACAACCTTACTGCACTCAATGAGCTGTATTTGCAGGATGACGATACTCTTTTGACAATTTGCCGTGAGGGTATAGCCGTCGGAATAAGCGTAATTGTGGCGAATTCGCAGACGCAGGGAATCGGATACAGATATATGTCGAATTTTGCCTCAAAAGTAGCCCTTTTCTGTAACGATAGCGGAGAGTACAGCTCTGTATTTGATTATTGCAGAATGCAGATTCCGTCGGTGGCGGGCAGATGCATCATAGAACAGGACAAACAGCATTACGAGTGCCAGACATACCTTGCCTTTGAGGGCGAAAAAGAGCATGAGCGTGTAGAAGAAATGCGCAAATTCGTTAAGGAGGAGAATGAGAAATCCAACGGCTTAAAAGCAAAGCGCATTCCGCAGATACCGGAGCTGTTGCTGGAAAATGACTTCAAGACTGATTTCGGCATTACTACTAATAATAACAATGAAATAGCTATAGGTCTGAATTATGCTACCGTTAATCCTGTGTTTATAAACTATATGCAGCATAACTTGATAGCAATATCGGGAAAAAACATTGACGGAATATCAAAATTTATCGAGTATTTCAAAAGGAATGTATGCAATGTTGAAAGCGATATGTATATTGTAGATGATTATACCGAAAGATTTAGCGATATTTCCGAACATGAAAATGTTTTATTGTATTCTAAATCACTTCCGGATATTAAAGAAATTCTCGTTGCGATTAATAAGAAATTGCAAGAAAGGCATGAAGAAAGAGAACGCAGAGGAACGGAATATATTAAAAATCTCTCACCGTTAATGCTTATTATAAACAGTCAAGATGCTTGTAAGTACATAAGTAACGATAAAGAAATATTAGAACTTTACAGTAATATTTTTAATAAGTATAAAGGACTAAAGGCTCTTGTAGTGTTCACGGAAACAGAAAATATTTCTATAAGCTACAGCTCTCCTGAAGTTTTGAAAAAGATTAGGGATGAAGGTACGATACTTGCATTTGATGATGTTTCTAATATTAAATTGGTAGATGTTCCAATAGCAGTATTAAAGAAATATAAAAAGCATTTAATGGAAAACGATGCGTTCTTAATCTCTAATAACGAATTAACAAAAATCAAGGTAGTTTATTAGGTATAAATTCTGTACAACAGATTTTATATATAACAAAAATAAGGAGGTGAAAATTATGGCAATCAACTATGTGGATTATGAAGTATTGGAAAACGGTAAGCGTGTTTACGCACAGAGAGCAGAAGAATTGGAAAGTTTGTTAAACGCTCTGCTTACTATGAACGGCGAGTTGTCGGAAGGCTGGCAGAACGATACGGCAAGAGCTTTTGTTGAGCGTTTTTCCAATGACCACAAACCTGCAATTCAGAAGGTTATTGCAGCATTGAATGATATATCTTCTTATATCAATACTTATGCTGCTAACAGATCAATGGAAGATCAGCAGGGCGCAGCCGCTGTAAGAGGCTAAATAATATGCGGTTGCAGAAATTTCTGCAACCGCATAGAAAAAATGATTATTACTTATTTTACATAAATTAATTCTTATGGAGGATTTTATATGGATTTGGCTGAAAAGCAACGAAAAATTGCGGAGATAAACAGGAAAATATCTAATTATAAAAAGCTCAAAGTACAAGCTGAAGAAAACATTGATGATTTGAATAAAAAGATTAAGGAATTAAATTCAACACTTGATAAATTTAATAATGTTAAAACAAGTATTAATGTTGCACACGATGATGGGATGAATATCTTAAAAGGATTAAAATCGTCTGTGTCGAGACCATCTGCTGTATTGAAAGATACATTTTTTTCAACATATAGAGATGCTATTGACGGAACGAAATATAAAAATGCATTAAATGGTGTTTTATCATCAATCAGAAAAACTTCGAAAAAAATTGATGATTTTAATGAAGCGATTAATAATCAAAATAAAAAAATAGATAATTACAATTATCAAATAAAAATACTTATAAATCAAAAAAGAACCATAGAATCTATGACTACGATTTAATTTGGAGGTAATGAGATGCACGATTTAGTTGTACACGATGATTATTATCAAGAATTAGAAACTTATTTTGTTACTAAATATAACGATATACAAGAAATTGTAAAAAGTTATATTGACATTATGGAAAATGTTGTTAACGAAGGAATAATTGAAGGTGAGACGGCAAAATCAGTAAAGGAATTTAATTTGCAACTGAAAAGGGAATTATCGTCGAAAGAGAATCTATCGCAAATAGGCAAAACCGCAAAACGCTATTGTAGTAATTTTGTTAAAGAAATAGATAAAAAAGATAAAAACTTATATTAAGCAGGTGATAATATGGGATTATATAAAGTTGATTCGGAAAAGATTAGAGAAAATGTTAAAAAATTAAATAAGTTGAAAGGAAAATGTTTTGATTATAAAAAAATAACAGAACCATTTTCAAGCGAAAACTTAGGCGATACAGAAAAAATTACAAAAGAGTTAATAGGAGAAATAGATCTAACTTTTGATCGACTGATTGAACTAATAGATAAATCAATACAATTTTTAGGTGAAGAAAGTACAAAAGTCGATGAAAACGATTCTAATTTTGCGTCTGCATTAAAAGCGGATCAATATCATGCTGGTGGCGGCGGATATGCAAGCGGAGGTGGTGGAACTGGCGCCTTTGGAGGGAATGTTGCTGAAAATAAATCACATACTGGGATGGGATTCCGAGATTCAGCAATTAGTAAAAATGAAACAGAACTACATCAAAACAACGGCGTAAGTACAAATGTCAAAAGAGAAAAAAACGAAACAGACATTAAAACTGAAGATTCATACATTAAAATTAATAATCCATTTAGGCCCGGGTATGTTGAGCCACCGGATTTTCAAAGAACATACTGGAAGTGGGAAGAAATTATTAATTTCATTCAACCGGTCCCATATCCGCCAGAGGATATATTTGAATATACACAAGTTTACTTTTCTCATGTTTTTGACCATCTTTTTGACATGGTATTATATTAAATATTAAATATTTTTACACTGAGGTGAAATAAGCAATGATTAGAGATTTTACAATTGAAACATATAATAGACTTGAGACGCAAATAGACAAAGTATCCACTAATGGCTTTTTTGATAAAATTATAGATGGAGTTATGGATTTAGTAGGAAGAATACTTAAGGTCGTTGACGTTATTGGTCTGGAAGACGATATGTCTAATGTCAAAGAATATCAAAAAAAAGTTCTTGATATATACAACATAACTCATAATCAACTAAAGGAAATCTTTGAAGATGTTTCAAATTGCGATACGAATTATGCAGTGGGAGATGGTAGATTTCAACAGATTTGCTTAACACAAAGTGTTTACAATCAAAAACTGTCTCAATTGATTTTATGTATAGGACCTAATTTTGAAATATTGTCTTCAACAGAGATAAATACAGCACTAAAAGACATAAACGATAATTTAGTTACTTATCGTACATCAATATACAACGGGTATTTAGATGCGTTGGATTGGGCAAAAAAAGAGTTAACCAAAGATAAGTTGAAAAGTGCTGTTGGAAATTTGGCTTCGGCAATAGGTAACATCGGAAAAGTATATGTTTATTTCAAAACAGGACATCCTATTAAGGGTGTAATATCAGCGTGGAATGCAGTTGATGACCTATTTACTATTTGTATAAGTGATGTACCGTCATTATGGAATTTAGCATTGTATTCAACAGGGTCAGATGATGATAAAGAAAAATATTTGGAAGAAGCGGAGCGACATGCAGATAAAGAGGGAATTAGTGGAGGTTTGGAACTTATGGGTGTTGATTCTGAAAGCGCAATAGTAAACGCCTTGAATTCGGTTGATACAATTGCTGAAACTGCTGGCTTGGTGAATAGTGTTGCAGATCTTTTTAAATCGCCACAAGATTTGAAAAATGTCACTGGAAAGGCTACAAAAAGTGCCAAAGACTTTTTGTTTGATACAAACTTTGGCCTTAGCGATATAAGTGAAAAAACATTAAATAATGTCGATAAAGTAAATATTATATCAAAAGCAATTTCGACAGGCGAAAAGGCAACACGCTATGTTTGGGACGCTTTCGATAATGATATAGATGGAGCAACAGATACTATGTTGGACTTTATATCTGGAAATGCACCATTAATTAAAATTACCAATAAGGCAATAGATAATGTAGAGAACTGGGCAGATGATGTATTAGATTGGATAGGCGAATCATAATTCTTTTATAGGAGAGAAAATAATGAGTGATAAAGTTATTTTTGAGAGAATCAGGAAATTAATAGAAGCATATGAAATTCCAACAGCGTTGAAAGAGCTGAACGAATTATTGCATGAAGACAACGAAAACGGAGAAATTGATTATTATATAGGAATTTGTGCAGTTAGATTAAATCAGCAGCAACTTGCCGGGGAATGTTTTCGAAATGCAATACTAAAAGGATATGAGAATGCAGGGCTTTTAATGATATTAGGAAAGTCGGAAGAAGCTGCCGGCAATATTGAGCTGTCCGAAAAACATTACAGGCGAGCAATTAAAATATCTAATAATGATAAAGAAATAATAAAATCAAATGTGGAATATGCGCTGTTTTCCATTAGACATAATATGCCTTTGAATGCAAAGAAAATTGCTAAAATGTTAGTATCAAAATATCCTAATAAATACAATGGCCATCATATTCAAATTGTATGTGCGTTGGCAAACGGCCAAACCGATAGTGCTGAAAAATACATAAAGTTTCTTGAAAATGATTTTTCGCACAATCCCGCATATCTAATTGATAAGATAGAGATATATGAACAGAAAAACGGCGTTGAGGAGTTAGATAAATTCCTTAATAATAAGGAATTCTTAAAGGTTATACCACAATACACTTTAGAGAAAAAATATAAGTGCTATATGGAAAAAAAAGATTATACAAAAGCGGTAAATATAATCTTGCTTTTGGGAGAAAAGTTTGACAGAACTGACTGCTTGTATGAAATGATGCTTTTATTATCATCAATGAAAAATTATGAATTATCAATGAGAATCGGAACATATATATTGGGAAAAGAAAAACTTAATGCAAATATCTTTTTCTTTTTAGCTTTGGAATTACAAATGAGAAATTATTTCTATTTTGCTATTTCTCAAGAAATTTTGACAGATGGACTTGTTAAGTGGATAGAAAGAGCAGGTAATTGGTGTGTTTCATATGCAAACAAAAATTTCCCTGAAATTATTGCTGAAGATGTTGAAAGCAGAACAATCGACTTTTTTAACGATGTAAACAAATCAATGGAACAAATTTCTGCTAAATGATTAACTAAAACAAACGCCTAAGTTGTACAACTTAGGCGTTCGTTCCTTCATTCCGCCAATTCGAGCCATTCGGTTTCTTTTTGCTCGAGGGCGGTTTCTTTTTGTTTGATTTCTTCGAGGACTTCGCCGAGCTTTACATAGTCGGTCACGATTTCCTCCGTTGCGGAGCGCTCTTTCAACTCTTCGATTTCACTTTCAAGCGCCTCAATTTCCTTTGAAAGCGCATTGATTTTTGCCCTGCGTTTGCGTTCGTCGGCTTTGTTGAGTTTTGAACTGAGATATGCCGCTTTCTGCTCCGAGTCCTGCTTTTCTTTGATTTGATGCTGCGGCGCCTCACGGTGTTCAAGGTAATAATCGTATTTTCCGTTATATATTTTCAGCCCGTCGGGGAACATTTCGATTATCTTTGTCGGCACGCTGTTGAGAAAATACCTGTCGTGCGAAACGGTAATCAGCGTTCCCGTGAACTGCTTGAGCGCATCGTCAAGCGCCTCTTTCGCAATGTAATCGAGATGGTTCGTCGGCTCGTCGAGTATGAGCACATTCGCACGCTTAAACATTATAATACAGAACTGTACCTTTGCTCTGTTTGCGCCCGAGAGATCGCGCACCCGCTTGAAAACCGCCTCGTCCTCAATCAAGAGCCTGCCCAGAGCACTGCGGATTTCAAAATCCGTTTTGGTCGGGAATTGCTTGTGCACCGCCTCGATAACCGTGTCGTTCAAATCGAGGTCCCGAAGCTCCTGGTCGAAATACGCAACCTTGACATTTCCGCCGAAACGCGCCGTGCCCGAACAGCTGATTCGTTTCATAACGGCTTTCAGAAACGACGATTTTCCCACGCCGTTTTTGCCGACTAGCGCTATTTTGTCGCCGCAGAGGACCTCCAAAGAGATATTGTCGTACAGCTGCTTGCCCGTTACCCTGTCGCCGACATGCACGCCCATATCCTTGACGGTCAGCACGACCTTGTGCGGTTCAATGTCATAATCGAATTTGAAATGTATGTCCTTGGGCCTCGGGTTGGGCTTTTGTCTGATTTCCATCTTTTCAAGCGCCTTGACCCTTGAACCGACGCTGTTTGAACTGCTTGAACGGGCGAGATTTCGGTTGACATAATCCCGCATGGCGGCAAGCTCTTCCTGTTGCTTGTCGTATTCCTTTTCGAGCACACGCAGGCGCTCTTCCTTTTGCTTTATAAACGAGGAATATCCGCCCTTGTACTTATACAGAGTTTTCTGTTCGATTTCATATATGCCCGACACAACGCTGTCGAGGAAATATCTGTCGTGCGATACGGTCAGAACCGCACCCTTATACGATTTTATATAATCTTCGAGCCATGCGAGCATTGAAAAATCAAGATGGTTTGTCGGCTCGTCGAGGATAAGCAGCTCGGGGTTGCGAAGCAGAATTTTCGCCATTGCAAAGCGCATCTTTTCGCCGCCCGAGAGGGCAGAGGTTTTCATTTTAAGGTCAAAATTGCCGAAGCCGAGACCTGTCAGCACTCTGTTTATCCTTGTGTCGGCGGTGTAGCCGTCAAGTGCCGTGTATTCGTTGTCAAGAACGGCATATTCGCTTTCAAGCCTTTTATATTCTTCGCTTTCGGGGCTTGCCGAGGACAGCTTTTCCGATATTTCCGCCATAAGTTTGCGAACGGTGTATGTGCGTTCGAGAGCGGATTTGATTTCCTCTTCGAGCGTGTTGCCGTCGTCGAGCGCCTCGTTTTGCCTGAGGTAGCCGATTTCAAGACCGTTCTTTTTCGATACCGTTCCCTCGTCGCAGGGGAGGACGCCCGCGATAATGTTGAGAAGCGTCGTCTTGCCGGCACCGTTGACACCCATAAGACCGACCTTGTCGCCCTCGTTTACAGACATATTTATTTTTTCGAGTACCGTTTCGTCAAGGAAGCCCTTCGAAACATCCGTAAGCGTAACTAACATAATTTCTCCGTTATATATAATGTAATAATAGGCTCTGAATACTATATCACAGTTTTCCGTAATTTTCAAACAAAATACCCCGTTTTGTGCAATGCTGATAAATAAGGTACGGGTTCTGTTGTGTAATCCGATAAAAATATCGGTTTTCATCAAAAATTTTTGACAATCTTATTGCAAAAACAAATCTCTTGTGATATTATATGAAATGTAATTATGCACCATAAGGGGCTTATGCCCCGAGACGGGTGAAAATACAATTTCTTATAAGGAGCTTTTGAAAATGAAAAAGATCTTATCGATTCTTCTTGCAATGGCAATGCTCATTTCGAGTATCACTGTGGCATTCGTTGCATTTGCTGCGGATTTGTCTACAGAGGATCTCGTTGAGAAGATCAACGAACACACAACATTTGTTGCTGATGCGAATAATGCTGACGGAACAACACACCATTTGCCTGGTTATTATCTGTTAAAAACAGTTAGTCCTTCAGTTTCTTTTGACAGCGACGAGACAACTAATACGATGAATTCAATTATGGCTGCAAAGTATCCGGAATATTCTGCAGAGCCTTACTGCACTGACGGTACTTATAATTTTGACAAAATTCTTAAGAACCTTGTCGGAGTTGATGCTGTTAGCGCAAAAGTGAAAAAAAATTCAGATGCTTCGCTGACTCTCGGCAGAGATGTTTTAATAGCTACAAAGCTTAGCGCGGATGATGTCGAAAATGTTACAACAGAAAATAAAGGAAAAACATATATTCTTAACTATAAAGATGTTGATATTGTTGCTGATGAAAAGGTTGAAGACTCCGTTCTTCCCGAGATTACGGATAACTATCCCCGTGTTACAGGTCTCGACGATGTTATCGTAAACAGTGCGGCTAAGCATGACACCGGACTTGATTTTGAAAGCTTTTCTCTTTCTTTAACTAATATCAAAATTAAGGTTGCAATTAACTCATCAAACCAGATTACCAAGCTTACATATACATACAGCATTAACGGAAGTGCTTCGCTTTCTTACATCAATCCGGAACCGATGAGCGTTGAATTCGCAATGGATGTATCATCAGAATACAGCACATTTGATTATTTTAATGAAGGCTCCGATTTTGATCTTGCAGAACTTGCTGAAAAGGTTAATGCCGGTACAGCTAATATGGTTGCTGCTAAAGCAGGATATGATTATGCAAGAAACAGCCGGTTTGAACAGGTGCCGAATGATGACGGTACAATGTCTGATTATACTTTTTCCATCTCAAGCGCAGGTCAATTTACGCCCGATTCTACTATGGGAATGGTTTTAGGCGTTGTTTTGAGAGCTGTTGATAAGATTACAGTAAGCGTCGATGAAAATATGGGCACACATATCAGAACAGATAAATGGCAGTGCAAGAACGATACCGGAGAAGATGCCACTGATGTTTGTACGGCTGACAATCCTCATCAGGTATGGGAGTGCACATGTAAAGATGTTGCAGGCTGTTGCACATGCTGCCCGACAGGTACAGGATGTACTTCAACTCATCCCTGCGATCAGGGCGGTGCTTGCAGAAGCGTCGATTGTAAGTGCGGCTATGTTGACGATCCGGCTTGTATGTATGTTGATAACACGGATGAAAAGCTTAATAGCTTTGACGAAAAATTAAACAGTGCTTTGACAACTGTTGGCGGACTTCTTGCCAACACAATGGGTACGTCAGCAAAAGAGCAGCTTGCTATCGGTGCTACTTCGGCAAATGTTCCGGTTGCTACAACTGCAACAGACAAGCTTGACGAAAGATATGCTGTTAAAGCAACAGAGCTTGATGTGTTTGATATTGAGGATGCATCGTTTGATGATGAAACAGGCTCAATTACGTTCACACTCGAAGACCAGGATGCTGAAAACGGTTACAAGGCTCTTTCACATCTCACAAACGACTATGTAACAAACGAGCAGTTTGTTGAAGCTCTCAAGCTTTCGGCAATTGATAAATTGGGATTGTCTGTTGAAGCTATTGACGGCTTGTTTATGAGTTCTTCACTTATATATTCGGGAATTACCTGCACAGTTAAGTTCGTAGGCGCTACATCCGATAATGTGTACGGCACAGGCGAAATTGAAAGAGTTAATCTTTCATATGATTGTGAAGCAGAATCATCAGCAATAATCAGCTATCACTTCCTTTCCCATATGGACTCTACAGCTAAGAATATTAAGTATGCAAATTACGAAAAGGGCGATGTTGATATGAGCACGAAGGTATCGCTCGTTGACGCTAAGCTCACTCTCAGATACCTTGTTGACCTTGAAACGCTTAACGATTATCAGAAATATCTTGCAGATATGAATGATGACGGTACAGTTTCAATCGTTGACGCAAAGGCTATCCTTGAAAAGATTGCAAGTCAGCCGGTTTGATCAGTTCATTTATAAGATAATATAACGAAAGACACCGTCGCTCAGACGGTGTCTTTTTTGCGCATACGGGGTTATTCTTCATTGGTTGCGACAATTTCGTTTTCCCTGAACAAAAGCGATATGCACCAGATTGCCGAGAGTGCGACAAGCGTATAGATAATTCTTGCGAGAATTGCATCCTGACCGCCGCATATCCAGCTTACTATGTCAAACTGAAACAAGCCGATTGAGCCCCAGTTTATACCGCCGATAACGAGAATAATCAAAGCGATTTTATCAAGCATTTTTTCTCAACTCCTTATATTGCTTTGAGAACAGTATTCCCGTTTCTTTATATAATATGCAGATAAGCGAGTGAAAAAATCACTCGCTTAAATTTTACAAAATTATACAAATCAAACCGTTGCAACCCTCGTTAATAACCTTCTCAAGAGTTTCTTGCATTTTCATTCTCGCCTCGTTCGGCATATGAAACAGCTTGCTTCGAAGCCCCTCGTTTACAAGGTCGTTAAGCGATTTCCCGAAAATGTTTGACTCCCATAT
Organism: Anaerovoracaceae bacterium; assembly: GCA_963590415.1. GTDB lineage: Bacteria > Bacillota > Clostridia > Oscillospirales > Acutalibacteraceae > Fimenecus. The sequence goes on along the minus strand of CAVAPB010000011.1, from coordinate 37,940 downwards.
CTTTGTCGGTTCCTCTTCAAATCCCGCAAGCAGATATTTCACAAGCTCCTCCGACTGACTTTCCGTTCCGACAATCGGTGCGACCTCGGTCTGAATGTTTGCCTTTATCATATGAATTGACGGTGCCGATGCCGAAAGCCTTACGCCGTATCTTCCGCCCTGTTTTATAATTTCCGGCTCTTGCAGCTTCAGCTCGTCAATGTCGGGCATTATAATTCCGTAGCCCGTGTTTTCCACCTCGTCAAGAGCGTTTTTGATTTTGTCGTATTCCTTTTTTGTGCGGCTGAGCTCGCACATACATTTCATCAGCTCATATTCGCCGTTTATTTCAAGCCCCGTGTATTCCGCAATGATTTTATAGAACAGGTCGTTGCTCATTCTCACATCGACAAACGCACTGCCGTCACCGAGGTTCATGCGTGAAACCGAGGCGTCGGTGATATACTCGCATTGCTTCAATTCGCTTGTAAGCAAGCCGACATCACGCACGAGAGTAAGATTTTCAGTAGCCTTTGCGACAACTCCGGTAACGCTCTGCCGTAACCAATGATCGTGCGGCAGTGAAATAAGCCACGACGGAAAATCGATACTTATCTCCTTGATAGGAAATTCAAAAAGCACCTGTGTGAGAATTTCTTTGATTTCGCTTTCGTCAAGCTCAAGGCAGTTTACGGGAATGACGGGCACACGGTATTTTTCGGTAAGTCTTGCCGCCGTTGCGGTTGCGCTTTCGCTTTTCGGATATGTGCAGTTGAGAAGTACGATAAACGGCTTGTTAAGCTCCTTTAATTCATCTACCACACGCTCCTCAGCCTGCTCGTATTCCTCCCTCGGTATATCGGAAATACTGCCGTCCGTCGTGATTACAAGACCTATCGTCGAGTGCTCGTTAATGACCTTTTGCGTGCCGATTTCAGCCGCCATATTGAACGGGATTTCGTGGTCGTACCAAGGCGTGTTCACCATTCTCGGGTTGTCGCCCTCAATGTATCCGAGTGAGCTCGGAACGATATATCCGACGCAGTCAATCATTCTGACTTTAAGAGAAGCATTGTCGGGAAGCGTGATTTCAACAGCGCTCTCGGGGATAAACTTCGGCTCTGTTGTCATAATGGTTCTTCCGGCGGCAGATTGCGGAAGCTCGTCGGTGGCACGGTCGTGTATAGCCGGATCTTCTATATTCGGAATAACAAGGGTGTCCATAAATTTCTTTATAAAGGTCGATTTACCCGTCCTTACGGGACCGACTACGCCGATATAAATATCCCCGTTTGTTCTGTTCGCTATATCGGCATATATACTTCTCTCTGCCATTAACAGTACCTCCTAAGATCCTCTGTTTTGAAGATTTGAATTTGTTTTTCGATAAATTTATATTCGGAAGTTGTACGGTTTATGACAAAAGAAAAAGCACGGATTGCTCCGTGCTCTGTTGTATTTTATGATATTAAAGATACTTCTTGAGGAAAGCCGTAACGGTGCTCCAATAAAGCTCGGGATGAGCGCATACCGAACGGGCATGCGGAGCGTCCGGAACGGAAAGCTTTTCCTTTTCACAGTTTTCAGCCGCATTGTAAACTCCGTCAAGCATACTGTACGGAACAAAGTCGTCCTTTTCGCCGTGAATAAACAGCAGGGGAGTAACGCACTTTTTAAGCTGCTCGGTACACGAAGCCTCCTTGAAGTTGAATTTTTCGCGAAGCTGATTTATGTTGTTCGCACTGTAAAGGAACGGGAATTCGGGGATTTTCATCTTTGACATCTTGTGCTTCAAGACATCCCACACATTTGTATATCCGCAGTCTTCAATAGCCGCCTTGACATTCTTGGGAAGCTCTTCGCCGAGGGTCATCATGGTTGTAGCCGCACCCATTGAAACGCCGTGGAGAACGATTTCACAGTCGGGGTGTTCGGAAACAACATAGTTTATCCAATCGACAACATCAAGTCTGTCCTTCCAGCCCATTGAAATGAATTCCTCTTCGCTGTCCGCATGACCTCTAAGGCTCGGGAGAATTACATTATAACCGAGCTCACGGAACTTCTTTGCATAAATTCCCATATACTTCGGAGCGGAGGTGTAGCCGTGTATGCAGAAAACATACACATTGCTGTCCTTGTCCGGCTTGATTAAATCGGCATGGAGGGTATCGCCGTCTCTGTTTTTAATCTCCAGCTTTTCTTTGGGGAACTCCTCAAACCATTTTGCACCGTCCTTGAGGATGTTTTCAAGCTTGTTTCTGTATTCGTCGCTTGCAATGTTTTTAACTTCCTTGTTGACAAATACGCCTGAAATCGGACCTGTAAGTCCTTTTCGTGAAAGAACAAAATGATAAGCGATTTCACCTGAAACATAAAATGTTGTAACAAATGCGCCCGCAACAATCGCCATGTATTTCAAGGCGCCGTGTTTTTTACCGTTTGACATAATGTTCACTCCTTTTGACCTTATTTTAGCACAAAGAAAAATCAAAATCAATTTATTTGACAATTATCCACATTAAGGTTGTTTTTGGTTCAGAAATCTGTTAAAATAGATAAGAATAATCAGAATTTATCCGTAGGGGTGTTTGTATGGACTCAGAAAAAATTATGAGAACAAGCGTTTTCGGCGGCTTCAAAAAAGAGGATGTTATTTCCTATGTCGAAGAGCTTAAAAAGGAAATTGAGGCTCTCAAATCGGATGTCGAGAAAAAGGATGAAAAAATCGGCGAGCTTAACTCAAAGGTAGTCGAGCTCACTGACGATTGCGCACAGCTTGAAGAGCTTAAAAAGGAAATTTCCGAAAAGACGGAAAAGATTGAAGCACTCCAAGAGAAAAATACCGAAATCGCTTCAAAGGTCGAGGAGCTCTCGGCAGTTTCCGAGGAGTATTCAAAGGCAAAGTCGGTTATTGAGAGGAATAATAAGGAAATTGAAGCGGCTCAGGCTCGTCTTGGAGCGGCTTTCCTTGACGCGAGAAAATATTCGGAAAACATTGTTGCGGCTGCCAACGAAAAGGCGCACACCGCTTCAAAGACCATTTCCGAGGATATTTCAAAGCAGGCAAGCGAAATTTCAAGGCTCTCTTCGGAGGTCGATAAAATTTCCGCAATCTTTACAAAGTCGGTTGACGAGCTCCACGCCAACATTTCCGTTCTCGCTCAGCGTATGGCTGCTGCGGCAAAGAATCTCGCAATAAGGCAGGACGCGGTGTTTGAACCCGACCTCTCAGTTTCGTTCGAAATTGACGACGACGCTACGGGCGTGCTTGAAACAAACGACGGAAGCGGACTTACATACATTCAGTATCCGCCTCACACCGAATTCCACGAGGATTTGAACATCAAGCCTGACACAAAAGAGGGTTAAAAGTGAGCGAGTACAGTATCAACACAAGCGAAATCAAAAATGCGGCACAGTATCTTAAAGCGGGCGACACCGTGTATTTGAGCGGAACCGTCTACACCTCCCGTGACGCCGCACATAAGCGTATATTCTCCCTTCTTGAAAACGGCGAAAAAACGCCTTATGAGATAAACGGAGCCACCGTCTACTATGCGGGGCCCACTCCCACACCGCAGGGGCTTGCAATCGGCTCGTGCGGGCCCACAACTTCGTCAAGAATGGATGTTTACGCACCGAAAATGCTTGATATGGGGCTTGCGGCTATGGTCGGCAAGGGTCCCCGTTCAAAAGAGGTGTGCGACGCAATCGTGCGCAACGGCGCAGTGTATTTCTGTGCGATAGGCGGTGCGGGTGCGCTTGCCTCAAAGTGTATTTCTTCGTGCGAGGTAATTGCGTTTGACGATTTGGGCTGCGAATCGGTCAAAAAATTGGAGTTTAATTCTTTTCCGCTCACGGTTGCCATTGACGCACACGGCGGAAATCTTTTCATAAAATAATCGGAGAATTTTAATGGATAAAAGCGAAATTTTAACTTTAAGAAAACAGATAATCGAAAACGAATTTAAGCGAATGAACGATATGCAGAAGAAAGCGGTCTTTAACACGAAAGGACCGCTTTTAATTCTTGCGGGCGCAGGCTCGGGCAAGACTACGGTTGTCATAAACAGGATTGCAAACCTCATTAAATACGGCGACGCATACAATTCAACCTGGCTTGAAAGAACGCCCGACGACGGCGATGCGGAGAAGATGCGCCGCTATCTCGACGGCGACAAAACCGTTTATGAGGATATAAAGGACCTTTTGAGCGTGAACGCCGTACAGCCTTGGCAGATACTTGCCATTACCTTTACCAACAAGGCGGCGAACGAATTGAAGGAGCGTCTTTCGCTCATTCTCGGCGAAGCGGCTCTTGACATATGGGCAAGCACCTTCCACTCGTCCTGCGTGCGTATTTTAAGGCGAGACGGCGATAAAATAGGCTTTTCGAGCCATTTTACCATCTATGACACAGACGACAGCAAGCGCATTATCAAGGAATGTCAGAGGCTTCTTGACATTGACGATAAATTCCTGCCGCATAAGTCGATACTCAACGAGATAAGCCGCGCAAAGGACCAGCTCATTACTCCCGAGCAGTTTATAAACGACAATTCGGGCGATATAAGGCTTGAAAAAATCGGTCAGGTGTATAAAAAGTATGAGCAAATGCTCCGTGAAGCCGACGCAATGGACTTTGACGATATTATCGTCAACACCATAAAGCTCTTTGAGACTTGCCCCGAGGTGCTTGAATACTATCAGAGAAGATTCCGTCATATTATGGTTGACGAGTATCAGGACACGAACTTCGCACAGTACAAGCTAACTTCAATGCTTGCGGACGGATATAAAAACATCTGCGTTGTCGGCGATGACGACCAGAGTATTTACCGTTTCAGAGGAGCTACGATTGAAAACATTTTACAATTTGAGAACAGATATTCCGACGCCGTTGTCATAAGACTTGAGCAGAATTACCGCTCAACGCAGAATATACTTGACGCCGCAAATGCGGTAATCTCAAACAACAGCGAACGAAAGGGCAAGAACCTCTGGACGGCAAACGGAGCGGGCGAAAAGGTGGAGTGCCGCACCGTAAACGACGAGACGGCAGAGGCGAAATACATAGTAAAAAAGATTTCCGAGGAGTACGACAGGGGCAGAAAGCATAAATTGAGCGACTTTGCGATTTTGTACCGAATGAACGCTATGTCGAGCCCCATAGAGCAGGAGCTTATGCGTAACTCAATCCCGTACAGGATAATCGGCGGACACAAGTTCTATGACCGAATGGAAATCAAGGACGCTATGGCTTACCTCAATGTTATCAACAACACCTCCGATAAGGTAAGGCTTATGCGTATAATCAACACCCCGAAAAGGGGAATAGGCGAAACCACGGTAAACAACGCCTCACAGATTGCAGATACGCTCGGCGTACCGCTTTACGAGGTGTTCAAAACCGCCGATAATTACGAATTATTGAAGCGAAGTTCTGTAAAGCTCAAAGACTTTACAGATATGATAGACTCTTTCATATCAAGGCTTGAGGAGATTCCGCCGTCGGAGTTGCTTGCCGAAGTGCTTGACAGGACGGGATACGCCCGTTCGCTTAAGGACGACCCGTTAAAGTACGACGACAGAATGGAAAACCTCAATCAGTTGGGCGCAAACCTTGCAAGATACTTTGAGGAGGACCCCGAAAAAACGCTCGGTGACTTCCTTGAAGAGGTTGCGTTGATGACCGATATTGATAATTACAATCAGGACGCCGACGCAGTTGTGCTTATGACGCTCCATTCGGCGAAGGGTCTTGAATTCCCCGTGGTGTTTATGCCGGGAATGGAAGAGGGCGTTTTCCCGGGCAGACAGAGTATGTTCTCCGAGGTCGAAACGGAGGAGGAACGCCGCCTTTGCTATGTCGGAATTACAAGGGCAAAGGAAAAGCTGTATCTTACCGACGCCAAACAGAGAATGATGTACGGTTCGACAAACTATAACAGACCGTCAAGATTTTTGGATGAAATTCCGAACAATTTACTTGAGCGCACTTCGGACAATCCGTTTTTCGGTCATTCGTCATTTTCGGGCTTCGGCTCCGGCAGTACCGCAAGGGAGAAATCCTCTGCGGCTTCGCATACAGTACAGCACAGCTCGTATTCAAAGCCGAACACGGCGGTAAACAGAGGCTTTTCGGGAGCGGGAAAGAGCGCTTCGGGCTCGTCGGCTGCTCTTAATTTCAAGCCGGGCGATTCGGTAAGCCACAGGGTTTTCGGCGACGGCGTAGTGTCAAGAGCAACCCCCATGGGCAACGATATGCTCTTGGAAATAGCCTTCCAAAAGGTCGGCACAAAGAAGCTTATGGCAAAAATGGCTAATTTGAAGAAAATATGAATTGCCGCACAAGAAAACCGAACAGATTAAAGGATTATGATTATTCACAAAACGGCGCCTATTTTATAACCGTTTGCGTTAAAAACCGCAAGCCTATTTTGTCGTACATACCCGTAGGGGCGAACTGTGTTCGCCCGTCAAAAATAGGGAATGTTGTTGAGAACGAAATCAAGAAGATAAGCGAGATATATGAAAATGTTACAGTCGATAATTATGTGATTATGCCAAACCACATTCATTTGCTTATACGGATAGATACTTATGGCGGGCGAACGCAGTTCGCCCCTACGATATATCGTATAATTAAGCAATTCAAGGGCTCAATAACCAAGCGGCTCGGTGTATCGATTTGGCAAAAAGGTTTTTATGACCATGTAATCCGTGATGAGCACGACTTTCAGATAAAGTGGCAATATATTGCAGATAATCCTTTAAGGTGGCAGGATGATTATCTATTCCATAACGGCAAATAAAAAACAAGGCTGAGAGTTAATAAGGCAGTTTTGCTTCAAAATAACATCTTTTTGCACAATAATGCGTTAAACCCCACAGATATGCGTCAGCATTATCTGTGGGGTTTGCCTTTTCTTGTATCAAAAATATATCATTTTGAAGTGCGTTGCAGTTTCGTAGCTGTAAAAATTTTTTTATGCGAGAAACCAATACTTCCTTATGAACTCTCAGCCTTCCGTCCGCTTTTTTATGGAATTTTCTGTTGTAAATGATTTAATATCCGAGCTTGTCGTTTACCAAAATAACATGAATACGGTCCTTGTGGCGGGAATATCTTGTTATCAAAAACTGACAGCAGATTGTGTCGGGCGATTTGCAATTAAGGCACGAGCCCGTTTTGGAGCAGGGGGTATTGAGCCCGAAACGCTGTGTGTTTATCGGTGCGGCAATGTTTCTTGCCCTTTTAAGAGCGGCGTCAACATCTTTTGCGACCTTGTTCATTCCGACGATAAGCACAACCTTTTTAGGACCGTAAGCATAAGCCGAAACCCTGTTTGAGTTGCCGTCGATATTGACAAGTATGCCGTCCTCGGTTATGGCGTTTGTACTGCCGAGGAACACATCGCAGTCATACGCTTCAAGCTCCGCCTTGTGTCTGTCGGGGGCTGTGTTACGGTCGATATAATGATATTTTCCGCTTTTGAGCTCGTCGATAAGACCTATTTCCTCAATGGAGCACGAACCGCCGTGAGATACCGAACAGCCGTCGGGCATAAGCGAGAGCGCAAGCTCCTTTGCCTTTTCCTTGGAGTCGGCATAGTATCCCGTCATATTTCTTGACTGCAAGCCATTGATTACCGTCTGTGCGAGCAGTTCGTTTCTTTTGAATTCGTTTGCGTTCATATAATCAACTCCGTTTGTCTGTTTTATTTCTATATTTTAGTACAATTCATAATTTTTTTCAATAAAAAATATGCACAGCGCTAAAGCTGTGCATATTTCATTAGGAAAGGAGTTATAAGGAATTATTATAAGTTCTGGTTTTTTAGAGCCTCGCCCTTGGGAAGCTTCTTTATCTTGATAAACATACCGATTGAAACCACCGCATAGCTGACTATTCCCATAACAAACATCTTGACATAGCAGGTGTTTGAAATTATATACGGAATATAGCCGGTCATCTGCGTGTAAAGGTAGCCCTCAAAAATTGCCTTTAACGCAACATGGATAAGCGGTATCGAAATAAGCAGCGAGCCGATTACCACAAGCGAGGTTATTACAATATACAGCTTTGCTATCTCGCCGTTCGTGAAGCCCAAAACCTTTGTCATTGAAATTGATTTTGCGTTACGCTCGATTATCTGCTTTGTCAAAATGTAGATAACAAGCATAAATATTATAACGCCGAGGCCCTTGAACACATTCATAAACTCGCCCATTGACACCTGCATCTGCGTGACAATCTTGGTAAGGTCCTTTTCGGTTATAACCGTCGCAATGTCGTCCGAGTCAATGTCCGTGAGCTTTTCGTTACTGAAATATCCCGTGAAATAATCGCTGTCCTCGCCAAAGACGGTGAGATAATCCTCTCTCGGCATAAATATCGAAATTGCGGCGTCGTAGGTGTAAATTCCGCCGACCGTGAATGTATAGGTCTTACTCGAATACTTATCTTTAAGCGTTATTTCATCGCCCTCGGACAGCTTGAATTTTGCGGCGTAGCCGTTTGAAATAAGTACCTGTCCGGACGGGATTTCCGTTGTGATATACTTGCTGCCGTCCTCAATTCCGTAAATCATAACCTCATCGGTCATAAACTTTTCGCTTACCGTGTCAAGCGAGGTCACGCAGTATTTTTCAGCCTGTTCGTTCTGCGTTTCAACCGTATCGACAAGCACATACTGGTATTGAGAAATCTGTGTTTCTTTGACAAGGTTGCCGTAGTCGGAGAGCAGGGGACCGAACATCAGTCCGAACACCGCAAGCACGCCGCCGAGGAAAATTCCGACAAACATTGTAAGATATGACGGAATGTTCTGGAAGAGTATGCGAAGTCTGAAGCGTGAAATGAACGGAAGCTTTTCCGAAAGGCTTACCGCCTGCTTTTTCTTGCTTCTGCTCAATTCGCCTCTGAGAAATGCGAGCGGGCTCAACTGCATTTTCCTGCCGATTACCGCAAGGTTTATAACGATTACGAGAATAAGCGGTATAACGGTCGTGTCAAAAAATGCCTGTGCGCTCGGGAGCGTTTCGTATGTCGGGAGAGAATAACTCGAATAGTAAACGCCGATAAACAGCTTTTCAAACACCGTGTAGCCCAAAATGTTGCCGACAACGGCGCCGAGGAGCGTAACAATTATCGGAAGTGCCATATAGTGCCTTATAAGTTCGCCCTTTGTGTAGCCTGAAGCTCTCAGAGTACCGATAACATTTGCTTCCTTTGAGATTGTGTTCGAAGAGGTAACGGCGAACATAAACGCAATTACCGCAATTATCATATAAAGCATAAGCGTTGCGCTCGCCTTGTCGCCTACGGTGTCCTCAATGGTAAAGTTGATGGCTTTGTTTGAAAATCTCGGGTTGTAGTCCTCAACTGTAATTATTCCGCTGTCGTCAATCTCTGTTTTCGTAAGTGCGTCGAGGCGGTCGAGCGTTGCCCTGATACCGCTCATATCGTAAATGTCCGCAGCGCTTATTTTATCGACTATCGAGTAAATCTTGTCAAGCGAAAAGTCCATATTGTTTTCGTAGTCCTTTTCGTTCTCAAGCTCGTCAAAATTGATTTTCGGAGCCTCCGCCGAGGTCTTGTCAAGGTCGTCGGTTAAATCCTTTGCCTCTTCAAAGGCGTCGGTCATAGCCTTGTATTTTTCTTCGGTCGTGCCGAGCTGTTTTGCAATAAGCCCGTCAACGGTAGTGCCCTGCTTTTGAGCGGCATACTTCATCAAAGCCGTGCCCAACTCGTCCTCGCTCATACCGCTTGCCGACATAACTATCGGCATAAGGTCGTTTTCGGTCTTGCCCGAAAGCTTCAATGCCGCACCGAGCATTTCTTCGTTTGAGAGTGTGCCCGAATATGCCGCAAGCGTATATTTCTGTTCGTCCGTAAGACCGAGCGAATTAAACGCCGAGGTTACAATTTCATCTCTGCTCTTGCCCGAAGCCGAGGAGATAACATCAAGCATCTCGTCCGAGGAGAGGGAGGAGACAGCGTTTTCAGCCGCCTTCTCAGCCGCCGCAGTAACCTTGTTTGTTATTGCCTTTGAAGCCTTTTCAAAGTCGTCTCCGAGACCTGCCGAAATGTCCTTTGCCTGAGCGTAAAGCGAGTCAACCTGCGCCTGGATAAGGTCTTGGTCGTACTGCTTCAATATGTCCTCAAGGCTGTCCGTAATGTCATCTGAACGGTTCTTTGCGTCAACATCGTCCGTTGTGGGCGTGAGATACTTCCACGCATAGTTTATTTTTTCGTGAGCAGTTCTGATTTTTTCGTATCCCTCGTTTGTCACAAATCCGACACCGAAGTTTACCGCGTCGAACATCATATCTGCATTGCTCTCGAAAAGACAGCTGTAATCGGGAACTGCGCTGTAACCCGTTACGGTGTAATCCTGTCCGTCAACCGTTACTGTGTCGCCGATTGAAATGTTGTTGTTTACCGCATACATTCTGTCAATGGCAATTTCGTTTGCGGCTGTCGGCATCGCACCGTCCATAACGCATTCGGTGTTTATTGTGTCTCTGTCAACATAAATACGGAGCGTGGTGTCGTTCTGAGCGACCGTTTCGTCCTTATAAAACATTTTATAAAGGGTTATGTTGTTGTCGGTCTCGATTTTATTAAGCAATTCATCGTTCGGCACAAGGTTGAATGCAATATGGCCGTCCTCGATATTGTATTTTTCGAGACCCTCGTAATATGTTGCCGCAACGCTTATGTCCGAGACAAAAAATCCCGACATTGCGCCGATAAAGAACACGAGGAAAAGGAAAACTGCGGCATATTTTCCGAAGTCCTGTTTCAACTCCCTCGGGTATCTTTTGTTAAGTGGGCTTTTCATTTTTTCACCTCTTCAACTTCCGTTACCATTCAAGCTCTGCCGCAGGTATCTTATTTTCGTTTACATAGTTTTTCCTGACAACGCCGTCCTTCAATGTGAAAACTCTGTCAGCCATATTTTTGATGGCGTCGTTGTGAGTTACCATAATAATCGTGTTGCCGTATTTCCTGTTTATGTCCTCAATAAGCTTGAGTATTTCCTTTGAGGTGTTGTAGTCAAGCGCACCCGTAGGCTCGTCGCACAGAAGAATATCCGGGTTTTTGACAATAGCCCTGCCTATGGAGGTCCTCTGTTGCTGACCGCCCGAAAGATGAGCGGGGATTTTCTTTCTCTGGTCGTAAATGCCGAGCGTTTTCATCAGCTCGTCAACATCAAGCGTGTCGCTGCCGAGATATTTGCCGACCTCGATATTTTCCCTTACGGTAAGGTTGGGAATAAGGTTATACATTTGGAAAACATAGCCGAGATGCTTTCTTCTGTAAAGAGTGAGCTGGTTTTCGTTCATATCCTTGGTTTTTTCGCCGTCGATTGCTATGTAGCCCTCGTCCGCATTTTCAATTCCGCCGATAATGTTAAGAAGCGTTGATTTACCTGAACCGGACGGACCTAAAAGCACGCATATTTCACCCTTTTCAATGCTTATGTCAACGCCGTTTAATACATTGACAAGACTGTCGCCCTGTCCGAAATGCTTTTTTATACCCTTGATTTCAACAAAACTCATGATCTTCTCCTTTATATAAAAACATATAGTTAGCAACCGCTAACTATATTATAGTTAGTCACGGCTAACTCGTCAATAGCAAAAAGGTAAAAATATATATTATTTATTGTATATTATAATGTATGTTGCATAAAAAAGCGTGTACGAAGCACCGTACACGCACAAAATCGGTTGTTTTGTTTTATTTTGAAAGCTCGTTTGCAAGCTCACGAAGCTCCGAAAGTGAAGCGTCGGAAACTCTTGTCTTTATGGAAACCGTTTTGTCAATAAGTGTGATATTTCCGCACTTTTCAAGCTCCGCTTTCATAGTTCTCAGCGCCGACGGCGCCCAGCTTGCGTTTTCGCAAAGCGCAACGGTTCTGTTTTGGAACGCCTTTGACTGAAGATGGTGGAGCAGGTCGCTCATGGGTGCGAACACGCCTGCGTCATAGCTTGACGCCATAAGCACAATGCGGTCATAGCAGAAGCAGAGTGAAACGCACTCGGAAATAACTCCCTTTGTAAGGTCGAAGAGAACTGCGTTTTCGCCGTTTTCCTCGAGCATAGACTTCAATTCGTGAGCCGCCTTGAGGGTGTTGCCGTGGATTGAGGCACAGGCAATGAGTACACCGCTCTTTTCGGGGGCATATGATGACCAGAGGTCATAGAGCCTTAATACCTCGCCGATGGTGTCCGTCAGAACGGGACCGTGCAGCGGGCATACCGTTTCAATTTCAAGCGCGGAAGCCTTTTTGAGGAGAGCCTGAACCTGCTTGCCGTATTTTCCGACAATGTTGATGTAATATCTTCTCGCCTCATCCTCCCACGCTTCGTCGGCGTCAACAGTGCCGAACTTTCCGAAGCCGTCTGCGGAGAAAAGCACCTTGTCCTTGCTGTCGTAGGTTACCATAACCTCGGGCCAGTGAACCATCGGCGCCATAACAAAGCTAAGCGTGTGAGCACCGAGACAGAGCGTATCGTTTTCCTTAACGCCCGTGACCCTGTCAAGGCTTACATCGCAGAAATTCGGAAGCATTTTCAAAGCGCCTGCCGAGCAGATAACCTTCATTTCGGGGAATTTCTCACACAGGGCGTCAATTCCCGCCGAGTGGTCGGGCTCAAGGTGCTGAATTATAAGGTAGTCAACCTTTTTGCCGTCGAGCGCTCTGTCAAGGTTTTCAAGCCATCTGCCAACCGCAATTTTGTCAACCGTGTCGGTAACTGCGACTTTTTCGTCAAAAATGACATATGAATTGTATGCCATACCGTTTTTTATCGGGTACTGACCCTCGAAAAGCGTAATATCGTAATCATTTACGCCAATGTATTTAATATCGTTTGAAATGCTTGTGTTCATACTGTCAGCTCCTTTTTTGAAATCGTAAATATTATAATGTTTTTGAACTTTTCAGTCAATAAGAGAATTAAATTGTGAACAAGGCGTAAAAATATATTTATAAAAGTTGAGCAGAAAACGGAACTGTGATATACTTATATTACATATCGCGTATGAGGTACCGCATTATGAGAGAGACAAAAATTATCAACTCAAATTGGAGCTTTACAAAGCAGGGCGAAACCGTAACGGTCGATTTGCCGCATACCTGGAACGGCAAGGACGGTCAGGACGGCGGTAACGATTATTACCGCGGAACCTGCATTTATGAAAAGGATTTGAAAAAAGAGGATTTCCCGGCAGGCGAGGAGATATATCTTCAGTTTGACGGCGTAAATTCCTCGGCAACCGTTTATTTTAACGGGGAAAAGCTTACCGTACACCACGGCGGATATTCGACCTTCAGGGTTAAGCTCGAAAACATCAAGGATGAGAATAAAATCAAGGTCGAGGTTGACAATTCCCCGAACGATTTTGTCTATCCTCAGCAGGCGGACTTCACTTTTTACGGCGGAATTTACAGAAGCGTGACTTTGATAGGCGTTTCTCACAATCATTTCAGTCTTGACCGTTTCGGTTCCGACGCAATTGCCGTAACGCCTGATATTAAAGGAAATATCGCATATGTAAATGTAAAAACCTTTACACAGGAAACGGGCGAAATTCACACTTTTGTTGACGGAAAAGAGCTTGTCGGAGACGATGTAAACTTCCAAATCGAGAATCCGCACCTGTGGGACGGCACAAACGACCCGTTCCTGTACACCGCCAAGGCACAGCTTGTTGTTGACGGAGTTGTCGAGGACGAGGTTTCGGCAAGATTCGGTATCCGTTCGTTCAAAATCGACCCCGATAAGGGCTTCATATTAAACGGCAGGGAATATCCGTTAAGGGGCGTTTCAAGGCATCAGGACAGACCCGAAATAGGCAACGCCCTTTCCTATGAGCACCATAAGGAGGATATGGATTTAATCTGTGAAATGGGCGCTAACACGATAAGGCTCGCTCACTATCAGCATGCACAGGAGTTTTACGACCTCTGCGACGAGCGCGGTATTGTTGTTTGGGCTGAAATTCCGTATATCTCAAATCATCTTGAAAACGGCGTTGAAAACACCAAAACGCAGATGACCGAGCTTATTTATCAGAATTACAACCACCCGTCGATTGTCGTATGGGGGCTTTCAAATGAGATTACAATGAGCGGCAGCAACAAGGCGATTTCGGAAAATCACCGTATGCTCAATTCACTTGCACATTCGCTTGACCGCACAAGACCCACAACGGTTGCGGTTGTCACAACCTGCTCGATTGACGACGAATATGTCCATATAAGCGATGTTGTGTCATACAACCACTACTTCGGCTGGTACGGCGGAAAGGTCGATATGTACGGTCCGTGGTTCGACAAATTCCATAAGAAGTATCCAGACACGCCCATCGGTATCAGCGAGTACGGCTGCGAGGCGCTTAACTGGCACACAAGCAACCCCGAACAGGGCGACTACACGGAGGAATATCAGGCATATTATCACGAAGAGGTCATAAAGCAGATAATCGACAGACCCTATCTCTGGGCAACCCATGTTTGGAATATGTTCGACTTTGCCGCAGACGCAAGAGCCGAGGGCGGCGAGAACGGTATGAACCACAAGGGCCTTGTAACCTTTGACAGAAAATATAAAAAGGACAGCTTTTACGCATACAAGGCTTGGCTTTCAACAGAGCCCGTGCTTCATATCTGTTCAAAGCGTTATGTTGACAGGGTTGAGAACAAAACAAGCGTTACCGTCTATTCAAACCTTGACGAGGTTGAATTGTTCATAAACGGTGAAAGCATAGGCGTGCAGAAAAAGGGTAAGTACCCGTTCTTCAGGTTTGAAGTGCCGAATGTCGGCGAGTCGGTAATCACGGCAAAGGCAGGCGAGCTTACGGACGAAAGTCATATCCGCAAGGTGGATAAGTTCAACGAGGCTTACCGTATGAAAGAAGAGGGTGCGGTAATCAACTGGTTTGAGATAAACACCCCGACGGGTTACTGCTCGGTAAACGACACGATAGGGGACATTATGTCAACCCTCGGCGGCAAAATCGCAATGCTTCGGGTTGCAAAAATAATGCTCGGCGCTCTAAAGGGGGATAAGTCCAAGGAAAAGACCCCGAAAAAGAAGAAAAAGGGCGCAAGCGTTGCGGGCTTTACCCTCAATTCAAGTATGCTCAAGCTTGCGTACGGTTTTACGGTTAAAAGAGCGGTCGCAATGATGGGCGGCAAATTTACCAAGGAGGAAATCCTCCGTATGAACGCAATTCTCAATAAGGTCAAAAAGAAAAAGTAATTTTTCAAAAGGGGCGACACTATGGCAAAGGTCAGACTTAACGAGGACGAAGAAATTGTCAAAACAATAAAAGAGGGCTTGAAAAGGCGAGGCGGCTACTGTCCGTGCAGGCTTGAAAAGAAAGAGGAGTACCGCTGTATCTGCGAGGAATTCCGCCGTCAGATAGCAGACCCCGACTTTGAGGGCTATTGCCATTGCAAGCTTTATTATAAAGAGAAAGACTGATAATTGATAGGAGATATGAAAACAAAATGGCTCACGGTTTCAGACAGTTAAGAAAGGCGCGTCTCGGCGAGCTTAAAGCCGATATGTACGAAATGGTTCACGAAAAAACGGGCTTGAAGCTTCTCTGGCTCGACAGGGACGAGGAAAACAAGACCTTCGGCATCGCATTTCCCACATTTCCTGAGGACGATACGGGAGTGTTTCATATAATAGAGCACTCGGTTCTTTGCGGTTCAAAGAATTATCCCGTCAAGGACCCGTTTGTCGAGCTCCTCAAAAGCTCGATGAACACATTCCTCAATGCAATGACCTTTTCGGACAAGACCTTTTATCCGATAAGCAGTAAGAACGACAAGGATTTCATAAACCTTATGAGGGTTTACCTCGACGCGGTTTTTTATCCCGCTATTTATCAAAACCCCGAGTGCTTCCGCCAGGAGGGCTGGCACTACGAAAAGGGCGAGAATGGGGAGCTTTTGTACAAGGGCGTTGTTTTCAATGAAATGAAGGGAGTTTTTGCAGACCCCGACGCAAAGCTTGAAACCGTTATGAGCAAGGCTCTTTTCCCCGACAACGCATACGGTTATGTTTCGGGCGGCGACCCCAAGGTTATCCCCGAGCTTACCTATGAAAACTTCATTGCGGCTCATAAAAAGCACTATTCTCCGTCAAACGCCTTTGTAATTCTTGACGGTAAAATGGATATAGACGAGGTGCTGAAAATAATCAACGACGAGTACCTCGAGGACATTCCCGCAGGCGAAAAGGTCGAACTGCCGCCGCTGCAAAAAGCGGTTGATGCAGGCGAAATAGTTGCGGAATATGAAATTTCTCCCGACGAGAACGCCGAAAACAGATACATTCTCGCTTGGGGCAGGGTGGTCGGAAGCTTTGACGACACGGAAAAGATTGTTGCCGTAAGGGCTCTTTCCGATGTGCTTTGCGGAAGCGTAAAATCTCCGCTCAACGCCTGTGTGCTTTCGGACTCTCTTGCCGAAGCGGTCAGCGTTGATTTGCCCGAAATTGTTTTACAGCCTCAGCTTACAATCAAGGTTCAGAACCTCAAAAAAGAGGATGCGGACGAGATTGAAAAACGAATTTTCGACACGCTTTCCTCATTGGCTGAAAACGGAATTGACCGCAGTCAGCTTGAAGCGGCTTTGACTCATCTTGAATTCCAAATGCGTGAAAACGATTTCGGAAGCTATCCGCAGGGCTTGGTTTTCGGAATGGATATACTTGACAGTTGGCTCTACGGCGGCGAGCCCGAGAGAAATCTCGAGGTCGGGGAGCTTTTCAAAAATCTCCGTGCGAAAAAGGACGAAGGCTATTTTGAAAATATTATAAAAGAAGAATTTATCGACAATCCGCACCGCTGCAAGGTAATGCTTGTGCCGTCAAAGACAGTCGGCGACAAAATAAGAGCCGATGAAACCGAACGCCTCAAAAACACCTCGGAACGCTTTGACGACGAGGATTGGGAAAGGGTAGAAAAGGACTGCGAAGAGCTTGCCCTCTGGCAGGATACACCCGATTCGGAAGAGGCGATAGCAACGCTTCCGAGGCTTACTCTTGACGATATAAAGGCTCAGCCCGAGAACATCCCCACGGAAGAAATTACCGTCGGCTCCGTTCCCGCTCTTGTGCACAAAATCAACAGCAACGGCATTGTCTATGTAAACCTTTATTTTGACGCAAACGGCTGCACCGAAAATGAAATATCAGCACTGTCGTTTGCCTCCTCGCTTATGGGCGAAATTGCAACAGAAAAACATTCGTCGGAAGAATTGCTCAACCTTAAGCGCACTTTGTGCGGCAGCATAGGCAGCACCGTTTCCTGCTACGAAAAGGACGGCAGTACGGACTGCTCGGCTTATTTCCATATGAGCTTTTCCGCAATGGAAAAGAATGTCGAAAAGGCGATAGAGCTTGCGGGCGAGATACTCACATCGACCGATTTTTCAAACGCCGAGGACTCTTTCTCGCTGCTTTGCCGGAACAGGATGGAAATGCTTCAAAGTATTCTTATGAGCGGCTCGCAGGTCGCAATGGGCAGAACCGCCGCACAGCTTTCAAAGGGCGGAGTTATCGCTGAATGCAATTACGGCTTTGAATACTATAATTGGCTTAAAAATATGCAGGAGAATTGGTCGGCAGAGGAGTTCTGCAAAAAGATAAACGCCCTGCTAGGCAAGATAATCTGCCGTGAAAAGCTGACCGTCAGCGTAACCGGCGAACCCCGCAACACGCAGGAGATAATAAAAGCCGTGTCAGAGACCGTGCCCGAAAAGGCAAGCGGTGCGCTCTGCGCCGAAATCAAGCCTTGGGGCATAAGAAAAGAGGGCATTGCAATCCCTGCCGATGTTTCGTTTGCGGTTATGACGGGCGATTTGAGAAAGCTCGGCAAAAAGGCGGACGGAAGCGTGTCCGTTGCAGCTAAAATCGTAAGCCTCAACTATCTGTGGACGGTTATCCGTATGCAGGGCGGCGCTTACGGCACGGGTATGGTTGTACGCCCGACGGGAACGGTTTCCTGCTATTCTTACCGTGACCCCTCGGTTTCCGCATCGCTTGAAAGCTTCAAAAAGACGCCCGATTATCTGCGAGGTATTGCGGATGCGGACGGCGATATAACGGGCTTTATCATCGGTACGGTTGCCGACTCGCTTCCCGTTCTCACTCCGAGAGCCAAGGGTGCGCTCGGCGACAGACTGTGGTTCAGAGGCGTCAGCGAAGAGGACAGAAGAACGAGAATGAATCAGATAGTTTCCGCAACGCCGGACGATTTGAAAACGGTTGCCCAAAGCCTTGAGGAGTGCTACAGGGAGCCTGCCGTCTGCGTTGTCGGAAACAGGGAACAGCTCGAAAAATGCGGACTTGACACAATCCTCTCTGTTTGATTTTGAGAATGCTTACAGGCTTGAAATAATCGCATATCAGCAATAAAACTCACGCCACGAATGTTTTTTTGTTCGTGGCGTGAGTTTGTGCGTACCTGTAGGGACAGCCCTTGCGGTTGTCCGTCAATATGACTTATATGTAATTTTTTGCGGACAGGGGCAAGCCCTGTCTCTACGGCATGATATTAAATATAATTTGATTTTATCGCTTAATTTGCAGTATTCCCTTTCAGCAGGGGCAAGCCGCATTTGCAAAAAGGCTCCCTTGTGTAAAGTGAGCTGTCAAACGCAAAGCGTTTGACTGAGAGAAAAAATACAATGCGTAGTCTCGGTCATAAAGAAATCGAATATAGAGAAAGAAAAAAGCCCGATATATTCGGGCTTTTTCGTGGGAGGCATCTTTTTTGTCTCCACAGTATGGTCGGAGTGAGGTGACTCGAACACCCGGCATCTTGCTCCCAAACGGACCTATGAAGGCAATTTCCGCTAAAAACAGCTTTTTCCGCCCCTTTCCGCCTGGAAAACCGCGCTCTTCGGCGCTCCACAGTCCACTGTTTCCAAATGCTCCGAAACGGTAGGTGGTCTGTTATGTGGTCAACAGCAATTTCCGCAGAATAATACACATTACACACCTCTCGCATTTACTCGAGAGGCGATTGCTTTTGTGCGGTTATTATAACTCTGAACAGCAGCCTGTTTAAGTTAATTTTGTGCAGACTATTAGCCGCCGGTTGCGCAGCAACCAAATATGGTGTATTATATTATCAATGAAACCGTTTTGGAGGGAAGTTTATGCCAAACGGCAGTTTTTCCAGTCATTATGTTCCGCGGTTGGTTTTGCGGAAGTTCAGTAATAGGCTTTGTACCTACAACATAAAAACCGGCGAGCTGCGCGAGAATATTGCCCCCGAGCATGCCTTTGCGCAAAACGCTCTTTATGATCACAACACTGAAAGAGCACTGAATACAAAAGTCGAATCGCAATTCGGCAACCTGCTTGCCAATATACTGCTAAAAGCCGACCATACGGTTTCTCTGAACCGTATACAGCTATTACAGGTCAAAAAATTTCTGCTTGTTTCAGAATTGCGGAATATGCAAAATGAAGAATGGCTGCAAAAGGAACGGCAAATGAAGAATTCTTTTGCTCCCGACTTTAAAGAACGCCGTATCGAAGGCGAAACGCCGTATGAATATTGGATGCGGACTGTTAATACTGTTTTGGATTCCGACGGTACACCTGCATCTATTCTGCAAAATTCCAATAAAACCTATCCGGCATACCGTTGGGCAAGCATTGTTAACAGCGGATATATTGCCTTCTGGGATGCGCCGGAAAGCGGGGATGAATTTGTCATTACCGATATCGGTATGACATCGGAAAACGAAAAAGACTGGGACGGCATCACAAGACATAATGATAAAAAGCTCTCGTGGCTGACAGACATATTAAACCGCACGACAAACGATGAAGAAAAAGATGTAATTGCAAGTTTAATAAAGTCGCTCATACATTTCAGTGAAAACTTCATGATGTTTCCGATTTCGGCTAAGAGAATGATCGTGCTCATCAATCCGCTCTATAAATTCAGATATGCAGGAATGAAATCCGGGTTGTCGTGTGTGCCTTTGACGGAGCTGACGGTGATCCACAACGAAAGTCTTTTTGAGCCAAACCACAATTATTATGAGGCAACGAAAGGTGAACAAAACAGCGGCGTTTATTCGGAAAACGATCAATACATTTATGATATAAAGAAACTAACTTCCGATGAAATACAGTATTGTAATGCGCTTTTTATGGACAGGATCAACGAATATCTGGGCTTTTCCTCACTCGACAGTGCATTCGGCAGTATAATCAAGTATAAACTGCTTAACGATCCGCCGTATACGCCGCGAGTAGATTATACACCACTTTACAGAATTGTCGAAAAGCGATATTCCTGCAAATTGATTTTTCCCTATTGATTTTTTCAGGAAACAGGCTATACTGATATTACATATTTAAAAAGCCTTCGGAGCACTGCGTTGTCTATGCAAAGGAGGTTTGCGAATATGAGTAATCGAAAAATCGATTATGAGATGGCAGACTATTTTCGGAGCATAGTGGACAAATCGGGTCTTTCGCAGGAAGAGTGGGCGACGCGTTTAGGTGTTACGCCCCGCTCGGTCGCCTATTATTGCTCCGGCCAAAGAACGCCATCGGCCAAAAGACTTTTGCTGTTTCAAAAAATTGCCGAGAGTCTTTGAAAAAAACAGCGTCCCTACGGGTGAACGGGCCCACAGGGATGCTGTTTTTTGAACCGACGGTTCATAGTGCGCTCCTCTTTTATGTGCGATAATGTGTATATCACTTATAAAGGAGGGCATCAAAATGTCAAAGTACAAAACGGTCAAAGTATGGAACAAGGTTTTCGGGAACCGTGAAGCCGTTTTCGACTATGCCGGTCGCGAAATGCGGAAGTCCGCCTGTGGAGATCCGCACAGCGCCTATCATCCGACACTTGACCACATCCGTCCGCTGTCGCTCGGCGGCAGTGATGTTGCAGGAAATATCGTCATTTGCCATCGTGATACCAACGCAGAAAAAGCGGATAAATTCCCGCATTGGAAAACAAACAGCCAGCTGTTTCGCGCAGATCGCATAAAGGGCACACGCACGGATTACGAGATCATCAAGCTGTAAAGGGGAGGATCGTATGTCGAAGTATTGTTTCAACTATGATTCCGGCGAATATGAAAAAATCGAAAGAGACGGTTTCAGCATCGACCAAGGCGAATATGTGTATAACTGGGACGACAGTGAGTATCGCCGAGAAGAGGAGGAGGCCGAAGAAGAACGCCGCCGGAATAAAGAAGATTGATAAATAAACACTGTGTGAAAAATCGCTCCCAAGATCAATTCTTGGGAGCGATTTTTGTTTATGCGGCAACTCAAGCATCTGTATTTATAAAAATAATTGCAGTCAAAATTTGCACCGCAGTAGACAAAGAAAAAGGGATTACGGAAAAGCAAAGAGGGAATAGAAAACTTGCAATAAAAAGTTGATAAATGCTGAAATCGCAGTATTTATCTGCCGAAAGTTGTTGATATTTGGTGTGGAGTGTAGTATAATGATTTCCGATGATACAATGTACTAACTATAACTGTTTATGAGGTGTAATACAATGGCCGCGAGCTATAAAAAATTATTCAAGCTTTTAATCGACCGTGATATGAAAAAGAAAGAACTTGCCGAAAAAGCCGGCATCAGCATCGCTACCATTACTAAAATGGGCAAAGACGGCGCTGTAGTCTCCAGTGATGTGCTCGTGAAGATATGTGCTGCTCTTGAATGTAAGATGGACGATATCGTAGAGATCGTGCCTGAGCAAAAATAATTGATTTTCTAAATTTATCAGGAGAAAGCTTATGAATATTATTAATGCAATTATAAATTTAGTTAGTAATCCGGTGATTAAAGTGGCTGCTACATATAAAAGTAAGAATAGGGCTAATAGTGTAGGAGATGCATTAGAAGAATATGTGAAAGATTTATTTGCAGGGACTTTTGATGCGTCAAAAAAGGCAAGAATTATAAAATGGAATCAAGTGTTTTCGTATCTCGGCGGAAGTAATAGCCCTCCTGATGCCATGCTAAAAGAAGGCGATGCTATTGAAGTCAAGAAAATTGAGTCGGATTCACAGATTGCATTAAATAGTAGTTATCCTAAACATAAGCTATACTGTGATGATTCTAAGATAGCAAAAAAATGCAAGCAGGCGGAGCAATGGAACGAAAAAGATATCATATATATCGTAGGAATTGTTAACAACGGTTTGTTGAAAAGCTTATGCATGGTTTATGGATTGGATTATTGCGCTTCAAAGGAATGCTATGAAAGTCTTTTAAATCGCATAAAAGACGGGGTCGTTTCTATTCCAGATGTAGATTTCTGCTCCACAAAAGAGATAGCACATATTAATAAAGTTGATCCGCTAAAAATTACATATATGCGCGTAAGGGGAATGTGGGGAATTGAAAATCCTTGGCATGTTTTTGATTATGTTTATGAACGCGATAACGATGCGGAATTTAATTTTATGTGTATTATCAACGAAGATAAATGGAAAACATTTGCAAACACAAAAGACCTGGAGAAATTATCCCTTTCTGATGAATCATTAAAAATAAGTGATGTAAAAATTCAGGATCCGGATAATCCTGCTGTGTTGAACAAAGCCAAACTGATTACTATAATCAAATAAGGAGAATGTACATGAATATCATTAGCTTATTTAGCGGTTGCGGTGGTTTAGACCTGGGTTTTGAAAGAGCTGGATTTAGTATTCCGATCGCTAACGAGTATGATAAAACGATTTATGAAACATTTAAAGTTAATCACCCAAATACCAAACTTATAGAGGGTGACATCCGAAATATTAACGAAGAAGATTTTCCCAATGAAATTGATGGAATAATTGGAGGTCCTCCTTGTCAGAGTTGGTCAGAAGCAGGTGCTTTGAAAGGAATGAGCGATGGTCGCGGTCAATTGTTTTACGAGTACATCAGAATTCTTGATGCAAAAAAGCCTAAATTCTTTTTAGCTGAGAATGTAAGTGGAATGCTTGCCAACAGGCATTCTAAGGTAGTAGAAAATATTATTAAAATTTTTGATGAAATAGGATATGATGTTACAGTAACCCTTGTTAATGCTAAAGATTATGGTGTTGCACAAGAGCGAAAGCGTGTGTTTTACATAGGTTTCAGAAAAGATCTCCGTATTAACTTTAAATTTCCCGAAGGCTCTACCGTCAATGATGACAAAAAAATAACGCTTCGCGATATTATTGGAGATTTGCAAAACACTGCAGTTCCTGCGGCTAAAAAAAACAAGCATAATCCTACTGCGATAAATAATAATGAATATTTTACTGGTGCTTATTCTCCTATTTTCATGAGTCGAAACAGAGTAAAAGGTTGGGACGAACAAGCATTTACTGTTCAGGCATCAGGTCGCCAATGTCAACTTCATCCTCAAGCGCCTAAGATGGTGAAGCACGGACATAATGACTGTAGGTTTGTGGAAGGCCAAGAATATCTCTATCGAAGAATGACGATACGTGAAGTTGCAAGAATACAAGGATTTCCAGATGATTTTCAGTTTATTTACACAAATACCAATGATGCCTATAAAATGATAGGCAATGCTGTTCCGGTTAATCTGGCGTACGAAGTTGCGGTAGCAATCAAAAAAGCATTGGAGGAAAAAACAGTGAGTACAAAAAGTAACGATAAGGGAAGAGCTTACGAATATATATGTCTTCAAATATTGAATGAAGAAATCAACAAGATTAGGTTAGCTAAGATAGTTGAAAATAGCAGTTTTGATGCCGCATATAGGGCTTGGAATGCGATTGATGATGCTACTCGGGATGTTTTGACGATTAGTGCAAAAGCAGCAGTATCAACCTTGTTTGATATGGAGCCGTTAATAATTGAAGATGATGAAGATGAAGATTGCTTGGAGCTCTTTATTCAGCCAGACACTAAAGGTGTAGTTGGTGATGTGAGAGATATTATTATTCTTCGTAAACACATAATGTGGGAGATTGGTCTAAGTATCAAACACAATCATTTTGCTGTAAAGCACAGTCGATTAGGCAAACAACTTGATTTTGGCGAAAAGTGGTTTGAAGTGCCATGCTCAAATGAGTACTGGAATGAAGTAAAGCCGATATTTGAATATCTTGCGGATGAGATAGCTGACGGCAAAAAATGGAGCGAGTTGCCTAATAAAGAGAGAGATGTGTATATTCCATTGTTAAATGCATTTATCACAGAAATAGTGAGAGCAAATTCCACTCATGAAAATGTTCCTCAGAAAATGGTGGAATATTTACTGGGTCAGTTTGATTTCTACAAGGTGATTAGTATTGACAATAAATATGTTACACAGATACAGACCTATAATTTAAGAGGAACATTAAACCAGCCAAGCAAAAAATGCAAGCCTAAGATTTTTGTGCCGATTTCCAGTTTGCCAACACGTATTGTTAGTTTAGATTTCAAGCCTAATAGTAATAATACTGTAGAACTGTATATGGATGGCGGCTGGCAGTTTAGTTTTAGAATTCATAATGCTTCTACATATGTAGAACCAAGTTTAAAATTTGACATCCAAATTGTTGGTATGCCATCCACAATCTTTATGTTCGATTGCAGATGGAATTAAGTGTTGGAAGTCTATTCGCTGGAATTGGCGGCATAGATCTAGCGTTTACACAAGCAGGTTGCAAAATTGCTTGGGCTATTGAAAAAGATGCAGCATGCTGTCGAACATATAGACACAATTTCAAAGAAACGGTATTGATTGAAAAAGATATTAGACTTGTTAATCCATCGAGTCTTTGTAGTGTGGATATAATAACTGCTGGATTTCCGTGTCAGCCATTCTCGGTGGCTGGTAAACAGAGAGGTTTTGGTGATGCGCGTGCTCATCTCTTTTATGAAGTCGGAAAATTCATAAGTGCTTATAAACCAAGATTTATATTCCTTGAAAATGTTCCGAACCTAATGGAGCACAATAACGGAAAAACTTTGAATACTGTTCACAATGTTTTGTCCGAACAGGATTATTCTATTCGATACCGAGTGTTACGCACATCGGAATATGGTGGAATTCCTCAAATTCGAGACCGGATATATATTGTTGCTTTTCGTGAACAGGAAGATTGTGATTCATTTGTATTCCCTGATAAAACGGATTTGAATATTACCATCGAGGATATTCTTAACAGAACAGTTAAGAAAAATGAGGTATATTACTACTCGTTAGATGATCCCTTTTACCGCAAAGCGTCTCAAATAGTAAAAAGACATGATTCTATATATCGAGTTTATCATAACAGCATAAAGATAACACAGAATCACATGTGTCCAACTTTGACTGCATCGATGGGAATATCAAAAAATCAGGTTCCATTGATAGTTGATGATTACGGATTGAGAAAACTCACACTTAAAGAGTGTCTTGATTTTCAAGGTTTCCCAAGCGAGTTTTATTTTCCTAATACAATTACTATTGAAGATGCATATAAGCAGATAGGAAATTCTGTTTGTGTACCAGTTGTTAAGAGAATATCGACCGAAATAAAAAAATAGTAACCAACACATTATAACGAAGGTGTCTCAACATTATGGATCGACATACGCCAGAACAAAGACGCAAAAATATGCAGGCAATAAAAAATAAAGATTCCGAAATAGAATGTCTGTTGAGAAAAGAGCTTTGGAAGCGCGGTCTGAGATATCAAAAAAATGTTAATAAAGTGTTTGGCAAACCGGATATCGTGTTTATGGGCAAGAGAGTTGCTATTTTCTGCGACAGTGAATTCTGGCACGGTCATAATTGGGATGAACGAAAAAATGATTTTAAATCTCACCAAGAATTCTGGATACCTAAAATCGAAAGAAACATGGAACGCGATCGAGAGGTAACGCAGAGACTCGAAGCCGAAGGATGGACGGTTCTTCGTTTTTGGGGTAAGGATATTAAGCAAAATGTCGCAAAGTGTGCTGATGAAATTACAGCAGTAATCCTAAAAAAGTAACTTTACATATTAATATTCACTCTAGAAAGAATATATAATTCCGGATTGCTTGTTATGGCTTCACTTGTGTTTTTATCAATAAAGGTGCTGTCATTGATAGAATTGTAAAAAAATGTATTGCTATTAAATCTTCCGGATAATATTCTCAATAATTCAGCTTGCGTATTTCTTTTTGTTGAATCTATTGCATCAGATTTATATAAGTTTTGAATTACCATATATTGTTTGTCTTGTAGCTTTTGAAATTCAAGTAAGAATTCCGCTTGATCAGAACAGCCTAAAATCGGATCACCCACATTTATATAGTCGCAAAACGAAAAGTATTTCAGCTGTTTGTATGGGTGAAGTATATAACTTGTAAACGATTGAATATCTTCTCTCGAGTAATTGCTTTTGAAAACTCTACTCATTTCAGAAGATTTTATTAAAACGGTTATTATTTTACTCATATAAATCCCTTTATTTATTTTTTAGGAGGTCCCTGTATGTTAAAACCGATTGATATTCCGATTAAAATCCATCCCCGTGCTTTGTCTGCTTTCGGAGAAGATTTAATAACAAACGATAATATTGCAATTATTGAGTTAGTTAAAAACTCGTATGATGCATATGCTCTTAAAACTGAAATCATCTTTGGATCTGACGAACAAGGAAAATCGTACATAGAAATTAAAGATGATGGTTGCGGAATGACTAGAGAAATAATAGAGTCTGCTTGGGCCACCATTGCTACATCATATAAAAAATCAAAGCCGTTTATTACAAGAAGATTTACTAGTATTGATTCGAATGGCAACGAACATACTGAAGAAAGAACAAGGATAGTATCGGGTAACAAGGGATTAGGTCGTTTTTCTGCGGCGAGATTGGGGCACGAAATGTGTATTGTTACAAAACATCGTGATGATGAATGTATTAGTGCATATTTTGATTGGCGCTCTTTTGATGAAGCTACCGCAATAAGTGATTGTCGCATATCTCTTTCATATCAAACTGAAAATGTTTTTGCTGATAATATTAATGGAACCGGTACATCAATTATAATTAAAGCCCTCAGATCTGAGTGGAAAGAAGACGAAATCAATGCACTTATATCTGAGCTTTCAAGATTAATAAACCCATTTGAAAACCTCAGCGATTTTTCTATAACTCTAAAATCACGATATTTTGATGATGCGATTGAAATTAAACCACATAGCTTTATTAACAGACCAATTTACAAAATATCTGGTCAAGTTAATGATTCAGGTGAGGTTTCGTGGGTGTATGCCAATGATACTGGAGACAAAACCAGAAAGTCTGAAGGGATAATACAATGGAATCAGGAGAATTATGGAAAAATCGCTTTACAAAAATATGCGTGTGGTAAGTTTTCTTTTGAAATACGTGCGTGGGATCTTGACCCGGAAAGCATATCATCGTTACATGGAAGATTTAATATAGAGAAGCGTCAAATTCGAAATTACATTTCACAGTATAAGGGATTATCGGTTTATAGAGATAATGTTTTAGTGTTACCAAAATCTGAATCTGCAAGAGATTGGCTGGGACTGGATGCCAAGCGTATTAGTAAAGTTGGTGACAGATTAAGCACCAGCCAGATTGTAGGCATTATTAATATCTCTAATGAAAATAATCCTGGAATAAAGGACACTACCGATCGAGAGAAGTTGGCAGACACGCCTGAATATCGTCAGTTTGAAAATGTGATTTTAAGTATAATTAGCACCCTTCAAAACGAGAGGACATCTGACAGAACAACGCAAACGCCCAAAACTACTTTGACCGATATAATAGCTCCTTTATCCTCGAAAGCATTGGTGGAAGATGTCGAGCGAGCTATTGACGAAGGACAACC
Source organism: Anaerovoracaceae bacterium (assembly GCA_963590415.1). Lineage (GTDB taxonomy): Bacteria > Bacillota > Clostridia > Oscillospirales > Acutalibacteraceae > Fimenecus. Next base: position 10,093 of record CAVAPB010000011.1, on the reverse strand, counting down.
AACAGAACAAATATTGAGCTACGTTCAAAAATATGATGCCCAAAATGAAGATCAATTAAACAAATTAAATGACAGGTTGGTATATTATGCACAAACAGCTTCTTTGGGTTCTGTTGCTTCTGTGATTATGCATGAGATACTGACAGGAATGACAACCATTAAGCGTTTTTTAAACAAAGCACAAAACTATAACGATTATTATGATGATAGAACACGCAAATATCTTGATGATGCTAATACTAGTCATAAGAGGTTGTTGGATGTAACTGCCAGTTTTAGCCCTCTATATAGAAGAGACTTACGAAAAAAAGATAATTACTGTAATTTGCTTGAATGTGTACGCAAAAGTATTCGATTGATAAAGGCGAAAAAAATCAGCTGTGATATTAAATTTTTATATGATATCGATCAGAATATTGTAGTACAGATGGCTGAAGGAGAGTTGCAAACTGTATTAATAAATTTTTTTGATAATGCATGCTATTGGATTAAAGAGTCCAAAAACAGTGATAAGCGAATAGTTGTATCAGTAAAAAAGCTTGAGAATGGTAGAATTGAAATAACAGTAAGCGATACTGGAACTGGGGTTTCTGCAGAGAATGCAGAAAAAATCTTTGTTCCCGGAGTTACTGGGAAACCAAAAGGTATTGGAATGGGATTAGTGATAGTAACAGAATTGGTAAATGCATATCACGGAAAAGTCGGCTTGAAAATTCCTGGAGATATGTCAGGGGCTTCGTTTGTGTTCGATTTACCGTTACGGAAAGGATAAGTAATGAAAGTTTTAATGATTGAAGATAATGAAGAAACTATTCATGGCTTGATAGATGCTGTCGATGAGCGTGGTTGGGAACATGAAGTAGCTACTTTTAAAGACGCACAAGATAAAATAATAACATTCGATCCTGATGTAATTGTCATGGATTGGATGTTTGATGACGAAGATGCGGAGCTAGGGAAACCCATTCTTGAGGATGTTTTATCAAAGGAGTTTCGTCCTGTAATTGTATTTTCCGCACACGATTTATCCACTGTTTTAGAAGATACTATAAATGAATTCCCATTAATTAATTTCACTCGAAAAGGAGAGGATGATTCCGAGCTGGCGTGCACCATCGATGGCTGGAAAGAATCTGCGGTAGCCTTGTCAAATTTGCGACATAATATGAATACTGCTTTAGTCGAATCTGCGAAAGCGTTAAAGAATTTTCGCAATATGGACGCGTTTCCTGAAGAGTCGGTCGTTTCTTACATGCTTTCAAAGCGAGCTATACAGTTTTTTGAACAAATTGAAGTTGGAGAATGTCCACCAGCTTGGATTCAGTATTCATATCCTCCAGTGACCGAGAATCTATTAGTGGCTGATATTATTAGATTTTATGGTGAAGATAAAGATCAATCAGTTCCAGGAATACCCGATGAATATGCTGTAATACTTACCCCAAGTTGTGACATGGCAAATCACGGTTCGGATGTGTTCAAAGTTTTAATTGCGAAGTGTTGTGGTAAGAAAAAAGTTTCAGAAGTGTGCCTTAAATCAAATGAAAATACTGAAACCGGAAAAGGTAAAGATAAAGTAATGTCTGTTGTCAAAGAATTACATTACGGTTACAACAAAGCTTTTGTAGCATTACCCCCATTGCCTAATGTCTTACCTGGTATGACCATTGACTTAAAAAATGTAGATTTTATGTTAATGGCTGATGTTGCATCTTCATTTGATGAATTTAACAAAGAATTCCATAAAGCATATAGAGTGGCATCCATAATTAGTCCGTTTAGAGAACAGCTTGTGTGGGCACACATGATTAATTCTTGTAGGCCTGGAATGCCCGAAAGAGATATGACAACCTGGGCGAAAGGAATATTGGGATAATGTATGCGATAGATTTTTTTTGCGGCGGGGGGGGAATGACTCGTGGACTATTGGATGCTGGCATCCAAGTGCTGGCGGGTATAGATTCCAATCCGGATTGCCGTGAAACATATGAAAAAAACAACCATAATACATATCTTTTGTGTGATATTTGTAAATTAACACCCGAGGAACTAATCAAAAAATATCCAATACTGAAAACCCGCGACGAAGTATTGCTTGTCGGATGTGCACCATGCCAACCGTTTAGTTTATTAAGAAAAGAAGAGTATGATGAAAACGGCAATCCGATACCTCATAAATCAGTAAACTTACTTACAGAGTTCGGACGATTTGTGAAGGCTATTAAGCCTGCGCATGTTATGGTCGAAAATGTCCCAGGTCTCAAAGGGAAAGGCTCTGATGTTCTTGACCGCTTTAAGCTTATGCTGAAAAAAGAAGGTTATGAATGGGATGAAAAGGTCCTTTATGCGAAAGATTACGGTGTGCCACAGAATAGAAGAAGATATGTTTTGATTGCTTCCCGATTATTTAAACCTGTAATACCAGTGGCTACACACGGGAATAAACCTGAACTTTTGCCATATTGCACTGTGCGTCAAGCAATCGCAAAATATCCAGCTATTGTTGCTGGTGAAGTGCATATAACTGTTCCCAACCATCGATGTGCAAATTTAAGTAAGTTGTTGTTGCAAAGAATTAAAGCTACTCCACACAATGGAGGAAGTCGTACGGATTGGCCAGATAATTTAGTTTTGAAATGCCACAAATCGTTTAATGGGCATACGGATGTCTATGGAAGAATGAAATGGGATGAACCTTCACCAACGCTGACAGTAAAATGTTTCAGTCTTTCCAATGGACGATTTGGGCACCCCGAACAAGACAGAGCTATTTCACTTAGAGAGGCTGCTGCGTTACAAACTTTCCGTGACGACTATGTTTTTTACGGAAATGTGCAGGAGGTTGGCAAACAAATTGGGAATGCGGTTCCTGTTTTACTGGCAAAAGTTATGGGAAGTTACGTACTGGAAGAACACGAAAAACAACGTTCTTCCGACAAAAGCGAGGAAAATTAAATGATTGACGCAATTACATATACAGAAATGCTTAAGCATATTCGGACAAATGAGTTTGTCGAAGATACAATAGGTGTTTTAATCACTCGACCTGATTTGAATACTGGAAATATTATTTTGAAATCGTTAAATTATTTTCATCATTTGACAGGAAATAATATTAATTTTTATTTGCCTGGTTACGGTGCTTACTGGAGCGGTGATAGATATCCCGACATGAACAATGTTGTATGCCTTAACGGAGTTGATTGGTCATTTAGTTATAAAGCTTTCGTTGAGTTTGTTGCAACTCTTGAAGATGTATCAAAGTGGAAATATTCTGGAGAAAGCAAACTGCTGTTAATACCATATCATGACGAAATGCTAGATTTCTCCAAAGTAGTTGTTTCTCATTTGGATGAAATTTTGAACGACGGAACAATCTCATCCGTCAGTAATTTCATTACGGAACTAAGCAGGTGTGTGAAGCGTGACAACTCTGCAGACAGTATTACAACACGCGGAGTCGTAAATGTGTAACAAAGGCAGTTACCGAAGAAATGATTGATAATATTCCACGATATATTTCCAAACCTTTGTGTAGAGGTAAACATTATTTGTGTAAAGATTTTAGTCTGTAGTAGTGAGAACACTTTCTCTGTAAGATAAAATGTGTATCAGCGGGAGGAGCATAGAGAAAAAGTGGAGTTATGCGATAAGCAAACGGTTTTAGATTATTTATGGGTGTATTCGCATTTTAATGCAACATGTTTATATCAAAGTGAGGAATTGTATCGTTTAGAAAAAGGATTTGCGGCAATTACCGTTCTTTTTAATTGCTTGGAAAATGTCTCTAAGTCTATAACTAATGATTATAATTCGAATTTACAGCAAGTTTTCGAGAAAATATTTGATAATGGAATTATAACAGCAGTTGAACATGATTTTTTGAATACTGGTGATCACTGCATAAGAAAAATAAGGAATTTATATGCACACGCAAATATTGCTGCAATAAATCTTGTAAATGTTGAGAATGGGAAAGAGATATTATGCCCTCTCGCCGAAGATGATACCTCGCTTCTCCTTTACGATAAAATATCCGACATAATATATAACTTGATATTAAAAATGATTTCTTCGATGTTGATCGATGAATTGAAAAATCGATTTTCTTTCTCCCTGGATGATCACATATTAGCGTGTGACATACACTTTAAGATTTTGTCAGCCAAAGAACTGCTGATATTGAAAGGATATCCTGAAGACTATATTTCTGATGATTTGAATATTCCGGAGGATTCAAAATATAGAATGGTTGATAATTCACCAGATGTCAATATATATGAGTTTATATTGTCTCAACTACGGGGAGAAAAAGCACATGATCAAACGACAGGTACATGATCCGATATACCTTACAGGAAAGTCGGAGGTAGCGACAAAAGAATACTAGCAAGTCGCTCAGTCAGTGCTAGTCATGCTGGTTGATAATCAAGACAGTTGTGTCGGTATGGCGGCAAATGTGGGTGGTGTTAGCAAGCGGATAATTGTGTTTGATAATGAAGGTACATATATGACGATATTCAATCCCGAAATTATCAAAAAGTCAGGGCCGTATGGCACCGAAGAAAATTTCTTTCTCTACTCGGCGACTCTCACAAATACAAGTGCTATCAGGATATTATGCGCGACATTAACATGAGCTATCATAAGGTTTATTACTATTGTGATATCGTTGATAGGCTTCTTTATCGTTTTATTGACTCAATCGATTGGTCCTCCACTGGGGCACAGTTTACAGAACCATTTTTTGAATGTGAAGTTGATAACTTTCCAAAATATTCTGCTTTACATGGTTTTTGTGAGTTTGCAATAAATAAATTGATGTTTGAAGATGCAGAAAAAGATATTGAAGAAATACAGCAAAAATATGACGAGTTGAGTTATTTGGATAAACCCAATAAACTTGCTGAAGCATTTAATTATGATGGTCAACATCTGGGATTGAGCTTTGAGGTGGACGATCTGTTCAGAATGTTTGAAATTAAACATGAGACATTCTTTCAGTATTTATTGCGCAACGATTTCGAATTTATTATTGATGCTTATAATGATTTTACCTCTTTCGATGGGAATTTAGAGGATATTATTTTGCAATTATCCAGAGAACTATTTTATATTTTGTTTCAAAATAGGGATTTCCTATATAGATTCAATTATTATATGTCCTCTGGAAACAGTTCAATATTTCCACGGTGTAATATTCCGTTATGAGTAAAGAGAGCGGTTAAATTCAGAGATCGCAGACGATGTGTTTGTTGTGGCAAAAATCTATCCGGAGCGTTTGATTGCGAAGATGGAAATGCTGTTCATTATGACCATATAATTTCTTTGCATGAAGGCGGCTTAAATGACGTTTGTAACATACAGTTGTTGTGTCGTGAATGTAATTTGTCAAAATCATCTGATTCCTATACCAATACCACGTATAAAGATTGGTACGATTTTGAATGAAAATTCTCTGGACTTCTTCAACCCTTTATGGTACTGTTGTGTACTGCAAAGGAGGTGCTGATATGGCACAGATGAGTTTAGAAGAATTGTTCCGAGGAGAAAGTGCGGGAGAAAAGTACGGCATCTTGGGAGAAGTTATGAAAGACTTCCTCCAAAATGGGCATCCGTCGGAATACGACGAGCGTACTTGGCTTGAAATGCTGCTTGTCAAGCACGCGCTGATTGCGGCAGAGAAAATGAAAAATGATGGCGACACGGTGTCGGGTATGACCGATGACATGTCGTCCTCTTCTTATGTGAGGTGGAATGAAAATGACAACGCTTGAAGATCTGTACTACGGCAATATCGTTCCGCACGAACACAGTTTTAAGCGCGGGAGTGCTTACAGCGAAGTGTTGAGCTATGTTATTCGGCATCAGGACAGCTTGATACCGACGCTCACGGTTCTCAGCATAAAGAAATCTTTGAAAAGCTCAAAGACTGCGAGGCGGAACTGCAGGGTATGAATGAGCGTGAAGCGTTTATCAGCGGCTTTAAGCTCGCGGCGAGAATCATGACCGAAGTGTTGTACGAGCCGTCAGAGGATTGAATTTGCAGAAACAAGGCCGAGCCGATTTCGCGGTTTGGCCTTGCAATTTTCAGTTCGACACAGCACGGTTAAAATCTGCACCGCAGAAAACAAAGAAAACAGTATTCCCGCAAAAGCGCCGGAATATACACTGTTGGCGCAAAAAACTTGACAGAATTTCCCCGGTATGTTATACTGCAAATGAAGAAAGCAACTGATAATTGAATACACATATTTCTGTTTTGAGTTTCGGACTCGCACTTACATAATCACCGATGCAGATCAGCATCGGGATTGAGTGCGGGTCTTTTTGTTTTGCAAAACAGCAGTCCTCTACATAACACGGCGAAAAACCGTGTGAATTTAACAGGAGGAAAAACCAATGAAAGAATCTGTTTACACCGCTTATGAGGATCTGCCACTGTTCCTTAATGCTGAAACGGTAGCCAAGCTCCTCGGCATCTCCATCTCAAGCTGCTACGAGCTGATGCACGAGAAAGGGTTTCCGTCGTTGCGTATCGGCTCGCGGCTCATCGTACCGAAAGAGAAATTCCGCAAATGGGTAGACGAACATTCGGGAGGCGGTAAATGAAATACAATCGCTATCCGAAACGGGACGCACTAAAGGATTATTTCCCCGTGCCGAATGAAATATTTTGTTTGGGACTGAGCAGCGGTGAGATTGCTGTCTATGCGTATCTGCTCCGATGTGAAAATCGAAAAACCTTTCAGTGCCATCCAAGCTACAAAACGATTGGCAACGCTGTCGGCATGAGCAAAAACACCGTCAAGAAATATGTAGACAGCCTGATTGAAAAGCAGTTAATTACTGCCGAGACGACTTCCGTCATCACCCAAAACGGAGAAAAACGCAACGGCAATTTGCGCTATACAATACGCCCGATTAGGGAAGCATTGGCGCAGTATTACGAGCAACAGCTGATACGGCTGCACGAAGAAGTTCGGTGTCAGTCAGCTTTGAAAAAACTCGCCGAATTTGACCGCAAACACGGGAAATCGGCGGTATAACGGCAGTTTTACGCTCTGTACGAAAATAAGCAGGAGAAAGCGAGGGGTTGCCTTGCTTTCCCCTCGCAGGGAACAGCGGACGGCAACGCCGACCGCGCAAGGGTTTGCAGGGCTTTTACGGATGGCAACAAAAACTGCGATTTAGGGGTTGCTCGAATTTTAACCTCGCTGATTTAGGGGTTGCGAATTTTACCGCAAATTTAGCTGGATATTCCGCCATGTATGTGGTATTGTGTTGTACTGCGAAAGGATGTGATACTATGGCAAAGCGAAGACCGTCGGGAGACGGTATGGTGCGCAAGCGCGAAGACGGAAGATGGGAAGGCCGCGTCGTTGTCGGTCACAAAAAGAACGGAGATCCGATTCACCGCTATGTGCTTGCCCGAACACAAAAGGAGTTAATCGTAAAGCTCCACGACTGCATCGAGATGTACCGCGATGCCGACCTCACCGAGGATTCGAATATGACGCTCGGCGAATGGCTCGACCGATGGATCAATGAATATATGATCTTCACGATTCGTGAAAGCACGCTTGATTCATACAAAGCGATGATTAAAAATCAAATCAAACCGTATCTCGGCGACAGACCTTTGTCGGTGCTGACCACGCAGGAACTTCAAAAATTCTATAACACCGTCAAAAAGAAAGGTCGTGTGAAACCAGACAAGCTGCACGGCACAGAGCTTGCCGACAGCATGGTGCGCGGTATTCATATGATGCTGCACGAAGCGCTGGATATGGCGGTGCGTCTACGGCTGATTGTTAAAAACCCAACGGTCGGCACAACGATTCCCAAAAACAATTATCCGCCGAAGCAGATACTCAATGATGAACAGCTTGAGCGATTCATGCAGCGCATCCGACAGGATGAGCGGTGGTACGATTTCTTCTACACCGAGCTGACCACAGGACTGCGGCGGGGTGAAATCTGCGGACTGAAGTGGGAGGACTTCGATGCGGAAAACGGAAAGCTGAAAGTGAGGCGCTCGGTTGCTAAAAGGAAAGGCGGCGGATTGAATATCGGCGAAACCAAAACCGAGACGGGAACGCGCACGATTGTCCTGCCGCCGAGCACTGCGGAACTTCTGCGGAAGCGAAAAGAAACGGCAGTCAGCGAATGGATATTCCCGAATATCTATGAGCCTGAAAAACCGATGCACCCCGACTATGCTTACCACCGATTAAAAACACTGTTAAAACAGGCGGAGCTTCCGCTGATTCGGTTCCACGATCTGCGCCACACCTTCGCCACTCACGCGCTGGCGGGCGGCGTGGATGCGAAAACCCTGTCGGGAATCCTCGGGCATACCAACGCCAGCTTTACGCTGGACACCTACACCCATGTGACCACCGATATGCAGAGAAACGCTTCCGCTATCGTGGGGAGCTTTATGGATGAGATTATGCTTGAAGGAGATGATACCAATCGCTAAAAAAAGAAAAAATGGTGAGGGCACATTACGCCTGCGGAAAGATGGTCGGTGGGAAGGAAGAATTGTTGTCGGGTACAATGAGAAAAGCCTGCCTATTACAAAATGCGTAACGGCGAAAACAAAAACAGAATGTTCCACTAAGCTCGAAGCGCTGAAAGAACAGTACGGACGCTCTTCCGACAGAATCAAGGCGGATATGCCGTTCGGGGATTGGATCGACTTCTGGTATCAGACCTACTGCCGGCACACTCTCCGCATTACCACAAGAACCGACTATGAAAACCGCATTTACAATCATATCATTCCCGAAATCGGAAAAATTCTGCTGAACAGGCTGTCACAGTCGGATTTACAGCAATTCTACGCAAAAGAAAAGACAGACGGAAGAAAACTGCACGCAAAAACCTACGGAAAGGGACTTTCGGACAGAACGATAAGGGGGATACATGCCAACTGCCGCACAGCTTTACAGCGGGCGGTGCAGGAGGGCTTAATTCGCACCAATCCCGCTGTCGGCTGTAAACTGCCGCCGAAAAAAGCGCGTGAGATGCAGGTGCTGACGCAAAATGAGATTCTGCGGTTTCTGCATCAGGCAAAGGAAGAGGGATATTATGAGCTCTTTCTGCTGGAGCTCGGTACGGGAATGCGGCGCGGTGAAATATTAGCGCTCAAATGGAGCGACCTCGACTTCGCAACAGGAGAGCTTCGCATTGAACGGCAGGTATATATCATCAAGGCAGAGGTGATTATATCGGCGCCGAAAACAAAAGCCTCAATACGCACTGGTATTTTGCCACCGTCACTCTTGAAAACCCTTGTGGCGTATAAGGAAACGGTGGATTCGGAATGGATGTTTCCGTCACCGACTGATAACGGCAGACCGAGAAATCCGTCATCGGTTAGAAAACGGTTACAACTGATCTTGGAACGGGCAGGCTGTAAAAAGGTGCGCTTTCACGATTTGCGTCACACATTTGCGACCATGGCGCTGGAGCACGGTATGGATGTGAAAACTCTTTCGGCAACTATAGGTCATGTGTCATCAGCAACCACGCTGGATATTTACAGCCATATCACCGATACTATGCAAAGGCAGGCGGCGGTGCATATAGACCGCAAAATCGGCGGCACAGACGCCCAAATGCCGACGGCTCAGCCGTCGGCAAGGAAAGATACCGCCCCAATCGAATTCACGCCGTACAAGCCGAAAATACGCAAACCCGGGACGGGCTGTGTCACCATGATTAACGACCACCTCTACGAGGGACGGTACACACCAACCAATGCCTACGGCAAGCGGGAAAGCCACAATATCTACGCGAAAACGCGCGAGGAATGCGAAGAAAAGCTCGCGGAAATGATTGCAGAGGTTAAGGCGCAAATCAAGGCGGAAAAAGAGAAAATGACAGGGTGACCGAAAAAGTCACCCTGTCAAAATTTGAGATGCAGTAGACAAAGAAAAAATCCTCTGAAACCGAGCCGTTTCAGAGGATTTTTGGTCGGAGTGAGGTGACTCGAACACCCGGCATCTTGCTCCCAAAGCAAGCGCGCTACCAACTGCGCTACACCCCGTTATTATGTAATTTTTAATATGTTAAACATTTTAAT
>CAVAPB010000010.1:0-82660 GCA_963590415.1 Anaerovoracaceae bacterium | reverse complement strand
GGCAAAATTTTGAGATGGCAGAAATCACCATCACGCCTGTTCAGGCAACGCAGGCTGAAGCGGTGATTTTTAATAAAAATTTGTTGCCTGAAAGGCTATGGTGATTATGAATACCGATAAATTAAACATAGCCGTTCTCGTTTCGGGCGGCGGAACAAATCTTCAGGCGCTTATAGACGCTCAGAAAAGCGGAATTATCAAAAGCGGCAGGATAAGGCTTGTAATTTCAAACAAGGACGGCGCTTACGCTCTCGAAAGGGCGAAAAATGCGGGAATTAAAACCTATACCGTACTCAAAAAGAATTTTTACGGTCAGCAGGGTTTTGAAAGCGAGCTTATAAGAATTCTCGACGAAAACAAAATCGACCTCATTGTCCTTGCGGGATTTATGTCGATTTTAAGCGAGAATTTTACCTCGCATTATCAGAATAAAATTCTCAATGTCCACCCGTCGCTTATTCCCTCCTTTTGCGGCGAGGGCTTTTACGGACTTCATGTTCACGAAGCGGTTCTCAAAAAGGGCGTTAAGGTTACCGGTGCCACGGTGCATATAGTAAACGAAATTCCCGACGGCGGACCGATTATAATGCAAAGGGCTGTTGAGGTCCGTGACGGCGATACTCCCGAGGATCTTCAGAAAAGGGTTATGGAGCAGGCGGAGTGGAAAATCCTCCCCGAATCGGTCGAGCTTATGTGCTCGGGTAAAATAAAAATCGAAAACGGCAGGACTTACCGCAATGAATGAGAATAAATTCACGGGTAAGGCGGAGCTTTACTCAAAGTACCGCCCGTCATATCCCGAAAAGCTTATCGATTGGCTTTACGAAATGACAAATGCCCAAACCGTGGCGGATATAGGCGCAGGCACGGGCATTTTCACATCGGCACTGTTGAAAAAGCCTTGGGGCGTTACGGCGGTTGAACCGAACTCCGATATGCTCTCGGTGCTCAAAAGCGAGTTGGGCGACAAGGTAAAGACGGTTGTTGCCTCTGCGGAAAATACAACCCTTGACACGGAAAGCGTCAACCTGATAACCGTTGCGCAGGCGTTTCACTGGTTCGACAAGGCGAGGTTTAAGACGGAATGTCAACGGATACTGACACCCGGCGGGCACCTTGCAATCGTGTGGAATTCAAGATGTCAGAACAGTCTTGAAGAGGAACGCAACAAAATCTGTATGAAATATTGCGACTGCTACCGAAGCGGCCATGTTCAGACGGGCTATGACGACTTTGACGGCGACACATTTTTGAGAAACGAATATTTCAAAAACACCGATTTTTTAAGGCTTGAAAACGAAAGGTTTGTCACGAGAGAACAGTTTATCGGCGACAATCTTTCCCGTTCGTATGCGCCGAGGCGTGGGGACAGCGGCTATGACGGCTTTGTCCGTGAGCTTGAAAACGCCTTTTCAAAATACGAAAAAGACGGCAGGGTTTCACAGAATTACATTACCGACTGTTATCTCGGCTCATTTTAATAAAACTTGAAAGGATATTGCTTTATGGAGATAAAAACGATTAAGGACGAGCTTAATTCACTCGCATATCACGGCAGGGGAATTATGATAGGAAAAAGCGCAGACGGCACAAAGGCCGTAACGGCTTATTTCATTATGGGTAGAAGCGAAAACAGCAGAAACCGTGTGTTCGTTGAGGACGGCGAGGGCATACGCACTCAGGCGTTCGACGAGTCAAAAATGGTTGATCCCCACCTTATAATCTATGCTCCCGTAAGAGTTCTCGGCAACAAGACCATCGTCACAAACGGCGATCAGACCGATACGGTATATAACCTTATGGACAAGCAGATGACCTTTGAGCAGGCTCTTCGCACAAGGGAATTTGAGGACGACGCACCCAACTTCACACCGAGAATTTCGGGCATTATCCACCTTGACAACGGCGAAATGAACTACGCAATGTCAATCCTTAAATCGGCGGACGGCGACGGCAGTTCCTGTCAGAGATACACCTACGCTTATCAGAACCCTCTCTGCGGTAAATTGAAATTCATCCACACCTACAAATGCGACGGCAATCCTCTCCCGAGCTTTGAGGGCGAGCCGAAAACGCTCGAGCTTCCCGATGTCGATATAGACGCACTCACAAAGCTTATTTGGGAAAACCTCAATGCCGACAACAAGGTTTCGCTTTTTGTAAGATACATTGATATAAAAACAGGCAAATATACTTCAAGAATAGTCAATAAAAACAAGTGAGGTAACAAAGAATGAAAGAATTTGAACTTAAATACGGCTGTAACCCCAATCAGAAGCCTGCCAAAATCTATATGGAGGACGGCAGCAACTTGCCGATTGAAATACTGTGCGGCAGACCCGGTTACATAAATTTCCTTGACGCATTTAACTCTTGGCAGCTTGTAAAGGAGCTCAAAGAGGCTCTCGGACTTCCTGCGGTTACCTCTTTCAAGCATGTAAGCCCCACTTCGGCTGCGGTCGGTATTCCGCTGTCGGACACGCTTAAAAAGGCTTGCTTTGTCGATGACATAGAGGGCCTTGACGACTCGCCGCTTGCCTGCGCTTATGCGAGGGCGAGAGGTACGGACAGAATGTGCTCGTTCGGCGACTGGGTAGCGCTCTCTGATGTCTGCGATGTTACCACGGCAAAGCTGATAAAGCGTGAGGTATCCGACGGTATCATAGCTCCCGGCTATGAACCCGAAGCGCTTGAAATACTTAAACAGAAAAGAAAAGGCAATTACAATATAGTAAAAATCGACCCCGACTATGTTCCCGCTCAGCAGGAAAAAAAGCAGGTGTTCGGCATCACCTTTGAGCAGGGCAGAAACAATTTCAAAATCAACTCGGAGCTTCTTCGGAATGTTGTCACAAAGAACAAGGATTTGCCCGAGAGTGCGGTTCGCGATTTGATTGTGGCTCTTATCACACTTAAATATACGCAGTCAAACTCGGTTTGCTATGCGGTTGACGGACAGGCAATCGGCGTAGGCGCAGGTCAGCAGTCAAGAATTCACTGCACACGCCTTGCAGGCACAAAGGCGGACACTTGGTTTTTAAGACAGGCGGACAAGGTTATCAATCTTCCGTTCAGAGAGGATATAGGCAGACCCGACAGAGACAATGTAATCGACGGATATATCAATCAGAACGAAGAAGATGTATGTGCGGACGGCGTATGGCAGAGATATTTCACTGTAAAGCCCGAGCCCTTTACAAAGGAAGAGCAGACAGCGTATCTCGCAACCAAAACCGATGTTGCGTTGGGCTCAGACGCATTCTTCCCGTTCTCGGATAACATTGAGAGAGCGTTCCGTTCGGGCGTTAAATACATAGCAGAGCCCGGCGGCTCGATAAGAGACGACATTGTTATCGAATGCTGCGACAAGCACGGTATGGCAATGGCATTCACAGGTATGAGATTATTCCATCATTAAGAGGTAGCACAATGAAAATAATGGTTGTCGGCGGTGGCGGAAGAGAACACGCTATCATCAAAAAAATCAAGGAAAACAAAGAGGTCGAAAAGATATATGCCCTCCCCGGAAACGGCGGTATGGCAAAGGACGCCGAGCTTGTGAATATCGGCGCTACGGATATTGAAAAAATCGTTGAATTCGCACTCGAAAACAAAATAGACTATGCCGTTGTCGCACCCGACGACCCGTTGGTGCTCGGCTGTGTTGACGCCCTTGAGGAAAAGGGTATTCCCTGCTTCGGACCGAGGAAAAATGCGGCTGTTATCGAGGGCAGTAAGGTTTTCTCAAAAAATCTTATGAAAAAATACGGTATTCCCACCGCACAGTACGAAGTTTTCACGAATGCGGACGAAGCATTGAAATATGTTGAAACCTGCCCCATTCCCACGGTTGTCAAGGCGGACGGACTTGCTCTCGGCAAGGGTGTTATAATCGCAATGACAAGGGATGAGGCTAAAAACGCCGTTGTTTCGATAATGAAAGACAAGCAGTTCGGCAAAAGCGGCGACAGCATTGTAATCGAGGAATTTTTAACGGGACCCGAAGTTTCCGTTTTGTCGTTTACCGACGGCAAGACCGTTGTGCCGATGATTTCCTCAATGGACCACAAGCGTGCGGGCGACAATGACACGGGTCTTAACACGGGCGGAATGGGAACGGTTGCTCCGAACCCCTACTACACAAAAGCGGTTGCGGACAAATGTATGAAAACCGTATTCCTGCCGACAATCGAGGCTATGAACAAAGAGGGCAGAACCTTTAAGGGCTGTCTTTACTTCGGACTTATGCTCACTGAAAACGGTCCCAAGGTAATCGAGTACAACTGCCGTTTCGGCGACCCCGAGACACAGGTCGTATTACCGCTTCTCGAAAGCGATTTGCTCACGGTTATGAGAGCCGTTACGGACGGAAGACTGTCTGAGTGTGAGGTTAAATTCTCCGACAAAAACGCCTGCTGCGTAATTATGGCGTCGGAGGGCTATCCCGTAAAATACGAAAAGGGATATGAAATCACAATCCCCGAAGATCTTCACGACAATGTATATGTTGCGGGCGCAAAGCTCGAAAACGGAAAGCTTTTGACGAACGGCGGACGGGTGCTCGGCGTGACAAAGATTGCCGACACACTTGAACAGGCGATAAAACTGTCGTATAATGCCGTTGAGAAGATAAGCTTCGGCAATGCCTATTACAGGCATGATATAGGACAAAAGGCGCTTAATTGCAAGGAGGGATAATTCTTGGTTTACAGAATTTTCGTTGAAAAGAAAAAAGAATTGGCTAACGAAGCTAACGCATTGCTCGGCGACACCAAAAACCTTTTGGGTATAAAAAATCTTACCGATGTCAGGGTCATAAACCGTTATGACGCCGAAAACATAACAAAAGAGCTGTTCGACTATGCGGTAAAGACCGTATTTTCCGAGCCTCAGCTCGATATTGCAAGCGAGGAAATAAACACCGACGGTGCAACCGTTTTTGCGGTTGAGTATCTTCCCGGTCAGTTTGACCAGAGGGCAGACTCGGCGGCACAGTGTATACAGATTATATCGCAGGGCGACAGACCCCTTATCCGTTCGGCAAAGGTTTATGCGCTTTACGGCGAGCTTACCGAAAAGGACATTGACGAGATAAAGAAATATGTTATTAACCCTGTTGAGGCGAGGGAAGCTGCGCTTGAAAAGTTCGACACACTCAAGGTCGATTATGCGGTTCCCACAACCGTTAAGACCCTTGACGGCTTCAATTCGTACGACGAGGCTGAATTGGCGAAATTTGTCGAAAACTACGGACTTGCAATGGACAGGGACGACATAAAGTTCTGTCAGGACTATTTTAAGTCGGAGCACAGAGACCCGACTCTTACGGAAATCCGTATGATAGATACATATTGGTCCGACCACTGCCGTCATACGACATTTTTGACCGTTATCGACGGCGCAAAGTTCGAGGATGCACTTTTGCAGAAAGCGTATGACGACTATATGGCGGTGCGTAAGGAGCTCGGCAGAACAAAGCCTGTCTGCCTTATGGACTTGGCAACGGTTGCGGTCAAATACTTGAAGAAAAACGGCAAGCTTGATAAGCTCGACGAGTCCGAGGAAATTAACGCTTGCACGGTTAAGATTGAAATTGAGGTTGACGGCAAGAAAGAGCCGTGGCTGCTTCTTTTCAAGAACGAAACACACAACCACCCGACCGAAATCGAGCCTTTCGGCGGTGCGGCGACCTGTATCGGCGGCGCTATCCGTGACCCGCTTTCGGGCAGAAGCTATGTTTACGGCGCAATGCGTGTAACGGGTGCTGCCGACCCGACAGTTCCCGTAAGCGAGACTATTCCCGGTAAGCTTCCGCAGAGAAAGCTTGTTACAACCGCAGCGGCGGGCTATTCGTCCTACGGCAATCAGATAGGTCTTGCAACAGGCATCGTTGATGAGATATACCACCCAGGCTATGCGGCAAAGAGAATGGAGATTGGCGCTGTTATTGCAGCGGCTCCGCAGGAAAATGTAAGGCGCGAAAGGCCAGACCCCGGCGATGTTGTAATTCTTCTCGGCGGCAGAACGGGCCGTGACGGCATAGGCGGGGCTACAGGCTCGTCAAAGGCTCACAATGCCCATTCGGTTGAGACCTGCGGCGCAGAGGTTCAAAAGGGTAACGCACCCGAGGAAAGAAAGCTTCAGCGCCTTTTCAGAAATAAAGAGGCTTGCCTTATGATTAAGCGCTGCAACGACTTCGGCGCAGGCGGCGTTTCGGTTGCTATCGGCGAGCTTGCGGACGGTCTTGACATTGACCTTAACGCAGTTCCGAAAAAGTATGACGGTCTTGACGGGACGGAGCTTGCTATATCCGAGTCGCAGGAGAGAATGGCGGTTGTTGTTGAAAAAGAAAATGTCGACGCTTTCCTCGCTCTTGCTCATAAAGAAAACCTTGAAGCTACACCCGTGGCTGTTGTCAAGGCGGATCCCCGTCTTACAATGACATGGAACGGCAACAAGATTGTTGATATAAGCCGTGAGTTCTTAAACTCAAACGGTGCGGACAAGCACATTACAGTAACTCCCGAAAAGCCGCAGGATTACACAAAGAAGATTGACGGCTCGTTTGCGGAGAATATGGAAAAGACAGCCTCCGATTTGAACATTTGCTCGAAGAGGGGACTTTCGGAACGCTTTGACTCAACCATCGGCGCAGGCACGGTGCTTATGCCCTTCGGCGGAAAAAAACAGAGAACGCCCGTTCAGGCTATGGTGCAGAAGATAAGCGTTGAGAAAAAGCACACCGACGATTGCTCTCTTATGGCGTGGGGCTACAACCCGTTTATAACCGAAAAGAGCCCGTACCACGGAGCATATCTTGCGGTTGTCGAGTCGGTATGTAAGCTTATCGCAACAGGCGCAAGGTTCGAGGATGTTTACCTTACATTCCAGGAATATTTTGAAAAGCCCGGTCAGGACGGCAAGCGTTGGGGCAAGCCACTTGCGGCGTTGCTCGGTGCGTTTGAGGCACAGAAGGAGCTGTCAATCGGCTCAATCGGCGGTAAGGACTCAATGAGCGGCTCATTTGAGGATTTGGATGTTCCGCCCACCCTTGTTTCCTTTGCCGTTACAACGGAAAAGACAAAGGATATTGTTTCCCCCGAGTTCAAAAAGGCGGGCAACAAGGTCGTTATCGTAAGAACAAAGCTTGACGAAAACGGACTTCCCGAAACGGACTCCTTGCTTGAAACATTCGATAAGGTTACCGCTTTTTTGAGAAGCGGAAAAGCGGTTTCCTGCTATACGCCCGGTCTCGGCGGCATTGCGGAGGCGGTTCTCAAATCGGCAATGGGCAACGGCTTCGGCTTTAAGTTCAATCCCGAGCTCACGCTTGACGGTATATTCGGCTACAATTACGCTTCGTTTATCCTTGAAGTCGAAAATGCAGACGGTATGGAGGTTGTCGGCGAAATAACCGAAGAGCCCGTATTCGTTTACGGCGATGAAACCGTAAGCGCCGAAAAGATTGATAAGCTTTACGAGGACAAGCTCGAGAATGTATATTCTTGCAACATAACAAAGGAAGTAAAGCTCGTTAAGAATTTCTCATACACGGCGCATAGCTATCCCGCACCCGCAATCAAGTGTGCAAGACCCAAGGTGCTCATCCCTGCATTCCCGGGGACGAACTGCGAGTATGACAGCGCAAAGGCTGTTTCCGACGCAGGTGCAGAGCCCGAAATTATTGTTATTAAAAACCTTACCGCTTCGGCAATTCAGTCGAGCGTTGAAGAATTTTCCGAAAAGCTCAAATCGGCTCAGATGATATTTATTCCGGGCGGCTTCTCGGGCGGCGACGAGCCCGACGGCAGCGGCAAGTTTATAACCGCATTCTTCAGAAATGCGGCTGTAAAGGAGGGCGTAACCGATTTGCTCGAAAACAGGGACGGACTTATGTGCGGCATCTGTAACGGCTTCCAGGCTCTTATCAAGCTCGGACTTGTGCCATACGGTAAGATTATCGACACGGACGAGAATTGCCCGACCCTTACCTTTAACACCATTGCAAGACACCAGTCGAAGATAGTCAGAACAAGGATTGCTTCAAACAAATCCCCGTGGCTGTCGCTTACAAACGCAGGCGAGGTCTACAATGTTCCGATTTCACACGGCGAGGGCAGATTTTTAGCAAGCGAGGAGCTTATAAGGAAGCTTGCGGAGAACGGACAGATTGCAACGCAGTATGTTGACCTTTCAGGCAATGCGACAAATGATGTTCAGTTTAATCCCAACGACTCAATGTTCGCGATAGAGGGCATCACTTCCCCCGACGGCAGAGTGTTCGGTAAAATGGGACACAGTGAGCGCATAGGCTCGGGACTTTACAAAAATGTTCCCGGTAATTACGATATCAGGATGTTTGAAGCCGCAGTCAGGTACTTCAAATAAAATTCAATTCGGTTCGGTTCGTTTTTTTGAGCCGAACCGTTATTATTTTTATTGACATTGCATCGGTTCGATGATATAATAGCCGATAGTAAATCTTTAATTCGATACAGAGATGTCGGCAAGATTGTTTATATTGGTGCGGAGCAGTGCTTTGCCTCGCCTGTTTATGCAGATACGCCTTGCCGAAAAGCAAGGCTTTTATTTTTCGGAGGACAATATGGATAACGTTATAAATGCGCAGATATGCTCCTTGGCGTCGTTCCCGCAATTCAAAAGGGAAACGGTTTTAAGCGCATTTCCCGAATTTGAAACAAGTGTTTATAATTCTTCTCAATATATGATTTTTCCCGGCTTCTGCGATGTGCATGTGCATTTTCGTCAGCCGGGTTTTTCTTATAAAGAGACGATTAAAACAGGCTCGCTTGCGGCGGCGCACGGCGGATATACCGCAGTTTGCACAATGCCGAACTTAAAGCCCGTACCCGATTCCGCAGAGCACCTTAAAGAGCAGCTTGACATAATAGAAAAGGACGCAGTCATAAATGTTATGCCATACGGTGCCATAACGATCGGTCAAAACGGCGAGGAGCTCTCGGATATGGAGAGCATGGCAAATGATATAATTGCCTTTTCGGATGACGGCAGGGGAGTGCAATCCGAAGATATGATGAGAGAGGCGATGTTCAGAGCAAAGGCTCTCGGAAAGATGATTGTCGCTCATTGCGAGGACAATTCGCTTCTTCACGGCGGATACATTCACGACGGCGTTTACGCAAGGGAACATTCGCACAGGGGTATATGCTCGGAGAGCGAATGGGGACCGATAAAAAGAGATTTGGAGCTTTGCAGACAGACGGGCTGCGCATACCATGTATGCCACATTTCCTGCAAGGAAAGCGTCGAAATTATAAGGCAGGCAAAGGCGCAGGGCGTAAATGTAACCTGCGAAACGGGTCCGCATTATCTGATATTGACGGATGAGGATTTGAAAGAGGACGGACGGTTCAAGATGAATCCGCCGCTTCGCTCAAAAGAGGACAGACAGGCGCTTATAGAGGGCATACTCGACGGCACGATTGATATGATTGCCACCGACCATGCGCCGCACAGCGCAGAGGAGAAGTCAAGGGGGCTTGAAAAGAGCGCATTCGGAATTGTCGGCATTGAAACGGCGTTCCCGCTTCTCTATACGCATCTTGTGAAGAAAAATATAATCTCGCTTGAAAGACTTCTTGAGCTTTTAGCTGTAAACCCGAGGAAGCGCTTCGGTATTCCGTATGACGGCAGCTTTACAGTGTGGGATTTGAACGAAAAAAGCGTTATCGACCCATCGGAGTTCCTGTCAATGGGCAAGGCTACCCCGTTTGAGGGCGAGGAGGTTTACTCTCGCTGTAAGCTGACGGTCTTTAACGGCAAAGAGGTATATAAACAGCTTTAATATAAATTTCGGAGGAAAAACAATGGCAAAAAGGACAGATGTTAAAAAGGTATTGATTATCGGCTCGGGGCCTATCGTTATAGGACAGGCGGCGGAGTTTGACTACGCAGGCACACAGGCTTGCCTTGCACTTAAAGAGGAGGGCTATGAGGTAATTCTCTGCAACTCCAACCCTGCAACCATAATGACCGACACCACGATAGCGGACAAGGTTTATATGGAGCCGTTGACGCTTGAATATATCGCAAAAATTCTCCGTTATGAGCGCCCCGACGCAATTGTGCCGGGCATCGGTGGTCAGACGGGTCTTAACCTTGCAATGCAGCTTGAAAGAAAGGGTATCCTCAGAGAGTGCGGCACAAAGCTTCTCGGAACTTCAAGCGAGAGCATTGAGAGAGCTGAGGACAGAGAGCTTTTCAAGGAGATGTGCGAGTCGATAGGCGAGCCTGTTATCCCCTCGAAGATAACCTACAGCCTTGACGAGGCTAAAGGGGCGGCGCAGGATATAGGTTATCCCGTAGTTTTGCGACCTGCTTTCACTCTGGGCGGAACGGGCGGCGGCTTTGCCAACAACGAGCAGGAGCTTGTTGAAATTGGTATGAACGCCTTCAAGCTCTCGCCCGTACATCAGGTTCTTATCGAAAAGAGCGTCAAGGGCTACAAGGAAATCGAATTTGAGGTAATGAGAGACTCGAACGACCATGCAATCACAATCTGCGGCATGGAAAATGTTGACCCCGTCGGCGTTCACACTGGCGACTCGATAGTTGTCGCTCCCATTCTCTCACTGAACGACCACGACCTTAAAATGCTCAACGACAGCGCAATAAAAATTATCCGTGAGCTTAAAATCGAGGGCGGCTGCAATGTTCAGTTTGCGCTCAACCCCAATTCAAGCGAATACTTCCTTATCGAGGTAAACCCCAGGGTATCACGCTCTTCCGCCCTTGCATCAAAGGCGAGCGGCTATCCGATTGCAAGAGTTACCGCAAAAATTGCCATGGGTATGGCTCTTGAGGACATTCCCGTTGCGGGCGGCACTGCGGCAATAGAGCCGAGCCTCGACTATATCGTTGCGAAGTTCCCCCGTTTTCCGTTCGATAAGTTTGCGGATGCTCCGAACACCCTTGGCACACAGATGAAGGCTACGGGCGAGGTTATGGGTATAGGCTCAACGCTTGAGG
Source organism: Anaerovoracaceae bacterium (assembly GCA_963590415.1). Classification (GTDB taxonomy): domain Bacteria; phylum Bacillota; class Clostridia; order Oscillospirales; family Acutalibacteraceae; genus Fimenecus. Next base: position 71,650 of record CAVAPB010000010.1, on the reverse strand, counting down.
AGTGTCTGCTTAAATCCGTGCGCTCGCTTGAAACGGGCGTTTGCCACTTTCATCTTGCAAAGTTTGACTCATACACCGAGGAAGAGCTTCTCAACTATGTAGGGGAGTTCAAGGACGACAATGTATACGCTGTGTTTGAGCTTCTTCGCAGAGGCGTTTCGATTGAAAAGATACACGAGGTTACAATGGTAACAGAGCTTTTCCTTGAAAGCTACAAGAAAATCGTCGATATGGAAAATAAGCTCAGGGAGAACAAAAACTCCGTTGAGGTTCTTAAAGAAGCAAAGATTATGGGTGTTTCGGACGAATATATCGCAAAGGTATGGGATATGCCCGAAACAGACCTTTACAAAATGAGAAAGGATAACAGCATCGTTCCGATATTCAAGATGGTTGACACCCTCCACACGGGCAAATACATCGCATATCTCTATTCGTCATATACGGGCGAAAACGCATCAAGACTTACGGATAAAAAGAAAATTATAGTTCTCGGCGCAGGTCCTATCCGTATCGGTCAGGGCGTTGAGTTCGACTACTCAACCGTACACGCCGTGCAGACCATAAAGCGTGCTGGCTATGAGGCAATAATCATAAACAACAACCCCGAAACGGTATCAACCGACTACACAACAGCCGATAAGCTCTATTTTGAGCCGCTCACTCCCGAAGATGTTATGGCGATAATCAACTTTGAAAAGCCCGAGGGCGTAATCGCTTCTCTCGGCGGTCAGACGGCGATAAACCTTGCGCATCCGCTTATGGACAGAGGCGTTAAGATAATCGGTACGGACTGCGACGCTATCGAAAAGGCCGAAAACAGAGACAGCTTTGAAAAGATACTCAAGGACCTCAGCATTCCGCAGCCGACAGGTAAGGCGGTAACAAATATCGAGGACGGACTTAAAGCGGCAAACGCAATCGGCTATCCCGTGCTTGTACGCCCCTCATTCGTTCTCGGCGGACGGGCTATGCAGATAGTTTCAAAGGACGAGGATTTGAAACAGTATCTTAAAACAGCCGTTGAAATTGATGAGGACAAGCCTGTGCTTGTTGACAAGTACATTCAGGGCAAGGAGGTCGAGGTTGACGCAATCTGCGACGGAACGGAGGTTTTCGTACCAGGTATTATGGAACTTGTTGAGAGAACGGGTGTTCACTCGGGCGACTCAATAAGCGTATATCCGACCTTCTCAATTTCCGACAGGGTAAAGGGAATTATTTTGCAGTACGCAAAGAAGCTCGGTCTCGGCATAGGTATAATCGGGCTTTACAACATTCAGTTTATTGTTGACCCGCACGACAATGTGTATATAATAGAGGTAAACCCCCGTTCGTCAAGAACGGTGCCGTTTCTCTCAAAGGCTACGGGCTACTCGCTTGCGGACATCGCAACAGAGGTTATACTCGGAAAGAGCCTTAAAGAGCAGGGCGTTTTTGAGCTTTATCCCGAGGAGAAGAAACGCCACTATGTAAAGGTTCCCGTTTTCTCATTCAACAAGATTAAGGGACTTGACGCTTACCTTTCTCCCGAAATGAAGTCAACGGGCGAGGCAATAGGCTATGACGACAAGCTTCACCGTGCAATGTTCAAGGCTCTGACAGCTTCGGGAATGAATCTTCAGAACTACGGAACGGTTTTTGTAACGCTTGCGGATGAGGACAAGGAAGAGGCGATTCCGCTTATCAGAAGATTTTACAATATGGGCTTTAACATTGAGGCTACAAGCGGTACGGCGGCTGTCCTTAAAGAGAACGGCATACGCACAAGGGTAAGAGGTAAGATTTCCGAGGGAAGTGAAGAAATCCTCGACTCTATCCGTGCAGGCTATGTAAGCTATGTAATAAACACAAGGGCAATACTTTCGGGCGTTCACTATGACGACGGTGTTGAAATACGCCGCTGCGCTACGGAAAACAATGTAACAATATTCACTTCGCTTGACACAGTGCGCGTGCTTCTTGATGTCCTTGAGGAAACAACCCTTACAATCTCAACTATCGACGAATAAGGAGATAAGATGAAACAGGCTTTATTTACGGTAAAGGAAAATGCTCCGCTTACCGAAAATGTGTATAAAATGGAACTCTGCGGCGACTGCTCCGACATAACCTCGGCAGGTCAGTTCGTAAATATTAAAATTGACGGGCTGTTTTTGCGCAGACCCATTTCGGTGTGCGACCGAGACGGAGACATCCTTACAATAATATATAAGGTTGTCGGCAAGGGAACGGAGGCTATGAGCAAAATGCAAAACGGCGTTGTGCTTGATGTGCTCACGGGTCTCGGAAACGGCTACGACCTTTCAAAAAGCGGAAACGCTCCGTTGCTTATCGGCGGCGGAGTTGGAGTACCGCCGATGTATCTGCTTGCAAAGGAGCTTGTAAAGCAGGGTAAATCGGTTTCGGTAATCCTCGGTTTCAACACAAAAAGCGAGGTGTTTTACGAGCAGGAATTTAAGTCTCTCGGCTGCGATGTTACGGTTACGACCGCTGACGGAAGCTACGGCGTACAAGGCTTTGTTACAAACGCTATGGACAGGGAGTACACATATTTTTACTGTTGCGGTCCCGAGCCTATGCTCAAAGCCGTATATAAACAAACAAAGACCTCAGGTCAGTTCAGCTTTGAGGAGAGAATGGGCTGCGGCTTCGGTGCATGTATGGGTTGCAGCTGTAAAACGGTTACGGGATATAAGCGAATCTGCAAGGACGGTCCCGTGCTTGAAAAGGAGGAGATATTATGGGAAGACTGAGCGTAAACCTCTGCGGTATAGGGCTTGACAATCCCGTAATACCTGCTTCGGGCACATTCGGCTTCGGCTATGAATTTGCCGAGCTTTACGAGATAAACTGCCTTGGTACATTTTCCTTTAAGGGCACTACAAGAGACGCGCGTTTCGGCAACCCCACGCCGAGAATTGCGGAGTGTACCTCGGGTATGATAAACGCCGTGGGACTTCAGAACCCCGGAGTTGAAAAGGTAATTTCAACCGAGCTTCCGAAGCTTAAAAAATGCTTTAACAAGCCTGTTATGGCAAATGTCAGCGGCTTTTCGGTCGACGACTACGCTTACACCTGTGAAAGACTTGACCGTGAGGAGCAGGTGGGCTGGCTTGAAGTGAATGTAAGCTGCCCGAATGTTCACGGCGGCGGAATGAGCTTCGGCACGGATCCCAAGGCGGCGGCAGAGGTCACAAGGGCGGTAAAGAGCGTTACAAAAAAGCCGGTTATCGTCAAGCTCTCGCCGAATGTTACCGACATAGCTTCAATCGCAAAGGCTTGCGAGCAGGCAGGAGCGGACGGAATAAGCCTTATCAACACAATGCTCGGAATGAGAATTGACCTCAACAGAAGGCAGCCCGTCATAAAGAACAAAATGGGCGGCTTTTCGGGCTCGGCAATCTTTCCGGTTGCGGTGAGAATGGTTTATCAGGTCTCAAAGGCAGTATCAATTCCCGTTGTGGGAATGGGCGGCGTAAGCTCTGCCGAGGATGTAATCGAAATGATGATGGCAGGCGCAACGGCTGTCGAGATAGGCGCTATGAACCTTATAAATCCATATGCCTGCCGTGACATAATAAACGAGCTGCCGGCGGTTCTCGATAAGTATAAAATAAAAAATATTTGTGATATAATAGGAGTGGTTGAATAATGGGCAAGGATGTAATCGTAGCTTGCGATTTCGCAAGCGCACAAAAGACTTATGAATTTCTTGATCTCTTTACCGAGCGTAAGCCCTTTGTCAAGATAGGTATGGAGCTTTTCTATGCCGAGGGGCCGCAGATAGTAAGGGAGATTAAGAAAAGAGGACACAAGATTTTCCTCGACTTAAAGCTGCACGATATTCCCAACACCGTTAAAAAATCAATGGCGGTGCTCTCTCAACTTGATGTTGATATTTGTAATCTTCACGCAGGCGGAACCGTAAGAATGATGGAGGCGGCGCTTGAGGGCCTTACAAGGGAGGACGGCACAAGACCTCTTTTGATAGCGGTTACACAGCTTACCTCGACCGACCAGGAGGCAATGGAAAACGATTTGCTCATTCACGAGCCTATCGACAAGGTCGTAATGCACTATGCCCAAAATGCGAAAAAAGCCGGACTTGACGGCGTTGTATGCTCTCCGCTTGAGGCGCAAAAGGTTCACGAGGTCTGCGGAAGGAATTTTTTGACCGTAACTCCCGGTGTGCGCTTTGCCGACGGCGATATAGGAGACCAGAGGCGTGTTATGACCCCCGCCGAGGCAAGGGAAATCGGCTCGGATTACATTGTAGTCGGCAGACCCATTACGGCGGCAGCCGACCCCGTTGCGGCATATGAGCGTTGCATAAAAGAATTTGTTGACTAAGGAGAAAGAAATGGAACTTAAAGAACTTATTGCAAAGGATTTACTTAAAATCAAGGCGGTATTTTTCCGTCCCGAAGAGCCGTTTACATGGGCGAGCGGAATTAAAAGCCCCGTTTACTGCGATAACAGACTTACACTTACCGCACCCGAGGTTCGTACGGATGTCGAAAAGGGCTTGGCACAGCTTGTAAAGGAAAACTATCCCGACGCAGAAGTGCTTATGGGAACCTCGACCGCAGGTATCGCTCATGCGGCTATAACCGCTCATCTTCTCGATATGCCTATGGGATATGTCCGTTCGGGCGCTAAGGACCACGGCAGACAGAATCAGATAGAGGGCAGACTTGAAAAGGGTCAGAAGGTTGTGGTTGTCGAGGACCTTATTTCAACGGGAGGCAGCGTAATAGAGGTCGTAAACGTTCTTCGTGAGGCGGGCGCAGATGTGCTCGGCGTTGTTTCAATATTCACTTACGGTATGCAGAAGGGTCTTGACAGACTTAAAGAGGCAAATGTCAAAAATGTTTCTCTTACCGACTTTGACCACATTGCAGAGGTTGCGGCACAGGAGGGTTATATCAAGCCCGAGGATATAAAGAGGCTTATCGCATTCAGAAACAACCCCTCGGATGAAAGCTGGATAGGAGCATAGTGTTAACCCACACACTGTTTATATTGCCGCTCAAAATTTGCCTTTGGCATAATTTTGAGCCGGCAGAAATCACCATCACGCCTGTTCAGGCAACGCAGGTTAAATCGGTGATTTTTAATAAACTATTTGTTGCCTGAAAGGCTATGGTATTAGTGTGAAATCACACTAATAAATTATATTGCCCTCAAAATTTGCCTTTGGCAAAATTTTGAGATGGCAGAAATCACCATCACGCCTGTTCAGGCAACGCAGGTTGAACCGGTGATTTTTAATAAGATATTTGTTGCCTGAAAGGCTATGGTGATTATGAGAAGTATCATTGATACAGTCGAGCTCTCAACGGACGAGTTGGACGAGCTTATCGGGACTGCTTTGGATATAATCAAAAATCCCGAAAAATATGAAAACGCCTGTAAAGGTAAAAAGCTTGCCACGCTTTTCTTTGAGCCGTCCACAAGGACAAGAATGAGCTTTGAGGCGGCGATGTACGAATTGGGCGGCAATGTAATTTCAATGACCGACGCGGCGTCATCCTCGGCTTCCAAGGGCGAGAGCGTTTCCGACACGGCAAAGGTTGTAAGCTGTTATGCGGACATAATCGCAATGCGCCATCCGAAAGAGGGTGCGGCTTATGTTGCGGCAAAGGCGTCGACAATCCCCGTTATCAACGCAGGCGACGGCGGTCACTGCCATCCGACGCAGACCCTTGCGGATTTACTTACAATCTACCGTGAAAAGGGCAGGTTTGATAACTTGACCGTCGGTCTTTGCGGCGACCTCAAATTCGGCAGAACGGTTCATTCGCTTATAAACGCTCTTTCAAGATACAGCGGAATTAAGTTTGTGCTCATCTCTCCCGAGGAATTAAAGCTTCCGAGCTATGTCAAGCGCGATTCGATAAAGAACAAGAACATTCCCTATGTTCAGACAACCGACCTCGAAAGCGTAATGCCCGAGCTCGACATACTCTATATGACGAGGGTGCAGAGGGAGAGGTTTTTCAACGAGGAGGATTATCTCCGTCTGAAAGACAGCTATATCCTCACTCCCGACAAGCTCAAAAACGCAAAGAAAGACCTTACGATTATGCACCCGTTACCGAGGGTAAACGAAATCAGCGTTGCCATAGACGACGACCCGAGGGCTTGCTATTTCAAGCAGGTGTTAAACGGTAAATATATGCGTATGGCGCTTATACTCAAGCTTTTGAAGGAGGCGGGTACAATATGAATATAGAGCCTATTCAAAACGGCGTTGTAATCGATCACATTGAGGCAGGCAGAGCGATGCAGCTGTATAAATTGCTCAACTTGGGCAGCCTTGACGCTTCGGTTGCGCTCATAAAAAATGTTCCGAGCAAAAAAATGGGCAAAAAGGATATAATCAAAATCGACGCCGATATTGAGCTTGACTTTGATGTTATCGGCTTTGTTGATCCGAGCGCAACGGTTGACATTATCAGAAACGGCGTGCTTGTCGAAAAAAAGAGCATAGGGCTTCCCGAAAAGCTGACGAACGTCATCTTCTGCAAAAATCCCCGTTGTATTACATCGGTTGAGCAGGAAATAGACCATATTTTCAAGCTTTCCGACCCCGAGAAAAAGGAATACCGCTGCATTTACTGCGAAACAAAGTATTCAAACTGAATAATGCTTGATAGATATTCTATAATATATTTGAGGCGATTAGTGTGAAAAATCACACTAAGCATACTTATATTGCCCTCAAAATTTGCCATTGGCATAATTTTGAGATGGCAGAAATCACCATTACGCCTGTTCAGGCAACGCAGGCTAAAGCGGTGATTTTTAATAAAAAATTTGTTGCCTGAAAGGCTATGGTGATTAGTGTGTATAAAAATATAGACAAGAAAACAAAGCTTGTTCTTTCGGAGCAGGTTGACTATCAGCAGGGACAGGTCGTTTCAAAAACACTTGTTCAGAACGACGCCGTAAGCGTTACGATTTTTTCGTTTGACAAGGGCGAGGAAATTTCGACCCACGCTTCGGGCGGCGACGCAATGGTAACGGTGCTTGAGGGTACGGGCAGATTTACGATAGGCGGAGATGTTTACATCTTAAACGAGGGCGAAACGATAATTATGCCGAAGGATGTTCCACACGCAGTGTTCGGCGAAGAAAAATTCAAAATGCTTTTGGTGGTTTCATTCTGATAAAAGCAAAAATTCAAGGCGGTATGAATTTCAATTCATACCGCCTTGTTTGTAATTTTCAATTTTTGACTTTTTACGAAAATTTGATTATAATTATATCAAAATCCAAATGAACTAAGAGGTGCCTGATGTCCGATAATAATTTGACCAGAAATGAAAATCAAGGCGATATAGTAATTTATCAAACAGACGCCGGGGATACAAAAATTGATGTTCGTTTTGTTGATGAGACAGTTTGGCTTACGCAGCAGCAAATGTCAGAACTGTTCGGGTCGTCAAGAAGCAATATTGTTGAACATATTACGCATATTTACGAAGAGGGAGAGCTTGACAAGGCGTCAACCTGTCGGAATTTCCGACAGGTTCGTGACGAGGGCGGTCGTCAGGTCTCCCGTGAAATTCCGTATTATAACCTTGATATGATAATTTCACTCGGTTACCGTGTGAAATCTTCCGTCGCAACAAAATTCAGACAATGGGCTACGCAGCGGTTGAAGGAATATATGATTAAAGGCTTTACTATGGATGATGAGCGACTGAAAAACCTTGGTGGCGGCGGATATTGGAAAGAGCTCTTGGAGCGTATCAGAGATATTCGTTCTTCGGAAAAAGTTATGTACCGTCAGGTGCTTGACCTCTATGCTACGAGTGTTGACTATAATCCGAACAGTGATGAATCCGTTGCATTTTTTAAGATTGTTCAAAATAAATTACACTATGCCGCGCACGGACATACAGCGGCGGAAGTGATTTATGAGCGGGCAGATGCCGATAAACCTTTTATGGGAATGACATCGTTTTCAGGCGATTTTCCAACGGCAAAGGATATAGGTGTTGCAAAGAATTACTTAACCGAGGATGAATTAAAAGTCCTTAATAATATCGTTTCCGGATATTTTGATTTTGCAGAAATACAGGCTATGAGACATAATCCCATGTATATGCGTGATTATACGGAACATCTTGACGGGTTGCTTAAAGCAACGGGAGAAAATGTACTGAGCGGTTCGGGAACGGTCAGCCATAAAGCGGCAATAGAAAAGGCTAAAAAAGAATACCGAAAATATCAGTTGAATAATCTGTCTCCTGTTGAGGAGTCTTATTTGAAAAGTATCAGACAAATTGAAAAAGAAGCCGAAGATTTATCGCACCGCAAATAAAGAAAACACCGAGAATTTGGCTGAGTGTTCATAAGGAAGTATTGGTTTCTCGCATAAAAATTTATTATGCCTTTGTCGGAAATCCTCGCAAGGCGCCAGCCTTGCCTCGTCTCCCAACTTCGGCATAAAAGAATTTTTATAGCTACGAAACTGCAACGCACTTCAAAATGATATATTTTTGATACAAGAAAAGGCAAACCCCACAGATAATGCTGACGCATATCTGTGGGGTTTAACGCATTATTGTGCAAAAAGATGTTATTTTGAAGCAAAACTGCCTTATTAACACTCAGCCTTACCGGTGTTTTCTTTATTTGTTTTATCCCACAAGCCACTTATACTTTTCTACGCTGTAAAGCGGAACAAGAGGAAGAATGATCGGTGTTTTCTTCACATACGCCTGATATTCGGGGTCGTTTCCGTAGTTCCTGTTCTGGCGGATTTCAAGCCGTCTTGCTCCCCCGAACATAATATATACTATGCAAAGATAGCCTATAACCGAGGCGCCCCACTCGACAACTCCCGTATAGATATTGACACCCGAAACAAACACGCCGGTCCAGAAAACAATCTCGCCGAAGTAGTTGGGACATCTTACGATTTTGAAAAGTCCGTTTGAACAAAAACGGTTCGGGTTGGCTTTTTTAGCTTTTGACTTCTGAAAGTCGGCGGTCGATTCAATTATAATTCCGAGCGCCATAACAACCGCTCCCGCAATCGCAAAGCCGTCAGTGCCGCTGTTTTCTTTGAGCCTGAAAAATACGGGTGAGGTTTGCAGGGTGTAGAGGAAGCCGCAGCTTATCCACATAAAGAACTTTGCGATAAATTTCATATCCGAGCCGTCTTTAATCTCTTTTTTCATTGCCTTGTTATAGGCGGCGCTTTTAAGCTCTCTTTTGAGAAGATAGCCGCTGAGCCTGCAACCGTAGACCATAAACAGCAGGGCGCATATTACCGTGGCAGCGCTCAAAGAGTGTCTGTACAGTATCAGGAGCGTAACGCCGATACCCGCAACCGCAAAGCCGTAACCGAGCGATATAAAATAGACGTATTTGTAAAATCCGATTGAGCACACAAGCAGCGCAACCGCAAGCAAAATAAGATAATTCATAAAGTGTTCTCCTTTGATTTTCAGCTTGTTTTATTATATACCTCATTTTATGTTCTTTCAAGGGACAGAGTGTTACAAAATGATTACTATATAATTTTTACAAACCCGAATATGAAAAAATTATAAAAATTTTCGTTGACATTCGGCGGAAAATGATATATAATCCTTATTAAGAACTAATCTTAATAAGGTGAGCAAATGACAGGCAGAAGAAATACTATTCAAAAAGATTTGGTGCTTAATGCCGTATGCGAAATGAAACGCCATGTTACGGCAAACGAAGTGTATGACTTCATAAAAAAAGATTATCCTACAATCGGCAGAGGTACGGTATACAGAAATCTCGAAATATTGGCGCAGGAGGGCGCTGTCAGAAAGGTTGAAATTCCGGACGGACCCAATTGCTTCGACTTCACATTAAAAAAACATTACCATGTGAGATGCGTAAAATGCGGGGAGGTATCCGATGTCGATATGGATGAGCTTCCGGACTTAAAAGCGAAAATTCTCAACACTCACGGCATTGAGTTTTTGGATTACGACATTTCTTTCAAGGGCATTTGCTCCAAGTGCAGAACGAAGGAGGAATGATATGGATAAAAAGGCTGTGTACAAGCTCAGTTACGGTTTATTCGTACTTACCGCAAGGGAGGGCGAAAAGGACAACGGATGCATTGTCAATACGGCAATTCAGGCGGCGTCGGAGCCCGAACAACTCAGTGTTTGCGTGAACAAAGCAAATTACACGCATGGTATGATTCAAAGGACAGGAAAATTTACGGTGTCTGTGCTTAGCATAAATGCAGGATTCACTCTGTTTAAGCGTTTCGGGTTTCAAACCGGACAGACCGTTAATAAATTTGAAGCGTTTGAAGGATGCGCACGGGGCAGAAACGGCGTCTTATATATTACGGAAGGGGCAAACGCTTACATTTCCGTAACCGTCGATAAAACGGAGGACTTAGGCTCTCATACAATGTTTATCGGCAAGATAAGTGATATGCAGGTGTTGAACGATGTCCGGTCGGCAACCTATGAGTATTATCAGAACAATATTAAGCCCAAGCCGCAAGCGGCGGAAACAAAAGATAACGGGAAGACAAAATGGCGATGCAAAATCTGTGGGTACGAATATGAGGGGGAAGAATTACCCGACGGTTTTATCTGTCCCTTGTGTAAGCACCCGGCGTCGGATTTTGAAAAAATTATAAATACAAATAAAACGGAGGAAAAAGAAATGGCAGTAAACAAGTATGCGGGAACGCAGACGGAAAAGAATTTACAGGAGGCTTTTGCAGGCGAATCACAGGCGAGAAACAAATATACCTATTTTGCGTCTGTTGCAAAGAAGGAAGGCTATGAGCAGATGTCGGCACTGTTCCTGAAAACGGCAGACAACGAAAAGGAACACGCAAAAATGTGGTTCAAGGAATTGGCCGGACTCGGCGATACCTCGGCAAATCTTGCGGCAGCCGCTCAGGGCGAGAATTATGAGTGGACCGATATGTATGAAGGCTTTGCCAAGACCGCAGAGGAAGAGGGCTTCCCGGAGCTTGCAGCAAAATTCAGAGCTGTGGGAGAGATTGAAAAGCATCACGAAGAAAGATACCGTGCTCTTCTCAAGAACATCGAAACCGCTCAGGTCTTTGAAAAGAGTGAAATCAAGGTTTGGGAATGCCGTAACTGCGGACACATTGTTGTCGGCACCAAGGCGCCGACGGTATGTCCCGTGTGCAATCATCCGCAGAGTTATTTTGAAGTGCACGAGGAAAACTATTAAACCGTCTGTGCTTAAACAGAATTTTATAAAAATGTCGGCAGTGTTCGCCGAAATGAAATGAGGAATTATGAGTATTCGGGTGCTTTTTGTGTGCCACGGCAATATATGCCGCAGCCCGATGGCGGAATTTATCTTTAAGGATATGATTGAGAAAAAGGGCTTGCAGGACAAATTTGTTATCGCTTCGAGCGCTACGAGCGCCGAGGAGATATGGGGAGATATAGGCAACCCCGTGTATCCGCCGGCACGAGCAGAGCTTGCGAAACACGGAATTTCCTGCGAAGGTAAGCGTGCGGTTCAATTCAGAAAATCGGATTATGAAAAATATGACTGTATAGTTGCGATGGACAGCAAAAATATACGCAATATTTTTTCGATTATCGGCACCGATCCCGAAAACAAGGTTCATAAGCTGCTTGAATTTGCACAATCAAACAGAGATGTTGCCGACCCTTGGTACACGGGGAAATTTGACATTACCTACCGTGACATTCACGAGGGCTGCGAGGCTCTTCTTAACTCGCTTTTATAAAATGAAAACGCCATACAGCTCTGAAAATCAAGCTGTATGGCGTAATTTTATTTTCGCCTTTTGAAGCATACGGCAAACAAAATGCCGAGTGCCAATATGCCTATGCATATTGCGAGATAAATATAATTTTCCGGCGAAACGGTTGACGCTGTCTGCGTTTGACCGTCTTTTTCGTTTTGCGGGTTGTTTTCGGGTACTTCGGGCTTGTCGGAATTGTCCTGCGTACTGCCGTTAGCCTGCTGTCCGTTCTGTTGCCCGTTCTGCGGCGGAGAGCCGTTTCCATTTGTTCTGTCAGGCGGCTCGTGGGTGCCGTTTGAACTGTCTGTATCGGTTTGAGCGTCTGAACTGTCTGCATTGCTTTGAACATCTGAGAAGCCTGGCTTTTCCGGAGGCGAATTTTCGTTGCCGTTTTGGGAGTCAGGCATATTGCCGTCTTGTGTAGACTGTCCGCCTCCCGGTTCCGAATTTGAGTTGTTCATACTTCCCATATCGCTTATCTTCAAATCGCCTGCGTCAATAAGCGTGTCGGCGCTTTGGGTATCGGAGGTTGAGCCTATTGCGCCGCTTAACTGTCCGCTTATGCTCTCTGCTCTCAAAATACAGAACTCCTTGAGCGTTTGCGCACCCGTTTGGAACTGCTCATAAGTGCAGAACTTTGTCGGGTCCTTTTCGACATACGGGGAAATCATTGAAATTACGCTGTCAATCATATTTTCAAAATATCCGCTGTCAAAGTATTCGCTTATAAATTCGCTGAGTGCCTCGTGATACTGTTCGGTATATTCCTCGCTTGAGAATATCCATGCAAGCATTGGTCTGTCCTCGACGCTTCCTCCCGAAACCGGCGTGTCGATAGGATAGTTTATAAGCGAGGCGGCGTCGCCCGAGGATTGAAATCCGCCGAAGGCGAGGTTGTAGTCCCAGGGAATCATCTGCATTTGCCCGTCGTTTTCGTACAAATAATAGTTGTGCACCATTGAGCCGGTGTAGCTGTCAAAATTGAGCACAAAATTGTGTACGGCAAAATAGCTTATAACCTCCGACACATTAACGGTGCTTTCCGTGTTTTCGCCTGATGACAGCGTTTTAAGTGAGGAAATGAGGCGGTCTTTGTCCTCATCCGTTATGTCGGTCTTGGCATTGTCAAATATATTTTGATAGCTGTCGTAATTGTCATCGATATATTTCAACAATACATCATCGCTTGCGTTCATATTTCCGCCGCCGTTCTGTCCGTTATCGGAGGCGTTGCCGTCGGGAGCGAAACTGCCGTCGGGCTGATTGTTCTCCGGAGTAAAATCACCGTCGGGCATTTCGGGCGGAGAATTTGCCTGAGCATCGTTTGAGGACGGTTGCTGCGGTGCGGCGCTTTCATTTGCCTCGGGAGAAAAATCCTCCTGTTCAAAATCTTTTCCGTTACCTCTGCCGCCGCCCATACTCATACTGTCCGGCTTGTAGAGATTGCCGTAGCTTTTGCCGTAATTTCTTTGAAGAAAGGATTCCTCTATGCCCTCGACTGCAAGATACAAACCCCAGTCCTCACCGTTTACGGTTATATAGACATAACTGCAAAGAGGGGAGACAACGCCTGCAAAATTCATCATTTGATAGACAAGAAAATCCTTCATATAGGTGTTGTCCTGTATGATGTTGTTAAGGCAGAGCTTGTCAAGTCCGTAATAGGTATTTGAGCTGTCGTAATGGTCAAACTCTATCTTGAAGCTGTATCTGTCGTTGCCGTAGGACGCCACCTGCGTTAACGAGGTGTTTCCCTTGCCTCTGATTGCGACATTCTTATATGCTTCGTTGTCGATTACAACCGTGCAGGTATAGTATTCCTCGCTTGTACAGCTTGATATAAAGTCGTCCCAATCGTCCATAATAATATTTATCGTATGAACATACGAAGTGTCAAACAGCTTTTCCTCATAGCCCATAACGCTTGAAGCCTTTTTTATGCCGAGGCTTTCTCCGTTTATGAACAGAACGGTAATAACGAGGGTCAGAGCAAGCACAACGCAGCAGATTTTATCAAAGTTCTTATGCGTTGACATAAGCGCCTCCTTATCCTGCGTATTCGCCGTTATAGCTTACGAGCACGGCATTTGACACGCCCGAAATTTCGCTGAGCCTGTTTATAAAATCGGTGTTGTCGTCTTTGAGCCTTATTTCAAGATTAAGCTCAATTCTGCCGCTTTGAACGCTCTTGCTCTTAACAACATATTTTTTAACATTGTTTTTCAAAAATTCCACAGCCTCTTTTTCGGCGCCATTGCCGTCGCAGGAAAGAACGACAATATACGGTGTAAAATGCGATTTTCTGTTTACAAACACAATAAGAATAACGCCGATTATCACACTGCCGATGACCGCAAGCGGGATCATACCTGCCGCAAGGACTATGCCCACGGCGATAGCCCAGAACAGAAAAGCAATGTCAAGCGGTTCCTTTATAGCCGTCCTGAAACGGACAATCGACAGTGCGCCGACCATACCGAGTGAAAGAACGACATTCGAAGTGACCGCCAAAATTACAAGGGTGGTTATTACCGTGAGCGCAACAAGCGTCGTGCCGAAGCTTGACGAATACATCACACCCTGATAGGTCTTTTTATAAACAAAGAAAATGAAAAGACCTATACCGAACGCAAGAGCAAGGGCAATTACCATATCAAGTATGCTTATGCTCGTAATGTTCTCTAAAAAGCTTGATTTGAAAATATCGTTGAAGGTCATAATGTTACTCCTTTATCAGCCGTAAATTCTGCAAACGGCATATTTTGAAAATGCGCCCGACATTCGTTCGGGCAGGGAAACGGCGTCTCTTACCGCATCGGGAAGAAATTCATCCCATTTCACCTCTAAAATTATACTCTGCGTGCCCGTGTCAACCGTCTTGAAATCGGGCGAAAAAATGTCTGTTCTGCCGAGGCCCGTTTTGATGCCGTAATCGAGCGTTACCCTAACATTGCCCGCAGGGAAAACGAACGGTTCTCTTGTGTAATCGACAACTGTTTTCGGGCGCAGCCCCTCTGACAGGATTTTGCTGTAAAGCTCCGTTATAAGCGGCTCTTCGGTGTTTCTCATCCAATCATAACAGCCTTGCAGGATAAGCTCAGTCTGCGCCTTGGTTATCGGTGCGGTCTGTTTTTTGCAAAGCCCGTTTATCTTACTCTTTTTTTCAAGGCGCATAAAATCCGAGTCACCGTTATAGCATCGGATGCGAAACTTTTCACGGATGTTAACTCCGTCGATTTTTTCCCGTAACGCCTTGTTGTCAAGGTTGTCGAAATACAGGCTTCTGATATAATACCTGCCGTCAACCGTGTGCGGGTCGGGATACATAACCGCTGTGAGCCGTTGTCGCAATGCGAGCATATCGCCGTAGGAAATTTCGTGCTTTACCTCGTGTCGGTAGTCCATAGACCTGCTCCTTTCTTCTTTTCTGCCGCTATTTTATAAAACAAACATTGAAAAAGAATTGAAAAAAGGCAAAAAATTACCCGTATCTGACCGTTAAATCAGATACGGGTAAATATTTTATTTTCCTGCAAGCGTTCGGTCGTTGTTCGGAAGAAGCGTAACCTCACCGTTTTCACGGGTTTTGTTCATATCGATAAGCCGCTGATTTGACGAGCCTCTGAACTGTAGGGTAAGGTCCTTTAATTCGTCAACATATTTTCCGTCAACAAGCACGTCGATAAGCGACAGCATTTCATCCGTATGCTCGCATCTCGGATGCGAGCCGTCGGTTTTAAGCGTCTCATAGGTAAAGCCCGTAAAGCACCAAATGTTCTTTTGCGGATAGGTCTTGCGTACTCTTTTCAAAAACGGGACAAGCGCCCTTTGATTTTGCGGCTCCATAGGCTCTCCGCCGAGCAGCGTCAGACCGCTTATGTAATCGGGCTTGAGCATTGCAAGAAGTTTTTCTTCCGTTTGCTCGGTAAACGGTTCTCCGAAGGAAAAATCCCAGGTTTGCGGCTGAAAACAGTTCTTGCAACGATTTGTGCATCCCGAAACGAACAGCGTTACACGCACTCCGGTTCCGTTTGCTATATCGCAGTCTTTAATTGTGCTGTAATACATAAATACCCCTTATAAATGAAGTACTCTATCGCGGATTTCCTGCGTTCTGCCCTGATTCCAAAACTGTGTGCCGATATAACCGCAGGTACGCCTTGCGACATTCATTTTGTCCTGGTCCGTGTTGCCGCAGTTGGGGCATTTCCAAATAAGCTTGCCCTCTTCCTCGACAATTTCAATCTCGCCGTCCCAGCCGCATTCCTGACAGTAGTCGCTCTTGGTGTTGAGCTCGGCATAGATAATATTGTCATAAATAAATTTCATAACCGAAAGCACGGCGTCGATATTGTCCTGCATATCGGGCACCTCGACATAGCTTATTGCACCGCCGGGTGACAACTGCTGGAACTGAGATTCGAATTTCAGCTTATCAAAAGCGGAGATGTTCTCCGAAACATGGACATGATAGCTGTTTGTTATATATCCCTTGTCTGTAATACCTTCAATTATGCCGAAACGGCGCTGAAGGCATTTTGCGAACTTGTAGGTTGTTGATTCAAGCGGGGTGCCGTAGAGTGAATAGTCAATGTTTTCCGCTTTTTTCCACTCGGTGCACTTGTCGTTCATCTTCTGCATAACAGAGAGAGCGAACGGGGTAGCCTCGGGATCGGTGTGGCTCTTGCCCGTCATATACTTAACGCACTCGTAAAGTCCTGCATAGCCGAGTGAAATCGTTGAATATCCGTTGAAAAGGAGCTTGTCGATTGTCTCGCCCTTTTTAAGGCGTGCCAATGCGCCGTACTGCCAAAGAATCGGAGCGACATCCGACGGCGTGCCGAGAAGTCTCTCGTGTCTGCAACGCAGCGCTCTGTGGCAGAGCTCAAGTCTTTCGTCAAATATGCTCCAGAATTTTTCCGTGTTGCCGCCCGAGGAGAGCGCAACATCCGGGAGATTTATGGTAACAACGCCCTGGTTGAATCTGCCGTAGTATTTGTGCTTGCCGGGCTCATAGTTGCCTGCGTTTGCAATGTTTCCGATGCCGTTGTCGGTAAATCTGTCGGGAGTTAAAAAGCTGCGGCAGCCCATACAGGTATAAACATCGCCCTTTAGCTCAAGCATTTTCTTTTCGGAAATGTAGTCGGGGACCATTCTCTTAGCCGTACATTCAGCCGCAAGGCGTGTAAGATACCAATATTTTGAGCCCTCTGTGATGTTGTCCTCTTCAAGAGTGTAGATAAGCTTCGGGAAAGCGGGGGTTACATAAACTCCCTTTTCGTTCTTGACGCCCAAAATTCTCTGCTTGAGCATTTCTTCTATAATAAGCGCAAGGTCAGCCTTTTCCTGCTCGTTTTTCGCCTCGTTAAGATACATAAATACAGTTATGAAAGGAGCCTGACCGTTTGTTGTCAGAAGCGTAACAACCTGATACTGGATTGTCTGCACGCCCCGTCTTATTTCATCGCGAACCCTAAGCTCAACAAGCTCATTAAGCTTTTCCTCGCTCGTGTCAATACCGAGAGCCGACATTTCGCCCTCTACGATTTTACGGAATTTCTTACGGCTCACATCGACGAACGGAGCAAGGTGCGCAAGCGTTATCGACTGACCGCCGTATTGGTTTGAAGCAACCTGTGCGATTATCTGCGTAGCGATATTGCAGGCGGTCGAAAAGCTGTGCGGACGCTCGATAAGTGTACCTGTGATAACGGTGCCGTTTTGAAGCATATCCTCAAGATTTACAAGGTCGCAGTTGTGCATGTGCTGTGCAAAATAGTCTGCGTCGTGGAAGTGTATTATGCCCTGATTGTGAGCGTCAACTATCTCCTGCGGCAAAAGAATACGCTCCGTAAGGTCCTTTGAAACCTCGCCCGCCATATAATCCCTCTGCGTAGAGTTGACAATCGGGTTTTTATTTGAGTTCTCCTGCTTTGCCTCCTCGTTGTTGCACTCGATAAGGCTCATGATTTTCTCATCCGTAGTATTTGACTGCCTGACAAGGCTCCTTGTATAACGGTAGGTAATGTAGCTTTTTGCAACCTCATATGCGCCGTGAGCCATAATCTGATACTCTACCATATCCTGAATTTCCTCGACCGACGGGGAACGGTTCATTTTAACGCACGAAAATTCAACGCTTTCCGCAATCCTTTCAATTTGGGTTGCGGTCATACGCTCGTCCTCGTTCACGCTCTCGTTTGCCTTTGTTATGGCTGCGGCGATTTTTTCAATGTCAAAAACAACCTCCGCACCGTTACGCTTTAATACCTTCATCCTTCCCACTCCTTCATTTATGTGTATATTCCTAACCGAAAAATGTTCGTATTATGCGATTTGGGTAAATTATATCACACTATATATAGTTTTTCAATAGCTAATATTCGCTTTTTTTACCTAAATATAGTGTCCGTTGCGCTAAAGCACGCAATATCGGCGTGTGCGGGACATAAAAATTTTTTAATCGGTGCTTTATTCACACAAAATATGACGGTTATTGACAACATCAGTGTTTTGTGTTATCTTAAATTTTGATAGAGGCGCGGATTTGAAAAGTAGCGTGATATATGCTCGGAACGGCACACACAAAAGGCAAAGCCGCCGAAACAGGGTAAAAGGTTCCGATGTTACCCTGTTGGGGCGTAGGAGAATATCCTGCGGACTGTCACGGAGAGTGGAGAGCTATCGTGCTTTGAGATGATTTGCGGTACGGTGCTTTTTGCGCCGTATTTTTTGTTTTAAGGGGAAGTAAAATGAAGCTTAAAAAGATTTTACCGAAAATTCTTCTTGTGCTTGTGGTTGCGGCGTTTATGGTCGCTGCGTCGTTCACGGGCTCGATAACCTCGGCAACAGGTACGCTCTGGTCGCTTTTGCCGCCGGTTATCGCAATAGTGCTTGCGCTTATAACAAAGGAGGTTTATTCTTCCTTATTTATAGGTATAGTTGTGGGAGGGCTTTTGTCCACCTCGTTCGGCGGGCTTTCCACAATGGACGCAATAGTCAGCGACGGATTTATTACGGCGGTTGAGGGGCAGTCCGGAATATTTATCTTCCTTGTTGTGCTTGGCATAATGGTTGCGCTTATAAACCGTGCAGGCGGTTCTGCCGCATTCGGAATGTGGGCGTCAAAGCACATTAAGTCGCGTTTTGGCGCAATGATGGCAACATTTATCCTCGGCGTGCTTATCTTTATCGACGATTACTTCAACTGCCTTACTGTCGGCGCGGTAATGAGACCTGTTACGGACAAGCATAGAGTTTCAAGAGCTAAGCTTGCTTATCTCATCGATGCCACAGCAGCTCCTGTTTGTATGATAGCACCCATCTCCTCGTGGGCGGCCGCGGTTTCCTCGTATGCTCCCGAGGGTACAAGCGGAATTGCTCTGTTTTGCAGCGCTATTCCCTATAACCTTTATTCGCTTCTCACATTCGTGTTCATAATAGCTCTTGCGGCAATGAAATTCGATTACGGCCCGATGAAGCTTCACGAATACAATGCGATAAATAACAACGATTTGTTTACCGTCGGCGAAAAGGTCGGCGAGGACGAAGAACCCGCAACCTCAAACGGCAAGGTAATTGACCTTGTTCTGCCGATTATTGTGCTTATCGCAGTTTGCGTGTTTGCGCTTGTTTATAACGGCGGAAT
Source organism: Anaerovoracaceae bacterium (assembly GCA_963590415.1). Taxonomy (GTDB): domain Bacteria; phylum Bacillota; class Clostridia; order Oscillospirales; family Acutalibacteraceae; genus Fimenecus. The sequence continues at coordinate 52,226 of CAVAPB010000010.1, read as the reverse complement.
GCTCGACGGCAAATCGTTCGTTGACGCATTTTCAAACACGGACGCAACGGTAGGACTTCCGTGGGGCGGAATTATAGCGCTTGTGTTTACGTTTGTTTATTTTATCGCAAGACGCCTTGTTTCGGCTAAGGAAGCGTTTGACTGCGTTCCCAAGGGCTTTATCGCAATGGTGCCGCCGATACTTATACTTACTCTCGCTTCAACACTTAAAAATATGACCGGACTTCTTGAGTCGGATGTGTTTGTTAAAACTGCGCTCGAACAGGCGGGGGAACTTGACAAATTCCTGCCTGCGATAATTTTCCTTGTTGCCGTTGCTATTTCCTTTGCTACGGGCACCTCGTGGGGAACATTCGGAATACTTATTCCTATTGTGCTTGCTATTTTCCCCGTTGGCAGTGAAATAGGAGTAATCGGAATGTCGGCTTGCCTTGCAGGCTCGGTATGCGGCGACCACTGCTCGCCAATCTCGGATACAACGATAATGTCCTCGGCAGGAGCACAATGCGTCCACTTGAACCATGTTTCAACGCAGCTTCCGTATGCCGTAACGGTTGCGGCAATATCCTTTGTCGGATATATCCTTGCCGGCTTTGTGCAGAAATGGTATGTTGTTCTCCCCGTAATGGCGGCTGTTACGGTTGCAACGCTGTTTGCAATTAAGGGAATAACAAACAGTAAGGATCCCGTAAAGGCGTAAACTGACAAATAACAGCATAATAAAAAAAGCGAGCTCGGCTCGCTTTTTTGCTGTCTTATTCTATTTATCTGTACTGCTTGAGCTTTTCAAGCAATTCGTTTTCCCTGAAATACTCCGTAAGACAGCCTACGCCCGTAACGCATTTTCCGCCCGTGAGGTTGCCGAGGGTTATACAGTCTTTGAAAGAATAATCATAAAAAAGTCCGTACATAAGCCCCGCAAGGAAAGCGTCGCCCGCACCGGTAGAATCCACTCTGACAAATTCGTCAATGCTCGGCACCGTGAAAATTTCTCCGTTTTCCATACCCATACAGCCGTCCTTGTCAAGCTTTACAATCGGCTTTTCAAAGTATTGGGAAAGGAATTTAATCGCTTCCCTCGGGTCGCTCTTACCCGTGATTTTTGCCGCCTCCTTTTGGTTCGGGGTGTAGTAGTCGGCAAGCTCAATATAATCCTTATACATCTCAAAGCTCATATCATCGGTATATCCGGTATCGAGAACAAGCAGCGTACCTTCACTTTTAAGCTTTTTATATACCTCAAGACAGCCGTTCTGTATCTCGACTATCTTTGCACCCGTGCTTGATTTGTATATCATTTCGAGCTCATAATCGTTGTATTCGGGCTCGGGGCCGTAGGTTACAAAGGTTCTGTCCTCGGGCGTTATCATAGCCGAGGTTATATTGAGCGGCAAGCTGCCGTTTTCTGTGTAAAGGTTTTCAACTTGACAACCGCTTCTTTTGAATTCGCTGAAACAAAACTGCGAAAACATATCGTCCGACAGCCAGGTTGATATTTTTGTCGGTATGCCGAGCCTTGCAATGTTTACCATAGTGCCGGGTACGCCGCCTCCGAGCTTTAAGGCAAAGCCCTCTGAGTACAATTCTTCCCCGACCTCGGGAAGCCTTGCGAGTCCCGCATATAAAATGTCCGTGTTTGTTTTTCCGTTTCCCGCTATAAATGACATCAGTTTTCCTCACCTTCTTTTTTTAAGAAAAGCTCCGAGAGAACAGCTTTTGCGTCAGCCGCGGTAAATCCGCCCGGAGAGTTTATAAAGTTTTTAACGCTTTGCCAACGCTCGCAGTAGGAGTTAATCTGTTCTTTTGTCATTGAAATATCCTTAATATCAACTATGGAAAACACCGTGCGTTCAAATTCGGGATAATTCATATTTATCATTGAAAGAAATTTCGCAACCTCGGCGTTTTTATATTCAAGCGCACGCTTTACAAACGACGGCAAAAACACGGCGCAAGCCTTTCCGTGCGGCAAGCCGTAATCCTCCGTAAGCGTATAGCCGAGCGTGTGCGGATAGCAGGTGCCCGTGGAATTTATCGCAAGACCGGCAAAAAGCGAGCAGGAGTACAGCTCGTCCCTTGTCGCCTTGTCGGGCAATTCGTTTGAAGCGTGCATTTCGGTTATAGCCTTCCACAACGGGGCAACGGCACGCACGGAGCACATTTTCGATTGCTCGCCCGCCTTATTGGACAGCATACTTTCGACTGCGTGGCAAAAGGCGTCGATTGCCGTTGAAACAGTAACCCCAAAGGGCATTGAATAGGTGTACTTCGGGTCTGCGAAGGAAACCTTCGCATAATAGTTTTCGCCGCTGACACTCTTTTTTCTTCCGCTCTCGTTTGTGAGCACGGAAATTCCCGTAACCTCACTTCCCGTGCCAGAGGTTGTGCCGACAAGAATTACGGGCAGAGGAGGAAGCATCGACTCCTCCGAATATATACCGTCAGCCGACAGAAATTTGTTTGCCGCATAGACGGCTATTGCCTTTGCGGCGTCAAGCTGACTGCCTCCGCCGATACCTATTATATATTCCACGCCGAAATCCCTTGCGACCTGACCTGCGTTCAGACAGTCGGCAGTGCGGGGATTTTGCGTTACCGAGTCGAAAACCGTGCATTCGACTTCACATTCATTTAATACCTTTTTAATGTCGTCAAGCGCGCCGCTTGAAGCGGCAGAGCTTTTGCCGCATACTATAAGACATTTTGAACCGTATTTGGTAAAGACCGTCTTATTCACAAGAACTGCGTCTTTGCCTGAAAGTACCCGAACGGGCATATAGTAATCTGAAAACATAATTTCACCTCATATCAATTTTAACATAAAACCGCAGGAGCATACAACAGTATAGGACAACATTATTGTTATTTATATAACAATTCTTGAACATTTGTTAAATTTATAATATAATCAATATAATATATTATAATTCTAAAAGCGGGTGTGCGTATGAAGATAAAGAGAATTGCCGTTTTTCTTATCGTTTTTGCAATTGCATTCGCTTTTTCTTCTTGCTCGGGGAAGGGAAAAACGCAGGAGGCGTCTTCGTTCGCCATGGGCAGCGTGGTAAGCGTTAAGACCTATTGCTCCGATTCCGAGGCGGGTCAGAGCGTATGTTCTGCCGTTACAGACGAAATTTCTCGGGTTGACAAGATATATTCAAAGAACGATGAAGCGGCGGAGCTTTATTCCGTTAATCGCAGCATTGCCGACGGCGTAACGGTAAGCCGTGAGCTTTTTGATGTGCTTGAGAGTTCAAAGGAGATTTTTTCTCTCTCGGGCAAAAAGGCGGCGGTAACCTCGGGAGCACTGACCGAGCTGTGGGGCTTCGATACGGATAATTTCAATGTCCCGAGCGACAGCGATATAAAATCGGCTGTTGCATTGTGCGACGACTCAACCCTGTCTCTTGACCGAAATAACCTTACGGTTAAGGCGGCACAGGGACAGATTTTGAACCTTGGCGCGGTCGGCAAGGGCGCGGCTTGCGATAAGGCGGTGGATATTCTGCTCTCACACGAGGGAATCGACGGCGCGGTGGTGTCTGTCGGCGGAAGTCTTGCTCTTTACGGTTCTCCGTCGGGCAAGGATAATTTTACTGTCGGTATACGCAATCCGTTCGGAGATGTCAACGACACATTTGCCACGCTCTCGCTATCGTCCTGCTTTGTTTCCACTTCGGGAAGCTATGAAAAGACCTTCGAAAAGGACGGCGTAACATATCATCATCTTCTCAACCTCACAACCGGAGAACCTGCGGACAACGGGCTGTGCTCGGTAACGGTTGTGGCACATTCGGGTCTTGAGAGCGACGCCCTTTCAACCGTTTGCTTTATTGTCGGCGAAGCGGCTTCGTATCCCATTTTGCAGAAATACAATGCAAGCGCAGTGTTTGTGTATTCGGACAAAACCGTCAGCGTTTCGGACGGACTCAAGGACTCCTTCACCCTTACCAACAGTGATTTTACGGTGGAATGATATGGAAAGGAAACTGATTTTTCGCCGTGATTTGATACTGCTTGCGGCAATAGGCGTGCTTATTATCATTTCCGTTTTAATACCGAAAATCAAAAATGCGGGAGAAAAATACGCCGTTGTAACCGTTGACGGGGAGACCGTGTACAGCGAAAGGCTTTCGGCGGATAACGAAATAACGCTTGATAACGGAATTGAAATAAAAATCGAAAACGGCGAAGCGTATTTCCTCGAAAGCAACTGTAAGGACAAAACCTGTATAAAGAGCGGCAAGCTTAAAAACACGGGCGATGTTGCGGCGTGTCTGCCTAACAAAACTGTACTTACGGTAAAGGGAGAAAAGTCGGCTTTTGACGCCGTAACCTACTGATATGAAAAAAAGCACTTACAAAATTGCATTGTTCGGCGTGCTCTCCGCCGTTGCGCTGACGCTTTCTTATTTAGAAAGTCTTATCCCGACTGCGGCGTTTATGCCGCCGGGGTCAAAGCCGGGATTTTCGAATATTGCGACTATGTTTGCCGCCTCGTCAATGGGGCTTGCGAGCGCTATGTCGATAACTCTTGTAAAAGCGCTGTTCGCAGGCGTTACAAGGGGCGTTACCGCATTTTTTATGAGCCTTTGCGGCGGTGTGCTGAGCACCGTTACAATGTATCTGCTCTTTAAGTTTTCAAAGAAAACGGGATATATGGCAATCGGAATTATCTGTGCGCTCATGCATAATTTCGGTCAGCTCATTGTTGCGATTATAACTGCGGGCAATTTATCCATGCTGGGATATGCGCCCGTGTTACTTATAAGCGGCACCGTTACGGGAGCCGTTACGGGAACTGTTTTGAGGGCGGTTATGCCCGCTCTCGAAAAGGCAACCCGAACCATCACTCAAAAAGGGGGAAAATAAATGCACTCTGAAATCATTAAACCCGTAAAAAAGGTACGGGGCGGAGTGAAGGTCTCACACGACAAGAACACCAAGGATATGCCTGTAAGACGGATTGAAGCGCCCGAGTTTGTTACGCTTCCGATGAGTCAGCATATAGGCGCACCCTGTACGCCTGTTGTGAAGGTCGGCGACGAGGTAAAGGTGGGTCAGCTCATAGGCGATACGGATAAATTTGTGTCGGCGCCAATACATTCGTCCGTGTCGGGCAAGGTAACCGCAATAAAGGAGATAAGGACCGCAACGGGTATGAAAACTCAGGCGGTTGTTATCGAAAACGACGGCGAAAACACGCTCTATGACGGTCTTGAAGTGCCGAATATCGACACGAGGGAGGACTTTTTGAAGGCTGTCAGAGCGTCGGGACTTGTAGGACTCGGCGGAGCAGGCTTCCCGACTCATGTAAAGCTTGGCTTTAAGCCCGACGCAGGTATTGATACGCTTATAATCAACGCCGCAGAGTGCGAGCCGTTCATCACGGTCGATTACAGAGAATGTCTCGACAATTCGTGGGATGTTTTCAACGGCGTACATCTTGTCAAGGATATGCTCGGCTTTAAGAAGTGTATCATTGCCGTTGAGGACAATAAAAAAGAGGCTATCAAGGTGCTTGAAAGAATAGCCGAAAAAGAGGATGAAAACGACGAAATCAAGGTTATGCCGCTAAAATCGAAATATCCGCAGGGAGCGGAGAAAATGATGGTTCTCTCCGCAACGGGCAGAAAGGTTCCGCCCGGAAAGCTTCCCGCGGATGTCGGCTGCGTCGTTATGAATGTGGCATCGGCGGCGTTTCTGTCACGGTATTGCAAAACGGGCAAGCCGCTCGTTTCAAGGTCGATGACCGTTGATGGCTCGGCAATAGCACAGCCGCAGAACATAAGGGTTCCCGTCGGCACGGAAATAGATTATATAATTAACAGCTGCGGCGGATATAAAGAGGAACCCGTTAAGATAATCGCGGGCGGACCTATGATGGGCGTTTCGATTATCGACACTCACACCCCCGTGCTCAAAAGCAACAATGCAATACTCGTCCTCGGCAAAAAGGATGTAAGTATTAAAAAGGAGACGGACTGTATCTCCTGCGGCAGATGCGCCAAGGCTTGTCCGTTGAGCCTTATGCCTACGAAGATTGAACGCTTTGTCAAGGTAAAGGACATTGACGCACTTCAGAAATACGGAGCAATGGTCTGTATGGAATGCGGCTCGTGCGCTTATTCGTGCCCTGCAGGCAGACCGCTTGTACAGTATATGAGAAACGCCAAGGCGATAGTAAGAGAGGGGGCGCAGAAATGAGCGAAGAGAAAAAACTGACTGTCAGCGCTTCGCCGCACAGACGAACCGTTGACACCACAAGAGGAATAATGCTCGATGTGATAATTGCGCTTATGCCGGCGCTTGTGCTTTCGGTGGTGCTTTTCGGCGTAAGGACGCTGCTTGTCACGGCAACGAGCGCAGTGTTCTGCGTTCTGTTCGAGTTTTTAAGCCGTAAGGCTATGAAAAGGGATAATACGATAGGCGACCTTTCGGCGGTTGTAACGGGCATTTTGCTTGCCTTTAACCTGCCCTCGACAATTCCGCTGTGGATGGTAATTGTCGGTGATGCGGTTGCAATAATCGTAGTAAAGCAGTTCTTCGGCGGAATAGGTCAGAACTTCGTAAACCCTGCGTTGGCAGGCAGGATTGTTCTTATGACCTCGTTCCCAACCTATGTAAACAACTATGTCGAGCCGTTTGCGTGGAGAATCAAAACGCTTGATGCGGTTACCACGGCAACGCCTTTGGCACAGTTTGCGGACAAATATAATTCGGACGGCATTGCACAAACCTTAAACAGTGCGGAGCTTCCCGAGCTTGCGAAGATGTTCTTCGGCGTAAGGGGTGGCTGCTTGGGCGAAACCTGTGCGGCGGCAATAATACTCGGTGCGGTTTACCTGTTCGTAAGAAAGGTAATTTCCCCGACAATTCCGCTTTGCTATGTCGGTACAGTAGCGGTAATTATGCTCATTGTCGGTAAGGGTAATATCCCGTTTGTGCTTTATCAGCTTATGGCGGGCGGACTTCTGCTCGGCGCGGTATTTATGGCAACCGATTACACGACCTCGCCCATAACCTTTAAGGGCAAGATAATCTATGCGGTGGGCTGCGGCATAATAACCTCGCTTATCAGGATATTCGGCTCGCTCCCCGAGGGCGTATCGTTCTCGATTATTCTTATGAATATACTTGTTCCTCACATTGACAACCTTACGGCACAGAAGCCGTTCGGCTTTGCCGGTGAGGAAAAGAAGAAAGAGGAGGCGGCAAAATGAAAAAGGTCAGCGCAAAAGAAATTATAGTTCCTGCCGTTTCTCTTTTTATAATCTGCCTTGTCGTTACAACTCTTCTTGCGGTAACAAACAAAATAACCGCTCCGAAGATTGAACAGCTTGCAGTTGAAACGCAGAACAACACCAAAAAGGTAGTTTTAAGCGACGCTGCAAAGTTTTCGAATGAAAAAACGGTCGAAAAGGACGGCACGCAATATACCTATTATGAGGGGCTTTCCGACTCGGATGAGACAATAGGCTATGTTTTCTTAACCTCGGCAAAGGGCTACGGCGGCGACATAGATATTATGGTCGGCGTTGATAAGACGGGCAGCGTCAAGGGTGTTGCCATTCTCTCGATAAGCGAGACGGCGGGTCTCGGTATGAACGCTAAAAACGAGTCCTTCTTAAATCAGTTTAAGGATAAAAATTCGGAAATTTCCGTCATTAAGACGGGAGAACCCAAGGATAACGAAATTCAGGCTCTGACAGGTGCGACGATAACCTCAAAGGCGGTTGCCTCGGCTGTCAATACGGCTCTGGAGCTTTACAAAACGGCAGGGGGTGAGGTAAATGGCTGACAAAAAATCTCTCGGGCATGAGTTTACAAAGGGCATAATCAAGGAAAATCCCGTTTTGCGCCTGGTGCTCGGCACCTGTCCGACGCTTGCGACAACAACCTCGCTTGAGAGTGCAATCGGTATGGGGCTTTCGGCAATGATAGTTCTTGTGTGCTCGAATATCGTTATTTCGGCGCTTCGTAAGGTAATTCCTCAAAAGGTCAGAATACCTTGCTATATAGTAATTATCGCAGGCTTTGTTACAATAGTGCAGATGCTTGTAAAAGCCTTTCTACCCTCGCTTGACGAACAGCTCGGCGTTTATCTTCCGCTTATCGTCGTAAACTGCATAATTCTCGGCAGAGCGGAGGCGTTTGCAGGCAAAAATTCCGTTGTGGCTTCTGCTCTCGACGGCTTGGGAATGGGCGTCGGCTTTACCTGTGCGCTCACAATAATGGGCACGATAAGAGAGCTTATCGGTTCGGGCTCCTTGCTCGGTCATGCAATTCTCCCCGAGAGCATACCGCCTATGACTATATTTGTATTGGCTCCCGGCGGATTTTTCGTATTCGGCATTGTAATGGCTTGTGCAAATAAGCTCGCCGAAGCGGGCGGCGGTAAAAAAGCAACTCTCGGCGGCTGTAAGGCGTGCCCGATGGCGGCAAGCTGTGAAAAGCTTGCGGCAGGTGAAAATTGCGAAGAAAAGGAGGCTGAAAAATAATGAAAATATTTTTCTCAATCCTTTTAACGGCTATTCTTACAAATAACTACATACTTTCAAAGTTCCTCGGTATATGCCCGTTCCTCGGCGTGTCGAAGAAGCTCAACACGGCGGTCGGAATGAGCCTTGCGGTTATCTTCGTAATGCTCCTTTCCTCGGCTGTAACCTATCCGCTTAACACATTCCTTGACAATCACGGTATGAGCTATCTTCAAACGATTGTGTTCATATTGGTTATTGCGGCTCTGGTTCAGCTGGTTGAGATAATACTCAAAAAATATATTCCGTCGCTTTACAGCTCGCTTGGTATTTATCTTCCTCTTATCACAACGAACTGTGCGGTGCTCGGCGTTACGATTCTCAATATTGATAACGGTTATTCATTCTCACACGCTATGATAAATACTTTCGGCGCAGGTCTCGGCTTTATGGTCGCAATGGTAATGTTTGCAGGTGTTCGCTCAAAGCTTGAAACCTGCGATGTTCCCAAGTTTTTACAGGGACTTCCGATAACTCTTATATCGGCGAGCCTCACTTCTCTCTCATTCCTCGGCTTTACGGGGCTTGTCGAGAATATGTTCGGTTAAGGGGGTAGAGCTATGAACGAAATTATTTCGGCGGTTATACTTGTCTGCGTTATCGGACTTATCGCAGGCATAGGTCTTTCCATTGCTTCGGTTGTTATGGCTGTACCCAAGGACGAAAAGGCTGAAAAAATAAGAGAATGCCTGCCCGGCGCCAACTGCGGCGCCTGCGGCTTCTCGGGCTGCGACGGCTATGCGGCGGCTCTTTCAAAGGGGGAGACCGACAAAACAAATCTCTGTGCTCCCGGCGGTGCGGATGCCGCAAGGGGTATTGCCGAGGTTTTGGGTGTAGAGGCACAGAGCGTTGAGCCTATGTCGGCGTTTGTAAAATGCAACGGCACCTCCTCGCACAACGGAAATAAGCTTGAATATGCGGGCGCACAAAGCTGTAAAATGGCGTCTCAGCTTTTCGGCGGTCCCAAGGATTGCGCTTACGGTTGTATCGGCTTCGGAGATTGTGTAAAGGTGTGTGAATACGGCGCTCTTAAAATCTGCGACGGCGTTGCGAGGGTTGACCCCGCACTTTGCAGAGCGTGCAAAAAGTGCATTGCGGTTTGCCCGAAAAATCTTATCGAGCTTTTGCCCATGCGCAGGTCTTTTGCCACGGTAACCTGTAAAAATCAAGACAAGGGCGCACTCACACGCAAGGCTTGCAATGTCGGCTGTATCGGATGTATGAAGTGCGTAAAGGTCTGCGAATCGGATGCGGTCAAGGTTGAAAACAATGTGGCAAGCGTTGACTCCTCTAGATGTACAAACTGCGGAAAATGCACCGAGGCTTGTCCTACAAAGGCGATTAAGACAATTACAATATAATAAAGCATGTTAAAAATCAGGCTGCCATCATTTGATGACAGCCTTTTTTCGGTTTAGCAGCAACCCGATCTGTTGCAACCGCAGCCGTTGTCATTATCAGCAAGTAAGATAATGATGATAATGAGAATCAAGAGACCGTTGTTGTTAAAAAAGTTATTCACCGTGTTGCCTCCCTTCGTCGTTCATCATTACATACTATGTCGGGGAAGAAATTGTGTTAAAACAGAAGCTCGGAATTTGACCTTCAGACTTTTTATAAAAAAAGCCAAAAATGAAATCGTTAGAAAATTAAAGAAAATCGAAGAAAAAGCTGTATTTAACGACGAAAACGAACAAATTTGACCTTTTTTGACCTTTGACTTAACCCGAAAGATGACTATAATGATAATCACAAAGGTCAAAGAAAGTCAAAGTCAAAGAGAGGCGATAAACAAATGAATCTCAGTAAGGAAATAGCGAATATGATAATCGAAATGCTTGATTCGGACGGAACAAGCGCAGAGATTCGCCGAAACGACCTTGCGGAACGAATCGGCTGCGTACCGAGTCAGATAAATTATGTTATTTCATCACGCTTTACACCCGAGAGAGGATATATCGTCGAAAGTCAAAGAGGCGGCGGTGGATATATCAGGATAACAAGAGCACAATATGACCTTTCGACTCTTAAAATGCATCTTATAAACTCAATCGGAGCAAGCGTTGATGAAAAGACCTGTAGGGCTAATGTAATAAATCTTCACGACAGAGGGCTTCTTACGGACGAACAGGCAAAGCTTATCATAACCGCTGTTTCGGACAAAATATATAAGGAATTGCCCGAAGAAAACAGAAACAAATTCAGAGCGTCAATGTTCAAACAGATGCTTCTGAGCACTATGAACTGAAAAGGAGAGATATTTATGTTGTGTCAGAACTGTAAAAAAAATGAGGCTACAACTCATATAAAGACAATCGTAAACGGTGAAGCTACGGAAGCTCATCTTTGCTCGGATTGTGCAAAGAGCCTCGGCTATGACGGAGTTTTTTCGGACTTCGGCTTTAACTTCTCGGATATGTTAAGCTCGTTCTTCACAGAGCCCGCTATGGCGGCTCTCGGCGGCAGGTCGCTTCGCTGCGACAAGTGCGGAAGCACCTTTAACGATATCGTAAGAAGCGGAAAAATCGGTTGTGCCGATTGCTATTCGACATTTTACGACAAGCTGTTGCTGTCGCTTGAAAGGCTTCACGGCAGAACGCGCCACGAGGGCAAAATCCCCAACGGTATTGTAGAGGTTCCCGACAAGAGCGAAAAGGAAAAATTACAGGATGAGCTCAAACAGGCGGTTGACGAGCAGAATTACGAAAAAGCGGCAGAGCTCAGGGATAAGATTAAAGCATTGGAAAGCGAGGAAAAATAAATGAGTAAATGGTACATCGGCGAGGGAGACCACAACGATATTGTCATTTCGACAAGGATAAGACTTGCGAGGAACCTTGCAGACTATCCTTTTCCCGTGCGCCTTGACAATAAGAGCAAAATCGAAGTAAACGAAAAAATAAGAGACGCTCTCAAGGACAAGGAAAATCTTACCTACACGGAGCTCAAAACCCTTACCCGTTCGCAAATCGTTTCCCTTGCGGAAAGGCATCTCATCAGCCCCGAATTTGCGTCGAATTCCGATGCAAGAGCTTTGCTTATGTCGGAGAATGAGGATATTAGCATAATGCTTTGCGAGGAGGACCATATAAGGCTTCAGGTTATGAAGTCGGGACTTGCGCTCAAGGAAGCGTATGAGCTTGCGGATAAGATAGATACCGAAATCAACCAATCGCTTAAATATGCGTTTGACGAAAAGCTCGGCTATCTTACGCAGTGCCCGACAAATCTCGGCACGGGTATGAGAGCCTCCGTGATGCTTCATTTACCGGCTCTTACTGCAAAAGGACAGATAGGCTCGCTTGCTTCAACGGTTTCAAAGCTCGGGCTTACAATCAGAGGCGCTTACGGCGAGGGCATGTCGGCTATGGGCGATCTTTATCAGCTGAGCAATCAGGTGTCGCTCGGAATAAGCGAAAAATCAGCTATTGACAATCTAAAAACGATTACGCTTCAGCTGGCTGCGCAGGAACGCGCGGCAAGGGCGGATGCGGCTAAAAGCGTTGAGACCGAGGACGCTGTTTTCAGAGCATACGGAATACTCAAATCGGCAAGAATATTAAGTACAAAGGAATTTATGAGTTTAATCTCCAAGGTTCGTTTCGGTGCGGTTTGCGGAATGATAAACACAGACCTCAAAACGATAAACGAGCTTATGGTATCAATGCAGCCTGCAACGATAAACGCCTTCGTCGGCAAAACGCTCACTTTGGATGAGCGTGATGTCGAACGGGCGAAAATCGTCAGAGAAAGGCTGTAACGGACATTGACGGGCGGAGATTTAATTCTCCGCCTGTTTTAACAGAACAAGGAAAGGATGATGTTTTATGTTCAAATTCACAGGCTTTACGGAAAAAGCAAACAAGGCCCTTAACAAGGCTGTTGAGTGCGCACAGAACCTCGGACATACCTATATAGGCAGCGAACATTTGCTTTTGGGACTTTTGTCCGATACCGCAACGGTTGCGGGCGTTGTCCTCTCAACGAGAAAAATTAAATTCGATGATGTCGAGGAATATATCAAGCAGACCGTGGGCGTCGGTATGCCCACACAGCTCGGCGCACAGGATTTCACCCCGAGAAGCAAGAGAATAATCGAAAATGCGGTTTATCTTGCAGGCAGAACAGGCTATTCTCTTGCGGGCACGGAGCACATCTTGCTCTCAATAGCAAGCGATGAGTCCTGCTACGCTTATCAGATTTTGTCACGGGCCGGTGTTTCCTCAGAAAGCATTATGTCGGATATTTCAAAGAAGCTTATGAACTCGGCATCCGGCAACGGACAGGACGACAAGCAGTCGGGCACAGGCAATGAAACGCTTGACCAATTTTCAAGGGATTTGACCGAGCTTGCAAAGCAGGGCAAAATTGACCCCGTAATCGGCAGACACGATGAGATTGAAAGGGTTATTCAGATTTTATCAAGGAGAACCAAAAACAATCCCTGTCTTATCGGCGAACCCGGCGTAGGTAAAACCGCAATAGCAGAGGGCTTGGCGCTTAAAATCGTATCGGGCGAGGTTCCCGAAACTCTTAAAAACAAGAAAATTGTTTCGCTTGACCTTACAAGTATGGTCGCAGGCACAAAGTACAGAGGCGATTTTGAGGAAAGAATTAAAAAGGTAATCGACGAGGTCAAGGCGTCGCCTGACATTATCCTGTTTATCGATGAGGTTCATACTCTTATCGGTACGGGAAGCGCAGAGGGTGCGGTTGACGCCGCAAACATTCTTAAACCCTCGCTTGCAAGGGGTGAATTACAGGTAATCGGCGCTACAACGATTGCGGAGTACAGAAAGAATATTGAAAAGGACGCGGCTCTCGAAAGAAGATTCCAGCCGGTTATGGTTAACGAACCGACCAAGGAAGAGGCAATTGAAATTCTTAAAGGTCTTCGTGACAAATACGAAGCTCATCATAAGGTTAAAATTTCCGACTCTGCTATCAAGGAAGCGGTTGAGCTGTCGGTAAGATATATTTCCGACAGATACCTGCCTGACAAAGCCATTGACTTAATCGACGAGGCGGCGTCAAGAGTAAGGCTTCGTACCTTTACAGAACCGCCCGAATTGCAGGAGCTTGAAAAGAAAAAGAAGGATATTGAGGCTGAAAAGCTCAGTGCGGTAAATTCGCAGGACTTTGAGCTTGCGGCAAAGCTGAGGGACGAGGAAAAAGAGCTTGCCGACTCGCTCGAAAAGAAGAAAGAGGAGTGGAAAAATAAGGCCGGCAGGAGCAAGGACGAGGTAACGGGCAAGGAAATTGCCGAAATCGTATCGCTCTGGACGGGCGTTCCCACGGCTCAGCTGACCGAGCAGGAAAGCGAAAGACTTCTTCACATGGAGGAAACGCTTCACAACAGGATTATCGGTCAGGACGAGGCGGTAAAGGCTGTCTCAAGGGCAATCAGGCGTTCGAGAACAGGACTCAAGGACCCGAAAAAGCCCATCGGCTCGTTCATATTCTTAGGCCCTACGGGCGTAGGTAAAACAGAGCTGTGTAAGGCTCTTGCACAGACGCTCTTCGGCGATGAAAACGCAATGATAAGGCTTGATATGTCCGAATATATGGAGAAGCATACGGTGTCCCGTCTTGTAGGCTCGCCTCCCGGATATGTAGGCTATGAGGAGGGCGGTCAGCTTACCGAGAAGATAAGAAGAAAACCGTATTCGGTAGTTCTTTTCGATGAGATTGAAAAGGCGCACCCCGATGTATTCAATATGCTTTTGCAGATACTCGACGACGGTATTCTTACCGACTCGCAGGGCAGGCGTGTTGACTTCAAAAACAGCGTTATCATAATGACCTCGAATGTCGGTGCAAAGCTTATAACACAGAAAAATGCGGCATTCGGCTTCACGGGCGATGAAAAAACAGCGGAGGAAGCAAAGGAAAAGGAGCAGATAAGAGAAGCTGTAATGGGCGAGCTCAAAAAGACATTCCGCCCCGAATTCCTCAACCGTGTCGATGATATTATCGTGTTTGACAGACTTCAGAAGGATGACATCAAGAAAATCGCCGTCAACCTCCTTGACTCGCTTAAAAAGCGTGTTGAAGAGCTCGGTATCGGAATTGAGTTTACGGATAATGCGATAAGCGATATTGCCGATGCTGGCTTTGACGAGGTTTACGGAGCAAGACCTCTTAAAAGGGCTATTCAGAGCAAGATTGAAAACCTTTTGTCAGAGGAAATGCTCGAAAACAAGGTTGTCAAAGGCAAGAATTATGTCTGCGATTCGGAGAACGGCGAGTTCGTCTTTAAGGAGAAATCCACTCAGACTAAAGCAGCCGAAGAATAATTGCACAAACAAAAGATGCCGACAACAGGGCGGCGAATACAAATCAAACGGGCGTTCTCGCAAGAGGGCGCCTCGTTTTGTAACGGGTATAATATTGAAAAGGAGCTTCACGGCAAGCATAAATTTAATTGCTTCTCTCTTGAAACCGAAGGCGGTGTATGGTATTATTTCGTTTGAAATTTCAGAATGAACAGTGATTATATGTTTGAAAAAAGATTTGAAGAGCTTTACAACAGGGCTTACGAGAGAGGGTATTTTACCTTCTCGCAATTCCTTACTCTGCCCGAACAGAGCGAGCTTAAAAAGACCTATCTTCCGTGCGTGCTTTACGGCGGATACGGCAGTGCCGAAAGGGTCGTTGCAGGGTTCGGGGAGAGCGTTTCGGACGGTGATTTTCCTATCGCCTGCGTTGAGATAAAGCCGCTTAACGAAAAATTTGCGGACGCACTTACCCACCGTGATTTTCTCGGCGCGGTTATGAATCTCGGCATTAAGCGCGAGACCGTCGGCGACATAATCGTTGACGGCAAGTGCGGATATGTAATTTGCCTTGACGGCATTGCGGACTATATCTGCGACAATCTTACACGGGTACGGCATACAAGCGTCAAAGCGGAGCGATCCGCCGTTCCGGAGTGTACCGCCGAAAAATTTGAAACCGTTACCGTGTTTGCGGCGTCAAAAAGGCTTGATGTGCTTGTCGGAGCGGTATACAATCTGTCGAGAAGCGAGGCAGTTAAGCTGATTTCCTCGGAACGGGTATTTATAAATTCCGTGCTAACTCTTTCCCCGTCAAAAGCAGTCGGCGACGGCGATATTGTCAGCGTGAGGGGCTGCGGAAGATTTGCTTTGTCGGGCAATGTCAAGACAACAAAAAAAGGACGTCTTGTACTTGAAATAAAGCGGTACTGACGCAGGATGTTATATCATAAATTATTTGTGCGACAGCACAAGCGGCACGAAGTGTCGGCGGCGAAAGGCGCAATTTAGTCATTCAACGTTCTCCGAAGCGGTCAAAATCTTTGATTTTGCAAGCGCTTCGTGAGGTTGTTATATCATAAATTATTTGTGCGACAGCACAAGCGGCACGAAGTGTCGGCGGCGAAAGGCGCAATTTAGTCATTCAACGTTCTCCGAAGCGGTCAAAATCTTTGATTTTGCAAGCGCTTCGTGAGGTTGTTATATCATAAATTATTTGTGCGACAGCACAAGCGGCACGAAGTGTCGGCGGCGAAAGGCGCAATTTAGTCATTCAACGTTCTCCGAAGCGGTCAAAATCTTTGATTTTGCAAGCGCTTCGTGAGGTTGTTATATTATATAAAATCAGGGGAATATAAGGCGGTATTTTCGATAATAATACAAATTGACAACGGTTATATGCCGTGATAAAATATGCGTGCAGTATATGTGGTGGAGTCTGTCATAAGCCGATGTGGGCTTATTTATACTGTTATCATTTTATGATGTGGGACAGAACTGCGGTTTTGTCTCTTTTTTGATAGGCTCTTCATTAAAGAAAGAAGAGGATTAACATTGAGAAAAACTAAAATTGTATGTACCGTAGGTCCTGCCTGTGATAATGAGGAAACCCTGCACAAAATGCTTCTTGCGGGAATGAACGTCGCAAGGCTTAACTTTTCACACGGTACGCATGAGGATCAGCAGAAAAGAATTGACATTTTGAAGTCGCTTCGGGACAGGACAAACCGTGCGCTTGCCATTATGCTTGACACAAAGGGTCCGGAGTACCGTATCGGTCTTTTCAAAGACGGGAAATGCACAATTAAAGAGGGTGATACCTTTACTTTTACTGCGGATGATATTGCGGGAGACGAAAAAAAGGTTTCGGTAAGCTACAAGGAGCTTGCAAAGGAGATGTCCGTAGGAGACAAAATTCTCGTCAACAACGGCTTGCTGATTTTTACCGTTACAAAAATCGACGGTAAGGATGTAATTTGCAATGTTGACGCAGGCGGAGTTATTTCTGACAGAAAGAGTATGAGCTTCCCCGGCAAGGTGCTAAAGCAGAAGTATTTGAGCGATTACGATAAGGCGGATTTGCTTTTCGGAATTAAAAACGATGTCGATTATATTGCTTGCTCGTTTGTGTCCTGCAAGCAGGATATAGAGGATATAAAATCCTTCCTTGCCGAAAACGGTGCAAAGGGAATAAGCCTTATTGCAAAGATTGAAAACAGATCCGGCATTGAAAACATCGAGGATATATGCTCTGTCTGCGACGGTATTATGATAGGCAGAGGAGATATGGGCGTTGAAGTGCCGTATGAGGAAGTGCCCGCAATTCAGAAGGAGCTCATTACAAAGTGCCGTATGCTCGGTAAAAGGGTAATCACGGCAACGGAAATGCTGGAGTCTATGATAACCAACCCGAGACCCACAAGGGCGGAAATTTCCGATGTCGCAAATGCCGTTTATGACGGCACGAGTGCTATAATGCTTTCCGGTGAGACGGCTGCGGGAAAATATCCGGTGCAGACGATTGAGATTATGTCTAAAATTGCCGAAAACACGGAGCAGAACATACGCTATAAGAAGCGTTTTGCCAACACGGATTTTTGCATTCGCAACGAAATGGACGCGATTTCACATTCCGTCTGCGGTATGGCAATGGATATAGACGCAAAGGCAATAGTCGTGTGCTCAATTTCGGGTATGACGGCAAGAATGGTGTCGAGATTCCGTCCGCCTGTTGATATTTTAGGGCTTTCGGTAAATAAAAAGACATATCATCAGCTTGCAATGTCGTGGGGCGTAACCCCCGTAATGAGCGAGGTGTACCCGTCGATAGAGGTGCTTTTCTACACGGCAAAGCAGATGGCGAAAAAAACCTTTAACCTTAAAGAGGGCGACAGAATACTCATAACAGGCGGTACCTCGGGCACTACCGGCAATACTAACACGATAAGAATTGCGACAATATAACACACGATAATAAAATCCGTTCTCCCGAATTGGGAGAACGGATTTTTACTGTATACTGCGGAAGTGCCGTCTGTTGTATTGTATCGTATATCAACATTTGATTGAAAAGGCGGTTTATATATGATATACTCTAAAGTATATTATATTAAAAAGCGGGTGTTGGTATGATAGAGGCTTATAAGCGTGCGGCGCAGGTCGTTCCCTCGGAGCGTCAGCTTAAATGGCAGAAGCTTGAATTTTATGCATTTTGTCATTTTGGTATGAATACATTTACGGATAAGGAATGGGGCGACGGAACGGCTTCTCCCGAGTTGTTCAAGCCTACGGATTTTGATGCCGAACAGTGGGTTAAGGCGATAAAAAACGGCGGTATGAGCGCACTTATTTTAACATGTAAGCATCATGACGGTTTTTGCCTTTGGCCGAGCGCATATACGGATTACTCGGTTAAGTCAAGTCCGTTCAGGGACGGCAAGGGGGATGTCGTAAGGGAGGTTTCCGACGCCTGTCGAAAATACGGCTTGAAATTCGGAATATATCTTTCTCCGTGGGACAGGCATGAGCCGAGCTACGGCAAGGGAGACGAGTATAACGAATACTATAAAAATCAGTTGAGAGAGCTTTTGACAAATTACGGCGACATATTCTGTATATGGCTTGACGGAGCCTGCGGAGAGGGTAAGAACGGTAAGGTTCAGCAGTACGATTGGCAGGGCTTTTATAAGGTTATGCGTGAGCTTCAGCCCGGAGCTACCATCAATATATGCGGTCCCGATGTGCGCTGGGTAGGCAACGAGGCGGGTGTAGGCAGGGAAAGCGAGTGGAGCGTTGTACCCTCGTATTATTCGATAAACGAATTTACAGCCGAAAAGTCTCAAAAGGAGGACAACAAGAAGTTCCGCAAGAGTCAGAGCCAAATGATTATGGATATGGGCTCGAGAAAGGCAATAGAGGACGCCAACGAGCTTATCTGGTATCCGTCCGAGGTCGATGTTTCGATAAGACCCGGTTGGTTTTTCCACGAAAGCGAAAATTATAAGCAGAAGTCTCTTAAAAAGCTTATGAACATTTATTTGAGCTCGGTCGGCAATAACTCCACCCTGCTTTTGAATATTCCGCCCGATAAAACGGGTAAGATTTATGAAACGGACGCGCTTTTGCTTGAGAATTTCAAGCATGCTCTTGACAGGCGTTTCCCCAAGGACATTTTGGCAAATGCGACTGTAACGGCTTCGTCGAATAGAGAAAGCGCAAAGAACATAATATCTCCCGATGATACGCTCTGTTGGAAGGCGGACGAGAATGACGAAGCGCCCGAAATTGTGTTTGAATTCCCCGAAAAGACCGAGTTTGACGCTCTTATATTGCAGGAGAATATCGCAACCGGTCAGCAGATAGAGAAGTTCTCAGTATATATCGAGCAGTTCGGCAGATGGAGAAAAATCTCCAAAAAGACGGTTATCGGCTACAAGAAGATTATCTGCTTCAAGAGACCGAAAAAGACAAAGAAGATTAAAATCAAAATCGACTCGTACAGAGTTAAATGCACGCTTCTCAAGGTCGAAGCGCATAAGTCGAAATAATTATGACGCTTACATTTCCCGAGTTCTATCGGCGTTTCAGATGTACCGCCGACCGCTGTACGGACAGCTGCTGCATCGGCTGGGAAATAGATATTGACGCCGATACGTATGAAAAATATCGGCTGATGCCGAAAGCTTTCCAAAAGAATATATCCGTTTCGGACGGTGTTCCTCACTTCATCCTGACGGATGACGAGCGCTGTCCGTTCCTTGAAGAAAACGGGCTTTGTAAAATTATTCTCTCTCACGGGGAGGATATGCTCTGCGACATATGCCGTGAGCATCCGAGGTTTTATGAGTGGTACGGTAATTTCCGTGACGCAGGTATAGGTCTTTGCTGTGAAGAGGCGGTAAGGCTTTTGTTTGAGGGCGACGGCGTACTCCGATATGAGAGCATCAAAACCGAGGAAGCGGCGGACGACGATACGCCGGAGAAAGTATGCGAAGAGATGTATGCACTTCGGCAAAGGTTGTTTTCAGCTATCAACCGACGGGATTTGTCTTTCCCCGAAAGGGTGAGAAAATGCTTCGGCGAAACAGGCGTTAAAGATGTCGGAATACAGAAAAACACATACGCTTTTTATGCGGAATGCATTGTAATTATGAAAGAAATGTCGTCTTTTGACGGAGTGTGGGACGATTATACCGAAACGCTTGAGACACTGACATTTGATGACATAAAAAAGCGGTTTAGTAAAAATTTGTCTAAAGAACAAATACGGTACGAAAAATCTCTTTCGTATTTTGTTTTCAGGCACTTTATAAAGGCGTGCTTTGACGGGGATATATCGACTCATTTCAAATTTGCGGTTATGATGACGGTGCTTGAAATTCTCCTTGACTGTGTAAACGGGGATTTGCCGTTCAACACCCGCTATTTGTCAAAGCAGGTCGAATATTCCGAGGAAAATATTGACATTTTGACCGATGAGTGTTGCTTCAATGCATTGATAAGTGAAAATAACATTCTCGCTTTTCTCAACGAGTTATTTTACGGAGGGTAGTTATGAAAAAAGGGGTTAAGATTTTTATAATCGTTTTGGTGCTGATACTTGTTGCGGCGGCAATAACGGCGTTCTTGCTTTTCAGGTATTATCCGCATTACAAGGCGGAAAAAAAGCCGGTGCAGTTTACCGAGATTGAGGAAACGGACGAGCCCATCAGGGTTATGAGCGCAAATCTGCGCTGCATAAATCCGCTTGATACGGGCGAGAAAAGCTGGTTCTACCGTGCCGACCTCGTAGTTGAAAATATCGAGAATAACAAGCCGTCGATAATCGGCTTCCAGGAGGCTACAAAGTGGCAGTACGCATATCTCAAGGACTGTCTTACAGGCTTTGATTCGGTTATTACATACCGTGACGATTCGACCTTCTCCGAGGGCTGCCCGATTTTCTACCGTACGGATATGTACGACCTTGTGGATAAGGGCTCATTTTGGCTTTCGGAAACGCCGGAGGTAATGAGCAAGGACTGGAACTCAAAGTGTTACAGGATTTGCAGCTATGTCATCCTCAAAGAAAAATCAACTCAAAAGGAATTTGTCGTTTTCAACACGCATCTTGACCATGTCAGCGACGAGGCAAGGATAAACGGCATAGGCGTTGTGCTTGATAAGATATCGCAGTTCGGTTCGCTTCCGAGTATGATTATGGGCGATTTCAACGCCGAAGAGGGAAGCGTAACCTACGAAAATGTTACAAAGGATTTCCTTGACGCAAGGTATCAGGTTGACAATGCAGTTGACTCCTGTACTTATCAGAATTTCGGTAAGGCGCTTGACAGGAACCGTATCGACTACTTTATGATTTCAAAAACAGGCATAAATGTCAAAAGCTATAGGGTTGTAACGGACACCTTTGACGGCGTTTATCCGAGCGACCACTTCCCGTTACTTGCGGAATTTACACTTGAATAATAGGAGAAAATATGTCAGAGCTTATCAAGACAAAAGAATATCTTTTGAAAGCGGTCGGCGCCGTTATCAATTCGGACGAAATACCGAAAATGCCCGATGGCATAAACGCCCGTCTGCTTTTGGAGCTTATTGTCAAGAACTCGTTACAGGCTATCGGCTATCTTGCGCTCAAAGGTCAGGAATTTGAATACAACGACAGGCTTGAAAGGTCGTATCGCACGGTGGTTGCCCGTGAAATAAGTCAGCAAGCCGAGACGGACAGGATAAGAAAAGACTTTTCTGATAACGGCATTGACTTTATGTTCTTAAAAGGCTCGCATCTTAAAAAGCTCTATCCTGCGCCCGAGCTCCGTTTTATGGCAGACACGGATGTGCTTGTCCGCTCGGACGATGTGGAAAAGGCAAAAAAAATATTGCTCTCGCACGGCTTTGAGCAAAAGGCGGACAACGGGAAAGACGTTGCGTTTACGAAAAAGCCGTTTTTGACTGTTGAGCTTCACAACACGCTTTTCGTTGAAGAATACTATATGTACGACTATTTTCTTTCGGTTTGGGATAAGGCGCAAAAAATCGGAAAACACGAATACGCAATGACCGACAGCGATATGTATATTTACACAACGGCGCATTTGGCGGAGCATTTTACAACCGGCGGCGCATGCTTCAGGCCGACCATGGATATATATCTTATGCGCAGGAAAATGTCGGATAAGCTCGATTTCCCGTATATCGAAAAGGAGTTTGAAAAACTCTCACTTGACGATTTTGCAAGAAAAATCGAGAGGGTTGCGGACTGTATGTTCGGCAATTCCGAAAAGGACTCCTCGTTTGAAGTTACCGAAAACTTTATAGTCCTCGGACCTCCCGTCAAAAATACGGGCGTGGCAAGCATAGACGGAAAAGACCGTTCAAAGGCGGAAATGCTTTTGATATCTTTGTTCCCGTCACTGAAACATATGCAGCTGCTTTTTCCCGTGCTCAAAAAGGCTCCCGTGCTTTTACCGCTGTTTTGGATAGTTCGCCTGTTTGAGCGGCTGTTCAGTAAAAAGGCAAGGGAAAAGCTTGTAAAAATCAAGGACGCGGACAAAAAAGACCTTGAGATAATGGACAGAATTTATAAGGAGTCCGGAATAAAAAGAAGATAGCCTTTAAGGCAAAAATAACCCCCGAACACGCTATTACGGGCATATTCGGGGGTGTATTGTATCTGCGTTTACGCCAAGCCGAGATATTCTTCAAGGCATTGGTTGTTTTCTTTCATTTCCTTTGCAGCCTTTTCGCCGACATATCTCCAATGCCACGGCTCAAAGTTTACACCGGTTATTGATGTTTTATCCTCGGGATAACGGAGAATAAAGCCGTAATTTTGGGCGTTTTCGCAAAGCCATTTGTATTCCTTTGTGTTTACAAAATCCGAGCTTGCGCTGACTATATCCATTGAAAGCCCTGCGTTGTGCTCGGAACAGCCTGCGGGAAGCACCTGCTGCTGCGCTTTTGCCGCCGCTTCCTCGTCGGACATACCCTGATTTACATAGTAGTTTACTTTCCTTTTATATGTGTTTTCCTGGAGAGTATAGGTGTGATAACCCGAATAAGGCGTTAATACACAGCCTGCCTGCTTTGCGGCGGTATACATTTGCGAATAGTGCTCGCTGACCCTTGAGTCAAGCTGAATGTTGCTTCCGTCTATTGCGTTTGAAAGCGTAGGAGCATATGAGTCGGGCAACGGGTATTTGATGTTGATTATAGCTATCGACCAATTCTCGGAGTCGGTAACAGAGACCACTGTCGCTTCCTTTTTTTCGGACTTTGCCGCAGGGACTTGAGTCTGAACTTCTGCCGTTTGGGGCTCGTCCGTAACAAGCTCGGCGGCAGCGGCAACGGCTTCCTCGGTTGTTTCCTCCTCGGCTGTGCCTGACGCCTCGTTTCTGTTATACAGTTTTATTTTCGGAGTGGTGTCTCCGACCGATTTATATAAAATAACAAGCGGTATCATAATCACTGCAAGAACGATTAACAATATGAGCTTTGTGCGGAGCGTTCTTTTGCTTATACCATTTTTCTTTCCGTTTTCCATATCTTTTGCCTTTCACAAGTGAATGAATATATTTTATGCAATTTGCGGGCGGTTGTCAATCGGATATAGTGCAATCATGTTTTTAATTATCGACAAATGTAAAAAAATGTGATAGAATATATTCGTTTATTTTTTCTGACAGGAGTGTAGCTTGATGAAAGCAAGTGAAAGTAATTCAAATTATCCTTCACGCCTTCGTGAAATGACGAACTATACAGTGCGTGAGGTTAAAAAGGTTTGTGCGGAGATAGGTCCGCGTGAATCGGGAGAAGAGAGCGAGAGGAAGGCTCAGTCATATGTCGCACAGTCAATGAAAAATGTTTGCGACAGTGTTGAAACAGAGGATTTTGAGGTTCATCCCAAGGCGTTTATGAGCTGGGTCGTAATTGATGTTGTGCTTATGCTTGCGTCGATTATCTGCCTGTTATTAAAGCAGTTTAACGCTTTTGAGGCGGCGAATACGGGGCTCGGCATTGCGGCAACGGCGCTCACGGTCATTTCGGTAATACTTATGGTCGGCGAGTTCCTTTTCTATAAGGAAATGCTTGACCCGTTCTTCCCGAAAAGGCAGTCGTGCAATGTGGTTTGCACCCGCAAGGCTTCGGGGGAGACAAAGAAAAGAATTGTTTTTGCCGGGCATATCGACTCCGCATACGAGTGGTATTTTACACATCTCGGCGGCGGAAAATTCCTTATAAGAATGATAGCTCTTTCGATAGGCTCTATCGGTTTGAATTTTGTGCTTGATATTGTTTCTTTCTTCAATGTTCCGCACTGGGTCGATATTGTGATTATCGTGCTTGCGTTTGTTACCGCTGTTCCGATAGCCGCCTGCTCGTTCTTTGTAAACTGGAAGCTTGTTGTCCCCGGAGCTAACGATAACCTCACCGGCGTATTTGCTTCAATGGCTGTAATCCGTTATATGGAAGCTAACGACATCCGCTTTGAGCACACAGATGTCGTTGCGGTTTCCACAGGCTGCGAGGAATGCGGACTCAGAGGTGCGAGAGCGTATGCCAAGAAGCACGCGAACGACGGTATAGAGACTGTTGCGATTGCGGTCGATACCCTTAAAGATTACGATTATATGGGCATATACAATAAGGATATGAGCGGAACGGTAACCCTTGACAGGCAGGTTTGCGCCATGGTTAAGAAAGCAAGCGAAAATGCAGGACTTAATCTTCCTTATTCAAAGGTTTACTTCGGCTCGTCCGACGCTGCGGCGATTCAGCAGAGCGGTATTAAGGCTTCGGCGCTTGCCGCTATGGACCCGACGCCCGCAAGCTATTATCATACAAGAGATGACAAGCCCGATATCCTCGAACCTAAAACGGTTGAGGCGAGTATAAATGTTCTTCTCGAAACCGCATTTTTGTATGACAGCGAGGGTCTGAAAGATACTTATTAAAAAATAAAGATTTTCTATTGTTAAAACAGTATAATTTGTGTTATTATAAGTTTATAACGCAAAAGGGGATTAAAATATATGAAAATTTTATGGAAAAAAACGGTCGCCGTTATATTGTGCATCGTTATGACGGCCGCGATTTTCGCTTCATGCAGTGCCGAGGATGTAATAGGTGATAATGAAGAAACGCCTCAGGCGGTGAGCGCAAAGGTTGATCTCAACGATTCGTGCTTCACCTTTACATACGGCGAATTGAAGACGGTTCTTCCGGCAGATAAGCTCGGCACTCTTTTTGAGGAGTATGACAAGCTTTCGGACGATATTACCATTGAGTTGAGCTACAATGACATCACAACAAAGTTCAGCGACGATGATTTGTGGAAAGATGTCCTCAATCTTCTCTCGGAGGAGGAAAAGGCTTCAATTAAAGCGAACGAGGCTGATGTTGTCGAATATTTTGTAAACAAAATCAATAACGCAAAGTCAGAAAAGCCGATTACGCAGTACAAGGAAAGCTTCTGGACGGACAGCGGCAGTATTAACTTCAGTCAGAACGGAGAGGATACCGACAGCAAGGTTAAAACCGCTGCTAAGTTCTTTGATTATTATGTTGTAAAGGGAGCGGGGGAAAAGCTTCCGAACGGAACGACCGAAAAGGGCGATGACCTTACCGACATTGTTTATCTTTTCGGCTCTGACAAGGCGTGCGCAATCACTGCGGACGATATTGTTTCTGCGGTAAGCTCACTTTCGTATGAAACACAGACCGTTACGGAAAAGGTTACAAACGAAAACGGCAAAGAGGAAAACAAGGAAGTCAAGGTGGTAACCGGTATCACGAGGATTATCACTATCGAACTCAAGGATGATGCGGCTTCGGTTCTCAAGGCATACTCAATGCATGACAAGAACGCAATCCTCGACGAGATGAAAAAGGCTTCTTCCTATTTCACGGTTGACGATTATTCGGTTGACTTTAACGGCTGCACGATTACTGCTACATTCAATGCCGTTACGGATAACCTTCTTTCCGTAACATATGATAAGAATATGGATGTTTCAACGGTTGTGAACGGGGTCGGAGACCTCGCTTACCTCGGCAAACAGGACCTTACATTCGGCTGTACGGACCGTATGGAATATCACTTCGGCTGGGACGACGAAGCAAAATAATCAAAGCGACAGAGACCGCCGAATCGGCGGTCTTTTTTAATAGGGAGATAAATTATGAAAAATAAAGGACAGAATTATTCAATAAAGCAAATCGACCTCTCAAAAAGGAATGGCACAGTCGATAAAAGCCTTGATTACCTTTTTGAATACACAACCGTGGACGAGGGTAACGGCTATCTCGGACATCCCGACAGCGTGCTGTTAAAGAATGGCGATATTCTGACCTTTTATCCCGAGGGTCACGGAAAAGGAAAGGTGCTCTCGAAGCGCAGCACGGACGGCGGCAGGACATATCTTGACGGCGACGGCGTGAAAAACCCGCCCGAGAGCTGGAAGCTGTCAAAGGAAACGCCGACCGTTTACAGACTCAATTTCTGTGAGCACGATTGGAATGATAAGCTGATACTTATATGCGGTAACCCGAAGTGGTGGGATGAAAAGACCTCCACGGGAGGCTTCAACTGCTCAGTTTCCGATGACGAGGGCGAGAGTTTTTCCGAATTTGAGCTCTTTTTTAAGGGCGAAATTTATCCGATTGTCGCAATGAGCTCGCTCACACAGCTTAAAAAGGACGGAAAGCTCATTGATAAGTGGATGGGACTTTTTCACGATAAGAATTTTGTCAACTACAAGACATTCCTGACCTTTGACGACAACGGCAAAATGCATTGGACGGCGCCCGTGCCGTATTTTTCGGCGTACAGGGAAATTGAAAAGAAATCGCAGATGTGCGAGGTCGAGTGCGTAAGAAGCGACGGCGGCAAAGGCGACGAGCTTATGCTCATTACCAGAAGCAACTCCAAAAAGGTGAATTCGCTTCTGTCTTTTTCGTCGGACGAGGGCGAAACATGGTCAAAGCCCGTCTTTGCACCGAGCGCAATAAACGGCGAACGCCACAAAGCGGATTATCTTCCGGACGGCAGGCTGTTTATCACATTCCGCTCGATTGAAAGGGACAGAAGGAAAAATCTGAAATACAGTGAAAAGAAGCTTCGGGGCTGGTATTCCGAGGGCTGGATTGCCTGGGTCGGAAGCTATGACGACCTTAAAAACGGCGGAGAGGGCGATTACAGAATAAAAGTGGCGCACACCTATCTTCCCAATCAAACAGAGCCGTCCGTTACAGCAAATGCTGACACGGCATATTGCGGAAATGTGGTTTTACCCGATGGTACGGTTGTTACCTCCTCATACGGGATTTTCTCTCCCGAAAAAAAGGCGCACGGCACATATTCGACCGATAAGGGAAAGCTCAAACGCAAGACCTTTATAGTCTCAAAGCGTATTAAAATAAAGGATGTTGAAAAGCTTTTATGAAAACAGAAAAATTAAAGCCCGTAAGCGTACCGAAAATCATTGCGGGAACGGTAATTTTCATACTTTTTACCCCGTTTGTGTCATTTGTGCTGAACTCCGGAAGTATAATAGGTATGGCGCTCGGAATTGCGGTTATACTGTCGGGGGTGTTTTCGCAGAGGATAAAGAGCGCAATAACCGAAATCAAAAAGAAAAAGGGCGGTAGAGCGGTGCTGAAAATTCTTACGGTAATTCTTATAATTTTTGCGGTTTACTGCACGGCGGTTACCGTGAAAATACTGTCGTTCAGGGCGGACCCGCACGATATACCGACGGATACTCCGGCGATTGTCCTCGGCTGTAAGGTGAACAACGAAACGCCGAGCACAATGCTCGAAAAGCGTATTGCGGCGGCATATAAATATCTTGAGGAAAACGAAAACGCCGTTGTAATAGCTTCGGGCGGCAAGGGCGACGACGAAAATATATCCGAAGCTGAGGCTATCAGAAATTCTCTTGTAGAAAAGGGCATTTCGCCTGAACGGATTATACTTGAGGACGAATCGACCTCAACGGCAGAAAATATGCTTTTTTCCAAAAGAATAATGGACGAAAACAATTTGGGAAACGAAGCGGTTATAATAACAACGGACTTTCACCAGTTCCGTTCGACACTGCTTGCAAAGCGAAACGGGATAGAGCCTTACAATATAAGCTCAAAATCAAAGCCGTTTTCGCTTCCGACGGTCATCGTCAGGGAGTGGTTTGCGCTCATAGCAACGCTTTTGAAATAAACGCTTGACAAATGCCCGGCGTTTTAGTATAATATCTGCACAACAAAGAAGAACACCCGTTCTCACCTGTGATTTTTAATGAAACAGGTCAATACTTTTTAGGACCTCGGTCTTATTGTGTGTATTGAGCGTGAACGGTTTTTGTTCACGCTTTAATTTATTGTTTAGGAGTGATTATCCATCGCTGTCAAAGAAATGCAACTCAATGAAGAAATCCGTGATAAGGAAGTCAGAGTTATCTCTGCGGACGGAGAACAGTTAGGTATTATGTCCGCCAAGGAAGCCCTCAAAAAGGCTGAGGAGAAAAATCTCGACCTCGTTAAAATCGCACCGCAGGCTCAGCCTCCCGTGTGCAAGATTATGGACTACGGCAAATACAGATTTGAGCAGACGAAAAAAGAGAAAGAGTCTAAGAAAAACCAGCGTATAATCGAGACAAAGGAAATCAGACTTTCTCTCAACATCGACACGCACGATTTCGATACGAAGGCTAATCAGGCGATGAAATTCTTAAAGACCGGTCACAAGGTCAAGGTTTCGATTCGTTTCAGAGGACGCGAGATGGCTCATCCGCAAATCGGCGAGGAAACAATGAAGAAGTTTGCCGAGGTTTGCTCGGAGTTTTCATCGGTTGAAAAACCCGCAAAGCTTGAGGGCAGACAGATGCTTATGTTCTTAGCACCGTTATCGGCTAAAAACAAGTAAGTAAACAAATCATTCAGGAGGAAATAGAAATGCCTAAAATTAAAACACATTCGGGAGCAAAAAAGCGCTTCAAATTATCAAAGAACGGTAAGCCGATCAGAGCACACGCTTACAAGTCTCACATTCTCAACAAAAAATCTACGAAGAGAAAAAGAAATCTTCGCAAGACCGCAGTTGCAGACGTAACGAATCAGAAGCAGATCAAGCGTCTTGTTCCTTACAAATAATCAATAAATCAAATGCGGTTTTCGACCGTTTTCACAAATTTTCGGAGGTAGAATAAATGGCACGTATTAAGGGTGCGATGATGACTCGCAAAAGAAGAAACAAAACATTAAAGCTCGCAAAGGGCTACTACGGCTCAAAGTCAAGGCTTTTCAAGACTGCTAAGCAGGCGGTTATGAAGTCCGGTCAGTATGCATATATCGGCAGAAAGCAGAAGAAGAGAGAATTCAGAAAGCTCTGGATTACAAGAATTTCCGCAGCTTGCAAAATGAACGGTATGAATTATTCAACATTCATCAACGGTCTTAATAAGGCAGGCGTTTCATTAAACCGTAAAATGCTTTCCGAAATAGCTATTTCGGATCCCGCAGCTTTCACAGCTCTTACAGAGCAGGCTAAAGCGGCACTTAAATAAGCTGGAACCACGCCTTGATTTCGGGGCGTGGTTAATTTTTGCGTTATGAATTATATTGAAATTACTTCAAGAAACAACGAAAAAATAAAGTCGGTCGCAAAGCTTGTCTCAAGCTCGAAGGAGCGCAAAAGCATGTCGCTTTTCGTTCTGGAGGGGGCAAGGCTTTGCTTTGACGCCGTAAAAAGCGGATATACGATAAAGGAAGCGTATTTTACCCATGCCGCCGTTTCAAAATTTTCGGGCTACACGGATTTTATTTCCGAAAATGCCGAAAGCGTTTATATGATAACTGAGGAGGTCTCGGAAAAGCTTTCGGACACGGTAAGCTCGCAGGGTATTTTTTGCGTTGTCGAAATGAAACACCGCAAGGGGTTTGAAATCGAGAGCACAAAGAAGTATATCGCACTTGAAAATGTCCAAAATCCGCAAAATCTCGGCTCCGTGGCAAGAACTGCGGAGGCGCTCGGGATTGACGGGATAATCGTCAGCGGAGGCTGTGATATGTATAACCCGAAGGCATTGCGTGCGTCTATGGGCAGCCTTTTGCGTATTCCGATTATAGCGGTTGACGACCTCGTGAAAACGCTTTCACAGGCAAACAAAGATGGTATACTCACTGCGGTTACCGTACCCGACGATGGCGCACGGGATATTACAAAAGCCGATTTTTCGGGCGGCGTGATAGCCGTTATCGGAAACGAGGGCAACGGCGTTACCGAAAATGTCAAAAATGTTGCAAAGGAAAAAATCACAATAAAAATGAAAGGCGAGGCAGAGTCGCTCAACGCCTCTGTTGCCGCCGTTATCACAATGTGGGAAATAATGAGATGAAAGACTGTGAGTATTGGATTTGGCTCCAGAACGCCTACGGTGCGGGAGCTAAGATAAAGCCCATAATCGAATATTTCGGCTCCCCGAGAGAACTGTACGAGGCGGGCAGCTACGAGTGGCGTATTTCGGGAATTGTCGACCAAAAGCATGTTCAGAGACTTCTTGAACACAGCCCGTCGGAGTCGGCTCGCATAATGCGGGTTTGCGAGGACAGGCATTGGGATATAATAACTCCGCAGGACGCATATTATCCGTTTTTGCTCTCGCAGATTTCCGATTTGCCGGCAGTGCTCTATGCGGACGGCGATACGGACGCTTTGATGACCGAAGCTAACATAGCAATGGTCGGAACGAGAAATGCTTCCGTGCAGGGATGTAAGGTTGCGGGCGCAATAGCGCAAAGGCTTTCACTTGCGGGTATGACCGTGGTTTCGGGCGGTGCGCTCGGAATTGACGCCGCCTCTCACGAGGGAGCTTTGAGCGCAGGCAAAAAGACGGTAGCCGTGCTCGGCTGCGGTCTCGGAACGGATTATCTTAAGACCAATGCGGCTTTGCGTAACAGGATAAAGAAAAACGGCGTTCTCATAACCGAGTTTCCGCCTTTTTCGCAGGCTTCAAGAGCTTCTTTCCCCAAGCGTAACAGGATTATTTCGGGCATGTCTCTTGCGACGGTTGTCGTTGAGGCGGGCGAAAGAAGCGGTTCTCTCATTACCGCAAAGGACGCTTTGGCACAGGGCAGAAAGCTCTATGCGGTGCCCGGCGACTTGTTTTCATCTGCCTATTCGGGCACTTCGGAGATAATAAACGAGGGTGCAAAGCCTCTTTTCAATGCGAGAGAAATCGTTGAGGATTTTATGGACGATTTTCCCGAAAAATTTGACCTCGCTCTTGCCGACGAACCGTTTGCGGTTATGCTGTCGAGGAGTGACGGCGCATTTTCCCGCAGTATTGAGCATTCGGCAGAATCCGTGAAAGCCGTCAAACGGGAAAGCGTATCCGAAAAGCCCGTAAAGACGGAACCGAAGCCGTTACCCGATACGGCAAGCGAAACCGCAAAAAAGATTTATGCGGCAATAGACGGCGAGACTGAATTTGACGCCATCGTCGAAAAATCGGGACTTAATGTCGTAAAGGTACTTTCGGGAATTACCGAGCTTGAAATGCACTCTGTTATTGAAGTGCTTCCAGGCAGAAAATATAAAAAATATAGTATAGGATGATTTTAAT
This sequence comes from Anaerovoracaceae bacterium, assembly GCA_963590415.1. Classification (GTDB taxonomy): domain Bacteria; phylum Bacillota; class Clostridia; order Oscillospirales; family Acutalibacteraceae; genus Fimenecus. Next base: position 20,792 of record CAVAPB010000010.1, on the reverse strand, counting down.
ATGTCGAAATTAGTAATAGTTGAGTCTCCTTCAAAGGCAAAAACAATCCAGAAATATCTCGGCAAGGACTATAAGGTTACGGCTTCCGTAGGTCATATCAGGGATTTGCCTTCGTCAAGGCTCAGCGTTGATGTAAAAAACGACTTTGCCCCCAAATATGCTATTGTCAAGGGCAAGGAAAAGCTTGTCAAGGAGCTCAAGGAAATGGTTAAGGAGTCGGACGGCGTTTATCTCGCAACCGACCCTGACCGTGAGGGAGAGGCTATTTCGTGGCACCTTGCCACTGTTCTCGGACTTGACACAAATGACGAAAACAGGGTTAAGTTCAACGAAATCAACAAAACAAGCGTTGTCAAGGGTATAGAGCACCCCGAAAAGATTGACCTTGACCTTGTTGACGCACAGCAGGCGAGAAGGATACTCGACAGGCTTGTCGGCTACAAATTGAGCCCCTTTGTTTCGCAGAAAATAAGAAAGGGACTTTCAGCCGGCAGAGTTCAGTCGGTTGCGGTACGCCTTATCGTTGACAGGGAAGAGGAAATCAGAGCATTTGTGCCCGAGGAGTATTGGACGCTTGACGCAAAGCTTACCGCTCCCGGCTCAAGAAAGGCTTTCTGTGCTTCGTTTACGGGCGACGAGACGGGTAAGGTAAAAATTGCCGACAAGGCTCAGGCGGACGCATATCTTGCAAGACTTGACGGTGCCGAATATACGGTTGACTCCGTGAAAGAGGGCACAAGAAGGCGTCAGCCCGCACCGCCCTTTACAACCTCGACGCTCCAGCAGGACGCATCGAGAAAGCTCGGCTATCAGGGCAGAAAGACCATGAAGATAGCACAGGAGCTCTATGAAGGTATGGAAATCAAGGGTATGGGTGCAATGGGTCTTATAACCTATATGAGAACCGACTCGCTGCGTATTTCCGAAGAGGCTCGTGCGGCGGCAAACGACTATATAACCGAAACCTACGGCAAGAATTATCTCCCCGAAAAGCCGAGGTATTTCAAGACTAAGGCAAACGCACAGGACGGACATGAGGCGATAAGACCCACAACTCCGTCGCTTTCTCCAGACAAGGTAAAGGACAGCCTTACGGTTGAGCAGTATAAGCTCTATTCGCTTATCTGGAAACGCTTTATGGCAAGTCTTATGGCGGCTTGCGTACAGGATACCGTAAAGGTCGGCATTAAAGCCGCAACCGAAAAAGATAAATCAGAGGGCAAGTACTGTGAATTTTCGGCTTCGGGTTATACCGTTAAATTCGACGGCTATACAAAGCTCTATGAGGTTTCAGCTGACGATGACGAGGACGCAGAGAGCGTACTGCCTCCGATAAAGGCGAACGATGTCCTCAAGCTGAAAGCTCTTGACGGCAATCAGCACTTTACACAGCCGCCCGCAAGATACACCGAAGCGGCTCTTATAAAAGCGCTTGAGGAAACGGGAGTCGGCAGACCGAGCACCTATGTTTCGATTGTTTCGACAATTCTTGCAAGAGAGTATGTTGTCAGGGAGCAAAAGCAATTAAAGCCCACCGAGCTCGGCGAGGCGGTTGTAAACCTGCTTAAACAGCAGTTCCCGAATATAGTAAATGTCAAGTTTACGGCTAATATGGAATCCGATCTCGACAAGGTTGAGAGCGGAGAGGTAGACTATATAAAAATGCTTCACACCTTCTATGACGGCTTCGAGAAGAGCCTCGAAAAAGCCAAGGAGGAGATGTCGGGCGTTAAAATCCAGCTTAAAGAGGATGTTACCGACATTCCTTGTGAAAAGTGCGGCAGAATGATGGTAGTCAAGGTCGGCAGATTTGGTAAATTCCTTGCCTGCCCCGGCTATCCCGAGTGTAAGAACACCAAGCCGTATGTCGTTCAGACGAGCGCAAAATGCCCTTTGTGCGGCGGTAATGTTATCGAAAAGAAATCAAAGAGAGGCTACGCATTCTACGGCTGCGACAACTATCCCGAGTGTAACTTTATGACCTGGGATAAGCCCACGGACGAGGTGTGCCCCAAGTGCGGTAAATCGCTGTTCAAGCGCAAGGGCGGACTGCTTGTGTGCCTTGACGAAAAATGCGGCTTTGAAAAGAAAGCCGAGCGCAAGAAAAGAACCAAAAAAGAGGAAGAATAAATGAAGGCGGCTGTTATAGGCGCAGGCCTTGCAGGGTGCGAGGCGGCGTGGCAACTGAATATGGCAGGGATTGAAACAGAGCTTTATGAAATGAAGCCGCAAAAGCGTTCCCCTGCACATAAAACGGATTTATTCGCAGAGCTTGTATGCTCGAACTCTTTGAAAGCGCAGAGATTAAATTCCGCAGCAGGTCTTTTGAAGGAGGAAATGCGTACATTTTCCTCCGTATGCGTTGAGTCGGCATTGGAAAATTCCGTTCCGGCAGGCGGTGCTCTGGCGGTTGACAGGGACCTCTTTTCAAAAGCCGTTACCGAGAAAATAAAGGCTTGCAAAAACATTAAGATAATAAACGAAGAAGTGACATCACTCCCCGAAGCGGATGCGGTAATCATTGCCGCAGGACCGTTGGCGAGCGACGGCATTTCAAAAACCATACATACTCTGTGCCGTGACGGGCTTTCGTTCTACGATGCGGCGGCGCCCATTGTTTCGGCGGAGAGCGTGGATATGGACTTCGCCTTTACCCAGTCGAGATACGACAGGGGCGGCGAGGACGACTATATAAACTGCCCTATGAACAGGGAGCAGTACGAGGCGTTTTATGAGGCGATAATTTCAGCCGAGAGTGCCGAGCTCCATTCCTTTGACAAGAAAAAGGAGGTTTATGAGGGCTGTATGCCCATTGAGGTTCTGGCGTCACGGGGCAAGGACACAATGCGCTACGGACCGCTCAAGCCCGTGGGACTTGTTGACCCGAGGACAGGGCACAGACCGTGGGCAAATCTTCAGTTGAGAAAGGAAAACAGGCAAGGTACCATGTATAACCTTGTCGGCTTTCAGACCAACCTTAAATTCCCCGAACAGAAAAGGGTGTTTTCAATGTTTCCCGCACTTCACAATGCGGAGTTCTTGCGCTACGGCGTAATGCACAGGAACACATTTATAAATTCGCCCGAATATCTTTGTTCCGATTTCAGCCTGCGTGAGCATAAAAACATTTTCTTTGCAGGTCAGATAACCGGCGTTGAGGGCTATATGGAGTCTGCGGCTTCGGGAATAATGGCAGGGCTCAACTGTGCACGCAGACTTTCGGGAAAGGAGACTCTTACTCTGCCCGAAACCACAATGATAGGTGCGCTCTCACGGTATATAAGCGACGAAACGGTTAAGAATTTTCAGCCTATGGGCGCAAACTTCGGCGTTTTGCCGCCGCTTCCCGATAAGATAAGGGACAAGAGCGAAAGATATTCCGCGTTGGCAGGGAGAGCTATGGATGACCTTTTGGCGTTCAAAGGAGAAAACGGTATATGAAGATAATTGTTGACGCATTCGGCGGAGATAACGCTCCGCTTGAAATAATAAAGGGCTGTATCGAGGCGCAAAAGGAATTCGGCGTTGATATAATGCTCACGGGCGACAGGGATAAAATCGAAAAATGTGCAAAGGATAACTCTCTTGATATTTCATCCTTTGAGATAAAGCAGACGGACACGGTTTTTGAAATGACAACTCCGCCCACGGAAATACTCAAATCCAAAAGAGGCACTTCCCTCGGCGTAGGTCTTGACGCACTCGCACTCGGCGAGGGTGACGCCTTCGTATCTGCGGGAAGCACGGGTGCGATTTTAGTCGGAGGCACGCTTATAGTAAAGCGCATAAAGGGCGTAAAAAGACCATGCCTCGGCGCGGTTATGCCTACGAGCGAGGGACCGTTTATACTTGTCGATACGGGAGCAAATGTCGAGTGCACACCCGATATGCTCTGCCTGTTTGCAAGGCTCGGAAGCCTTTATATGGAGAAAATAATGAACATTTCCTCTCCCCGTGTTGCGCTTGCAAACATCGGTGCGGAGGAGACAAAGGGAACCCCGATGCTGGTTGAAACCTATAAGAAATTAAATGCTCTCGACGGCATAAACTTTACGGGAAACATCGAGGTGCGCAATATAGCGTTCGGCGAGGCGGATGTTGTCGTTGCCGACGGCTTTACGGGCAATGTTATCGTAAAAATGTACGAGGGCGTTGCAAAATCAATTACAAATCAGATTAAAGAAATATTTATGAAAAACCTGTTCTCCAAGCTTTCGTACCTCGGCATAAAGTCGGGAATGGACGAATTCAAGGAGAAGATGAACTATAAAAAATACGGCGGTGCGCCGCTGATAGGCGTTAAGAAGCCTGTAATTAAGGCTCACGGCTCATCGGACGCCTACGCCTTCAAAAACGCCATAGGACAGGCGGTAAAGTATATAGACAGCGGTTTTATAGATATTGTATCTCAGTCAATGAAAGACGGTGAAAATAATGACTGAACTAGAATATGCAATAGGCTATTCGTTTAAGGACAAGAGACTGCTTGACAGGGCTCTTACTCATTCCTCATACGCAAATGAGGTTTTGAGGGAATATAAGGACAATGAAAGACTTGAGTTTTTGGGCGATTCGGTGCTCGGATTTATAACTGCCGAGTATCTTTTCTCACACCACGAGGATTTCCATGAGGGCGACCTCTCGAAGCTGCGTTCCTATGCGGTGTGCGAAAAATCGCTTTATGAATTTGCGAAAAAGATTGACCTCGGCGAATATATCAAGTTGTCGCACGGCGAGGATATAACGGGCGGCAGAAACAGACCGTCGGTTTTGTCCGATGCGTTTGAGGCTGTTATAGCGGCTATCTATCTTGACGGAGGAATCGACGAAGCGAAAAAGTTTGTTTTGCGTTTCGTGGCTCCCTATGTTGAGACAAAGCCGAGCTTTAAGGATTACAAGACAATTTTGCAGGAGCTTGTACAGAGAAATCACGGCGAAGAGCTGAAATATGTGCTTGTAAACGAGTCGGGTCCAGACCACGACAAGACCTTTGAGGTTGAGGTTCATCTGAACTCGAATGTAATAGGTAAGGGCATTGCCGGAAGCAAGAAAAAAGCCGAACAGGCGGCGGCAAAGCAGGCTTTGGAGTTGATGGGAATTTGAAAAAACACGCAAATGTAGCGCTTTTTGTTCCGCACGCAGGCTGTCCGCATCAATGCAGCTTTTGCAATCAAAAGACCATTTCGGGCTCCGTTAAAGCACTTACCGTGCAGGATGTCGAAGCGGCTTGCGAAATTGCGATGAAAAGCGGAAACACCTCCCCGGAAAGCTCCGAGATAGCTTTTTTCGGCGGAAGCTTCACGGCGATTGACGAGGAGTATATGATTTCTCTGCTTTCGGTCGCAAAAAAATACATTGATAAAAATTACTTCAAGGGTGTGCGGATTTCCACACGCCCTGATTGTATAAATGAGCATAAACTTGAAGTTCTCAAAAAATACGGCGTGACTTCGATTGAGCTTGGGGCGCAGAGCACCGACGACGAGGTTTTGCGGCTCAACAGGCGTGGGCACACCGCAAAGGATATTGAAAACGCAAGCGGACTTATCCGTGAAAACGGGTTTGAATTGGGACTTCAGATGATGACGGGGCTTATGGGCTCAAGCTTTGAAAAGGACATAAAAACCGCCGAAAAGCTGATTGAATTAAAGCCCGAAACGGTCAGAATTTATCCTACGATAGTGCTTGAAAACACCCCTCTTGCGGAATGTATGAAAAACGGAGAATATGTTCCCGAAACTCTTGACGAAGCGGTAAGACTCTGCGCAAGGCTGCTTTTGATGTTTCGTGAAAACGGAATAAAGGTTATAAGGCTCGGGCTTCATTCGGGCGGAAATGTTGAGGACGGCTACCTTGCAGGGGCGTATCATCCTGCTTTCCGTGAGCTGTGTGAGGGCGAAATTTATCTTGAAAAAATACTCTCCGCGCTGTCCGGAAAAAGCTGCGAAAAGGAATATGTGATAGAAGTCCCCGAAAAGTCGCTTTCAAAGGCGAAAGGTCAGTCAAAAAGAAATGAAAAGGCATTGAAAAATCAAGGATTTTATTGTACAATAAAGGGAAATGATTTTTTAGAAGATTTTGATATTATTGTGAAGGAAAAATGATATGTTTCTTAAAGCACTGGAAATGCAGGGATTTAAGTCTTTCCCCGACAAAACGGTACTTGAATTCAATAAAGGTGTAACCGCCGTAGTAGGCCCCAACGGAAGCGGAAAAAGTAATATTTCCGACGCTGTCCGCTGGGTTCTCGGCGAGCAGTCAACCAAAAATTTGCGCGGCTCGAAGATGGAGGATGTCATTTTCGACGGTACGGACATACGCAAGGCAAAGGGCTTTGCCGAGGTAACTCTGCGCCTTGACAACAAGGACAGAACCCTCCAGAACGACAATGACGAGGTTTCCGTAACAAGGCGTTATTTCCGCTCGGGCGAGAGCGAATATCTCATAAACGGCGAGTCGTCAAGACTTCGCGACATAAACGAGCTGTTTATGGACACGGGTCTCGGTCGTGACGGATATTCAATTGTCGGTCAGGGCAAAATTGCCGATATGGTTTCCTCAAAGACGGGCGAGCGCCGTGAAATGCTTGAAGAGGCGGCGGGAATTTCACATTTCCGCTACAGGCGTGCGGACGCAACAAAAAGGCTTAAACAGGCGGAGGAAAACCTTGTCAGACTTCGTGACATTCTCACGGAGCTTGAAACGAGAATAGGTCCGCTTAAAAATCAGAGCGAAAAGGCTCAGAAATTTATAGTCCTTGCCGAGGAGAGAAAAGACCTTGAAATAGGCATATGGCTCAACACGATTGACCGCACAAACGAAAGGCTTCGTGAGCAGGACCATAAGATTTCCTCTTCGGAGGTAAACTATAAGCAGGCGGAGGAAGAGCTTGTTTCCATTGAGCAGAAAATAGACTCCGCAGCGCAGGAAATCAAGAATATCAACATCAAAATTGAGGAGATAAGGGCGCAGTCGTCAGTATCGGACGAGCAGATTTCCGCACTTGAAACTCAGCTTAAAGTTGAGGAAAACTCGATTTTACATAACAACGAGACGATAGAAAGGCTTCAAAAGGACAAGTCGGACGAGAACGAAACCGAACAGCATCTTGACGAGCGTATCAGGGAAGCTGAGCAGAATATCGAAAACGCAAAGGCACAGGTCGCCGCCCTTGAAAACGAGATGGCGGAGCTTACCGCAAAAGAGGAGAGCTTCAAAACCGACAACGCCGCTTTTTCGGACAGGGCTCAAAAGCTCTCTGCGGAGGTTTCGGCTCTTTCGGTAGAGCTTGCGGATTGCAGGGTGTTGAGCGAAACGGCAAATTCCTCCGTTGAGGAAATAAAGAACCGTATAGCGGCAATTGACAGCACGCTCGGCGGCAGGCAGGAGGTCTATCTCAAATACAAAAAGTCGCATGAGACGGCGCAGGAAGCTCTCAAAAAGTGCGAGGACGAAATAAATTCTATCAATAACTCAATCGACGGCTATACTCTTCGTTTGGAGTCGAGAGGCAAAAAAGCTTCCGACTGCGAGGCGCTTCTTTCTGAAAAGGAAAGGGAATTCCACAAGACAGAGGACAGGATAAGAATTTTATCCGACCTTGAAAAGAGCATGGAGGGCTACTCGGGCGCCATAAAGGCGGTTATCCGCGAACAGCAAAGGGGAGCGCTCAGAGGTATTCACGGTCCGCTTTCACAGCTTATCACGGTAAGGGACAAATACTCTACGGCGATTGAAACAGCCTTGGGAGCGGCGGTGCAGAACATCGTAACCGAAACCGAAAACGACGCAAAGCGTGCAATAGGCTTCCTTAAATCCTCACATTCGGGCAGAGCTACATTTTTGCCGATTTCCGCAATAAAGGGCAGAACGCTTACCGAAAGAGGACTTGACGACGAGTTCGGATATGTCAATATGGCTTCGGAGCTTGTCGATACCGACCCGAAATACCGTGAGATTATAAAATCGCTGCTCGGCAGGACGGTTGTTTGCGACGACCTTGACTGTGCGGTTGCGATTGCAAAGAAATACACATACAGGTTCAAGATAGTTACCCTTGACGGACAGGTTATAAACGCAGGCGGCAGTATGACGGGCGGTTCAAGAACACAGAACGCAGGTATTTTAAGCCGCGGTAACGAGATTGAAAAGCTTACAAAGAGCCTTGACGCCATGAAAAACGAAATGGCTTCCTTACAGGCTGATTTTAAGCAACTGAGCGAGGACAAAGCGGCGGCTCTTGCCGATTTGGAGGGCGCACAGGGCGATTTGCTCCGTAAGAACGAGGAGAAAATCAGGCTTGAGGGCGACTTGAAGCTTGCAAAAGAACAGCTTGACACCGTTTCGGGCGGCGTGGGAGAGCTTGCCGAAGAAAAGCAAACGCTTCAAAACAGAATTGATACAATAACCGAAAACGCCGCAAATGCGGTTGTCCGTGTAAAAGAGCTGAACACGCTTATCTCGCAAAAAGAGGGCGAACTTGAAAAGCTGACGGGCGACAGGGAAAACATCACCGCAATGCGTGAGGAGCTTTCCGAAAAGGCGGCGCAGTTGAGCCTTAAAATGATGTCGCTCAACAAGGATATTGAGACGAACACTGACACTCTTGTACATCTCAACACCCGTAAGGAGGGGCACACCGACAAGGCGGGAGTGCTTGACGCCGAGATTGCAAGAATAAACGAAAAGAACGAACAGTTGAGCAGAAATATAGAAAATCTTTCGCTCAACATCGAGGAATTGAAAAAGGGCACGAGTGCTTCGAGACAGGAGATTGACGAGCTTATTTCAAGCCGTGACGGGTACGAAAAACAGCAGAGCGATTTGAGACTTCTCGAGCGTTCAAAGACCGTTGAGCGTGAACAGCTCGGCAACGAGCTTGCAAGGCTTGAAGAGAAAAAAGTCGCAATGCGCAAGGAATACGACGAATTGAGCGCAAAGCTCTATGACGAGTATCAGCTTACACGCCGTGAGGCGGCGGCTCTCAATATTAAAATCGACGACTATCAGCAGGCGGGCAAACGCCTTTCCGAGCTTAAATCGCAGATTAAGGCGTTGGGCTCGGTAAATGTTTCGGCGATAGACGAGTACAAGGAGGTTTCCGAGAGGTACGAGTTTATGTCAAAGCAGATAGGCGATGTCGAGAAGTCGAAAAACGAGTTAAACAAGCTTATCTTTGACCTGACGGGCAAGATGGCTGCGCAGTTCAGGGAGAGCTTTAACAAGATAAACGCCCACTTCGGCGAGACCTTCTCCGAACTGTTCGGCGGCGGTAAAGCCGAATTGAGGCTTGAAAACGAGCTTGACCTACTTGAGTGCGATATTGAAATCAAGGTTCAGCCACCGGGCAAGAATGTCAAGAATATCGACCTTTTGTCGGGCGGCGAAAAGGCGATATCCGCTATCGCTCTTTTGTTCGCGATACTCAAGGTTACGCCTGCTCCGTTCTGTATTTTCGACGAGGTCGAGGCGGCTCTTGACGATGTAAATGTCGCAAGATACGCAAGCTATGTAAGACGGATGACGAAGAACACGCAGTTCATTCTTATCTCGCACAGACGAGGCACCATGGAGGAGGCAGATGTTCTTTACGGCGTTACAATGCAGGAAAAGGGCGTATCAAAGCTGCTTGAATTAAAAACTGCCGAAATGGCTAAAAAACTTGGCTTGGCATAATGCCGAAAGGAAAAAGCAATGGGAATTTTCAGTAAAATCAACTTCGGTCTTACAAAGACCAGAAATAAAATGTCGGGCGCAATCGACGACCTTTTCGATAACGCCGACGAGGTTACCGACGACCTCTATGCCGAGCTTGAAGAAATTCTTGTAATGGCAGATGTCGGAATGGTAACAGCGGTGCAGATTACCGAAACGCTTAAAAAGAACGCCGAGGACAAAAAACTCAAAACTCCCGATAAGATAAAGGCTGAAATGAAGAATGTCGTTGCGGAGCTCCTTTACGGCGGCGAGGATATGGGGCTTATCACACAGCCGTCCGTAATCCTTGTAATCGGCGTAAACGGCGTGGGCAAGACGACAACTATCGGCAAGCTTGCCGCAATGTACAAGGCACAGGGCAAAAAGGTTTTGCTCGGCGCTGCCGACACATTCAGAGCGGCGGCGATAGATCAGCTTCAGATTTGGGCTGACCGCTCGGGCGTCGATATTGTCAAGCACGCAGAGGGCGCAGACCCCGCAGCGGTTGTGTTTGATACGGTAAATGCCGCAAAGGCGAGAGATACCGACATTGTAATAATCGATACCGCAGGCAGACTTCACAACAAGAAGAACCTTATGGACGAGCTTGCAAAGATATACAGGGTTATTGACCGCGAGCTTCCCTATTCCGACCGTGAGGTGCTTTTGGTGCTTGACGCAACAACGGGACAGAATGCGGTAAATCAGGCAAGAGAGTTCAAGGCAGTTGCCGAGATAACGGGAATTGTCCTGACAAAGCTTGACGGCACCGCAAGAGGCGGCGTTGTGCTTGCAATAAAGAACGAATTGGGTATTCCCGTCAAGTTTATAGGCGTCGGCGAGCAGATTGACGACTTGCAGCCGTTCAATCCGCAGGCGTTTGCGGACGGACTTTTCCAGAAAATAGAATACGAGGAGGATGAAAATGAAAGCGAAAAAATTACTGAAAACATCTTGGGCGATTTACGATCTGGTGTCGATGGACACGGCGACGGCTCAGATGAAAATAAGCAGAACGGTAAAGAAGCTGATTCATCCTCGCAGGAAGAAAAAACAGGAAAAACAGACGGCTCTGTCTCAAATGAAAGCGGAGTTTCTCAATTACAACAGGCAGCGAAGATAATCGACGAGCTTGCGGTTGAAATGCTCGACGAGGTTCTCCCGAGCGAAGAACCCGAAGAGAAGAAAGCCGAAGCGGCAGACGAAAACAGTCAGTCGGAAGAGCCCGAAGCTACCGAAGAAATTGCCGAGGACAAAGAGCCCGAGGAGAAAGAAAACAAGAAAAAGAAGGGATTTTTTGGACTTTTTAATCGCAACTCATAATATGAAAAAAAGAGCCGAGCTTGAAAGAATTTTATCTCCGCTCGGTATAAATGTTAAAACTGCGGACGAGCTCGGTATTGAGCTTACCGATGTTGAGGAAACGGGCACGACCTTTGAGGAAAATGCAAGGCTTAAAGCTGTTTCGGGCTGTAAGGAAAGCGGTATGCCATGCATTGCCGACGACTCGGGACTTATGGTCGATGCTCTTGACGGTGCGCCCGGTGTGTATTCGGCAAGGTTTGCGGGCGACCACGGAAACGACGAGAAAAACAACGACAAGCTGCTTGACTGTCTGAAAGGCGTTCCGGCGGGTAAGAGAACAGCAAAGTATGTCGCTTGTGTTTGCTGTGTTTTCCCCGACGGTAGGGAGTTTACCGTCAGAGGCGAATGCCACGGCGTTATAGGCTACGAGAGAAAGGGCTCAAATGGCTTCGGCTATGACCCGCTTTTCTATATTGACGGCAGAGCATTTGCGGAGTTTACGCCTGAGGAAAAGGATAAGGTAAGCCACAGGGGTAACGCGCTTCGTCTTTTCGCAGAGGAAGTTAAAAAGTATATTTAATTACGGGAATTTTTGAATGTTGCGTAATTAAATATGAAATTCTCGGAGAGGTTTTGCTCCATCTCTGAGTGTAGGGCGGGGGCTTGCTCCCGCCGCACAACGCCCTTACGGGCGAGTGAAGAGTGAATAATGAATAGTGAAGAAGTGTGGGTGCTTCGCACGGATTGAAATATTACCGTAGGGACAGGGCTCGCCCCTGTCCGCAAGAAATATTGACGGACAGGGGCGAGGGCTGTACCTACGGTGCCAAATTAAAGCAAACAATATAACACAAACAGGAGAAAATATGACAAGTAAAGAAAGAGCTGCTCTCAGAGCGCAGGCAAATTCGCTTGAACAGCTTTTCCAGGTAGGTAAAGGCGGAATGTCGGACGCACTTATCAAGCAGACGGACGATGCGCTTACCGCAAGAGAGCTTATTAAATTAAAGGTTTTGAGAGAGACCTGCCCCGACACACCGAGAGAGGCTGCCGAGTGTTTGGCGCTTAAAACCAATGCCGAGGTTGTCGGAGTTATCGGCGGAGTTATGATTTTGTACAGATACAATCCGAAGCTCCATGAAAAGAAGAAAACAGTGAGAAAATAATATGAAAACAGGTGTTTTCGGCGGAACTTTCAACCCGCCGCACAAGGGACATACCCGTCTTGCTGCCGAGTTCGCAAAAAATCTCGGGCTTGACAGGGTGCTGATAATTCCCGACAAGGCTCCCGTGCACAAATCGGCGGAGGGCTTGGAGTCGGATACGGACAGGCTCAATATGTGCCGTCTCGCCTTTTCGGACGGGCTGTTTGAGATAAGCAGCCTTGAAACCGAGCGGGAAACGGACAGCTACACGGTTTATACCCTGCGTGAGCTTAAAAAGCTGTACCCGAACGACGAGCTGTATCTTATAGTCGGCTCGGATATGTTCCTGATGTTCGCAAAATGGTATGAATACCGTGAAATACTTGATATGTGCACGCTGTGCGTCGCTTCAAGGTGCGAAGAGGAAAGCATTGACGGATTAAGACGCTATTCGGAAGAAGTGCTCAAAATACCGATTGACGGTCTTTGCGGAGACGGTATAATCATTTCCCCCGTAAAGCCGTTTGAGATAAGCTCCACTGAGCTTCGCAATTTATTAAAATCGGGCGAAAACACCGACAGATACCTTGACCCTGCGGTCAGAAAATATATCGAGGACAGAGGACTTTATGGATACCGAAAGAAATGAAGAATTTGTCGAAGAAATCAAAAAAAGATTGAGCGAATACAGGTTTTACCACTCTCTCAATGTTGCCGACGAGGCTCGCCGTCTTGCAAAAAAATACGGCGCGGATGAGGATAAAGCCTTTACGGCAGGTCTTATTCACGATATAATGAAGGATACCGATTACGAAATCCAGCGGGAGATAATCGAGAAGTATTCTCACAAAATGACCCCGACGGAGCTTGCAAACCCGAAAATATGGCACGCAATGAGCGGCGAGGCATTTTTGCGGCACGAGCTTAATGTGACCGATGAGGAAATACTCTCTGCGGTGCGTTATCATACTACGGCAAGGGCGAATATGTCGCTTCTTGAAAAGGTCTTGTATATAGCGGACTACACCTCAGCCGAGCGCAATTACCCCGATGTTGACGTAATCAGGGAAAAGGCGGACAGAAGCCTTGAAGAGGCAATGCTTTACGGCTTACGGTTTACAATAAAGGAATGTGTGGATCTGGGCGCTGTCGTTCACCCCGACAGCATACGTGCATATAACGAAGTCGCAATTTCCGAAAAGGAAAAAGCGGGAAAGGATGAAAACAATGCAGACAAAGGAACTGCTTGAAAACGCCGTCAAAATTCTTGACAATAAAAAGGCGGAAAATATTACTGCTCTTGAAATTACCGATTTAAGCTCGGTTGCGGATTATTTCGTAATCGTAAGCGGTACTTCATCGACCCATATAAAGGCGCTTGCCGAGGAGTTGGAGGAAAAGCTTACGGCTCTCGGAAAGGAACCGGACCATGTCGAGGGCAGAACCACGGGCTGGATTTTGCTTGACTACGGGACTGTTATAGTTCACATCTTTACGCCTGCCGACAGGGAAAACTTCAACCTTGAAAAGCTCTGGCAGGACGCAAAAGAGGTCGATATTTCAGAGTGGGTAACCGAATAAATAAATCACTACCGATACAGAGGTGCAATTATGGATTATAATTTCAGACAGACAGAAGAAAAATGGCAGAAAAAGTGGGACGAAGCGGGAGCTTTTAACGCTGTTGATAATTCGGATAAGCCGAAGTTTTACGGACTTGTCGAGTTCCCTTATCCGTCGGGCGCAGGTATGCATGTCGGACACATCAAGGCATATTCGGGTCTTGAGGTCGTTTCGAGAAAAAGACGCCTTCAGGGCTACAATGTGCTTTTCCCGATAGGCTTTGACGCATACGGACTTCCCACGGAAAACTATGCTATAAAGACAGGCATACATCCGAGAAAAGTTACTGATATGAACATAGAGAAGTTTACGAGTCAGCTTAAAAGAGTAGGCTTCTCCTTTGACTGGACAAGGGTTATAGACACCACTCAGGAGGACTACTACAAGTGGACTCAGTGGATATTCCTCAAAATGTTTGAAAACGGACTTGCTTTCCGTGACAAGACATTGGTAAACTACTGCCCGTCGTGTAAGGTTGTCCTTTCAAACGAGGACTCGCAGGGCGGCAAGTGCGATATTTGCCATTCCGATGTTGTTCAGAAATCAAAGGATGTCTGGTATCTCCGTATCACAAAATATGCGGATAAGCTCCTTGAAGGTCTCGACGAGGTTGATTATCTCCCGAACATCAAGCTTCAGCAGATAAACTGGATAGGTAAATCAAAGGGTGCGTTTGTAAATTTCAAGGTAAACGAGGCTGACGAGAGCTTCAGAATTTACACCACCCGTCCCGACACGCTTTTCGGCGTAACCTTTATGGTTATGGCTCCCGAGCATCCCATAATTGACAAATATGCGGACCTTATCGGTAATATGGATGAGGTCAGGGCGTACAGACAGGAATGTGCAAAAAAGACTGAATTCGAGAGAACACAGCTTGTAAAAGATAAAACAGGTGTAAAGCTTCAAGGCTTTACAGCAAAGAACCCCGTAAACGGCAAGGAAATCCCGATTTATATTTCCGACTATGTTATGATGGGCTACGGTACCGGCGCAATTATGGCTGTTCCCGCTCACGACCAGAGAGACTACGACTTCGCAAAGAAGTTCGGCATTGATATAATCGAGGTTATCAAGGGCGGAGACATCTCGGTTGAGGCTTATACGGGCGACGGCGAGATGGTAAACTCGGGCTTCCTCAACGGTATGAGCAATAAAAAGGACTCTATCGCAAAGATGATTGAATACCTTGAAGAAAAGGGCATCGGCGAAGAGGGCGTTCAGTATAAGATGAAGGACTGGGCGTTCAACCGTCAGCGCTATTGGGGCGAGCCCATACCGATTGTTTACTGCCCTCACTGCGGAATGGTTCCCGTTCCCTATGACGAGCTTCCGCTCAAATTGCCCAAGGTTGAAAACTTTGAACCGGGACAGGACGGTGAAAGTCCGCTTGCGAAAATTGATTCCTTCGTAAACTGCAAGTGTCCGAAGTGCGGCGCAGACGCAAGAAGAGAAACAGACACAATGCCTCAGTGGGCAGGCTCTTCGTGGTATTTCCTGAGATATATCGACCCGCACAACGACAAGGCACTGGCAGATCCCGAAAAGCTTAAATACTGGGGTCCCGTTGACTGGTACAACGGCGGTATGGAGCATGTTACACGCCATCTCATCTATTCAAGATTTTGGCACCGTTTCCTCTATGACATCGGCGCAGTACCGTTCAAGGAGCCTTACCTCAAGAGAACGGCGCAGGGACTTATCTTGGGACCCGACGGCGTTAAGATGAGTAAATCAAAGGGCAATGTCATTGACCCGAACGAAGTTGTTGATGTTTACGGCGCAGATGTTTTGAGGACCTATGTTCTGTTTATGGGCGACTACGAGCAGGCTGCTCCGTGGAGCGAGTCGAGCGTTAAGGGCTGCAAGAGATTTATCGACCGTATATGGAAGCTTCAGGATATTTTGACCGACGGCGACGAGTATTCAAAGGAGCTTTCCTCAGCAATTCACAAGGCGACAAAGAAGGTCGGCGAGGACATTGAGGCGATGAAATACAACACCGCTATTGCGGCGCTGATGACGCTTCTCAATCAAATCTATGACAACGGCACAATAAACCGTGCAGAGCTTAAAACGCTTCTTTTGCTTGTAAACCCATTTGCTCCTCATATTACGGAGGAAATGTGGTCGGCTCTCGGCTACGGAGAGATGATAGCGAAAGACGGCACATGGCCCGAATATGACGAGGCAAAGTGCGTTGACGATACCGTTGAAATAGCGGTGCAGATAAACGGCAAGCTTCGCGCTAAAATCGAGGTTGCAACCGACGCTTCAAACGATGAGGCAATCGCTGCGGCAAAGGCCGACGAAAAAATTGCCGAAGAACTCAACGGAAAAAATATAATCAAAGAAATCTATGTTAAGGGAAGACTTGTAAATATCGTCGCAAAATAAGGTGATTTTATGAGAGCTTTTAAGGAACTTTCAGACCGTTTGATTGACATTTTCAGAAATACAAAAACGGCAGACGTTATGATGTACATAGCGTCTGTCGTTGCGTCTTTTTTCAGAGGATAAAACGATTATGCGATTTAACAGGATAATTTCCATTGCGCTCGTCATAGCTCTTACCGGTACGATATGCTATCAGACCGATTTGTTCGCAAGGCGTACCGATTATTCAAACAAGGTAAAGGCTGTTTCAAAAGGAAGCGGCGCATATACCGAAGCCGAAATAGCAAGCGGACTTACCCGTGAATTTGAGAGCAGGGAAAAGAACATTGACAAGCTTATAAGCGCCGCCGAGTCGGGCGGAGATACCGAATTTGCACAACAGGTAAACAGTGTCTTTGCAAAGCTTTATTCGCTTATCAAAAAGGTTATACTTTCGGGCGGAAGCATTGAATACAGCGATGTTGAAAACGAGATTACAGACATTTTTAACAGCCTGTTTGCGCTTGATACAAAGCTCAACGAAATAAGCCCAGAGGCAATGGGCGACCTTACAAACAAGGGCTTTGTGACAGAGGCTATCTCCATTGTGTGGGACATTGTTACCGCCTTTGATAAGAGCAGGGTGGCTTCGCAGACAATGGAAACGGGCGTTACCAGACTTGAGGATATTTCCTATATCGACGACGGCACAAACGAGCACATGCTCGATGTTTATTATCCCGAGGGAACGAGCGAAAAGCTCCCCGTCATAATAGATATTCACGGCGGCGGACTTATGATGGGCGACAAGGATTCGAATAAGATTTACTGCTCCGTGCTTGCAAAAAAAGGCTACACGGTGGTATGCGTCAATTACAGGCTTTCGCCAGATGTTCTGTATCCGTCGCAGGTTCAGGACATTATGGCGGCGTTCAAATGGGTAAACGACAATGCCGACAGTTACAATATCGACCTCGGCAAGGTCTATGTTACAGGCGACTCCGCAGGCGGCAACCTTGCATATTATGTTCCGCTTGTCGAGACAAGCCCCGAGCTTTGCGAGCTTTACGGCGTTTCACCGTCGGGACTTGAAATTGACGCCCTGGGTCTTGTTTCGGGTATGTACGATATGAAAACGGGCTTCAACGCTCCTCTCATATCCTGCTATTTCGGCTTTGACTATAAAAACTCGCCGTATTATCCGTATTTACAGCCCGAAGAGGTTTTACCGCTGGGCGAGCTTCCGCCGTGCTATATGGTGTCGTGCTCAAGGGATTTTCTTCATTCCTCGGCAGAGCACTTCGACAGCGTTTTGACCGAGCAGGGAGTGGAGCATTTTTATCGGGACTGGGGCTTGACCGTGAACAAGTCGTCTGGGCACATAACGAGCGTTGCGTATCCGGACCTTGAAGAGAGCAGACAGACCATTGACGAAATGCTTGAGTTTTTCCAAATGCACACAGAATAAACACTTATGACGGCGTTCGCATTGCGAACGCCGTCTTTTGAGGCTTATTTGAAAAAGTGTGTTTCAGTGATAAAATGTTATTGAAAAATATTGTGAGGTAAGGTTTATGATTATTGAATTTAACGGAATTTCGCCTGAGGTTTCGCCGTATGCCTTTACGGCGGAGGGGGCAAAAGTCATCGGCAATGTCACACTTTGTGAGGACAGCTCCGTATGGTTCAACGCCGTTCTCCGCGGCGACGAGGCAAAAATCACGGTGGTAAGGGTTCCAATATTCAGGACAACTGCACGGTACACTGCGACGAAAACTACCCCGTTGTTATCGGCAAAAATGTTACTGTGGGTCACAATGCCGTTATACACGGCTGTACAATAGGGGACGGCTCACTTATCGGTATGAACGCAACTGTATTAAACGGAGCAAAAATCGGAAAAAACTGCCTTGTCGGTGCAGGGGCGCTTGTTACGGAAAACAAGGAGTTTCCCGACAATTCGCTGATTTTGGGCATGCCTGCGAAAAAGGTCGGCGATATAGACGAAAACGCCGCAGCCAAAATCATCGCCAACGCGGAACACTATTACAAACTTGCAAAAGAATATAAAAAGGAATAAGGCGGTTTGTTGCATATATAACTTTTCATCTCCTGCTTGAAAACAATAGTCTGATATAATATAATATTAAAGTTAGGACAAGGTCGGGCACGGCTCGGCAAATACATATAAAGGCGGTAAATTATGAAAAACAATGTTTTCTATTTTGTTGTCGGTTCGCAGTTTCTCTACGGCGAGGAAACCTTGATTGAAATTGACAAACATTCAAAAATAATGGTTGACGGCTTCAATGCCGACAAAAATATTCCCTGTACCGTAAAATGGTTTCCCTGCGTTAAGACAAGCGAGGAAATCTACAACATAATGAACGAGGCTAACAACGATGAGAACTGTGCGGGCGTTATTACCTGGATGCACACTTTCTCCCCGTCAAAAATGTGGGTTAAGGGCCTTACGGCGTTGAGGAAGCCTTATCTTCATCTCAACACGCAGTTCAACCGCGAAATCCCGTGGAACGATATTGATATGGACTTTATGAACCTTAATCAGTCGGCGCACGGCGACCGTGAGCACGGTTATATTGCCGCAAGACTCCGTATGAACAGAAAGGTTGTTGTCGGCTTCTGGCAGGACGAGGATTTCACACGGCAGATAGGCATCTGGATGAGGGCGGCTGTCGGCGCGGCTGAGTCGAGGAAACTCAGAGTGCTTCGTATTTCAGACAATATGCGTAATGTTGCCGTTACAGAGGGCGATAAGGTCGAGGCTTTGATAAAGCTCGGCTGGAGCGTTGACCATTACGGCGTGGGCGATATTATTTCCGAAGTCGATAAGGTAACCGAGGAAGAAATCGACGAGCAGATGATTGCTTACGAAAACGAATATGAATTTGACACCGACAACATTCAGTCGGTTCGTTATCAGGCCAAGGAAGAGGTTGCGTTGAAGAAATTCCTTGACAGGGGCAATTTCAAGGCGTTCCACACGAATTTTGAGGATTTGCAGGGACTTCGTCAGCTTCCCGGACTTGCGGCTCAGGACCTTATGAGGCAGGGCTACGGCTTCGGCGCGGAGGGCGACTGGAAGGTTGCCGCAATGACGAGAATTATGAAGGTTATGGCAGAGGGCATAGGCAAGGGTACTGCCTTTATGGAGGATTACACGCTTCATCTTGAAAAGGGCAATGAGATGATACTCGGTGCTCATATGCTTGAGGTTTGCCCGACCATTGCCTGCGAAAAGCCGAAAATTCAGGTTCATCCCCTCGGCATAGGCGACAGGGAAGACCCTGCACGACTTGTTTTCAAGGCTAAAAAGGGCTCGGCTATCGTTGTTTCGCTTGTCGATATGGGCGACAGGTTCAGAATGATTGTAAATGACATTGAGTGTCAGACGCAGGAGCACGATATGCCCAAGCTTCCCGTTGCGGGAGTTCTTTGGAAGCCGCTTCCCGACTTCAAAACCTCGGCTACGGCGTGGATATATGCCGGCGGAGCGCATCACTCGGTGCTTTCGTACGACCTTACCGCAGAGCATATGCGTGATTTTGCCGAGATTATGGGTATTGAATTTGTATATATCAACAAGGACACAAAAATTCCCGAATTCAGAAAAGAGCTTGAATACAACGATGTTATCTGGAGGAACAAATAATGCTTGAACAGTTAAAGCAGGATGTTTACAGGGCTAATATGCAGCTTAAAGAGTTCGGCTTGGTTGTTCTGACTTGGGGCAATGTTTCGGCAATCGACAGGGAAAAAGGCTTGGTTGTCATCAAGCCGTCGGGCGTTCCCTACGATACCATGAAAGCCGAAGATATGGCGGTTGTCGATTTGGACGGAAACATTGTCGAGGGCACGCTCAACCCCTCGTCCGACACACCCACACATCTTGAGCTTTACAGGAATTTTAAGAGTATCGGAGCCGTTGTTCATACCCATTCTTCGCGGGCAACCTCCTTTGCACAGGCAGGTAGGGAGATAAAGGCATACGGCACAACGCACGCAGATTTCGCAAACCGTTCCGTCCCCTGCACAAGAGGACTTACAAAGGCCGAGGTCGAAGGCGAATATGAGCTCAACACAGGCAAGGTAATTGTCGAGTGCTTCAAGAACGAAAATATAAATCCCGACGACTGTCCGGCGGTTCTCATTCACAGGCACGGACCGTTCTGTTGGGGCAAAAACTGCTTCAAGGCGGTTGAAAATGCGCTAATTCTCGAAGAGGTTGCCAAAATGGCTTTGAGGACGGAGCAGATTGCCGCAGTTGAGCAAAAGCAGGTCGGAATTGAGGATTATCTCCTCGCAAAGCATTATAACCGCAAGCACGGCAAGAACGCATATTACGGTCAGAAATAAATATATGTAACATTCAAGGACGGACTTTTCCGTCCTTGTTTTTTGTGTATTGGCTTTGAAAGCGGCGCCCGGATACAGGCGCGGATTTGTTTTGTAAACTGAATGTACGCAGAACCAAGCCTTCCTCTTACAATCAAAATATATTTTATATCATACCGTAGGGACAGCCCTTGCGGCTGTCCGATACAGGCTCCCTCTGACGAGGGAGCTGTCATGGGTATTTGTCAAAAAGTTGACAAAAACATTGAGGGAAATCATAAAGAAGCTTCA
>CAVAPB010000009.1:0-83409 GCA_963590415.1 Anaerovoracaceae bacterium | reverse complement strand
ATAATTTTGAGATGGCAGAAATCACCATCACGCCTGTTCAGGCAACGCAGGTTAACTCGGTGATTTTTAATAAACTATTTGTTGCTTGAAAGGCTATGGTGATTATTATGAAACTTAAATTTAAGAACGCTTGGGAAAGGCTGAAGAACACCGAAAAGCCGCTCATTATAGATTGGTTGCTTGTGTGTGCAATTGTTTTACTTTGCTATGTATCTTTTAATCATCCCGATATTCTGTGTACGGCAACTCACGGTAAGGACTTCATTGAATGCTTGTTCAAAGACGGCTTTTTCAGCTTCTATGACTACACCCAATCAACAGCGGTTTATTCCATAACGGTATATATAGTTTTTGCGATTTGGTCGCTTCCTGTATTCCTGATATTTAAAATATTAGGAATACCTATGTGGGGCGTACTTGATTATTACGCAATGCCTTATCCCGTGCTTTTATGGTTCAAGCTTTTGCCGACGCTTTTTTATGTCGCAATCGCTTATCTCCTTTATAAAATCGTCCTTGAAATCAAAATGGATAAAAACACGGCGAAATGGGTTGCGTTTCTCTTTATCTCATCGCCTGTTGCGATGTTCTCACAGTTTATATTCGGGCAGTATGATTCAATAGGTTTGTTTTTTATTGTTTTGGCGCTTTATATGCTTTTCAAAAAGCGTTATTACTCTTTCTCAATAGTGTGCAGTGTGGCAATTACATTTAAAATGTTTGCACTGTTTGCCTTTATACCGTTGCTTCTTCTTTTTGAAAAGCGTGTAATTCAC
This sequence comes from Anaerovoracaceae bacterium, assembly GCA_963590415.1. GTDB lineage: Bacteria > Bacillota > Clostridia > Oscillospirales > Acutalibacteraceae > Fimenecus. The sequence goes on along the minus strand of CAVAPB010000009.1, from coordinate 82,633 downwards.
ATTGTTAAGCATGGGCTTATCGCTATATCGGGCTATGTAATTACCTCCTTACTCTTTATCGGAAGTAAGGGCTATTCAGACGCAATGAAATTCAGCGGTGCAATAGCCCCGAGTCTTTTCAGCACCGGAATCCCAACAGCGATGGGAACCATATCGCTGTTTACGGTAGCGATGATAGCAATTTGCATTTTTGCTTATAAGGCGGAAGTTAAAGACGATAAAGAGTTTTACGCTTATGCAATATATATATCGCTTGCGGTGTATGCAAGCATGTTTGCGTTTATTACATGGCATCCGCAATGGGTAATGTATATGATACCGTTCCTTTCGCTTGCCGTAATTCTTAACACAAAGACAAATTCTTCGCTGATTTTACATTCGGCACTCTCCGTGGGATATATCGGAAGTACAGTGCTTTGCTTCCCAAACAATGTGGACTCAAACCTTATAAGTTTGTCGATATTCCACGATATGCTGGCTGAAAAGGATATACCGTCTCTTTGGGATTTATTTAATTTCGGCGGAATGCTCGGAAACAATGCCTTTTACAGCTTGTTTGCCGGTTCGATAATAGTACTGCTTGTTATGTATTTTCCCATTAAGAAAAATCTCGAGTCTTTCTCAAATACAATGGAAAAGCAAAAATTCTTTATCGGTGACAGACTGTTTATCCTTGCAAGACCCCTTACGCTTATACTTTATATTTTGCCGACCTTCTATTATGCGTTCAGATAAAAGTCGGTTGAAAATTGTTTGTTTGGATTAACATTTACAAAATGATTGAGATTTCCCTTTCAAGCTTGATTTACGGCAAGCTTGTTTGACGGAGCTCAATCATTTTTTTGCCCGATTTTCGGCTTTTTTCGGTTTGTACGAAAACCGCAAATCTTGACATACCGTGTCTGATAATATATAATTGAATTGTGTGTACATGCCGTTTTTTCGGCGGCTTTGTATATAATATTTTAAATCGGAGATTGATTATGAAGGTAGTAATACTCGCAGGCGGTCTCGGAACAAGAATTTCCGAGGAATCACAGTATAAGCCGAAGCCGCTTATCGAAATAGGCGGTATGCCGATATTGTGGCATATTATGAAATGCTATTCTCATTTCGGATACAATGAATTTATCATTTGCGCCGGATATAAGCAGCATGTTATAAAGGAATGGTTTGCAAACTATTTTATTCATACAAGCGATGTTACCTTTGATTTCACAAAGGGTAACGAAATCGTCATTCACTCTCAGCACGCAGAGCCGTGGAAGGTTACCGTTGTAGATACGGGGCTTAACACAATGACAGGCGGCAGAATAAAGCGTGTTCAGCCCTATGTAGGAAACGAACCGTTTTTAATGACCTACGGCGACGGCGTTTGTGATGTGGATATATCGGAGCTTGTTAAATTTCATAAATCTCACGGAAAAACGGCAACCCTTACTGCGGTCGTTCAGAAGCAGGAAAAGGGCGTGCTTGACATAATGGAAAACGGAAGCGTCAGGAGCTTCCGTGAAAAGCAGGTCAACGACGGAGCGGCCATAAACGCAGGCTTTATGGTGTTACAGCCCGAGATATTCAATTATCTTGAGGGCGACGATACAGTGTTTGAGACAAAGCCTCTTGAAGCTCTTGTGAAGGACGGTCAGCTTATGAGCTACCGCCACACAGGCTTCTGGCAGTGTATGGACTCTATGCGTGAAAAGCAGATACTTGAAAACCTGTGGGAGTCGGGAAAAGCTCCGTGGAAACTGTGGTAAGCTTTTATAAAACAGCGAAAAGGTGAATTTATATTATGACAAAAGACGAGCTGACTTTTTGGAAATCAAAGCGTGTCTTTGTTACCGGACACACCGGCTTCAAAGGCAGTTGGCTGTGTAAGATACTTGTAAATGCAGGCGCGCAGGTCACGGGATATTCCCTTGAACCGCCTACAGACCCGAATTTGTTTTCAATATCGGGGCTTGACGGAAAAATGACCTCGGTTATCGGGGATATTCGCAATCTTGACGAGCTGAAGGACGCTTTTGATAAGGCACAGCCCGAGATCGTGCTTCATCTTGCGGCACAGCCGATAGTCCGCGACAGCTACAAACAGCCCCGTTACACATACGAAACAAACGTTATGGGAACGGTCAATATTCTTGAATGTGTACGCAACTCAAGCTGCGTTAAGTCGTTTTTGAACGTTACGACGGACAAGGTGTATCATAACAACGAATGGGAATGGGGCTACCGAGAGGACGAGCCTTTAGACGGCTTTGACCCCTATTCAAACAGTAAATCCTGCTCGGAGCTGGTGACTCACAGCTATAAAAACTCGTTCTTTGCCGACGGCAGAGTTGCAATATCCACGGCAAGAGCAGGCAATGTTATCGGCGGCGGAGATTTCGCCAATGACAGAATTATCCCCGACTGCATAAGGGCTATGGCGGACAGCACCGAAATTTCGGTCAGAAATCCCTATTCCACGCGCCCTTACCAGCATGTTCTTGAACCGCTTGCGGTATATCTTACGATAGCGCAGAGGCAGTATGAGGATATTTCTTTTGCGGGATATTACAATGTCGGACCGGATGAATGCGACTGCGTTACCACCGGAGAGCTTTGCGACCTCTTTTGCAAATATTGGGGGGAGGGTGCAAGCTGGTGCAATAAGGCGGAAAAAGACGCTCCGCATGAGGCGAATTTCCTCAAGCTTGATTGCAGCAAGATAAAAAAGGTATTCGGCTGGAGACCCCGTTGGCACATCGACGAGTGTATGGATAAAACCTGCCGATTCGGCAAGATATGGTTGTCGGGCGGAGATATTCCTTCCGAAATGGACCGTGAGATAGAGGAATTTTTTTCTGAATAACAATTTGGAGGTTCAACAATGGCAGATTGGAAAAATGAGGAACAGGCAAGAGAACAGATAAAAGAAATGGTTGCGGAATATTACCGTGATTTCAAGGCTAAAAAGGACGATTTCAAAGAGGGCGACCGTATCACCTATGCGGCAAGAGTCTTTGACGAAAAGGAAATGTGCGCTCTTACGGATGCGGCACTTGACTTTTGGCTTACGACAGGCAGATTTTCAGACGAGTTTGAAAAGAATTTTGCAAAATGGATAGGCGTTAAATTCGCACATTTGGTAAACAGCGGCTCGTCCGCAAACCTTTTGGCGTTTTCTGTCCTCACGGCGCCCGAGCTCGGCGACCGTCAGATTAAAAGAGGGGATGAGGTAATTACCGTTGCCTGCGGCTTCCCCACTACGGTAACGCCCATTCTTCAGTACGGTGCCGTTCCGGTATTTGTCGATGTTACAATACCGCAGTACAATATAGATGTATCAAAGCTTGAAGAGGCTTATTCGCCCAAGACCAAGGCGGTTATGATAGCGCATACCTTGGGTAATCCATTTGACCTTGCAAGCGTTAAGGACTTCTGCGACAGGCATAATCTTTGGCTTGTCGAGGATAACTGCGACGCTCTCGGCTCGGAATATACAATAAACGGCGAAACGCGCTTTACGGGTACTTGGGGCGACATAGGAACAAGCAGCTTTTATCCTCCGCACCATATGACTATGGGCGAGGGCGGCTGTGTTTACACAAACAACGCCCAGCTTAACAGACTTATTCTCTCTTACCGCGACTGGGGCAGAGACTGCATTTGTCCGTCGGGCAGAGATAATTTTTGCGGACACAGATACGACGGTCAGTACGGCGAGCTTCCCAAGGGCTACGACCATAAATATGTATACAGCCATTTCGGCTATAATCTAAAGGTTACCGACCTTCAGGCGGCTATAGGCTGCGAACAGCTTAAAAAATTCCCTGAATTTATTAAGCGCCGCAGACATAATTGGGAACATTTAAGAAACGCTCTCAAGCCTGTCGAGGATAAAATAATTCTTCCCGTTCCTGCGGAAAACAGCAATCCGAGTTGGTTTGGTTTCCTTATAACCATCAAGCCCGACAGCGGACTTGAAAGGGAAAAGGTAGTGCGTTATATCGAGGGCAAAAATGTTCAGACAAGAATGCTCTTCTCGGGCAATCTTATCAAGCATCCCTGCTTTGACAGTATAAGGGGAACAGACGCTTACCGTGTAGTCGGCGGACTTGAGGGAACGGACAATATAATGAAAAACACCTTCTGGGTCGGCGTTTATCCCGGAATGACCGACAGCATGACAGATTATATGGCAAAAACGATCATTGAGGCTGTCAACAATGGATAAGCTGAAGCAGTTGCTTAAAAACGAAAAAATAGCGCCGCTTGTTCAGTTTGTCAAATTCGGCATTGTCGGAGTGTCAAACACCGCTATTTCATACGGTATAGACCTGCTCTGCTTCTATGTGCTTTTTGCAAAGGCGGAGTTTGTTTCCTTGATAAGCCTGCTGTCCTCTATGGGGATAACAACGCAGGCGGAAACGCTCAAGACTGTTTTTGCTTCCATACTCGCATTTATTATAAGCGTTACAAATTCATATTATTGGAACAACCGTTATGTCTTCTCCTCAGGGGAAAAGACCTTCTCCGAACACTTGAAGTCATATTTCAAAACCGTAATATGCTATGGCGTAACGGGACTTGTTTTGTCGCCCGCTATCAAGGTCGTGCTTAAAAACATGGGAATACCGTATTATATAGCAAGTCTTGGCTCGTTGGTAGTTACAATACCGCTTAATTTCTTGCTTAACAAATTCTGGGCATTCAAAACAAAACCTAAAGAGAGGGAAATAAAAGATGAAAATAAGATTGGCTGATTATGTTGCCGACTTTTTGGCTTCTCACGGCGTTACGGACTGCTTTACGGTTGTCGGCGGCGGCGCGATGCACCTTAACGACGCTTTCGGACATCATGAAAAAATACGCTGCACATACAACCATCATGAGCAGGCAAGCGCAATAGCGGCAGAAAGCTACGCAAGGCTAAACAATAAAATAGCGGCACTTTGCGTAACAACAGGTCCTGGCGGTACTAATGCCATAACGGGAGTTGTCGGAGGCTGGCTTGATTCGATACCGATGTTTGTCATAAGCGGACAGGTTAGATATGATACGACGGCACGCTATGCAATGCAGTTTACAGACGGCTTACCGCTGAGAGCTGTGGGCGATCAGGAGTTTGACATTACAAATTCGGTGTCCTGTATGTGTAAATATGCCGCAATGCTTGAAAAGCCCGAGGATATTCGTTATATGCTTGAAAAGGCGTGGCATCTTGCAACTACGGGCAGACCCGGTCCTGTATGGATTGACATTCCCGTCAACTATCAGGGCGGATATATTGAAACAGAGTCTCTCAGGGGCTATGACCCGACAGAAGACGATAAAGCTTTACCCGAGCCTGTCAGCGATGAAATCGTTGACACGGTTCTTTCAAAAATAGCAAAAGCCGAGCGTCCCGTAATATATGCCGGCGGCGGTATACGCCTTTCGGGCGGCTTTGAAGCATTCCAAAAGGCGGCAGAGCGTTTGGGTGTTCCGGTTGTAACCTATTGGAACAGCGTTGACCTTATAGAGGACGACAATCCTCTTTATTGCGGCAGAGGCGGAAATATGGGCGACAGACCGGGAAACTTTGCCGTTCAGAACTCCGATTTGCTTCTTGCCATAGGTACAAGAATAAGCATACGCCAGACGGGATACAGCTTTGACACCTGGGCAAGAGCAGCAGAGGTCATAATGGTTGATATTGATAAGGCTGAATTTAAGAAGCCGACCATTCATGTCGATATGCCTGTTTTTGCCGACGCAAAGGATTTTCTTGAGGCGATAATCCGCCGCACCGAAAACGCTGAGCTCCCCGTTTGCAAAAATCACGCTTGGAGAGAAAAATGCGTTGAGTGGAAGAAAAAATACCCTGCAACGCTTCCGAGACATTATAAAGAAAACGGAGAGACTGCAAATGTTTTTGCCTTTATTAAGCATCTTTCCGATTCGCTTCCCGAAAATTCGCTTACTGCCGTAAGCAACGGCGCGTGCTGCGTTGTGGGACATCAGAATTGGACGATAAAAAAAGGTACGCGCTTTATAATAAACAGCGCAATTGCAAGTATGGGTTACGGGCTTCCCGCGGCAATCGGTCTTTGCATAGCCGGCGGCAGACAAGATACGATTTGCCTTGAGGGCGACGGAAGTATTATGATGAATTTGCAGGAGTTGCAGACCATTGTAACTAACAGGCTTCCCGTAAAGGTTTTCCTTATAAACAATCAGGGCTATCACAGCATAAGGCTGACGCAGAACAATTTGTTTAAGGAACATTGCAAGGTCGGTATCGGACCCGAAAGCGGAGACCTTTCGTTCCCCGAGTATAAAAGAATAGCTGAGGCATTCGGTATGCCGTATTTCTGTGCTCACAGCAATGAAGAGATGAAAAAGGCTGTCGCTGACACGCTTGCCGTTGACGGATATGCTTTTTGTGAGATATTTACCGATACCGTACAGGTCTGGGAGCCAAAGAGCAGTACAAAGCGTCTTGAGGACGGACGGCTTGTCAGTCCGCCGCTTGAGGACCTTGCTCCGTTCCTTGACCGTGAGGAACTTAAATCCAATATGTTTATTCCGATGATTGAGGAATGACCTCATCTTCGAAAGTAGGAGAAGATATGATGAAAACAGCCGTAATTACAGGCTCGACAGGTATGATAGCCTCGGCACTTATAAGACTCTTGGTAGACAAGGGCGTTAAGGTATACGCTCTTTGTAAGCCGGGTGAGCCGAGAAATGACGATTTCTTTAAAAATCCTCTTGTAACCGCCATTGACGCCGATATTTCGGAGCTTCCTGCAGTTGCCGATAAAATAAATGAGAAATGCGATGTGCTTTATCACTTTGCATGGCTCGGAACATTCGGCGGGGTCAGGGATGACGCTTATCTTCAAAGCGACAACATCCGTTACACGCTCGACGCTGTAACTCTTGCGTCAAAGCTCTCGTGCGAGTGCTTTATAGGCGCAGGCTCACAGGCAGAATACGGTCCTGTGGGCGAAAAGCTCACTGCGAAAACCCCTGCCGCACCGGTCAACGGATACGGTATAGCAAAGCTTGCGGCGGGAAATCTCAGCCGTCTTTATGCTCAGAATCTCGGTGTCCGACACATTTGGACAAGGATACTCAGTGTCTACGGTCAAAAGGGAAATCCCAATGCGATAATTCCGTCCTCAATCATTAAAATGATGCACGGCGAGCACTGTCCGTTCACGGCAGGCGAGCAGGATTGGGACTTTATGCATTGCGACGATATTGCCATTGCTTTTTATATGATGGGCGAAAAGGGCAAGGACGGAGCTGTTTATCCCTTGGGCACGGGCAGTACCCGAAAGCTCAGGGATTATATGCTTGAAATGAGAGATATAATAAATCCGAATGCCGAAATAGGCATAGGAGAGCTGCCATACAACAAGGATCAGGTTATGTATCTTTGCGCCGATATTTCGGAGCTTACGGCAGATACCGGCTTTACTTCACAGATAAGCTTTGAAGAGGGCATAAAAAGAACCTATGAGTGGCTCAAAAGCGAGGGATATTGATGGAAAACAAAAAAAAGGTAAGCGTTTTGATACCGTGCTATAATGAGGAAGAAAATGTAGTACCTATGTCTGAGGCAATACGCAATGTTTTTGAAAACGAATTGCCTCAGTATGATTGGGAGCTTGTATTTATTGATAACGACTCCTCTGACAACACGCGCCCGCTGCTCACGGAAATATGCAGACGGGACAAGCGTATAAAGGCTATTTTCAACGCAAAGAATTTCGGTCAGTTCAATTCTCCGTATTACGGCATTTGCCAGACTACGGGTGACTGTACGATAAGTATGTGCTGTGATTTTCAGGACCCTGTCGAATTGATACCGAAATATCTTGCCGAGTGGGAAAACGGATACAAAATCGTAATCGGAATAAAGACGACCAGCCGCGAAAACAAGCTTATCCGATTCCTTCGCAGCTGTTACTATAAGGTTATTAAAAAATTCTCGGATGTCGAGCAGATTGAGCATTTTACCGGCTCGGGGCTCTATGATAAGAGCTTTGTCGAAGTTCTCAGGACGCTTGACGATCCGTCGCCGTTCCTGCGTGGTATAGTTGCTGAGCTTGGTTTCAGACGCAAGGAAATCCCCTACGATCAGCCTAAACGCCGTGCAGGTAAAACACATAATAATTTTTACACACTCTATGACGCGGCTATGCTCTCGTTTACCTCGTATACGAAAATAGGCTTGCGTATAGCTACAATCGGCGGATTTTTAATGTCTGTCATAAGTCTGCTTGTAGCGTTTGTGTATCTTATACTCAAGCTGTGTAATTGGGATACATTCCCTGCGGGAAATGCGCCGATACTCATAGGCGTATTTGTTCTCGGCTCTATACAGTTGTTCTTCATCGGATTGCTTGGTGAGTATGTGCTGAATATAAACACCAAGGTTATGAAGCGACCGCTTGTCGTTGAGGAAAAGCGTATAAATTTTGAAGAAAAAAGCGAATAAGACATAAAATCATAACCATCGGGCAACCGGTGGTTATGATTTTATATCGGAACTTCGGAACGGATTTACACAGGCGAGGCAAATTGTGACAAGGGTAACAGTCACAACCCACGAAAGCGGAAAGGCAATGTACAGCATTTCAAGCGACGGGCGGACTCTGAATACCGTAAAAATCCAGACGATGCGGAAAACGCAGGTGCCGATTACCGTGCCTGCGGCGGCAAGCGGGGCGTGACCCGTGCCTCGAAGCGCACCCGTGGGTATTTCAAACAGATTGCAAAGCGGTTCAAAAAAGAGTATGCACATAATTCTCTTTGACGCATTTTCGATAACCGTCGGGTCGTCGGAGAATATTTCGGACAGACGATACCTGAAAATCACATTCGGCACTATCGTTAAAAGACTTGATGCAATCGAAAACACAAGACACAGCAGAAGTATCTTTTTACATCTGCCGTATTGCTTTGCCGAATAATTCTGACCGATAAAGGTCGTGGCGGTCTGACCGAAAGCGGTAATGATGTAATATGAAAAGTATTCAAAATTCATTGCCGCCGCACTGCCTGCGATTGCGGCAGAGCCGAAGCGGTTTACAGCCGCCTGGACGAAAATATTGGCAAAACAGAACACGGCACCCTGTATTGCCGACGGTATTCCCGTTTTGAGGATTTCCGAAACATATCCCGACCCGAATAAATCTTTTTTTGAGGACAGCTTGAGACAGCCGTCTTTTTTTAATTTGTACAGTACCGAAAAAGCAGCAAGGGCGGTCGAAATATCCGTTGCCGCAGAAACTCCCGCAACGCCCCAATCAAATATCGTTACGAAAATCAGGTTAAGTGCAACATTTACCGCTCCCGATATGATAAGTGCCGTAAACGGATAACGGCTGTTTCCCTGTGCTCTCAAAACGGCGGCTCCGAAATCGTACAAAAGCAAAAACGGAATACCGATAATATATATTCTCAGGTAGCTTTCGGCGGCAGAAAAAATTTCCGCAGGCGTTTTAATAAGCTCCAAAAGCGGCTCGGCACACAACTGACATACGGCAGAGGCGATAACCCCTATAACAGCGGCAAGTAAAACGGATACGGCGGCGACGGACGGAATATCGGCGGATCGTTTTTTACCTATACGGTTTGCGACAAGCACATTTGTGCCTAACGAAAGTCCCGAGGAAACACTAACTATCAGCGCCACGGTCTCGGTGTTTGTGCCGACTGCCGCAAGTGCGTCGGCATTGTCGCAAAGCCCGACTATCGCCGTGTCGGCGGCATTGAACAGCTGTTGAATTACACTGCTTAGCGCTATAGGCAGCGTGAAAAGTATGATTTTCTTTGCAATTGGTCCGTTTAGCATATCCGTGTTTTTTACCGAATTCATTTTATCAACTCCGAATTTTTCTTGAATAATTATATATGAGGAGCTATAATAGAAAAAGCGAATAATGTAAATAATCAATATCGAAAAAAGGAATAATATATGGATAACAATATGCTGAAATATCAGGCTTTTGTAAAGACGGCTGAAAAAGGCAGCTTTACAAGGGCGGCAGGCGAGCTGAACTACGCACAGTCATCCGTGAGCAAAATGGTGGCTGACCTTGAGGAGGACTGGGGTATAAAATTGCTTGACAGAAGCAAAAACGGCGTTGTGCTCACCTCGTGCGGCGAGCAAATTCTCCCCATAGTGCGTGAGATGCTTAACGGCTGCAGGGAACTTGACGGTTATGTGCAGAAGCTCAAGGGCGCGGAGACGGGAATTGTAAAGATAGGAACATTTTCGAGCGTAGCCATAAACTGGCTGCCTAATGTTTTTTCAAGACTTCGGGAGGATTATCCGAATATTGAATACGAAATGCTGCTGGGAGATTATACCGAGATTGAAAATTGGATATTGCAGGGCAGAGTCGATTGCGGATTCTTAAGGCGACCGAAGAGCCAAAGCTTCGACACCGTGTTCTTGAAGCGTGACGAATATATGGCGGTTTTGCCTGTCGGTCATCCTTTTGCCGCAGGGAAAAGTGTAAAAATCGAGGATTTGGACAGGCAGCCGTTCCTCTTACTTGAAAACGGCGGAAAAACCGAGGTTTCCAATCTGCTGCGCCAAAGCGGAGTGCATCCTGAAATCCGCTTTACGGCATGGGAGGATTATGCGGTTATGGCTATGGCGGAAAAGGGCTTGGGAATAGGTATTTTGCCGTCGATGATACTCAAAAGAATACCGTACAAGGTGGAGATAAGACCGCTTTCAGTGCCGTATTACCGTGAAATCTGCCTTGCGACCAAAAGGAGCAGCCGCCCTGCTCCCGCCACGCAGAAGTTTATTGAATATCTTAAATACCGTGAAGAGGATTGATGAAAAAGCGTTTGAAATTTTATGTATTTGATAGCTTTTGTAACCTAAATCAGGTGTTCTGTGTTATACTGTAATGACAAGGGCAAAGAAAAATGTGCCGAAATTCGGCGAACACCATGGAGAAGAAAATGAGAGAAAAAATAATTCAGTTCGGAAGCGGAAACTTTTTGAGGGCGTTTGCGGACGCATTTGTTGATACTTTGAATAAAAAAGGGCTTTTTGACGGCTCTGTTGTTATTGTGCAGTCAACCTCGTCAAAGACGGGCGATACAATCAACGCTCAAAACGGCAAATACCATCTGCTTGTCAGAGGCGTAGAAAACGGCGAAAATGTTAACAGTGTGCGTGAAATCAACAGCATAAGCCGCTGTGTAAACGCCAATGCGGATTTTGACGGCTTTTTAAGCCTTGCACATAACCCCGATATGAGATTTATTGTTTCCAATACGACGGAGGCGGGAATTGTATATGACAGTTCCTGCGAATTTTCCGACAAGCCCCAGAGCTCGTTCCCGGGTAAGCTTACAAGGCTTCTCTTTGAACGCTTTAAGTCCGGGCTCGGAGGCTTTATAATCCTTGCTTGCGAGCTTATCGACAACAACGCAGACGAACTAAAAGCCTGCGTGCTCAAATATGCCGAGCAGTGGGCACTCGGGGAGGCTTTTACACGGTGGGTTGTCGGCGAAAACAGCTTTTGTAACACGCTTGTCGACCGCATTGTTTCGGGCTTCCCGAAAAGCGAGAGCGAAAAGCTGTTTGAACGCATAGGCGAGAGTGATATGCTCTTAGATGCTGCCGAACCGTATCATTTGTGGGTTATCGAGGGCAATTTTGAAAATGAACTTCCTCTTGGAACGGGCGGAGTGAATGTCATATGGACAGACAGCGTGTCGCAGTATAAAAAGCGTAAGGTCAGGGTCCTCAACGGCTCGCACACCTCGCTTGTTTTTCCCGCGCTGCTGTGCAAAGTCGAAACGGTCAGCGAAGCGGTTGAGGATAAGCAGCTGTCGGAATTCCTGCACGCCTGCCTGTACGGCTGTATCTTACCCGTGCTCGGTGAAAACGAAAGCAATCTGAATTTTGCAAAGGCTGTGCTCGAACGCTTCCGCAATCCGTATCTCGCACACCGTTGGGAGTCGATTTCACTAAATTCCGTAAGTAAATTTTCCGCAAGGGTTCTGCCGACGGTTGACGATACGGTAAGCGCAGGCGGGGAAATTCCCGTACCGCTGTGCTTTTCGCTTGCAAGCCTTGTTTATTACTATAAGACCTGTGAGCCTAAGGATGTCAAGGCGGCTGTCGATTACATAAAAGGAAACAGCCTCGGCGCCATTCTTGCGAATGTCGAGCTGTGGGGCAAGGATATATCATATCTTTTGCCTGCCACACAGCTTTGTTACGGCAAAATAGAGGAACTCGGAATAAGGGAGGCGCTCGCGTGGGTTTTATCGTTATAAACGAACGGGACAATGTAAAAGTAAATCTTGACGACGGGCACAAATATGCGCTTCGTGACATTGAAGTCGGAGAAGAGATTACCAAATACGGCTATCCGATAGGTAAAGCGACCGCCTTTATCAAAAAGGGCGACAGGGTGCATACGGAAAATATGAAAACCGCTCTGTCGGGTATTACCGAATATAAATACGAAAAAACGCAGACGGAATTTGAAAAAATACCGCCCGTCACAATTTCGGCGTATGTCCGCAAAAACGGCGAAATAGGCATAAGAAACGATATTTTTATAATAAATACCGTCGGCTGTGTGAACAAGACGGCGGAGATATTGGCTCGAAAGACGGGGGCGTTTTCGTTTTCGCATCCGTACGGGTGCAGTCAGCTCGGCGGAGATTTTGAGAACACGCAAAAGGTTCTGGCTTCGCTCATAACCCACCCAAACGCAGGCGGAGTGCTTGTGCTCGGGCTTGGTTGTGAAAACAACAATATAGGAAGCCTAAAAACGGTACTCGGAGAGTATGACGAAGAGCGCGTCAGATTTCTGAATGTTCAGGACTGCGAGGACGAAATCTCAGAGGGTGTAAGGCTCATAGAGGAATTGAAAGCGAGAGCTGCAAAGGACACAAGGCAGGAGGTTCCCGCTTCCATGCTTAAAATCGGCCTCAAATGCGGCGGAAGCGACGGACTTTCGGGAATAACCGCAAACCCGATGATCGGCAGAACGGCGGACACGCTCGTTTCTATGGGCGCCTGTGCGGTGCTCACGGAAGTTCCGGAAATGTTCGGTGCAGAGCAGATGCTTATGAACCGCTGTGTTGACGAAGCTGTTTTCGAAAAAACGGTTTCTATGATAAACGGCTTTAAGGAATATTTCATTTCACACGGTCAGCCGATAAGCGAAAATCCGTCTCCAGGCAACAAGGCGGGCGGAATTACCACGCTTGAGGAAAAATCACTCGGCTGTGTGCAAAAGGGCGGATGTTCTCCTGTTAGCGATGTGCTCGGATATGCCGAAAAGATTAAAAAGCAAGGGCTTTCCCTGCTTTGGGGACCCGGCAACGATATGGTTGCCGTAACCGACCTTGCGGCTTCGGGTTGTCATATGATACTGTTTTCAACGGGTAGGGGCACGCCGCTCGGAGCTCCGGTGCCGACGGTAAAAATATCCACAAACACTGCGCTTTACCGTAAAAAGCCGCATTGGATTGATTTTGACGCACAGTCGGGAACGGACGAAGAGCTATTTTCGCTTATAATCGACACGGCAAACGGAAGATTGACCGAAAGCGAGAAAAACGGTTACCGTGAAATCGCAATTTTTAAGGACGGAGTTACTTTATAAATAACGGTATATAAAAAGGACCTGCTCAGCCGACTGAACAGGTCCTGATAATATTTGCAAATCAGTGCTCCGCAATATATTTCTTTATCGCCGAGAAGGTCTCGTCCGAAATATCGTGCTCAATTTTGCAAGCGTCCTCAGCCGCCGTTTCGGGATTTACGCCGAGGTCGACAAGGCACTTTGAAAGGATTGTATGGCGTTCATATATCTTTTCAGCAATTTCACGGCCGGACGCAGTAAGGGTTATGTAGCCATCCTTGGAGATGAGAATATAGCCTCCGTCTTTAAGCAGATTCACCGCTCTGCTGACGCTCGGCTTTGAAAAAGACATATATTCGCTTATATCTATAGAGCGCACGCTGCTGCTCTTTTTGGAAAGTATAAGTATTGTTTCTAGATACATTTCTCCCGATTCCTGAAGTCGCATTTGAGACACCTCACTTATAGATAAATAATAGCACAAATTGTAAAGAGTTTCAACACAATTATGACGGAATCACAAAACTCACAGTGGAAACGCAGACGATAATATGGTAAAATCTATTCGGTGATTATATGAAAAGCTTGTGTATGCTGATTAAGCCGTCGTCCGACAACTGTAATATGCGCTGTAAATATTGCTTCTATGAGGATATAGCGCAAAAGCACTGCGAAAAGCTCGGCTTTATGAATTCGGAAACTGCCGAAAATTTAATCAAAAAGGCGTTTTCGTTTGCCGAAAGGGAAATTACCTTTATGTTTCAGGGCGGAGAGCCGACGCTTATCGGACTTGATTTTTACAGGTCCTTTGTTGACTGCGTAAAAAAGCACAACAAAAATTCGCTTAAAATAAACTATGCGATACAGACAAACGGTTATGTTGTAAACGACGAATGGGCGGACTTCTTCAAAAAGCACGGCTTCCTTGTGGGGCTGTCGCTTGACGCAACAAAGGAGCTTCATGACCTCTGCCGTGTGGACGCTTCGGGCAAGGGCACATTTACAAGGGTAACCGAAGCGGCAAAAACGCTTGAAAAGCACGGAGTTGATTTTAACATACTGACCGTGGTTACAAATACGGTTGCACGCTCGGGACAGGCGGTTTATAACGAATACAAAAAGCGCGGGTACAGGTATTTGCAGTTTATTCCCTGCCTTAATCCCATCGACGCACCGAATGAAAAATTTGACTTCACTCTCACTCCCGAGCGATACGGCAGGTTTTTGAACGTTATTTTTGATTTATGGGTTCGGGATATACGCTCAAACGACCCTGTGAGCATAAGGCAGTTTGAAAATTATGTTATGATGCTTCGTGGTATGCCGCCCGAGAGCTGCGGATTTTCGGGCGTGTGCTCGTTCCAGTATGTTGTTGAGGCTGACGGCAGCGTTTATCCGTGCGATTTCTATGTGCTTGACGAATTAAAGCTCGGAAATGTCAACGAAAATACCTTTGAGGATTTCGACAGACGGCGTGAGGAAACGGGCTTTGTCGAACGCTCAAGGGAAAAGCCCGAGGAATGCAGCTGTTGCGAGTATTTCCCGATTTGCCGCAACGGCTGCAAGCGGTACTGCGAGCCGCTCGGAGAAAACGGAGCGCCCGGGAAAAATCGATTTTGCGAGAGCTACAGGATGTTTTTTGAACATTCTCTCGGCACTCTTTTCAGGCTTTCACAGTATTAAAAGCAAAAGGGGATAGGCTCAGCCTATCCCCTTTAAGATACAGATTACTTTAACTCTCTCAGATAAACACCGTTTGTTTTGAGCTTTTCTATTCTGTCGCCCGTTACGAAGTACACATCCTTTGCAATGTCCATAAAGGGCTTGTCGTTAATTGAGTCGGTGTAAAATTCGTCGATTTCAATGTCGCCGTAAGCTTCCTTGAACATCTTTATCTTGTTTTCACGGTAGCATATTTTTTGAATTTCGCCCGTTTTGATGTCGACCTCTGTGCCGATATAGTTTTTAATACCTATTCTTCGGCATATCTCCCTGAGTATCACGACAGGGCAGGCGGAGAGTATAACATCATCGTCCTTTCGGATTTTGTCATAAAAGCTTTTTATCTTGTTTTCGTGCTCGTCCCAAAAGCTGTTTATTTCTTCCTCGATATTGTCGAATTTGGCGCAGCACTCTTTAAGTATATATCCGTAGTCGCTTATGACATCGGAAATTGAAAGCTTGCCCGTTTTGTACTTAAAAAAAGCTTCTGCGAACTTAGGTGTGTATTTTGCGATTTCCTTTGGGTACTTTTTAAGGTAGTACAAAAAGAAGTCAAAGCCGCTTTCTCCGTCGTATATTGTGTTGTCAAAATCATATACTGTCATGTTAATCACCATAGCCTTTCGGGCAATAAAAAGTTTACTGAAAATCACCTGATTAACCTACATTGCCCGGACAGGCGTAAGTGGTGATTTTAACCATCTCAAAATTATGCCAAAGGCAAATTTTGAGGGCACTATAATTACGATAGTGTGATTTTTCACACTATCGCCTCCGTACATAGTATAATACCTTTTTAGGCGTGTAGTGTCAATAAACATCAAACAAAAAACCGTCGATTGCTCGACGGCTTCGGTTTTAAGCTCCGTTGTTGCAGCTGCAATTACACTCGTTGCTGCAAGCGTTCTTCGGCGGGAAGAATTCGTCAATGGGGAATTTGATTTTTCTGAAGGTTTCGCACGGGTCGTCGGTGTTGCAGTTACATTCCTTATTGGGTATGCAGAAATCGTATGCGGGAATGAGCATCTGAACATCTCTTTCAAGCTGAACTATTGTGAAAAGTCCGAGAGTTACGGCAACCGCTTTTTCCTGCTGACGGCTGAAAAGATCCTCGGAGAATTCATCCGTAAATGCTCGTCTTATGCATCCTGGAAGGGAAACATTGGAGCTGCTCAGTGTGCAGCAGCAGTCACACGGACGGCAGAGCTTTGCGTCAAGGGCGATAGGCTCGGCTACCTGTACCTTTGCGCGTGGGTTTGTATTTGTGGAAATGAGTTGATCGTCGTTTGCGTCTGCGGTGTATTCCGAAGAATATACCTTTACCGTGCCGTCGCTTCCGTAGAGAACGCATTTCTTTGAAAAGGTTGTAAGACCGTATACCGTAACGGGAGCAAGACTGCCCGATGTGTATGCTTCAACGGCAACCTTGAAGAAAAATGTGATATCGACGGCATAGCAGCCCTTGTTGAACGGCACTTTTTCCACATCAATAATGCAGTTGATTATGTCCGCACTTCTGAGTTTTACATTTACACAGTTGTTGATGACATTCTGTGCCGCGTCCGGAAAATAAACCCGCAGGTCGGCAAGGCAGTCCTTGTCGGCGCAGGAGTCGTAAACACGGTTTGTATCAATGCAGACGGCTTCTCTGATTTTGCCGGGAATATTGTTGCTGCAACAAGCCTTATTCTCTGACATAAGTAATTCCTCCTGTGGTAAGTATTGAGTTTGAAAAACTTCATTAACATTTTATGGAAGTGTTGACGGTGTGTTACAAAAAAATGTTGAAAACATCGGTAAGAGCAAGTATAATATACTAAATAAAAGACACGGCGGTATTTGTGAAAAATGAAGTATGTAAACAGGGAATTAAAAGCTGTAATGAAACGGTTCTTTAACATCCTCAAAATTTCTTCGGCGGGAATGGATGTTAAGCTTGACTCCGTTTACAGAGAGGTTGAGAGCCAAAGGATAAAAATGAGCTTTGTCAACATCATACCGTTTTCGCTGATCGTAATGCTGTTTGAAATTTCAAGCTCTGTTTATAATATCATCACGGTGTCAAATCCGTACTGTAAGCTTGCAATCGGCATTTCGTGTCTTGTGTTTTTGCTGTTTAACGCCTTTACCTTTGTGTTTTTTGAAAAAACTCTTCCGGACGGCAATGCAAGCGACAAAACGAAGGAGTACTTTACATACCTTTATTGGGGCGTATATACCGTTTGCGCAAGCCTTATAAGCGGCTTTGAAACGGTGGGGTCGGGCAGTATAAGTCACTTTTTTCTGACCGTGTTCTCACTGACTCTTTTTGCGATGCTTGAGCCTAAGCCTATGCTTATATATTATCTGTTGATTACGGCGGTTCAGACGGCTGTCCTGACAGTATCGAAAAGCACATACAATGTGTTTATCTTTTGCTTTGTAACGGTCTTGATAGGGCTTGTTCTCTCATATGTCAAATATTGCATTTATATGAACAGAGCGATTGAGTCAAAGCGCTTTGAACGAATTTCGGAGATAGACCCGCTTACCGGGCTGCTTAACCGCAGGGGTATGCAGCGCTCGGTTGACGGAATATGGAACTACTGCAAGACGCACTCTATACCGATTGCTTTTGCAATGCTTGATATAGACTATTTTAAGAGATATAACGATATGTACGGTCATGCGCAGGGAGACGAGTGCCTGCGGGAAATTGCGGGATGCATAAAGCAGTGCTTCCCACGCAGGACCGATATTACCTGTCGCTTCGGCGGAGAGGAATTTATAATAATTATTGCGGGAGAGCCCGAGGAAAAGGTGCTGGAATATTTCAAAAACCTTCGCTGCTCGGTTGAGGGGCTTGAAATTTCTTCCGGATGTCCTGATTTTAACGAAAATGTTACGGTAAGTATAGGCGTGTATTATGCGGATACGGGTGCGTCGATTATGTTCAGAGACGCCGTAACGGAGGTCGACGCGCAGCTGTATAACGCTAAGGAGCACGGCAGGAACTGCATTTCTTTTGAAAACGAGATAATAAAATAAAGAATAAGATTGTTTAATTTGACAAGCGGGAAGAAATTTTCGCTTGTTTTTCTTTTTTTGCTTGATTTTTATGAAATCATATGGTACAATTTGTAACAATGTTACTTAATGACACAAAAGTTGAGGATGTATCATTATGGTTTATGGGGTGTTTTGCGATAATGAAAAAGAGTCGGAGGAATGTACGAAAAGCTATGGGATAATAACTCGGGAAAATACGGTTGTATACGATATAACGGATGATTACGGCGAAATTTGCGAGCTGGTTTGCCGTATGAACCGTTATGAGGTCGAGCCGGTGCATATGTATGATGTGATAAACGACTTTTTATTTGAAAAATACACGGTTTTGATTAAGCCTGACAAACAGCGTTGATTTTGTTGTGCAGTTTGTATAATCTCAACTTGTGAATTTTGTTAAACGATACAAACATTAGCCGAAAATGTTACATTTCGCACTACGATGTGATATACTATTAAATATTTTTCTTGTGCCGTATGCCGCTTTACGCATTGCGGCGCATTGAAACGGAGTGACTAAAGTGGAATTTACCGCTAATGAATTTACATTTCCGTCGGCGTCGGGACTTTGCGACATTTACGCACAGAGTGCGGCACCTGCCGACTTTTCCGCCGTAAAGGGAATTGTGCAGATTTCTCACGGTATGGCTGAGCATTCAAACAGATACGCCCGCTTTGCCATGGAGCTCTGCAAGCACGGCTACGCGGTGTATATCAGCGACCATCTCGGGCACGGCAAATCTGTTGCCAACGATGACGAGCTCGGCTTTTTCGGCGACAACGGCGTTGAAAGCGTTGTTGAGGACTTGAAGCAGCTCACGGACATTGCACGGCATGAATATCCGGACCTGCCGTTTATCATTTTCGGGCACAGTATGGGCTCGTTTATGGCAAGGGCGTATATTGCAAAGTACGGTCATTCGATTGACGGTGCGGTCATATGCGGAACAAGCGGCACAAATCCTGCGGCGGGTATGGGAATTGCGCTTGCAAAGCAGCTTGAAAAAACAAAGGGCAAGCTTCACCGTTCGGGTATGCTCAATTCCATTGCTTTCGGTACATATAATAAGAAAACGGAAAAGAGAACCGGATTTGATTGGCTTTCGAGAGACCAAAAGGAGGTTGACAGGTATATAGCCGATGACCGCTGCGGCTTTTGCTTTACAACCAACGGCTTTGAAACGCTGTTTACCGCACTCAAACAGGTGTCGGCTAAGCTTTGGTACAAGACAGTTCCCACTGAACTGCCGATTTTGCTCATTTCGGGCGAAAATGACCCCGTCGGTGAGTACGGCAAGGGTGTAAAGCAGGTGTTTGCCGACCTTAAAAAGACAGGTCACCAGAATGTTATTATGAAGCTTTATCCTGAGGCAAGGCACGAGCTTCTCAATGAGCTCAACCGCGATGAGGTTATGTCCGATGTTATCGGTTGGATGGATAAGGCTATTTCAAAGGAATAACGGGGCATTATCGGCAGGCTGTTCCGCAACTGCCGTATTTATTTTAATAAACGGAGGGAATAAAATGGGAGATTTTAAGACAAGTCCGCTTATGTATGCGCTGGCAGGCTTTGTGGTTCTTTTTGTAATTGTACAGTCCGTGTTCTTTATCGTAAAGTCGTGGAAGCGTGCAAAGGAGATAGGCGTCGATACGGAAAAACTCAAACAGACGATGATTTCGAGTATGCTTTTCACCATTGCTCCGGCAATATCCATTCTTGCAACGGTGTTGGCTCTCGCTTCGGCACTCGGAATTGTACTGCCGTGGATAAGGCTTTCGGTTATCGGAAACCTCGCCTATGAAACGGTTGCGGCAGAGGCGGCGCTGAATGTTCTCGGCTCGTCCGTGTCGAACGAGGTAACGGATGTTACGCAATTTTCGACTATTGCGTGGACTATGACAATAGGCTCGTGCTTCCCGCTTATTCTTTTGCCGATACTCTGCAAAAGAATACATAAGGCGATGGGTAAGGTTACGCAGAAAAGTGCGAGCGCAGGCAGACTTGGCGATATACTCGGCGCTGCGGCGTTTATCGGTATAATCGCGGCGTTTATTTCAAGGGCTATCGCTGGCGTTCCCTCGGACGGACCGTCGGCGGGCGTTATGTCGGTGGCAACGCTTCTTTCGGCAATGATATTCACAATAGCTCTCGATTACCTTTGCAGAAAAAAGGACCTCAAAAAGCTTGAGCCCTTTGTTCTGCCGATAGCAATGTTCGGCGCAATGGGAATTGCGGTATTGCTCACTCAGGTTTTACCGCCCGAAATTGCGGCATTCACATGGAGATAAGGAGGGGAAGAAGATGAAAAAAGAAAAAACATATATTGATAAGGTTCACATCTGGGGAAGTATATGGTCTGTCAGCGCTTTGGCGGCGTTGCTTTTTGTCCCCCTTATGATTTCGATTTATTATGACGCATTCCCGCAGTTTTCAACGCTTTTGAAGGCGCTTGCGGCGGTCGTACCGATTTATTGGTCAACGGCGATAGTTGAAGTTATTACATATACGCCTATGCTCGGCGCGGGCGGAACATATCTTTCGTTCGTAACGGGCAACATCACAAATCTCAAGCTCCCGTGCGCTATGAATGCGCTCGAAAGAGCCGAGGTCAAGGCTTCAAGCGAAGAGGGCGAGCTCATCTCAACCGTAGCAATTGCGGCTTCGGCAATCACGACAACCGTAGTCATTGCGGTCGGCGTACTGCTGTTTGCTCCCGTATTACCGTATATAACTGCGGATGATTCGGTTGTAAAGCCTGCGTTTGAATATGTAATTCCGGCGCTTTTCGGCGCTCTCGGCGCATCGTATTTCGCAAAATATTGGCGCCTTGCAATTTTGCCGATTTTGGCAGGCGTTATAGTTTATATCTTCTCTCCGGCAATGCCCGTCGGCACAATGATATTCGTAACTATCGTTGTGAGCATCCTCGGCGCATTCGGTATGTATAAGCTTAAATGGGTAAAGTAAGATAAATATAACAACAAATCACGGGAGGCATCTTTTGATGCCTCCCGTGCGCTTTTATGCTTTTTATTCGATAAACGATTTTCCCTGCTTAATGTATATCGGGCTGTATTCGCTTTTCATTGAGCGGTAGACCCGAAGCAGCTCTTCTTCGCTTGCGTCAACAGTGCCGTCGGAAAGCCTGCCGAGCAAATAATCGGTGGAAACATTGAAATATTCCGCGATTTTGATGAGCGTGTCAAAATCCGGCTCGCTGCTGCCCTGAACATATCCGCCCATGGTTGACGCTGCGACATTTAAGTCAAGAGCCACCTGCTTTTGGGTAAGATTGCGCTCTTCAATCAACATTCGCAATTTATCGCTGAATTTCATATGTTTCACCTCCTGTATATTTTAATCTAAAAGATGTAGAAACGGTTGCAAAAAACGAGAATACAGTTGACAAAACGAGTATGTCGTTGTATGATTAAAATATATATTGTCTTAGGAGGAAGGAAATATGCAAAATACAAAACATAGCAAGAATTTATTGAAAAAAGCGGCTGTGGCGGTACTGCTGGTTGTTATAATGGCAGGCATATCGTTTTTGGTTGCGAATCTGGTGCACAAAAATAATACCGTGCAGACCTCAAGCATAAAGAACGGCTTGTCAGCATACGAGCTTGCGGTTCAGCAGGGTTTCTCGGGAAGTCTTGACGATTGGCTCCTTTCACTTCAGGGCAAATCGGCTTATCAGATTGCCGTTGACAACGGATATTCGGGCAGCGAAAAGGATTGGACGAACACGCTTACGGCAATGGCGAAAAAAGAAAAATCCGATATAAGCTCCGCTTCATTTTCGGAGGGCGGCGAGCTTGTTATCACACTTTCCGACGGAACGAAGATAAATGTCGGTAAGGCGGCAGGTGCAGACGGCAAGGATGGTAAGGACGGCGTTGACGGCATTGGAATTTCCGCCGCAAAGATAAATGAAAAAGGCGAATTGGTCATTACATATTCCGACGGTAAAAGCGTAAACCTCGATAAGGTCGTCGGCGAAACCGTAAACAACGGAATAGGCATTTCAAATTCTGTAATAAATGATAGCGGCGAGCTTGTTTTAACCTATTCAAACGGCGAGATAGCCAACCTCGGCAGGGTAGTGGGCGCGAACGGCACGGACGGTAAAGACGGCTTAAACGGCACCGATGGCACAAACGGCGCCGACGGTATCGGCGTTACTTCTGCGGTTATAAACGAAAACGGCGAGCTTGAAGTTACATATTCAAACGGAACGGGCGCAAACCTCGGTAAAATCGTAGGCTCGGACGGCACGAACGGCACGAACGGAACAGACGGAGCTGACGGCGTGAGCGTAACCTCGGCACAAATCAATTCCGAGGGCGAGCTTGTGCTTTCGTTCTCAAACGGTCAGCGTGCAAATGTCGGCACTGTTGTCGGAGCAAAGGGCGACCAAGGCGTACAGGGAATACAGGGCGAAAAAGGCGATACGGGTCTCAACGGTGCGGACGGCGTAGGCGTTAAGAAGTCCGAAATCAACCGCAACGGCGAGTTGATAATTACATACACAAATAATCTTACCGAAAACCTCGGCGTTGTTGTCGGGGCAAAGGGCGATGCAGGTGTTAACGGAACTGACGGCAGAGACGGCGTTGACGGCGTAGGCATAAACGATATTGAAATTTCAACCGACGGAAAGCTTGTTGTAACTCTTACAAACGGGACTGCGCTTGACCTCGGAAACATTAAGGGCGACAAGGGCGACGCAGGTCTCAACGGCGCTGACGGCGTAGACGGTACGGACGGAATCGGTGTTGCAAGCAGTGAAATAAATTCCCTCGGCGAGCTTGTCTTGACATACAGTGACGGCAGCACGGTAAATCTCGGCAGAGTAGTCGGCAATGACGGCGCACAGGGAATACAGGGCGAAAAGGGAGACAAAGGTGACCAAGGTATTCAGGGCGAGAAGGGCGACAAGGGCGACACAGGTCTTAACGGTAAGGACGGAACCGACGGCAAAGACGGTGTTGACGGTACAGATGGTACAGACGGCGTAGGCATTACAGATGTTACGCTGAACACCGACAACGAGCTTGTGCTGACCTTCTCAAACGGAAATGTCATAAATCTCGGTAATATCAAAGGCTCAAAGGGCGACAAGGGAGATAAAGGCGACAGCGGACTTAACGGTACGGACGGTGCTGACGGCGTAGGCATACAGAATGTTGATGTTTCGGCTGACGGCGCACTGACCGTAACACTCACAAACGGCACCGTGCTCAACCTCGGCAACATCAAGGGTGCGGACGGCTTGGGCATAACAAAGTCGGAGATAAACGCCTCGGGCGAGCTTGTTTTGACCTATTCAAACGGCGATGTCAAAAATCTCGGCAAGGTAACCGGTGAAAACGGAGCGAACGGCACTGACGGCGCCGACGGACTCGGCATTAAGTCGCTCACGCTGTCCCCGAGCGGCGAGCTTGTGGTTACAATGACCGATAATTCAATAACCAACCTCGGCAATATCAAGGGCGAAAAAGGCGACCAAGGCTTGCAGGGCGAAAAGGGCGCTGACGGACGGGGAATCGTAAAAACCGAGCTTATAAACGGCGAATTGGTGATAACATATACGGACGGAACAAGTGATAATCTTGGAAGCGTAAGCGGAACGGGAGACGGTATAGAAGGCTTGGTATATTATCTTCTGCCTGATGACACTTATGCGGTTTCGGGAGGCACAACAACTTATATGACAGATATAGTAATTCCCGACACGTACAACGGAAAACCGGTAACACAGATAAATAAAAAGGGATTTAAAGATTGCACTGGGTTGAAAAGTGTTCGTTTGCCGGAAACTATAAAGACTATTGACCAGGAAGCTTTTTATAATTGTGGTTCGTTGTCAACAATTAATTTACCGTCATCATTGGAAGAAATAGGTTTGGCAGCTTTTATGAGATGTTCAAACTTAAAAACAATTACTATTCCGGCATCCGTCAAAACAATCAACGCAGGAGCATTTGCAAACGCAGGGTTAACAGATGTTTATTTTGAAGATACAACATATGTATGGGTGCAAAGGGAAGTGCGTTTAAGCTATGATTCAACTTATTATGATAAGTATACTTCAGGCATCTTTACTTCTTCTTCTCGTGATACGACCTTTTCGTCATCTACTGAAGCAGCGGAGAAATTAACATACTACGAAAATAACGGAGGCAGAGATTGCACTGCAAATAAATTTTGGCGGAAATAATTATATCTGATAACGGTGCTAAGATAAGTGTGAAATATTCAAATAAAATAAGAGGTGTAAAAGATGTCAGGCAATAAACCAAAAGAAATTCCGACAAATTTAACGCATAAACCCATTTATGCAATAAATGATTATGAAAAAATTGACGGTAATTATAAAACAAATACCGATGTTGTCGGGATTTCAATCGGAAAGGCACAATGGGATAAAAATAATTTTGTTCCGGCAGTTAAGGTTTGGCGATATAAAAATCGTTGGTCCCGTCAAAGCGAAGAAACGACCGTTACACGGGCTTTGGATATGGCAACTCTGGTCGTTAATGTCTTAAATAAAAGTTATAATGATGTTGATTTTTCGCCGTACTCAAGCGTTTTTGGCAAGGTGCCTATTGAACAAGTGGCAAAAAATCAAAATTTAGTCCAGGAGCTTAACGAATACCTAAAAGAAAACAAAGACGATATAGAAAGCCATATTGAATGGTTGAAGAAAGCTTTGGACAATTACGAAAAACATAATAATTGATGAGTTAGCTTGATAAAAGAATTAAGAAAATTTGTCAAATCAGATGATAAGGACTGTAAAATTTATCATCTTACACAGTCGTAATTCGTAAATGCATTAAACATACAAACACCCCCGTTTTGCCAAGTTCGGCAGAACGGGGTGTTTGATATATCGGGTAGGGCGGGGGTAATTCCCCTGACAGGAAAATATGTCTGCGTAAGCAGACAAAAGGGTGCCCGAATTCGGGAGAATTTGCTCCCGCCGTTGTTTTACATCAAATTATATTAGAAGTCCGCTCCCTCGGAGATGGAGCAGTCAAACGCAAAGCGTTTGACTGAGGGAGTAAAAAATGCACCGCAAAAGCGGCGATGATATACAAGCAAAGCTTGATGATATGCAACCTGCGGTTGATGATATACAATGCTTCGCATTGATTTACCGTAGGGACAGCCCTTGCGGCTGTCCGCCAAATTCAGCGCAAATTAAAGCGGGCGAACACAGTTCGCCCCTACGGTATAATGTAAATTGTAATTTGATTGTTGCGGTCGCATATGTTGCCCGTCAGATGAAGGCTTAGTTTTGCGAGCGTTTTAATTTGATAAAAGCCGTAGGGACAGCCCTTGCGGCTGTCCGATATAGGCTCCCTTGTGTAAAGGGAGCTGTCGTCATTTATGACGACTGAGGGATTGTTTTATATAATAATATATTTACTGATTATCTTTTGTCATATTCTTGCATAAGCTCTTTGCATTTGCCGCAAGATTGTGATTATGCTTTCTGTCCGACAAAACAATCCCTCCGTTTCGCTACGCTCAACACCTCCCTTTACACAAGGGAGGCTTGGTTCTGCAAACATTTTCTTTTGATAAAAGCCGTAGGGACAGCCCTTGCGGCTGTCCGCAGTGGGATATATAACAAATTAGGACAGGGGCGAGCCCTGTCCCTACGGTATTTGATGTTTGTCAGCGGCGGGAGATTTGCTCCCGCCGTTAGTTTGTAGTTGATTTATCGCAATTTACGGTTAATATTGCATTAAAATCAATGCACGACCCGTAGGGGCGACCTGTGGTCGCCCGTCAAATTCAGCAGTAATAAAAAGCGGGCGAACACAGTTCTCCCCTACGGTATAATGTAAATTGTAATTTGATTGTTGCGGTCGTTTTTGTGCGGCACTCCAAGCATATTGCAAGCACAGGCTCCCTCTGACGAGGGAGCTGTCATTTTTCTTCTGAAAAATGACTGAGGGAGAGATAACGAAAATTTGATATAACTTGCGTCTCTCCTTTCGTCACGCCTGCGGCGTGCCACCTTCCTCGTCAGAGGAAGGCGTAATTCTACAAATATTCTTAATTTGATAAAAGCCGTAGGAACAGCCGCAAGGGCTGTCCCTACGGTACGCTATAAATACCAATCCGCACGAATCGCCGAATATTGCACAAATAAAAGACAGTTTCCTTATTACGGGAAACTGTCTTTGTCGTTCTGTAATATTTACCGCATTAAAATATCTCTGTCAATCAATATTTTCTGCGTCTTTTTTGGCTTCGAGCGCTTTTTGTTTTGCTTCTTCGGCTCTTTTTACCGCTTCCTCGGCATCACGCTGAGCCTTTTCGATTTCACGCTTGATTTTCTCTTCCTTTTCGGCGTCTTTCTGCGCTTTCTCGGCTTCCTTGCGTGCTTTTTCCTCTGCCTTTTCAGCCTCTTTTTGCGCCTTTTCAGCATCCTTACGGGCTTTTTCGGCAGCCTTTTCAGCCTCCTTGCGAGCCTTCTCCTCCGCATCGCGCTGAGCCTTTTCAGCCTTTACCTGCTCCTTGCGGGTTCTCTCCTCAGCTTCTTTTTGAGCTTTAAGAGCTTTCTCTTCGGCGTCTTTCTTTTCCTTTTCAAGTTTTTCGGCTTCCTTGCGTGCTTTTTCCTCGGCATCCTTTTGCGCCTTAAGAGCTTTTTCGGCAGCCTCTTTCTGTGCCTTTTCCGCATCACGCTCCGCTTTTTCAGCCTCACGCTGCGCCTTTCTTGCCTTGTCCTCGGCTTCCTTGCGGGCCTTTTCACGCTCCTTGGACTGCTCGTATTTAGCTTCACGCTCTTCACGCTCAACCTTGATTTCTTCCATATCAATGTCGTCCGTGCCGCCGTCTTTCCATGTGTGGATAATTTCGGGAGCTTCAAAAATTTCGTCAAGACGCTTTATGAACGGAACAATTTCGCCGAAGTCGAGCGCTCTGTGGTCAAATGCGATACAAAGCGGCATAACCTGACGGATTGCAATTTCCTTTTCGCCCTTTTCGTTTACTATAACAACGGGTTTATCCTGAACGGCGCCGAGTGCTATTGCGCAAACCTGCGGCGGAACAATTTCAAGCAAGCAGGTCTCGCCCCTCTGCTGACGGTATGTCGAGCCGATGTTTGAAACCGTAATTGTGCCCTGTTCAATATCCCTCTTTGTAAGTCTGTCTTTTTCGGGGATTGCTTCATAATCTCTCTTCGCCTTGCCCGAGAGAGTCTTTACCTTGTGCTTACCCGTTTTTGAACCGATAAGTCGGTAAAGCGTCTGCTTGATTTTACCGTGCTTGAGGGCGGTGAGGGTGTTGTCGAGCGAAACATCGAACATAACCTCGTTGAGATTTGTGTTTGCAACTCTCCTGTTGACATCCTTAATGTAGTCAACCATCTGGTTCAAGTTCTTGTTCTCGAAATTGTGAAGGTTTATCGTCATCATCTCGCCGTTGGGAAGAACCATCGGCATTGAAATGTTGATGTCCTGGAATGTGTGGATTTCGCCCCTTACAAGCTTGCGGTCAAACTCGATATGCGCGTTCATGGCGGGGTCCGCTTTCAAGCCCTCAACGATAATTTTAAGCATAATCGTGTTGAGCGTGATTTTGTCCTCAGGCGCACAGTTTTCGTTGAGTCGCTTGTACTCAATCATAAACTCCGTTACATCGGGCTCATAGTTATATGTTACATGAGGTATTGTTTCCCAGCTTTCCGCCGTCATATTTGCGACGATTTTACGCTGAATTCCGAAATGAGTTGTGCTCGTTTTTTTCATTTCCTGCTTTTTTGGCATAAATAAAACTCCTTTTCCTCAAAAATACAGTTTATTATAATACTTTAGAAAAAAGAAATAAATAGTTTTTTGATAAAATTTATTGTTCGTTCACACCGACCTCACATAAAGCGGCATATATTACGGCGTTGATTTTTATTCAATTTTATGTAAACCTGTCAATTAACGGACGGTACACGCCCTTTTACTGTACAATTCAACCATATTATCGGCAAAAAATATGTAAAATATGATTCATTGTAAATAATGCGCGCTTGTGATACAATATATTTATTGCCGTAACTACCATAACACGGTAAGGTATATAATGTATAGGGGGTTCACATTAAAAATGAGCTTAACTCAAAAGGCTAAGGGAATAGTCAGCGATGTGAAAACATACTGGAGAGTTCCCAAGGTAGGTCGCTATATGACCTTTAAGGAAATTGCCGCTTACGCAGGCGGCGGTATCGGTGCATATTTTATTATTACACTCGGTTCGACGCTTCTTGTCGGAACGCAGAACATGATTATCGGAGGCGCTATCGGCGTTTCTCCCACGGATATGTACATACTTTATCTTATTTCCACTCTTGCCAACATTCCTTTGACGGGTATCAGAGCGAATATTATCGACAACACAAGAGGTAAGGGCGGTAAGTACAGACCGTACATTCTTTCAATGGGTATTCCCACCGCATTGATTGCTATAGCCTATGTATGGTTCCCGTATAAGGAAATGTACAGTCTTTTCCCGTATATGCTTTTCGGAAAAGAAGCGGGTTATGTAATCAAGTGCGCAATGGTATTGATATTCAGCTTGCTGTTGCAGTTTTTCTATAACTTCTTCAACGATGCATACACGAATCTCATCCATGTTCTTTCGCCCAACACGCAGGAAAGAACCGATGTTCTTGCCGTTAAATCGGTTGTATATTCGCTTGCACCCTCGATTATCAACATTATCCTTCCGCTTGTTGCGCAGTGGGTTGCAAACGACGATTACTATGACATCAGAGTTTACAGATATACCTATCCGGTATTCGCAATTCTCGGTATTGCGCTTACAATTATAGTTTACGCACACACCGAGGAGAAGATAGTTCAAGCGAAAACGCATACTATTCAGATTAGCTTTATGGACTCGCTTCGTGAGGTTGCAAAGAACAAATACTTCTGGATTATTGCGTGCGCAGGCTGGCTCGGCTTCCTTGAGAGCGCATACGGCGCAATTCTTCAGTGGTCATACACCTACGGACATACCTGTAACGGTGCGACTTACGCGCTTATCAGTACGCTTACCGGTAACGCTTCCCTTTGGGGAATGCTTCTTGCTCCTATATGCATCAGAAAATGGGGTAAGAAAAAGGTTCTTATCGGAGTAAATATGTTCAATGTACTGTTCATTATTTCAATGATAGTCGACATGAGAAACATCTGGTGGCTGTTTGCCTGCGTTTATCTCAACTGGCTCGTCGGCGCATTTGAACAGATTACAACCCCCGCTATTCAGGCGGATATCAGAGATTATCAGCAGTACCGCTCCGGAGAGAGAATCGACGGTATGTTCGCCGCTGTTACGACAATCGGTAATATCGTAACTCTTGTTACCTCATCCGTTATCCCGTTCGTTCAGAAGGCATACGGCGTATATGACGGTAACGGTTATGAGCAGCCTTATGACATACTTGACGCGAACAACGACGGCGGAGAATTGCTCTATAAGCTTATGGGCGTTATGATCGTCATGGCGGCTGTCGGCGCGTTCCTCAATGTTGTACCGTACTTCTTCTATGACCTTGATGAGAGACATCAGAAGGCGATAGTCCGCATTCTTAAAATCAGAGCGCTCTTTGAGGATTACGGCAACGGTATCCTTGACGACGGCAACCTTGTCGAAGCAGTTGACATTATCAGAGAAGCAAAGGACCTTGTAAACGAAACGCCTCAAAAGGTTCATGCGGATTACAAATCAATTAAGGATAAAGAACAGAAAAAAGCCGCTAAAAAGGCTTATAAGGAAGCGCTTAACAGAAATGAGGAAATTGAAATTTCAAAGCTTGTATGCGCAGAGCTTGACAAATTCCAAACTCCGTTCTATAAAATGCAGGTCGAAGCAAATAAGGTCGTTCTCAAAAACGGACTTGCAGGCTTGCTTGAACAGGATGCCGACAGCGTAAGAGCAGAACTCCGTGCGGCTAAGGCAATGCCGAAGTCAACCGCCGAGGAAAAAGAGTATCGCAAGTTTGCGATTGAAATTGCGCAGAAGAAGCTTGACTCCTGCAAGGCAATCAAGGAATACTACTCAAACGGCGAAGAGCTTGTCGCTCCCGACTTTACCGCTCTTGACGAATTGTTCGCTCAGGAGGATGAGTGCGAAATGAAGCTTCGTGAGTTCAACGAAATGCTCGCAGCGGCAAAGAAGGAAAAGAACTCCGACGAGGTTAAGAAAGTCAAGGGCGCAATCAAAGCCGTTATGGCAAATAAAAAGATTATTCTCAAAAAAGAAAAGGTCGAGATGGATATGCACGCTCGCTACGGCAGAGCAGCAAAGCCCTATCTCTATGCAGAGAAGCTTATCAATCAGCAAGAAAACTATGCGCACCTTGAGGACATAGAGGCTCTTTATGACGAAGCAAAGGCTCGCCATGAGGCAAAGCTTGCAAACGACAGAGCAGAGCTTGAACGCCTTAAAGCGGAAGAGGACGCACTGACAGCAAAGCTTAAAGCCGAAAAGAAGGCAAAAAAAGCCGCTAAAAAATAATACTGATTATCAGCAGAAAAAAGACAGTTTCCCGCAATAAGGAAACTGTCTTTTTGTATAAATCCGCTTCGCACGGACTGAAGTTTTATATCGTAATTCTCTCGATTATCCGACAAACCGTTTTATCCGAAAACCCCCGTCAGGAATATCTCAAGACCTATGGCGATAAGAATAATTCCGCCTAAAATATCAGCCTTATTAGACAGCTTTGTGCCGAATTTTTTGCCGATGGCAAGTCCTGACATACATATAACAAATGTAACGGCGGCTATGATAAGCGAGGCGGTCAGCGCCATAACCCAACCGTACTCGGCTATGGTAAAGCCGACGCTGAGTGCGTCGATGGAGGTCGCAATTCCCTGAACGAGCAATGCGCCGAAGCCGAGTCCCGGCTTTTCAACGACCTCGCCCTTGTTGCGAATGCCCTCGATAAGCATTTTGCCGCCGATATAGAGCAGAAGCACGAGTGCTATCCAAGGTATAAACCTTTCAAATTTTGTGAAATACCGAACTATCGTATGAACGCATATCCATCCGGTCATAGGCATAATCGCCTGAAAAGCTCCGAAAACGCCTGCGATGCCGCACATTTTGCCCTTGCTCATCTTCGGCTCGTTGAGTCCGTTCGCCATTGAAACGGAAAACGCATCCATTGCAAGTCCGACTCCGAGCAACACACTGTTAAAGAAAAACATAAAGCCCCAATCCATTTTTAATCCTCCCGATAAAAAAGACCCGTGTACAGCCGCAAAAGCTATACACGAGTCGAAAAAACGAAATTTAAGCAAGGCTACAAGTACAGCGCACGGTTATACATGAGTCTCGCGATTTGAAACAAGCCAGATCAATAAGATCAGCATGTTGACTTGCTACGCAGTACACCTGCGCTCGCTACTCCCTCACAGGAAAAGTATTTCGATTATAATACTACACACAAGCGTGTTTGTCAACAGTTGTTTTTACAAATTTACTGCTCGGCGCATGACTCCTGCATCTGAAGGTGGCTCTTGCTCGGAATTTCAGTGTGAGCTTAATCTTCAGCCGAATTCCATTGCGTTAACGCTCCTTTGAAAAGAACAGGTCCGACGGAGCATAGCCGCAATTAGCCCACTTTCTGCAATTGTTATGCATATCTGTCATTAAGCTTATCATCTCATTGCCCTGCTTAATATCTTCAGGTTCAATTCCGTGGCTTTCTACAAGGTGCAGTTGTTCACTAAACGGCTGTTCGGTCCGCACAAGCCACTCAAGCTGTTTGACAACCGCCTTTGCAATAACCAACGACACGTCCATATCGTCAACAAAGAAGTCGCATAACGCCTTTGTGTACTCATTTTCCTGGAAATAATTCGGGTCTGCATATTTCAATATTTTCTCACGGGTCGGAGTATAATACTTTTTACCCTCCTGAAGATATGCAATTTGCCCGATTTTTTCATCTGAAACTCTTTTGTTCACAATTGCATTTGAATAAATGTAATAGCTGTCGTACGAATAGCGTATCAGCTTCATACCGTATTTAAGAAGGTCGTCCTTGCGGATTTTGGGCGTATTGTATCGGTTATATACTTTCAAAAACTGTCTCGGCGTAACAAAACCGTACAGGTTAACGCAACCTTTCAGATATGTATCGATAACCTTCTGCTGTTCGGTAAGAGTGTACCTGTTTGCCATATTCCGCACCTCACTGATTATTATTT
Source organism: Anaerovoracaceae bacterium (assembly GCA_963590415.1). Lineage (GTDB taxonomy): Bacteria > Bacillota > Clostridia > Oscillospirales > Acutalibacteraceae > Fimenecus. The sequence goes on along the minus strand of CAVAPB010000009.1, from coordinate 50,015 downwards.
ATTATATATTACTATATCGGTGCAAAAAGCGCAAATATATCATATATGTTTTTCCATATAATCAGGCTTATATTCCGTATATCCGTGCTTGGGATAAAATTTGCGTGATTCAAAAAACGACTTTTTCTCTCCGAGATGAATTTTGATTACATTTCTTCCGTTACTCTTTGCAAAATCTTCGGCTGTTTTCAAAAGTGCAGAGCCTATCCCCTGTCTCTTCAATGTAACTTTAACATACAATCTGTGAATTGCCGCTTCCGATTTTGGTAAAAGATTACAGCCGACCGAACCTACTATCCTGTCGTTTTCGTTGACGGCTAACCAAAACATATCGCCCTTGTCAAGATAAACACCTTCGATATCGAGTAAATCCTCATTCAGTCCCGGTACTCTGCCCAAAGCGTCTTTTGCCTCAAGAACCATAAATATCAAGTCGTCTCTGTATTTCCTTTGGTACGGTATTATGTTTATACTCATGTTTTTCTCCTGTAAACACAGAGAACAGTCTCCTGTGTTTCGCTAAAGCTTATTTAGGTTTTGATTGTGTTAGAAATCGTGTTAGAAAAACTTTTCAAGGCAAACAAAAAACCTCAACACATAATCGCAAACGGTTATATATCAAGGTTTTTCGTGGCGCGCTGCAAGGGACTCGGCTCGCTTCGCTCGCCTATAGTTTGCTTCGCAAACTGTCCTATTATAGACTTCTTTTGTCAAGGCTTCGCCTTGCAAAAGATTTTGGGGGTTCGAATCCCTTTTTAATTTCATTTTCACACAAAAAAGAAGCACAGACGAAAATCCGTGCTTCTTTTTGGCGCGCTGCAAGGGACTCGGCTCGCTTCGCTCGCCTAAAGTTTGCTTCGCAAACTGTCCGATTATAGACTTCTTTTGTCAAGGCTTCGCCTTGCAAAAGATTTTGAGGGTTCGAATCCCTTTTTAATTTCATTTTCACACAAAAAAGAAGCACAGACGAAAATCCGTGCTTCTTTTTGGCGCGCTGCAAGGGACTCGGCTCGCTTCGCTCGCCTAAAGTTTGCTTCGCAAACTGTCCGATTATAGACTTCTTTTGTCAAGGCTTCGCCTTGCAAAAGATTTTGAGGGTTCGAATCCCTTTTTAATTTCATTTTCACACAAAAAAGAAGCACAGACGAAAATCCGTGCTTCTTTTTGGCGCGCTGCAAGGGATTCGAACCCCTGACCTTTTGGTTCGTAGCCAAACACTCTATCCAGCTGAGCTAGCAGCGCATATTTTTTTGTGCCCGATTATATTATCACTATTTAGACAAAAAGTCAACTGAAATCACAAAATATTATGTGATAAAAATAATTTATTTTTTTTCTTATTTATGGTATATTATATACAGTCAAAAATTGATAAGTGTAAAAGAGATGTTTTTACTTATGGAAAAGAAATATGACGTTCTTATAATCGGAAGCGGTGTCGGCGGACTTTACACCGCGCTTTCACTGCCCGAGGATGTTTCGGTGCTTGTCCTTTCCAAAAAATCGGCCACGCTCTCTAACAGCAATCTCGCTCAGGGCGGCGTTGCGGCTGTTTTGAGCTTTGAAAACGACAGCTTCGACCTTCACTATGAGGACACTATGATTGCCGGCAGCCGTGAAAACGACCCCGACGCAGTAAATGTTCTTGTTCACGAGGGTCCCGACGATGTACGCAAAATAATGCAGTACGGCGTTGATTTCGATAAGAACCCCGACGGCACGGTTCAGAAAACCCTTGAGGGCGGACACTGCCGCAGGAGAATTGTTCATCACAAGGACACTACGGGCGCAGAAATCGTCAAGAAGCTGCTTGAAGAGGTTCACAGGAGAAAGAACATTACCCAGGTTCAGAACTCCCTCGTTTACAAGCTTGAAAAGGTCAAGAGCGGCTTTTGTGCAGATATTCTTGATGAGAGCGGTAAGCCGTTTTCGGTTTTTGCCGACTATTGCGTAATTGCCACGGGCGGTATAGGCCGTGTATACAAATACACCACCAACCCTGCGGTAGCTACGGGCGACGGAATACGCCTTGCATACGAATTGGGCGCTGCCATAAAACATTTGAGCTATGTTCAGTTCCACCCGACGGCATTCAACGGTCCCGACAGGGAACAGTTCCTTATAAGCGAGGCTGTCAGGGGCGAGGGCGCATATCTTCTCAACTGCAACAAGGAGAGATTTATGCACCGTTACGACAAGCGCCTTGAATTGGCACCGAGAGATGTCGTTTCAAGGGCAATCATCCTTGAAAGCAGAAAGACGGGAAGCAACAATTTCTATCTTGACATAACATACAAGGACAGCGATTTTGTAAGAAACCGTTTCCCCGGAATTTACGCAGGTTGTATGGAACACGGCGTTGACATCACAAAGGACCTTATCCCGATATTCCCCTGCCAGCACTACCTTATGGGTGGAATTGATGTTTCACTTGAAGCGAAAACTACGGTTTCAAGACTCTATGCGGTCGGCGAGTGCTCTCACACAGGCGTTCACGGCAAGAACAGACTTGCAAGCAACTCCCTGCTTGAAGCGCTTGTTTTCGGCAGGCGTGCCGCAGAGGATATTACAAAATGCATAAAGGCAGGTTATTCTCATGTTACGGTTGAAGACAAGCCGCTTGACATTTCCGGTGCTCCGATGCCCAAGGGTCTGCGTACCGAAATCCGCTCCATTATGCAGAGGGCATATTTTGTTATCCCCGACATGGACGCCGTACATACGGGTCTTAAAAAGGTAGACAAGATACTTGCACGCCTTAAAAACGGCAAGTTTGCGATTACGCCCGACTATTGCGAAGCGTTGAGCCTTGCAAGCGTGGCGCACATCATATTAAAGGAGGTTGACGAGGGATGAATGTTCCGCAGTTCTATATTGACGAAATAATCCTTTCCGCACTCAAGGAAGACATTAACTATATCGATGTTGCTACCGATTATCTTATTGACGAAAATCAGCGCAACGAGGCATATTTTGTTTCAAAAGCCGACGGTGTGCTTTGCGGTCTTGATGTTGCAATGCGTGTTTTCCGTCTGCTTGACGACACATTTGAGTGCAAAACTTATTTTAAGGACGGCGACGAAATTAAGAAAGGCGACCTTATCGCCGAGTTCTCGGGCAAGACCGTTCTTTTGCTCAAGGGCGAACGCACGGCTCTCAATCTTCTTCAGCATATGTCCGGAATTGCGACAGCCACAAACAGGCTTGTAAAGCTTTGCGAGGGCACAAACGCACAGATTACCGACACAAGAAAGACTCTCCCGTCTTTGAGAGCTATCCAGAAATATGCCGTTACCTGCGGCGGCGGTAAAAACCACCGCTTTAACCTTTCCGACTGCGCTATGCTCAAGGATAACCACATTGACGCAGGCGGCGGAATTACAAATGCGGTAAACACGCTCCGAGGCAAAATCGGCCACACGACCAAGATTGAGGTTGAGACAAGAAACCTTGACGAGGTGCGTGAGGCTGTAAATGTCGGAGCGGATATAATTATGCTCGACAACATGACAAACGATATGATGCGTGAGGCTGTCAAAATCATTGACGGCAGAGCAAAGACCGAGGCTTCGGGCGGAATTACCGACGAAACCATCAGAGGCGTTGCCGAAACGGGCGTTGACATAATTTCCGTCGGCGCTATCACACATTCCGTAAAAGCGTTTGACATCTCAATGAAAATGAAATAATCAAAAACGGGAAATAAAAATAAGAAATACCACGATAAGCACAGGTGAAAAGCCTGAACTTGTCGTGGTCAAATTTATGTTTGAGCAGAGGTGCACAGCGGTACCGATTTTTGCGAATTTTCGAACAGGAGCAAGCCCTTGAGGCTGTCCGTCAATATGAATTATATGTGATTTCTTGCGACAGGGGGGAGCTCTGTCCCTGCGAATAATCAATGCGAAGCATTATATATCATCAACCGCATGCAGGCTTGAGATGATTTCGTTTAATAAAAAATCGTCGCGAATGATATAAAATCCGCGACGAGATGGTGGACCTGATCGGATTCGAACCGACGACCCCCACAATGCGAATGTGGTGCGCTCCCAGCTGCGCTACAGGCCCGTATTCAATTAACAGGGTATATTATAGTACCAAGCCAGTAATTTGTCAATTGCTTGCTTGACATTCTTTACTTAATATTATAAACTTAATTGTTACTATTTATATTTTTATCTGTAAGGAATGATATCATGATGAAAAACACTGAAAAAACGCTTGAAAAGCTTGTCTCTTTAAGTAAGACAAGGGGCTTTGTTTTTCCGGGAAGCGAGATTTACGGCGGTCTTGCGAACACTTGGGATTACGGCCCTCTCGGTGTTGAAATTAAGGAAAACATAAAAAAAGCATGGAGAAAGAAATTTATTCAGGAGAACAAATACAATGTCGGTCTTGACAGCGCTATCCTTATGAATCCGCAGACTTGGGTGGCTTCGGGACATCTCGGCGGATTTTCCGATCCTCTTATGGACTGCTGTGAGTGTAAGACGCGTCACAGAGCCGACAATCTTATCGAAGATTTTGACGGCACGAATGTTGCGGGCTGGACAAATGAGCAGATGACCGATTATATCAACGAGCACAATATTCCATGCCCGAACTGCGGCAAGCACAACTTTACCGATATCCGTCAGTTCAACCTTATGTTCAAGACCTTCCAGGGCGTTACGGAGGACTCAACATCGGAAATTTATCTCCGTCCCGAGACCGCTCAGGGCATTTTCGTAAACTTCCAGAATGTTCAGAGAACAACAAGGAAAAAAGTACCGTTCGGTATCGCGCAGGTGGGTAAGTCGTTCAGAAACGAAATTACTCCCGGTAAGTTCATTTTCCGTGTGCGTGAATTTGAGCAGATGGAGCTTGAATTTTTCTGCAAGCCCGGCACGGATCTTGAATGGTTCGATTATTGGAGAGGCTTCTGCCGCGACTGGCTCTATTCGCTCAACATCAAGCCCGAAAATCTCCGTCTTCGCGACCACGACCCCGAGGAGCTTTGCTTCTACTCGAAGGCTACGACGGACTTTGAATATATGTTCCCGTTCGGCTGGGGCGAGCTTTGGGGCGTTGCGGACAGAACCGACTACGACCTTACCCAGCACATTAAAACAAGCGGCAAGTCGCTTGAATATTTTGACCCGACAACAAATGAAAAGTATGTTCCCTATGTTATCGAGCCCTCGCTCGGCGTAGAGCGTCTTTTCCTTGCGCTCCTTACCGAGGCATATGATGAGGAGATTATCGACGCAGAGAAGAACGACACAAGAGTCGTTATGCATTTCCATCCTGCGATTGCGCCGTTCAAGGCGGCAATTCTTCCGCTTTCAAAGAAGCTCGGCGATAAAGCTGATGAGATTTATCAGGAGCTTTCGAAGCATTTCAATGTCGATTATGACGACGCAGGCTCAATAGGCAAGAGATACCGCCGTCAGGACGAAATCGGTACTCCGTTCTGCATTACCGTTGACTTTGAGACGGTCGGCGACGACAGCACACCGGCTGACAACTGCGTAACCGTTCGCGACAGAGATACTATGGAGCAGGTAAGAATGCCAATATCGGAACTTGTCGATTACATTTCCGAAAAGATTGAATTCTGAGGGGCACAGGAGGCTGTATTATGACGGAGATAACGGGTAAGAAGTTATTTCTTGTGGTAAATCCTGTTTCGGGCAAAAAGCTTGCAAAACAGTATGCAAAAGGTATGATTGAGAGGTTCGGCGAGGCAGGTTTCGTCGTTACATCCGTATATACTCAAAAAAATGAAAACGCTTACGAAATTGTCAGAAAAAGAGGCTCGGAATTCGACCTCATAGTCTGCGTGGGCGGCGACGGAACTCTTAAAGAGACCGTTTGCGGAGTTATGGAGCTTAAAAAGGATATCCCGATAGGATATATCCCGATGGGCTCTACAAACGATTTCGCACATTCGATAGGTATTCCCACAAAGGTCGAAAAGGCGGTCGAAAATGTCATAAACGGTGAGCCGAGACCGGTCGATATGGGGCTTTTCGGCGACAACACATTTGTTTATGTCGCAGGCTTCGGCAACTTTACCGCTATATCGTATTCCGCAAGTCAGAGGCTTAAAAACATATTCGGAAAAAACGCTTATTACCTCAATGCCGTCGGCGAGTTTTTCAAAATGAAGGGCTACCACGCAAGAGTTGAGGCGGACGGCGAGATCTTTGAGGGAGATTATTTCTACGGCGAGGCGTCAAACTCATATTCGGTCGGAGGAATGCCGGTTTTGCACAATATGGGCGTCAGATTCGACGACGGGAAGCACGAACTGATACTTGTTGAGATGTTCAAATCTCCTGCGGAATTGCTTTCGCTTGCACACGATATGATTCATAAATCCGTGGCGAAGAACAAGCTCGTTACCTTCCGCCATTGTGATGAAATTAAATTTTCATTTGACGAGCCGACTGCTTTTACGCTTGACGGTGAATTCGGCGGAAATCAAACGGATATTACGGTTAAAACACTCAGACATGCCGTAAACATTATTACGGAAAATCCGCTGCCGGTCGAGGAGGATAACTCCGAGCACGGCGTAAAGGAAGCTTAACGGCTTTTAATCAGACGAACTGCAAAAGCTCGACTTTTGCAGTTCGTTTTTTGTCGAAAAAAGAATGTTAGCTGATTAAATATTAACAATATTTGAACAATTAAAATATCTGTTGACATATAAAAATTTTTGAGATAAAATCATTTAACCGATTAAATATAAACCGGTTAAATTATAATTTGAGGAAGTAATATGTTTGAATTAAAGGAATTAACACATTCTTTTATCAGACTTGAATGTGCCAAGCGCTTTACGATGCACAATATGCTCAAGGACAGCGGCGTATATTTCGGTCAGCCGCCGATTCTCGACTTTTTGGAGAAAAACGGCGAATGTACGCAAAATGAGCTTGCCAAGGCGCTGGAGGTTTCACCCGCATCGATTGCGGTGTCTGTGAAAAGAATGCAGAAAAACGGCGTCGTTGAAAAAATAGCGGACGACAACGATTTAAGGTGCAACAGAATATCCCTTACCGAAAAGGGCAGGGAAATGACAAAGGAAATGCACCGAAAATTTGACCAAATTGATAAAATGATGTTTGCGGGGTTTGACAACGAAGAGCTTGTTGAGCTTAAAATGTATCTTGACAGAATTTACAACAACCTTTCGTTTGATGAGAACGAAAAAGGCTGTGCCTTAAAGCCCGAAAACAAAGCAAACGGAGGAGATAACCGATGATAAAACTGTTCAAGTATGCAAAAAAATACCTTTTTTATACCATTGTAAGTCCTATGCTTATGATCGGAGAGGTTATATTTGAATTGCTTATTCCGCAGGTTATGGCGGATATAGTCGAGACTATACGCCTTACCGAAACGGCAGACCCTGTCGCACAGCAGGAGGCAATACAGACAATTTTCTCACTCGGCGGAAAAATGCTTGTGTTTGCGCTGTGCTCTCTTTTCTGCGGCGCTATGGCGGCAAGGCTTGCTTCCGTTGCGGGTATGGGCTTCGGTGCCGGCGTCAGAAACGCTCTTATTGAAAAGGTGCAGACCTTCTCGTTCTCAAATATCGACAGGTTTTCCACAGCGTCGCTTATCACGAGAATGACAACGGACATAAACACGGTTCAGAACACGTTTTTGATGCTTATCAGAGGCTTGTTCAGAGCACCGATAATGCTTGTTACGGCGCTGGTTATCTGTATCCGTAAAAGCAGACAGGTTACAAGCGTGTTCGGCGTCGTACTGCCGATAATCTTAATCGTTCTTGCGATTGCGGGACCGATATTCATAAAGCGCTTCAAAGCCATGCTCAAAAAATTCGACGGCTTCAACGCTTCCATACAGGAAAACTTTATGAACATCAGAGTCGTAAAGTCGTTTGTCAGAACGGACTATGAGAAAAAGAAATTCAAGACCTCCAACGATGACCTTTACAACGCTTCGGTATATGCCGAAAGGCTTATGATTCTCGGCGAGCCTATGCTTATGATTTTGCTTTATGCGACCATCCTTGCGGTGCTCATCGTATCGACAAAGGTCGTTGCGAGCGGAGATTTGCTTGTCGGAGAATTTACTGCGATATTCACTTATATAATGCAGATTATTATGAGCTTTCTCATGACGATTGCAATGCTCGCACAATTCTTTATGTCGGAGGCGAGCGCAAAGCGTATTTCCGAGGTCCTCAATGAGGAGCCGGACATCAAGGACCCGGAAAACGGTCTTGAAACCGTTAAGGACGGCAGTGTTGAGTTCAAAAATGTTTCGTTCTGCTACAATGAGGGCAAGAACATCTTGAATAATGTTTCGTTTAAGATAAACAGCGGTGAAATGATAGGCGTTATGGGTGCGACGGGCAGTTCAAAGTCCTCGCTTGTTCAGCTTATCGCAAGGCTTTATGACGCAACCGACGGCGAGGTTATTGTCGGCGGCGAAAATGTAAAGAAATACAAATTGCATTCACTTCGCGAAGCGGTAAGTATGGTCCTTCAGAAAAATGTTCTTTTCTCGGGAACAATAGCCGAAAATTTGCGTTGGGGCAAAAAGGATGCGACCGACGAAGAAGTTCGTAAAGCCTGCAAAATTGCAGATGCCGACGACTTTGTCTCATCCTTCCCCGACGGATACAACACCGACCTCGGACAGGGAGGCGTAAACGTATCGGGCGGACAGAAGCAGAGACTTTGTATTGCGAGGGCAATACTTAAATCCCCGAAGATTCTTATTCTCGATGACTCGACAAGTGCGGTTGACTCCGCTACCGACGCGAGAATACGGCAGGGACTCAGGGAAAGTCTTCCCGACACCACAAAAATTATAATTGCACAGAGAGTTTCTTCAATTTCCGATTGCGACAAGATAATTCTTCTCGATAACGGAGAGATAAAGGATATCGGAAATCACGAGGAGCTCTTTGAAAGAAATGAAATTTATCGTGATATATATACTTCTCAGCAAAAGGGAACGGATGATTTTGACGAAATCGGAGGTGAGCAATAATGCCGGGACCGAATAACAGAGCTCCGATGCAAAAGCCTTCGGACACAAAGGGAACCGTAAAAAGACTTATAAAATATATCGGCAAACAGAAATCGTTGCTTGTCGGAATGATAGTGTTCGTCATCATAAGCTCGCTTGCAACAGTTTCGGCTTCGATTTTCATTCAGCCGATAGTTGACGATTTGCTCATCCCCGCAGTGGGACAGGAATTTTCGTGGGCGCTGTTCAAGCCTGTGACGAAGATACTCGTGCTGCTTGTCTGCGTTGCGATTATAGGCGCAGGCGCTTCATACGGAAAATCGAGATGCTCGGTTTATCTTACGCAAAAAACGCTCAACAGCCTGAGAAAGGATTTGTTTGATTCTATTGAGGATTTACCGATAAGCTTCTTTGACACAAGACCCAACGGTGAGATTATGAGCCGCTTTACAAACGATGTCGAGTCGCTCAGAGCGTTTTTGAGTCAGGGACTTACGCAGCTCATTTCTTCATCTATTACCATAATCGGCTCGTTCTGCATTATGCTCTATTACAGCTGGAAGCTTACAATTCTTGTAGTGCTTATGGTTATGGTAATGCTTCTGCTTATAAAGGTGCTCGGTAAAAAGAGCTCCTATTACTTCAAAAAGCAGCAGAAAGAATTGGGCGAGGTAAACGGATATATCGAGGAAATTATCGAGGGACAAAAGGTCGTAAAGGTCTTTAACCACGAGGACGAGGTAACAGAGCGTTTCAAAGGTATAAACGAGGAACTGCGCAAGGCTTCAACCGGTGCTAACACATTTGCAAGCATCCTTATGCCGCTTATGAACAACCTCTCATATGTAAACTATGCCATTACTGCGGCTCTCGGCGGCGTGATGGCCGTTAAGGGGCTGATGACCGCAGGCGGAATAGTTGCTTTCCTTACAAACTCGAGGAACTTCTCGCAGCCGATAACTCAGGTGTCGCAACAGTTTAACAATGCGATATCTGCCATTGCCGGTGCGGAGAGAATTTTTGAATATATCGACGAAAAGCCCGAGGTTGACGACGGATATGTGACGCTTGTAAACGCAAAATTCAACGAGAACGGCGAACTTGAAGAGTGCGCCGAGCATACGGGAATATGGGCTTGGAAGCATCAGCATACCGCCGACGGCACCGTAACCTACAGACAGTTAAAGGGCGATGTCGAATTTGAAAATGTCACATTCAGTTATGATGGCAAAAAGACCGTGCTCAAAAACATTTCGCTTTACGCAAAGCCGGGTCAGAAAATTGCCTTTGTCGGCTCGACGGGCGCAGGCAAGACCACAATCACAAACCTGCTTAACAGATTTTATGAGATTGACGACGGAAAAATAAGATATGACGGCATCAACATCAAAAAAATAAAGAAAGACGATTTGAGGCGTTCGCTTTCAATGGTTCTTCAGGATACGCACCTGTTTACGGGTACGGTTGAGGACAATATCAGATACGGCAACCTTGATGCAACTCATGAGCAGGTAGTCGAAGCGGCTAAGCTTGCCAACGCACATTCGTTTATTATGACGCTTGAGAACGGCTACGATACCGTGCTTACGGGCGACGGTGCAAACCTTTCGCAGGGTCAGCGTCAGCTTTTGAGCATTGCGAGAGCCGCGGTCGCAGATCCGCCAGTGCTTGTTCTTGATGAGGCGACAAGCTCCATCGACACAAGGACGGAGAAGCTCATAGAGCAGGGCACGGATAAATTGATGCAGGGCAGAACGGTATTTGTCATCGCACACAGGCTGTCGACCGTCCGCAATTCAAACGCAATAATGGTGCTTGAGCACGGCGAGATAATCGAGCGAGGTGACCATGAGGATTTGCTCAAACAGAAGGGCAGATACTATCAGCTTTACACGGGACAGTTCGAGCTGTCATAAAATATTTTACGATATGGCGGGGTTGCTCCCGCCATATTGCTTGTTACGGCAAGCCTTGCCAAACAAATGCCGTTGTGATAAAATATCAAAAAAGCAAAAATTCAGGTGCGAATATGGATTATAAGTTTTCAGACAGAATTTCATCTCTTCAGCCGTCGGCGATAAGGGAAATACTCAAAGCGACCTCCGACCCGTCGGTAATTCCGTTTGCGGCGGGAAATCCGGATGTTGCGGCATTCCCCGTTGACGATGTAAGAGTGATTTCAAAAAGAATATTTGATGAAATGCCTGTTACCGCCCTTCAGTACGGTATAACAGAGGGCTACACTCCCTTGCGTGAGCGCATAAAGGAATATGTCAAAAAAAGCAAGAATATAGGCAGGGGTTTTGACAGCGTTATCATAACCTCGGGCGCAACGCAGATAATGGATCTTATGACAAAGGTTTTCTGCAATTTCGGCGATACGGTAATATGCGAAACGCCGTCGTTTATCGGTTCGCTCAACTGCTTCCGTTCATATGGATGTAAGCTTAAAGGCGTGCCGGTCGAGGCGGACGGTATGAACATCGAGGCGCTTGAAAAAGCGCTTAAAGAGAGCGAAAATGTCAGATTCATCTATACAATAACCAACTTCCAGAACCCGTCGGGTGTTACAATGAGCCTTGAAAAGAGAAAGCAGGTTTACGCTCTTGCCAAAAAGTACGGCGTGCTGATTCTTGAGGATAACCCCTACGGCGATTTGAGAGTTGCGGGCGAGGATATTCCGACAATCAAGAGTATGGATGAGGACGGAATTGTCGTTTACGCAGGCTCTTTTTCAAAAATTCTTGCACCGGGTATCCGTGTGGGATACATCGTTGCACCGTCGGAAATTATTGCAAAAATGACGGTCGGCAAGCAGGCGGCGGACACACATTCGACAATGTTCTCGCAAATTCTTGTTGACGAATGGATGAAAACCACGGACTTTGAAGCGCATATCGCAAAAATCAGAAAAATATATAAACGCAAGCTCGACCTTATGTGCTCGCTTATCGATGAAAAGCTCGGTGACTTCGTAAAATATGTCCGTCCCGAGGGCGGTCTGTTCGTGTGGTGCGAGCTGCCCGAAAGCGTTGATATGCTCGACTTTGTCAAGCGCTGTGTAGACAATAAGGTTGCGGTTGTTCCGGGTACGGCGTTTACCGTTGAGGACGGCGAAAAGACAAACTGCTTCAGAATGAATTTTTCAACACCCACGGACGAAAAAATTGTCGAGGGTATGAATTTGATTGAAAAGGTAAAACAGAGCTATGTATAATCTTTCGGATATAGGTACGGTAAAGACCATACTTGAAAAGCACGGCTTTACCTTTTCAAAGGCGCTCGGTCAGAACTTTCTGATAAATCCCGATGTCTGCCCCGAAATGGCAAGACAGGCTGTAACGGGGGAGAATGACGGCGTTATAGAGATAGGCGCAGGTGTGGGCGTGCTGACGGCGGAGCTTTGCAAAAGGGCCAAAAAGGTCGTCTCGATAGAGCTTGACAAAAGGCTTTTGCCCGTGCTTGATGAAACTCTCGGCGAATTCGACAACTTCGAGGTTGTAAACGAGGATATATTAAAGGTCGATTTGCACAAGCTTATAAGAGAAAAATTTTCCAAGTGCGAAAATGTTTCGGTCTGTGCGAATTTGCCGTATTATATCACCTCTCCAGTCATAATGAAGCTGCTTGAGGACAAGCTTCCCGTAAAGCAAATAATCGTTATGGTGCAGAGGGAGGCGGCGGACAGGCTGACGGCTCCCGTGGGTTCGAGAGAGTCGGGTGCGATTACGGTTGCGGTCAATTATTATGCCGAAGCCGAAAAGCTTTTCAATGTGTCAAAGGGTTCGTTTGTTCCGAGCCCCAAGGTTGACTCTGCTGTCATAAGGCTTACCGTTTATGAAAAGCCGCCGATTGAAACCAAAGACGAGGAGCTGTTTTTCAAAACAGTAAGGGCTATGTTTATGCAAAGGCGCAAAACGGCGCTCAACTCTGTTTCGGCAGGGCTCGGAGTGCCTAAGGACGCGGTTGCGAGGGCTCTTGAAATGACAGGACTTGACATAAATATAAGGGCTGAAAAGCTTACGCTTTCACAGCTTTGCGAATTTACAAACAATTTGAAAGAGGTAATGTAAAATGTATTCATACACAACTAAGGGAACCTGTGCGGGTCAGATTGATGTTGAGCTCGACGGTGATATTATAAAGAGTGTGCAGTTCTACGGCGGATGCAACGGAAATTTGCAGGGCATTTCAAGAATTGTTGTCGGCAAAACCGTTGACGAGGTCGAAAAGGCTTTCAAGGGCGTAAAATGCGGCTTCAAGCAGACCTCCTGTCCCGACCAGCTTGTTTGCGCTTTGAGAGAAGCACAGGCGCACGGCGAAAAATAATTGCTGTTGACTTTTAATGTCTAAAGTAATATAATCTTGTCTAAGCCAAGCGAAAAATCAATATACAGGGGTGCTGACAGCAGTCGGCTGAGATAACGGTGACCTCCGTTGAACCCTCAAACCTGATGCGGATAATGCCGCCGTAGGAAGCCTGAACAAGCAATTCTGCCTTACGGTATTTGAAGTATCGTAAGGCTTAATTTTTTGTCAAAGGACGGTTTTTTATGAAAAAAGAATCAACTGTAAGATTGGTTGAAAGCGCATTGCTTATTGCAATCGCGGCTGTAATTGAGCTCATTTCAAAGGCTCTCGGACTTGAATTGCCTTTCGGCGGAACAGTAACTCTCGCAAGTATGTTCCCGATAGTGCTTATTGCTTACAAATACGGCACAAGGTGGGGACTTCTCAGCGGTTTTACCTATTCTATCGTTCAGATACTCCTCGGCGTTAAGGTTGTTTCGGCAATGTTCCTGCCCGGCGACGGTCAGATGGCTGTATGGCAGGCAATCTGCGTATGCCTTCTTGACTATGTTCTCGCATACACGGTACTCGGCTTCGGCGGTATCTTCAAGGGCAAATTCAAAAAGCCCGCAGGCGAGCTTGCTCTCGGCGCATTCGTTGCGTTGCTTCTCCGTTATCTTGTACATATCGTATCGGGCGCGATCTTCTACGGTGCGTGGGCTGAATGGTTCTTCTCACAGGAGGGCTTCTATTCAATAGGAGAAAAGATACTCAACACCTTCTCGGGAACCTCGCTTTCGATTATCTATTCGATTTTCTACAACGGACTTTATATGGTACCCGAAATTGTCATCACGACCGTTGTTGCCGCAATTCTCGGTGCTGTTCCGCAGATTACAGGCAAGAAAAAGGTCAAATAACAAACCCGATAAAATTTTATGTTTACGCTCCGACCAAAGTCGGGGCGTATTCTTTTTGCCGAAAAGGCGTGTTTGAAAAAATCGATATTTGTTGTAATTAAACAATAAAATATTAAAAACATTGTTTATTATTTTTGTTGACAAAATTTGATGCATATGATAAGTTATAGTCAAAGAATATAAATTATACAAAAATATAAGTTGGATTGTATAAGCAATTGTTGAAAACTGTTGATAATACGGGGAAGTCGGCGGTTTTCCCTGCACAAATAATAAACTTACATATAGACCGGCGTAACTATAATATTTTAATAAAGGAGTGAGTCCGGTGGGTTAAATATTTTGTGATAAAATATATGGAAAACTAAAAGATTAAGGAGAAAATTATGAAAAAATTCATTTCGGTTGTTTTACTAACGATATTGCTTATTGTTTCGATTTTACCTATTTGCGGCTATGCATATGATTTGAATGAAGAACGGCGATTTACCTGTGTTGACGAAGAAATAGTAGAATACTTTAATGATGAAAATGGAGACTATATTCTGAAAGACGGGGAAAAAGAATATATTATTGTCATTGATTCTTTCAAGCTGGTTACTGATTATTACGAATTAAAAGAACTTAAAAGTGATATTGCAAAAGCCAAAGCAACAAATTCTTTTAGCCGCTTTAATGAAACCATGTCTAGCAAATCGTCAAAAGTTGTTTATAGCGGTAAATTAGATTTTTCGGCGACAATAGCAACAACACCGATTATTGCTCTTGAAGGATATAATTACTATTATTTGAAGTGCTCGGATTTGAATCCGTCCGGAGCAAAAAGGGGATTTTCACATTATGTAATGTTTACTGTTGACCAAGGCGCAACTTGGTATCAGTATGACAGCCCATTTGTGAATTATAGCTTGAGTCTGTATACTCGATTTTCGAGAGCAAGACTTGGAAACCCGCAATACATAAAAATAAAAATGTGGTCTTATTACGGAACTGTAGATTCTTGTACATTATCCGTTAAATTGGCTGATGCATAATTCTTTTGGAGGGATAAAATGAAAAAAGCATTGAAAATTGTTTTGAAAATTCTTGCTATAGCAATAGTTATATTCATATTTGTGTTTGTTGCCTACGAAAGTCCCCCGAAATTCAGCAAACAAAATCATGGATATTTAATAGATGCAAATACGCTTGAACCGGTTGTTTATTTTGAGGACCTTTTCGGAAATACTTTCTATAAAGAAAATGGCAGATGGAGGGTTTATGCCGCTCCGCCTATGGAAATACGGGATTGCCCTATTTACTGGCAATATATTGATCCCGAAGAACTTGAAGAAGCTATTTCGGTTAGAGACGAGCAAAACGCACCCAAACTAAACAGCCAAGAGCATGAAAGTCAAACATCTATACAGGCTCAATGAAAATTATAAGGGGTGTTTTTATGAAAAAGGTGTAAAGGCTGCAATAGGAATAATTGCGGCGGCGATAGCGGTATTTTTGCTTGTATTTTTCCTTTGGGACAGTCCCGCAAAGTTTGTGCTGTCAACCTACGGCTATATGGCGGATTCCATCACGGGCGAACCGTTGGTTTACTATGAGGATATTTTCGGCAGAACCTTTGTAAAAGAAGAGGGCAAGTGGCGTACATACTGCGCTGTGCCGTCATTTTCGCAGAACTCTGCGGAGGAGCAGTATGTTTCTTTCGATAAGCTCGACGAGGCTGTTTCCGCAATGGACGCCCGATAAATTTATACCGATATTTGAAAGCAATGAAAAACGGAGAGGTATTGGCTCTCAGCCTTACCTCTCCGTTTTTGTGCCGGTGTCAGCTTGTTGCGTTTGATACCATATCTCCTGCGCCTGTAACAATATCGTTTGCAATGTCGCCTGCACCTGTTACAATGTCTCCGGCGAGGTCGCCTGCGCCCGTCACAACGTCACCGACGGTATCGCCTATGCCCGTTGCGGCGTCGCCGACTACACTTCCGCCCTCGGAAACCGCATTTTCCATACGGTTGCCTGTTTCGGCTTTTGACGAGGTGCTGCCGAGAGTGTCGTTTTTGTTCTTTCCGCAGCCGACAAGGGCAAGCGCACAGAGTAAAAGTATTATGAACAATACTGTTATTGCTTTTTTCATAGTTTTTTTCTCCTTTTATTCGGACACATTTATTGTGTCCTTTTTGTTTTTATATATTTATTTCAATGCCTATTTGGTTAAAATTCCGCCGTCTGAGTAGAGCAAAAGAAGTATATCGTCCTCTTTTGCGGTCAGAACATCTATATACACAAGCACTTCCTGCTCGTCGGGCGTTTTGCAGTGGAACTCATAAGCCGTCTTTTCGGTTTTGTAGTCGGTCGGGATAACCGCAAGGCGTGTGGACATAACCGTGAGATAATCCGATACCGCCGTCTTTGCGTCGTCCGCCGAAATCATATTCTGCGGCAGGCTGCGCTCGGTGTGGTTCATAATATATCCCCTTGCGTCAAAGGATATTACATTTCCCGTTTCAAGACTGACGCTTAATTTTATCAGGTCGGGATAATAGACGACTCCGTCCTTTTCATAGGCGAAATTTATTGTGCAAATACCGTCCTGCGTGGAGTAATAGCTCTCTTTCATATCGTCGTAGCCCTTTGATGTCAGGAAGCTGCGTGCGCTCTCAATAGCCTGCTCGCAGGTAAGAGTGCTCTCTCCCGCATTTGACGAACCGAGCAGATAAAGCACCGCTCCGCCTTTTTTGCAAACGCTGATGTTTATTGAGTCAACGGAGAAGTTGTACGCCTCTACCGTACCGCTTACCTCGCCGTCAAAACGCAGGCTTTCTTTGTCTGTTCCGGTAAAATCGGCGGCAATCGTCTGTGCTTCGTCCTTGGATATATCGGCTTTTCCCTCAAGCGTTTTCGGGCTCTGGTTCAAAATGTGGTCGGAAAACGGACCGTCGTATATAAGCGTCGGATAGTCCGTGAGGGCTTGCTCCGCATCGCCGAAAGCGGAGTCAATAAGCGTTGCCGAGTCCGCCTTTCTTTCAAGTGTGTCGCCTGCAAGCTCAAAGCTTATGCTTCCGTCCTCGACTCCCTGCGTTATTCCGTCGAGCTCGGACAAAAGCTTTTGCGAAACATCGATAAGCTGTTTTAATTTCTCCCGTTCCTCGCTTGTGATGCTCTCGCCGAGAGACAGCTTACGGTCAAGGGTGGAAACAAACGAACCGACCTGCGACAAAAATTTCAGCATATTGTCAAGCTGAGTGTCAGAAAGAGGCAGAGCCGAAAGCGAATTTTTTGCACTTGATGCGTCTCTGGTCAGCGAAATTGCCATTGAGCTCAACATGGGCGTTGTGTTTGCATAAAGACCTTTAGTGAGATTGGTGTTGATAGAGGACATACAAGCTTCAAGCGCAGCGAGCGAACGCTCGGAGTCGGCGTTTAACCTGCGTGAGAGCTCCGACGCTTTTTGAGCGTTGATTACAAGACCTGAAAACAACGCTAAAATTAGCACCGAAACATACAGCCTCACCCTTATTTTTCCTCTTCGAGATACCTGCTTTTCCAAATTCTTCACCTCCCGAATATATTTTGTAAATTTTTTATAAATATACATAAAACATTTTATTTATTTGTTTGCCAAACATAGACGGATGGTGTATAATATAAACTCAGTATAGTGTATTTTGGAGGAGAATGGTTTTTGGAAGCTTATCTTGATAACAGCGCAACGACAAAGCCATGTAAAAAGGCTTGCGAAGCGGCTTTGAGAACAATGGAAAACGATTTCGGAAATCCGTCGTCCCTCCACAAAAAAGGCTATGACGCATTGCAGCTTCTCGAACAGTCGAGAGGCGTTATCGCAAAGAGCATAGGCGTTGACCCGTCAAGGATATTTTTCACTCCGAGCGGAACCGTGGCAAACAACACGGCGATATTCGGTGCGGCGGAGCTTATGAAGCGCAAGGGCAACAAAATTGTTACCACGGCGTTTGAACACCCGAGCGTTGCGAGGTGTATGGATAAGCTTGAACAGAGCGGCTTTGAGGTCGTGCGTATTATGCCCGATGAGAGCGGCAACATCTCGGAAGAAGCATTTCAAAACGCCGTTGACGAAAAGACCGTGCTTGTAAGTCTTATGGCGGTTAACAACGAGATAGGAGCAGTGCTGCCCTTCGATAAGATAAAGAGGATAATCAAAAGGAAAAAGTCTTCGGCGCTTTTGCATGTTGACTGCGTTCAGGGATATATGAAATTGCCAGTCAAGCCCGAAAGGTGCGGCATTGACCTTATGAGTATGAGTGCTCACAAGGTTCACGCCTTAAAGGGAAGCGGAGCGCTGTACATAGCAAACGGAGTGCGGATAAAGCCGTATGTCCTCGGCGGCGGGCAGGAAAACAACATCTGCTCGGGCACGCAGGCAATGCCCAATATTGCGGCTTTTGCGGCTGCGGTCGGCGAGCTTGCGGATATTGATAGCAGGCTGAAAACTGTTTCCGAGCTCAACGCTTATTTCAAAAACGGTCTTGAAAAAATCGGCGGCGTTACGCTCAATTCTCCCGAGAATGCGTTGCCTTATATAATCAACATCTCGCTTCGCGGAATACCGTCGCAGGTGTCGGTGAATTACCTTTCGTCAAAGGGCGTGTATGTTTCGGCGGGCTCGGCTTGCTCAAAGGGACACAGGAGCGATGTGCTTGTGTCTATGGGACTGCCCCCTGAACGCATTGACAGCGCGATAAGGCTCAGTATGTCCTACAAGACAACAAAGGAAGAAATCGATTATGCTCTCTCGACAATAAAATCCTGCCTTGAAGAGCTCTCAAAAAAATAAAGGAAGAGAAAATGAAAGAGATTATACTTATCAAAAACGGCGAGCTTGCGCTTAAAGGACTTAACAGGTCGTCCTTTGAGTCGGTGCTTGCGAAAAACATAAAAAGGCGTTTGCACGGCTTGGGTAAATTTAAGGTTACCTGCCTGCAATCGACTATGAATATCGAGCCGCTTTGCGACGATTTCGATATGGAAGAGGCTATAAACAGAATATCGAGGATTTTCGGTATAGCGGGCTTCCAGAGAGCGGCGGCGGTAGAAAAGGATATCGATGAAATTATTGCGGTTGCTCCCGAATATCTTGCCGAGCAGCTTGAAAATGTCGATACCTTTAAGGTTGAGGCAAAACGAAGCGACAAGAGTTTTCCGCTTACATCTCCGGAAATAAGCAGGGAGGTCGGCGGCGCTATACTTGAAAAGTTTCCGCATCTTACGGTTGATGTTCACAATCCCGAGCTTACGGTTACGGTTGAGGTAAGGGACAACTATGCGTTTATCAGAGGCAATCAGATAAAGGGCGCAGGCGGTATGCCTGTCGGAACGGGCGGAAAAGCCGCGGTGCTCATTTCGGGCGGAATAGACAGCCCGGTTGCGGCATGGATGGTTTCAAAAAGAGGCGTAGTGCTTGACGCAGTGCATTTTGCCTCGCCCCCGTACACATCTCCGCAAGCGGAAATGAAGGTTCACGACCTTTTACGCCGTGTTTCGAGATACAGCGGAGACATAGGTCTTTACACCGTTGGATTTACAAAAATACAGGAGCAGATAAGAGATAATTGTCCCGAGGAGCTCTTTACACTCGTTATGAGGCGGTTTATGATGCGTATTTCAAATGAGATAGCAAAGAAAAACGACTGTCAGGCGCTTGTAACGGGCGAGAGCATAGGTCAGGTGGCAAGCCAGACCATGTCGGCTCTTGCCTGCACTGACGCGGTTTCGGATATGCCCGTTTTCCGTCCCGTAATCGCAATGGATAAGGAAGAAATCATTGCAATTTCAAGAAAAATAGACACCTTTGATATCTCAATAAAACCGTTTGAGGACTGCTGTACGGTATTTACGCCCAAACACCCGAGGACAAGACCCACGGTTCAGATGCTTGAAGAGGCGGAAAAGGTATTTGATACAGACGCACTTGTTAAGGAAGCGGTTGATACCGCAAGATTTGAGGTTATTTCGGATATAAGATGAAGCTTGAAGAAAAAGTTGTAAAACTGCTCAAGGAAAAGAATTTGACATTTACCTGCGCCGAGTCCTGCACGGGCGGACTTATCGCAAAGCGCATAACCGATGTTTCGGGCTCGTCCTCCGTATTTGAATGCGGAGTTGTCAGCTACTCAAACCGCATCAAGCATGAAATTCTCGGCGTTAAAACGGAAACTCTTGAAAAATTCGGAGCGGTCAGCGAGGAGTGCGCAAGGGAAATGGTAAGCGGTGTGCTGTCGCTTACCCGAGCGGATATTGCGGTTGCCGTTACGGGCATTGCAGGTCCTTCTTCGGACGGTACGGATAAGCCTGTGGGGCTTGTTTATATTGCTTTTTCGGACGGCAAAGCAACGATAGTCAAAAAGCATCTAAACGATTTTTCCGACAATGTCAGGGAAAACAACAGAAATAAATCAGCCGATACGGCGCTTGAAATAGTATTGGAGTATTTGAAATGAGCGAAGAATTTGACAGGGAAAAACAGAATAATGTTGATGTAAGCTCATCGCAGAATGCCGACGACGGGGAGCCTCGCTATGCCTACGAGGACGGTATGAGGGTGGCTCACAATCCCTATCAGGACGAAAAGCCGCAAGAGGACGGCATTGCCGCCGAACATTCAGAGACAGCGGCAGCACCTCAAAAGAGCAAGAAAAAGAAAAAGAGAACCGTCGATAAGGTGATAATGGTTATTGCGATTATCGTGTTCCTTATATCCTTGGGGGTTATTCTCAAGACTGTTTATGATGTTGAGTACAACAAAAAGCAGAACGAGGACATTGCGGGGCTTGTTACCGACTCTGTTGAGGAAACCAAGGAATACGGTGACGACGGTATACTTGAAAAATACCGCAGTGCCTATAATGCCAACAACGACCTTGTAGGCTGGATAGTTGTACCGAACACTTCGATAAACCATCCGGTCGTTCAGGGCAAAAATAACGAATACTATTTGAGAAAGAGCTTTTACGGAGAGTATCAGAAGCGCGGCACGATATTTATGGACTACCGCGACCACGCACAGCCTCTTTGTAAGAATACGATTTTGTACGGTCATAATTACCTTGACTCAACAATGTTTGCCGACCTTGAAAAGTACAAGGATATTGAATTCTATAAAACTTCGCCCGTAATTCAGTTTGATACGATTTATGAAAAGCATAAATGGAAGGTCGTCGCGGTATTTTTGACGAATGCCGACGATGATGACGATAACGGCTATACCTTCAATTACATATATCCGTTTATGACAGACGACAATTTTGAAGAGTTTATGGACGAGGTCAAAATGCGTTCACTCTATTTTACAAATGTCGATGTCAAAAAAACCGACAAAATTCTTACTCTCTCAACCTGTACGAGAGATATGGATATAAAGGGTAACGGCGAGACGAATGCAAGATTTGTCGTAATCGCAAGGCTTGTCAGGGACGGCGAGAGCGAAACCGTGGATGTTTCAAAGACCGTCAAGAATGACAATCCCCGTTATCCGCAGATTTGGTATGACGCACACGGGCTCTCCAACCCTTACGCCTATGCCGAAAGATGGTTCCCCGAAGGAGTTGAATATTGATGAAAGAAAACGAGTTTGACAAAAGCAAAGAGCTGAATGCTCCCGAA
Source organism: Anaerovoracaceae bacterium (assembly GCA_963590415.1). Lineage (GTDB taxonomy): Bacteria > Bacillota > Clostridia > Oscillospirales > Acutalibacteraceae > Fimenecus. The sequence goes on along the minus strand of CAVAPB010000009.1, from coordinate 28,167 downwards.
GAAAACCGACCCGAAGCGTATGATGAGCTTCCCACACCCGAGGTTTCCGATGATGTTTATGCCGAGATAGCGAAGAATATCGAAAATTCGGAAGCTTTTGACGAAAAGACAACAAGGCGTGTGAAATACGGCGGAGAACAGCATTTTGTCGATGTTGCAAACCCGTTCCAGACAGACAGGAGCGAAGAGAGCTCGGGAGAATTAAAGGGGCTTGAAAAGGTTGAGCCTACCGAGAAAAAGGAAAGACCCAAGACCTTTAACGAGATGTTCAGGGACTTTTTCAGAAAAACCTTTCCTAATAAGCAGGACAAGAAGCCCGAATTTATAAGAAAGCTTGTCGCAAACCTCTCTGTTGTTGTGCTTATAGGCTGTGCGGTTGCGTTTGCCGTTATTTATGTTCAGGGCAACGAGACGGAAAAACAGCAGAGCGGCATTTCAAGCCAGATTGTCGACACTGCCAACGAGGAGGAAGAGGCAAAGCTTTGGGAGGAATTCAAGGCGAAATACCCCGATGTCGAAACCCCCGATGGAATGATGGCAAAATATGCGTACCTGTATGCGCTCAATCAGCAGCTTGTCGGCTGGATAAGCGTTCCGAATTCGGGTATTGATGTTCAGGTCGTTCAGTCGTCCAACAATTCCGATTACCTTAAAAAGGATTTCTACGGAAATTACAGCAGATACGGCTGTCCGTTTTTGGATTACAGGAATGACCCGAAGTATCTTAACCAAAACACTATAATTTACGGACACCATATGAGCGATGGACTTGTGTTTGCTGAGCTGAGCAAGTACAAAACGCTTGACGGCTTCCTGGAGTCGCCGATTATCAATTATGATACGCTTTATAAATCATACAAGTTCAAGGTCTATGCGGTGTTTATCACGAACAGCAGGGAGCAGGACGATAACGGCTATATTTTCAATTACACCGTCACATCGTTCGGCAGTACGGAGAATTTTGACAGCTACATCAAAGCGCTTGACGAGAGAAAGCTCTATACAACGGGCGTTGACATAAACTCGGCGGATAAGCTTATCACTCTTTCAACCTGCACATATGAGTTTACCGACGCAAGACTTGTGGTAGTCGGCAGACTTTTAAGGACGGGCGAGACGGCGGATGTTGACACGACATATGCCGTAACGAACGGAAATCCCCGTTATCCGCAGATATGGTATGACCAGAAGGGACAGTCAAACCCGTACAGCGGTTCGACAAATTGGTATCCCGATAACTGATAAGTAATTTTAATTAAGGTGGTAATAAAGAGATGGAAATGAAGTTGTTTTCATTGTATCGCAACGCGGCAGACGCTTCGGTTAAGATGCAGATTAAGGTAATCGGCAGTCTTAACGGCTTTGCGGACAGCGATATTTCTTTTGATGAGTACACTTCACTCAAGGAGATGTTCGGCGGGCTTTCAAAGGCTATCAAGAGCAGCGATTTCATTGTAATTGCTGTTGAGTCGGGTATTTACAATTCAACAAAATTAAAGCTTATGACCGCTCTTTCGCTTGAAAAAGAGCAAAGTGAGGCTGTGCTTAAAAAGCTTGCGGAGCTTGATATTGACGATGCCGCAAAGCAGAAAAATGCGGCTATGCCTACAGGCGCAACCGTATTTGTGTCGATTGACGGCGTAAATTCGGGCTTTGCGGTCAAAAAGGGCATGCAGACAATTGTGATGATACCGTTTGATGAGCACAGGCTGGATTCTGTCCTCAAAAGAGGACTTGTTCCCTATATTACAAACGGAGGACGCCTCAATCAGGTAACCGAAGCTGAAACTTCCGCTGCGCCCGAGGTAAAGGAAGAGCCTGTTCCCGATGAGAGTGAAGATGTAAGCGAGCAGGAAAAGAATATTGCCGCGCATACTCTCAACATTCTTAAAGAGTCCGGCGTTAAAATTGCGATAAACGGAAACACAAACGCTACGGTCCTGCGTGAGTTTGCGGCGGGGCTTGACGATTTTGAGGAATATTTCACATTTACGCCTCATATTGAGGACAGAGGCGACTATAATGTAACAGATTACACCGCACAGATGGCGCGTTCGGCAAAAGACCTTTCAAGCGCTACTCTCGGCGCATGCATTTCCGACATCTTTACAACCAACGATGGTTGCGATTATATCTGCATATCTGTTGCAACGGACAAGTCTGCTCTCGTCAGAAAGCTTTATAAGGAGGATGGCGAGGATGACACTCACTTCATCAAAATTGCAACGGAGGAGCTGTTGGCGCTTATCGGAGAAAAGGCAATGGGCAATAATTCGGTGGGAATCGAGATAGCACAGGATGAAGCGCCCAAGGCAGACAAAAAGCTCGGCAAGAAATCAAAGGCGGCAATAATTTCCGTTGTTGCCCTTCTGCTTGTTGCGGCTGTCACGGTGGCTGCGGTTTATTTTGTAAAGCAGAAGAACGCTCAAAAAGAGCCCGAGACAACCGTTCCCGTTGAGACGCAGGCACCCGAGACAACAACCGAGGCGCCGGTTAAGACCGAAACTATGTCTTTGTCAAAGCTTATGCGCTTTGAGCTTGTAAACGGCATAACAAACGAAGAGCCCACCACGGTTCCCGTAGAGACCACTGCAGGAGCAATCACTGCAACCGAGCCGCAGACGCAGGCTGCCGCACAGGATTCGAATGCAGTTCCGAGCACAATCACGGTAAACGGACAGGAAATCGATGCGAAGGAAGCAATCGCAAGGATAATCACGGCGGAGACCGACAGCAGCTTCAATGCCGAGACATTGAAGGCTCAGGCAGTAATCACATATACCTATCTCAAATACAGAAACACAAACTGGAGAATAAGCAATCTGACCATTGCAGATAACTATACACAGGAAGCGTATGACGCCGTAAATGAGGTGTTCGGCCGTTATCTTACATTTAACGACCAGGTTGCGTTTACGCCGTATTGCAGAATGTCGGCAGGCAAAACCGCTAACGCATCGACTGTTTTCGGCAACAGCTTTACTTATCTCAAGAGTGTTGCGAGTGCGTCCGACAAGCAGAGAGACGGATATAAAAAGGAAGTCCTTCTCACGGCGGATGAAATCAAGGCAGGCGCTCTGGCGTTCGATTCGACGATAGAATTTTCCGACGATATTTCAACATGGCTTTCAATAGGTGCTCACGATACTGCGGTAAGCACGGGCACGGGCTATGTCGAGAAGATAACCGTCGGCAACAAAGAGGTATCGGGCGTTACATTCATCTATGATATAATGAAAAACAAGGAGCTTTCCTCACCCTGCTTCAGTCTTTCGTACGACGCAACGAGCGGAACATACACAATTACCACCTTCGGCGACGGCTACGGCGTAGGTATGAGCCAGCTCGGAGCGGACAGTATGGCTGTTTCGGGTTCAAAGTTTGACGAAATACTCGACAAATATTTCCCGGGAACATTTCTTAACTGACAAAAGCAATTTTTTATAAACGGAGGCACCTAATTATGGCAATTCTTGTTACGGGCGGAGCCGGATTTATCGGTTCTCACACATGCGTTGAGCTCCTCAATGCGGGATATGATGTAGTGGTTGTCGATAACTACTATAACGCAAGCCCCAAGTCACTTGAAAGAGTCAAGGAACTCACGGGTAAGGACTTTAAGTCTTATGACTGTGATGTCAGAGATTCGGAGGGTATGGACAAAATTTTCAAAGAGAATAAAATCGATGCGGTAATTCATTTTGCGGGACTTAAAGCGGTCGGCGAATCCTGCCAAAAGCCGATTGAATACTATGACAACAATATCGGCGGCACGCTGAAGCTTTGCGATGTTATGAGAAACAACGGCTGTAAAAATATAGTTTTCAGCTCATCCGCAACGGTTTACGGAATGAACAATGTTTCTCCGCTTAAAGAGACGATGAAAACAGGCGGCACCACAAACCCCTACGGCACGACAAAGTATATGATTGAGATTATCCTTGAGGATATTTACAAGTCGGACAACGAGTGGAATGTTACGCTCCTGCGTTATTTCAATCCCATCGGTGCTCATGAGAGCGGCAGAATAGGCGAAAATCCGAACGGCATACCGAACAATCTTATGCCGTATATTACACAGGTTGCGATCGGAAAGCGCCCGTATTTTAGTGTTTACGGCGACGATTACGACACGCCCGACGGAACGGGGGTCAGGGATTATATCCATGTTGTCGACCTTGCGGACGGTCATGTCAAGGCTGTTAAAAACATCCTTGAGGGCAACAAGGGCGTTCAGGTATTTAACCTCGGAACGGGCAAGGGCTACAGCGTGCTTGACATAGTCAAGGCATTCAGCAAGGTTTACGGCAAGGAGCTTCCCTACAAGATTGCTCCGAGACGCCCCGGCGACCTTGCGGTCTGCTATTCCGACCCGACCAAGGCAAAAGAGGTGCTCGGCTGGGAAGCAAAGAGGGATATTGACGATATGTGCCGCGATTCGTGGAATTGGCAGTCAAAAAATCCCAACGGTTATGACGACTGATATTTTACATACTGTATAATACGGAGGACTCGGCATGAAAAACAAAAAAGCTCTTATTATTGTTCTTGCGGTAGTTGCGGTAATCGCAATACTTGTCGGAAGCGTTATTTCTTCCTATAACAGCCTTGTTGACGAGAGGGAAACCGTCAGCAACGCACAGGCAAATGTCCAGACAATGTTACAGAGAAGAGCGGACCTTATTCCGAACCTTGTAAACACGGTCAAGGGCTATGCGGCTCACGAGGAAGAAGTGTATACCGCTATTGCCGATGCGCGTTCAAAGCTTTCTGGCGCAAACTCCGTTGACGAGATGGAGCAGGCAAACTCCGAGCTTGACAGCGCAATTTCAAGACTTCTTGTTGTAGTGGAAAATTATCCCGAGCTCAAAGCGGATACACAGTTTATCAATCTTCAGGATGAACTTGCAGGCTCGGAAAACAGGATTTCCGTTGCACGCAAGGATTATAACGATGTTGCGAAAGCATACAATACCCATATCAAGAAATTCCCCGCAAATATAGTTGCTTCCGTGTTTAATTTTGGACAGGCGGAATATTTTGAGGCTTCAAGTGAGGCACAGACCGTACCGAGCGTCAATTTTGACTGATGCTTCGGCGAGTGGGTGAGTGTATGAAAAAGGTTTCTGCGGCGATATTGACCGTGATTTTGCTGTTGATGTCATTATCGGTCGGCGCTTTTGCGGCGAAATATCCTAACCCCACACAGAAATTTTTCGTAAACGACTTTGCCGATTGTATAAGTGATGCCGACGAGCAGAAAATGCAGTCTATGGCAGAGGAGTTATATGAAAAATCGGGCGCACAGGTGGTTTGCGTAACTGTCGATTCGCTTGACGGCGAAGAGGTCAGGGATTATGCGCTCGGCTTGGGCAGAGAGTGGGGCATAGGCAGTAAAAACGACAACAACGGCGTCCTTTTATTGCTTGCCGTTGAAGAGAGACAGGTGGATATTGAGGTCGGCTACGGGCTTGAGGACACGCTGACCGACGGCAAGACGGGAAGAATTCTCGACACCTATGCTATGCCGTATTTGAGAGACAATGATTTTTCAACGGGGCTTTACAAGGCTTTTTCCGCACTGATAGGCGAGACCGCAAATGAGTACGGTGTTGAGATTGACGGCTCAAGAACGGCACCCGACGGTGCGGATGAGGATTATGACACCGATGATGTATTCGGAGGACTGTATGTTATATTTGACATAATAATCTTTATTGTGCTTGTTGTTGCTATCGTTTTGCGGCGCAAACGCCGTGTTATCTTCCTTGGCGGAGGTCCGTTCAACGGAGGCGGAAACGATTTCCATGGCGGCGGCTTTTCGGGAGGCAGCGGCTTCTCGGGCGGTGGCGGAGGAGGTTTCTCCGGCAGCGGTGGCTCGTTCGGCGGTGGCGGAAGCTCCAGAGGCTTCTGACAGAATACAATAAATCAACGCCTTGCTGTTGCAAGGCGTTTTTTGTGTGCCGATACGGCGGTAGCAGCGCCTTTGCAGGCGAGGTAAGAGGTAATAGTGAAGAAGTAAAAGTTGTATAATAAAAACGGACAGCACAACTTGAAGAATATATCGTATAGCGTAGGGCGGGGGCTTGCTCCCGCCGAAAGGGAATACTGCGAATTAACCGATACAATCAAATTATATTTTATATCATACCATAGGGACAGGGCTCGCCCCGGTCCGCAAGAAATTATATATAAGTCATATCGACGGACAGCCGCAAGGGCTGTCCCTACGGATTGTGCACTGATTTATCATAATTTTTTGCTAACTAATATGAAATTAAAATTAACGCACGACCCGTAGGGGCGACCTGCGGTCGCCCGTCAAATTCTGCTGATATTAAAAGCGGGCGAACACAGTTCGCCCCTACGATGTGATATATGATGTTTAATTCGATTGAAAAATATACCGCAAGAAAGCATACAAGAAAAATTGCCTTGTATTTTGCTCGTGTCATAAACGCCACGCTCTGTTTAGCAAAATAATATTATTCTTACAATTATATTGAAACTAATATTTGACAAAATGCCAACAGACTTTGACAAGAAATATCGCCGCTGTTTAATCTTACGAAAAAACTGCGGCGAATATATTGCTGTTTTATTTATTTGTGGAAAAGCGTCTTTGACTGTCTGTAAGGCTCGCAGGTAACATTTACGCCGAGCTTTTTAAGCGTGTGCAGGTCAACCTCGGAGAGGATAACCGTTGAATGCATCTGACAGCCGTCAAGCTTTTCAAGCGCTTTCATTGCCATTTCCGCAGTCGGGTTGGTTGCGGCTGAAATCGAAAGTGCAAGCAGGATTTCGTCCGTGTGAAGCCTCGGGTTTTTGTTGCCGAGATGGTTTACTTTCAAATCCTGTATAGGCTCGATAACCTTCGGGGAAATAAGGTCGATATCATCGTTGATATGTGCTATCTCTTTAAGTGCGTTGAGGAGCATTGCCGACGAAGCGCCCAAAAGATCCGAGGTCTTGCCCGTGATTATCTTTCCGTTGTCAAGCTCGATTGCCGCCGCAGGCTCGCCCGTTCTGTCGCAAAGCTCAACCGCGGGCAAAACACACTTCCTGTACTCGGGAACAATTTCAAGCTGCTTCATAATAAGCTCGAGGTTGCGGATTTCGTTTGTAACATTCGCGCCGTTCTTTTTGTCGACAAGAGCCTTGTAATATCTTCTGATAACCTCCTGCTTTGACGCCTCCCTTACGACCTCATCGTCGATTATGCAGTTGCCTGCCATATTGACGCCCATATCAGTGGGGGATTTGTACGGCGAACTGCCGAAAATACGCTCAAAAATAGCGTTGAGGACGGGAAAAATTTCAATATCCCTGTTATAGTTTACCGTTGTGACACCGTATGCTTCAAGATGGAACGGGTCAATCATATTTACATCGTTCAAATCCGTTGTAGCCGCCTCGTAAGCGAGGTTTACGGGGTGTTTGAGCGGCAGGTTCCATATCGGGAATGTTTCAAACTTCGCATAGCCCGCACGGACGCCGTGTTTGTGCTCGTGATAGAGCTGGGAAAGACAAACCGCCATTTTTCCGCTTCCGGGACCCGGTGCGGTAACGACGACAAGCGAACGGGTGGTTTCGACAAATTCATTTTTTCCGTATCCGTCGTCGCTGACTATCAGCTGAACATCCTGCGGATAGTTTTCAATACTGTAATGGCGGTAAACCTTTACGCCGAGCTCCGTAAGCCTTTGCTGAAAAGCCACTGCCGACGGCTGATTGTTGAACTGCGTCATTACAACGCCGCTTACAAGCAGTCCGAAGTTCCTGTAAATGTCGATAAGTCTTAAAACATCAAGGTCATAGGTTATGCCTATGTCGCCTCTTACCTTGTTCTTTTCAATGTCGTTTGCGTTGATGGCGATAAGCATTTCAGCCTCGTCCTTCAATTCAAGCAGCATTTTCATTTTGCTGTCGGGTAAAAAGCCCGGAAGAACTCTTGAAGCGTGGAAGTCGTCAAATATTTTTCCGCCGAATTCAAGATAAAGCTTTCCGCCGAATTCATTTATCCTCTGCCTTATGTGCTCCGATTGAGTTTTAAGGTATTTGTCGTTATCAAATCCTATTTTCACTTTTCTGCCTCCCGATTAAGGATTGAAAATATCATACAAAAGCACCCCGAAGCGGTTACACAACCGATTCGAAGTGCGACACTTGATATTATAAAATAACAAAGATTAAAAATCAATAGTAATATAAAAACTTTGTCGAATTTTCATCTGAGGCTCCAGTCAATCGGGGTCTGACCCGAGGCTGTGAGCAATTCGTTGGTTTTTGAGAAATGCTTGCAGCCGAAAAAGCCGTTGTAAGCCGAAAGCGGGCTCGGGTGCGCCGCAGTGAGCTTGTAATGTATGGGGTTTGTGATAACCGCCGCCTTTTTCCTTGCGTGTGCGCCCCAAAGTAAGAATACAACGGGTGTTTGCTTGTTGTTGAGCTCGGAAATTACCCTGTCGGTAAATATTTCCCACCCCATATCCTTGTGACTGTTTGCCACGCCCTCACGAACCGTCAATACGGTGTTGAGAAGCAGAACGCCCTGCTTTGCCCATGAGGTAAGTTCGCCGTGACCGACATTCATATCAATGCCGAGGTCGGAGTGTATTTCCTTAAATATATTCTGAAGAGACGGGGGCGGGGGAGTGCCTTTTTTTACGGAAAAGCACATACCGTGCGCCTGACCCGCTCCGTGGTAGGGGTCCTGACCGATAATAACCGCCTTTGTGTCCGCAAATGAGGTACAGCGCAATGCGTTGAAAATGTCGTTCATCGGCGGATATATAGTATGATTTTGATATTCCTCTTTAAGAAAATGCCTTAATCTTCTGTAATAGGGCTTGTCAAATTCATCTTTGAGTATTTCATCCCAATCGTTGCCCAAATGCACCATTCGTATCACCTCACGGCTATTGTATCATAAGATTGACGGGTTTTCAAAAATTTTATGAAAAATTTTTCGTAAACGCTTGACATATAATATATATGTGCTATAATCAAATCAACATATGAACAGATGTTCATATGATAATACGAAAAAGCGGAATCCCGCTTGCAATAAACAACACGACGCCAAGCGTCAGAACGGAGTAAAGTTATGAAAAAATCTTACAAAATCGATGTTGATTGTGCCAACTGCGCCAACAAAATGGAAGAAGCCGCAAAAAAGACCGACGGAGTTAAGGATGCAACGGTAAACTTTATGATGCTTAAAATGAATGTTGAATTTGACGAGGGCGCCGACGCCAAGGCTGTTATGAAGGATGTCCTTAAAAATTGTAAAAAGGTCGAGGACGACTGCGAAATTTACATCTGACATTTAGGGCGCAATCGTTTCGGTTGCGCTTTTTGAAACGGAGAGAGAACGATGAACAAGAAGCAGAAAAAAGTATTGATAAGGATTATAGTTTCGGCTATACTTATTATTGCGCTTAAAATACTCGGCAAATTCGTTACGCTTAACAGCTATCTTGAATTTGCGCTTTATATGGTACCGTATTTCGTAATCGGCTATGATATTCTTAAAAAGGCTCTTATGGGCATTAAGAATAAGCAGGTGTTTGACGAAAACTTCCTTATGGCGGTCGCAACCGTCGGCGCAATAGCTTTGGGCGATTATACCGAGGGCGTTGCGGTTATGCTTTTCTATCAGATAGGCGAGCTTTTCCAGAGCTATGCCGTCGGAAAGAGCCGCAGGAACATATCGGAGCTTATGGACATAAGACCCGACTATGCCAATATTGAGGAAAACGGCGAATTGAAGCAGGTTGACCCCGACGAGGTCGAGATAGGCTCGATAATTGTTGTAACCCCCGGCGAAAAGGTGCCGATAGACGGCGTTGTAACCGAAGGCGCTTCCTCGCTTAACACAAGCGCACTTACGGGAGAGAGCGTTCCGAGAGAGGTTAAAGAGGGCGACGAAATTGTCAGCGGCTGTATAAACCTTTCGGGCGTTATAAAGGTTAAAACCACAAAAGAGTTCGGCGAGTCAACGGTATCAAAGATACTTGACCTTGTGGAAAACGCAACCTCGAAGAAATCCCGTTCGGAGAATTTCATTTCAAAATTCGCACGCTATTATACACCTACGGTATGCTTCGGCGCACTTGCGCTTGCACTCATACCGCCGATTATAAATCTTATTATGGGCAATGCCGCGTCGTTCGGCACTTGGGTTTACAGGGCGCTTACCTTCCTTGTAATAAGCTGTCCGTGCGCTGTTGTAATCAGCGTGCCGCTGAGCTTCTTTGCGGGAATAGGCGGAGCGAGCAACGCAGGCGTACTTGTCAAGGGCTCTAACTATCTTGAGACGCTTTCAAAGACAAAGTATGTCCTTTTCGACAAAACGGGCACTATGACAAAGGGCGTTTTTGAGGTTGTCGGAGTTCATGATAACACAATAGATAAAGATGAGCTGATTGAGCTTGCGGCTTATGCCGAAAGTTATTCCACGCACCCGATAAGCAAGAGCTTGCAGGCGGCTTACGGACATGAAATCGACAAGCAGAGGGTTTCCGATGTCAAGGAGATTTCGGGTCACGGCGTTATCGCAAAGGTTGACGGTAAAGAGGTTGCCGCAGGCAACGGAAAGCTTATGGATAAACTCGGAATAAAATATACCGAGTGCAGGGAAGTCGGCACAAAGGTACATGTTGCCGTTGACGGAAAATATGTGGGACATATCCTGATTTCGGATGTTGTAAAGCCCACTTCAAAACAGGCGATTGCCGAGCTTAAAAAGGCGGGCGTCAAAAAGACGGTTATGCTCACGGGCGACGCTTCCGATGTTGCAAATCAGGTTGCCGAAGAGCTCGGAATTGACGAGGTTTACAGTGAGCTGCTGCCTGCCGACAAGGTTTCAAAGGTTGAGGAAATTTTGTCGAAAAAAGGTGAAAAGGAAAAACTTGCGTTTGTCGGCGACGGCATAAACGACGCTCCCGTGCTCTCAAGAGCCGATATAGGTATCGCAATGGGCGCCATGGGCTCCGATGCGGCTATCGAGGCGGCTGATATAGTCCTTATGGACGATGACCCCGTTAAAATTGCCAAGGCTATCAAGATTTCAAGAAAATGCCTTAGAATTGTATATGAAAACATCACATTTGCGCTCGGCGTAAAGCTTGTGTGCCTTGTATTAGGCGCTTTGGGTATTGCAAATATGTGGGCGGCAATCTTCGCCGATGTCGGCGTAATGGTAATTGCCGTACTCAACGCAATCCGTGCACTGATGGTTAAAAAACTGTAATTGAAAGAGGTAAAAACGATGGAGAAAGAATTAGACTGCTGTGAGGTAAACGAGGTTCACGGTTCGGTGCTTAAAAAGGTAATCGACGAAATGCCCGACGAGGTTGAGCTCTATAATCTCGCAGAGCTGTTCAAGGTGTTCGGCGACTCGACAAGGATACGCATACTTTATGTCCTCTTTGAGGCAGAGGTCTGCGTGTGCGATTTGGCTTCGGCGCTGAATATGAACCAGTCGGCTATCTCGCATCAGTTGAAGATATTAAAGCAGAATAAGCTTGTCAAGGCACGCCGTGAGGGCAAGTCGGTGTTCTATTCGCTTGCCGACGAGCATGTCCGCACGATAATCGCTCAGGGACAGGAGCATATCGAGGAATAATAAATCGAGAAAATAAAAAGACCGCAGAGGTATTAAGCCTTTGCGGTCTTTTGCGTATTCGTGTTACAGAAATTATTTGAGCTTTGCGCCGTCGGAAAATGCCTTTCCGACAACCTCGCCGAGAACACGGTAGGTGTTGTGAACGGGCTCATATGAAATGGGTCTGAACTTGTCGAGGTCGGGGTTGCCGTTTTCATCAAGTATTTTTTCGTCTGCGCTGATGTTGACAATTCTTCCTATGATGTTGCCCTCACTTGTGGTCTTTACAAACTCACATTCAAGTGCAAGCGGAAGCTCGTTTATAACGGGTGCGTCAACAAATTCGCTCTTTGTTACCGTAAAGCCCGATTTTTTCATTTTGTCGGGTGTGTTGTTGCCAGAAACAATTCCGACATAGTCGCTTGCCGCAACATTGTCGGCGTCGGCAAAACTTACGGTAAATGCGCCTTTCTTTTTAATGTTCTTTGTGGTCTTGTGGCTTTCGCTCAGACACAGCTCAACGAGGTCCGAGTCGTAAAGTCCGCCCCAAGCGGCGTTCATTGCGTCTGCGTTTCCGTTTTCGTCATATGTGCCTATAATGAGGACGGGAAGCGGATAAAACCACGGATTAGCCTTAAAATTCTTTCTCACGGTAATTCCTCCTTGAATTGTTTATGTATTTATGATAACACCTGAAGTTGGGTTTATGTCAACGGTGTTTTTGCTTCTTTTTTCCATTTCCTCAGAACGCTGAAATAAATTACAAGTCCGATACCGCCTGCGATTATTTCCGAAATCGGGAAAGCGCACCAGGTGTAGTTCAAGCCGAACTCCGCAAGTATGCGGAAAATGGGAATAAGACAGAAAACCTGCCGTGTAAGCGACAGCATAAGGCTTGTTCCGCCGTAGCCGATAGCTTGGAAGAACACGGGCATCATAAGCGATATTACGGCGGGCAGGAAGCTTGCGCCGATTATCGGGAATGCGACCGAGCCTATTTCCATAACCTCTTCGCTTTTTGAGAATACGGACATAAGCTTTTCGGGGAAGAACACAAAACAGATTATGCCCACTATCATAAACGCCGCCGATATAAAGCAGGAAAAGTTCATAAGGTCACGGCATCTGCGATAGCTCTTATTTGCGTAATTGTAGCTTAATACGGGCACAATACAGGTCTGAAGCCCGAACAGCGGAATAAAGAAGAAAGACTGCGCCTTGTAGTAAAGACCGAGCACCGTTACCGCAGAGTCGGAGAAGCCCGCAAGTATCACATTAAGTGCGACTATATAAACCGTGTAAAGCAGCTGCATAATTATTGACGGATAGCCGTAGCGGTATATCATTTTTATGTAGTGCGGCAGCTTTTTTATTTCGGGCGGCTTGCAGAAGCCCTTTATTCCCGTGATTATCGCCGCTATAATCTGACCGCATACGGTGGCGTATGCCGCGCCCGCAACGCCCATTTCGGGCAAAAATCCGACACCGAATATCAGAAGTGGGTCAAGCACGATATTTGTCAGCGCACCGATTATCTGAGCCGCCATCGGGAGCTTCATATTGCCCCTTGCCTGAAGCACCTTTGTCCAGTTGCCCTCCAAAAACGCTCCGATACTGCCAATGCAGACTATATTGCCGTAGGTCACGGCGTCTGCAACCGCCTCGGGCGACTTTGCCGAGGTCATAACATACGGCTTCATAACAAGAACCGATACAAGAGCGAAAACAATCCATGTGACAAAGCCGAGCAGCATACCCGTGCCGCCTGCTTCGTCGGCGTCCTTTGACTTGCCCTGTGCGAATTTGCGTGCCATATATGTGTTTACACCCACGCCTGTGCCGACGGCGAGAGCAATGATTATAAGCTGAACGGGATATATAACCGACAGTGCGGTAAGAGCCTCGTCGGAATATCTGCCGACAAAGAAGCTGTCAACAATGTTGTAAAGCGCCTGTATAAGCTGTGCGAGCATAACGGGAGGCGCAGTTCTGAACAGTATTTTTGAAATTTTCTCCGTGCCGAAAAAATTCGGGTCGGATAAGCCTTTTCTGCCCATAATACGCCGCCTTTCGCAGTAAAATACATTAAAATTATAAGAGGTAGGAGTGCCTTTGTCAACAAGCTGTATATGTGCACAGTGAACATAAAATTATAGTTGTTGAATATGGTTTTTATTTATGATACAATAACATTGTAATGTGCACAGACACATACAGGAAAGGAAAAAGCAAAATGGATATTCAAGTTATTAAAGACCAGATTTGCGATGTCTGCCATAAAATGTGGCAGCTCGGTTGGGTTGCGGCAAACGACGGAAATGTCAGCGCAAAGCTTGACGACGGCACGATTTTGGCAACACCCACGGGGATGAGCAAATCTTTTATTACACCCGATAAGCTTATCAGAATCGACTCAAAGGGCAATGTATTGGAGGCGGCGGAGGGCCTCCGCCCGTCAAGCGAGATTAAAATGCATCTTCGTTGCTATGACAAGAGAGAGGATGTTTTCAGCGTTATTCACGCCCATCCTCCGGGAGCTACGGGTTTTGCCGTAGCGCACAAGGCTATGGATATGTACAATATGATTGAGGATGTTGCGGCTATCGGTGCCGTTCCGCTCACGCCCTACGGCACGCCGTCTACAACGGAGGTTCCCGACGCTATCGAGCCCTACCTTGATGAGCACGATGTTATGCTGCTTGAAAACCACGGTGCGCTTGCAGTCGGCAGCGATGTAATCACCGCCTTTTACAGAATGGAAAGCCTTGAGCTTTGGGCAAAGATTACAATCAATGCCGTTATCCTCGGCGGAAGCCATGATATAGACAGGGAGAATATACAGAAGCTTATTGATTTAAGAAGCTATTACAGAATTACGGGCAGGCACCCGGGCTACAAGGTGTTCAATCCCGACGACGAAATGCTTCACAAGCAGGAGGACTGATTATGCTTAAAGGTATCAACCCGATAGTATCTCCCGAGCTTCTCAAGGCGCTTTGCGAAATGGGACACGGAGACGAGCTTGTTATCGCAGACGGTAATTTCCCGAGCGAGAGCATAGGCAAAAACGCCGTTGTTGTCCGTGCGGACGGACATTCTGCGGCGGATATGCTTGACGCCGTTTTGTCGCTTATCCCGCTCGACACATACACCGAAAAGCCCGTTGCTTTGATGGAGGTTGTCAAGGGCGACAACACTCCCACGCCGACAATCTGGGCGGAATACGACAAAATTCTTACAAAATACGAGCCCGAACACCACGACATTGAAATGACGGAGCGTTTTGCCTTTTATGAGAGGGCGAAAAAGGCTTATCTTATAATTGCTACGGGCGAAACGGCAATTTACGCCAATGTTCTTCTCAAAAAAGGAGTAGTAAAAGCATGAGTCGTGTATTAGCGTTTGATTTCGGCGCGTCTACGGGCAGAGCGATACTCGGAGAATACGAAAACGGCAGGCTCACTTACCGTGAAATACACCGTTTTGACAATGAATTGGTCAAGGAAAAGGGAAAGCTCTGCTGGAATTTCCCGTATCTTCTCTCGGAGGTCAAAAAGGCTGTCGAAACGGCAGGAGATGTTGACTCGCTTGCCTTTGACACATGGGGCGTTGATTACGGAATAATCGACAAGGACGGAAAGCTTGTTTCGCTGCCCGTCTGTTACCGGGATACGAGAACGGACGGTGCGCCCGAAAGGCTTTTTGAAAAAATCCCCCCCGAGCGGCTGTATGCCCTTACGGGAAATCAGATAATGAACATAAACACGCTTTTTCAGTTGAGCGTTGAGGAAAACGACGGGGATATGTTCCTGTTTATGCCCGACCTGTTCGCATATTCGCTGTGCGGCGTAAAATCTGCCGAGCAGACAATAGCCTCGACCTCGCAGATGCTTGATTCGGAAAAGGTGTGTTGGCAAAAGGAAGCCTTTGCGCTTACGGGGAAGAATGAAAAAATGCTGCCGCCGATTGTGAAAAGCGCAAGCGTTGCAGGAGAATACAATGGCATAAAGGTCATAAAGGCAGCGGGGCACGATACGCAGTGCGCCGTGTGCGCCATGCCCGAAAAGGACGGCGAAACACCCGCTTTTCTCTCTTGCGGAACATGGTCTCTCATAGGTTGCGAGAACGATTTGCCGATACTTTCCGAAAAGAGTATGAACGACGAGCTTTCAAACGAGCTCGGGGCAAACGGAAAGATAAATTATCTCAAAAACATAAGCGGCCTTTGGCTTATTCAGGAGATAAGACGCAATTTCAGAAAAGACGGCAAGGAGTATTCTTACAACGATATGGAGCAGCTTGCAAGGCGTGAAAAGCCGTTCGGGTTCTTTATAGACCCGGATGACCCCGTGTTTGCGGCTCCCGAAAATATGCCCGAAAAAATCCGCAGCTTTTGCAAAAAGACAGGTCAGGGCACGCCCGAAACGGACGGCGCGCTTATAAGGTGTATATATGAAAGCCTTGCGATGAAATACCGTTTTGCAATCAGGCAGATTGAGGAGAACACGGGAAAGAAATTCGATGTGCTCCATCTGCTCGGCGGCGGAACAAAGGACAGCTTCCTGTGTCAGATGACGGCGGACAGCCTCAATATCCCCGTGACGGCAGGACCGACGGAGGCTACGGCGCTCGGGAATATTATGCTTCAGCTTATAGCTCTCGGCGAGATTGAAAGCGTGGAAGAAGGCAGGCGTATTCTTGCTTCTTCGGAGAGCGTGAAAACATATCTTCCCGAAAATCCGGAGAAATTTGCCTCGGCATACAAAAAATTGAAAATATTATAAAATAACATAAAGGAGAAAGTGTTATGAAATATCCTAAAATAGGTATTCGTCCCGTTATCGACGGCAGATGGGGCGGAGTCCGTGAAAGCCTTGAAAACCAGACCATGGGTATGGCAACCTCGGCGGCAAAGCTTATTGAAGAAAATCTTTGCTATCCCGACGGCACTCCCGTACAGTGCGTTGTCAGCAACACCACTATAGGCGGCGGAGCAGAGGCGGCGGCTTGCGAGGAGCAGTTCTCGGGCGAGAATGTCATTGCAACGCTCACGGTTACACCCTGCTGGTGCTACGGTATGGAGACCTACGATATGAACCCGAAAACCATCAAGGCGGTTTGGGGCTTCAACGGAACGGAAAGACCCGGCGCGGTTTACCTTGCGGCTGTTATGGCGGCTTATGCACAGAACGGTATGCCCGCATTTTCCATTTACGGACACGATGTTCAGGATATGGACGATAAAACAATTCCCGAGGATGTTGCGGAGAAGATTTTGCGCTTTGTAAAATGTGCGGTATCGGTCGGTTGGATGAAGAACAAATCCTATGTCAACCTCGGCGGCGTGGCAATGGGTATCGCAGGCTCTTACTGCAACGCTTCGTTCTTCAGAGAGTATCTCGGAATACGCCCCGAATGGGTGGATATGACGGAAATCGTCCGCAGAATTACGCTCGGAATTTACGACCACGACGAGTACGACAAGGCTATCAAATGGGTTAAGGAAAACTGCAAAGAGGGCTTTGATGTAAACGCAGGCAAGGATTTACCCGAAATTATAAGAAAATCGAAGGTTGTTGACCCCGACAAGGATTGGGAGTTCATTACAAAGATGACCTTGGTTGTTCACGATATTCTCTTCGGTAACAAGAAGCTTGACGAGATGGGCTGGCACGAAGAGGCTCTCGGTAAAAATGCGGTTGCGGGCGGCTTCCAGGGACAGAGAAACTGGACCGACTGGCTTCCCAACGCAGACTTTACGGAGGCTCTTATGGCTTCGACCTTTAACTGGAACGGAAAGAAAATGCCCACTCCGTTCGCAACGGAAAACGACACCCTCAACGGTGCGTCAATGATTTTGGGAACTCTTGTTTCCGACACCGCTCCGTGCTTCCACGATGTCCGCACATATTGGAGCCCCGACGCCTGCGAACGAGTTACGGGAAAGAGACCCGACGGCGTTGCAAAGGACGGATTTATCCATCTTATCAACTCGGGCGCTACCGCTCTTGACGGCTGCGGCGCTTCAAAGAACGAGAACGGCGAGGGCTGTATGAAACCGTTCTGGAAGATGACAGACAAGGATATAGACGCTTGCCTTGAGGCGACCGATTGGTGCAGGGCAAACTATGAATACTTCAGAGGCGGCGGATTCTCTTCACACTTCCGCTGCAAGGCTCAGATGCCGGTTACAATGCTTCGTATAAACATTGTAACCGGCATAGGACCGGTTCTTCAGCTTGCCGAGGGTTACACGGTTGACCTGCCCGACGAAATACACAACACAATTGACCAAAGAACCGACAAGACTTGGCCGACAACATGGTTCGCACCGAAAATCACGGGCAAGGGCGCCTTCAAGGATGTTTACAGCGTAATGGCCAACTGGGGCGCAAACCACGGTGTAACGGTTTACGGTCATGTGGGCGACAAGCTTATCACTCTTGCATCGATGCTCAGAATTCCCGTAAATATGCACAATGTTGAAGAGGCAAGAATATTCCGTCCTCATTGCTGGGCAGCGTTCGGCACGGACGACACGCAGGCTGCCGATTACAGTGCCTGCAAGACCTACGGAGCACTTTATAAATAATCCGTTCAAACCGAAAAGCGTATTATTTTCGATGCGGTTTTCGGAAATCAAATGAAAGTCTTGCTTGATGTAAAATGTGAAGAAAGTATTGAATTTGTTAAAAATTCAAATTATAATCAAACTAATTCGCTACATATTTATGTAAAGAGGCTTTGAATAGTGTTAAAATAAACATCAAGGAGGTAGATCAATATGACACACGATCTCAGAGCTATTGGAAGAAGAATTGCAACAGTACGCAGAGAAATGAATTTGTCTCAGAAAGACCTTGCAGCAAAAATCAATATTTCAAACAACCATTTGTCAAATATTGAAACAGGTAAATCTGCACCCGGTTTTGCGACATTCCTTGATATCTGCACCATTCTTAACGCTGATGTTACATACATCATAGGCGGAGATATTTATCCTTCTCCCGATGACGCAACAATCAATAGATTTAAGAGAAAGAGTCCGCAGGACAAGCAGACAATCGGCAGAATTATCGACATATTCCCCGATATGCCCGTGCTTTAATCCTAAAGTACGCCGTATCTGTTCTTTGAAACAATGAAACCAAAGCGCATAATTTACTTGACAGGTAAGTTATGCGCTTTTCGTTTGCCCTTTTGCATTTTAACTCTACCGAGCGTAGGTTGAATATACGCCGCAGACGGAATAGAATATACACAAGGAGGAAATGCCATGAATAAATATGTTACGGGTGCATTTATAAAAGAACTTCGTGAAAAAAGAGGACTTACCCAAAACGAATTGGCACAAAGACTCTGTGTTTCCGACAAGGCGGTGTCAAAGTGGGAAACGGGAAAGGGCTATCCCGACATAAGTCTTTTACAGCCGCTTGCCGAGACCTTTTGCATATCGGTCGCACAGCTGCTGTCCGGCAACGATGTCAAAAATACAAATATATATTCAAATGCACTGAAAACCAAGTTTTATGTTTGCCCCGTGTGCGGCAATGTGATAACCGCAATGGGAGAGGCTTCGATTTACTGTCACGGGATAGAACTCGTTGCCCTTGAAGCCGAGCCTGCCGACGAACGGCATAAAATCTCTGCGGAAAAGGTTGAGGACGAATACTTCGTAAATATCGACTGCGAAATGACAAAGAGCCACTATATTTCTTTTATTGCGGCATTGTCGTCGGACAGGGTGCAGATTGTCAAGACATATCCCGAGGGAAGCGCTTCGGCAAGATTCAAATCATCGGATGTTCGGAGAGTTTATTTTTACTGCAACAGAGACGGTCTGTTTTTTGAAAAAATACGATAATTAAAGTGGATATACATGGGAACTGCCTATTTTATGCTGTTATCGTCAAAGCAATAATCCACGCCGCCGTTGTCTGCCGTGCACAAAACGGTTGAATGTATGATCTTTTTCAATTTGAACATAATGTGCGGATAAACTCTTCTCGAGCTGTTACAAATTACGCTGTATTCGGGAGACAGCTTTTTGAGGAAGTACAGCGAGGACGAGAACGGGTATCCGTGGTGTCCGACCTTGAGCAGGTCGATTTTTCCGACCTTGTTCGCAAGCGGAATTTCGCCGAGCGTCTTGTTGGTGAAGTCTCCCGTGAGCAACGCCCTGCGGCTGCCGTTTTCGACAAGGCAGACAACGCTGTTTACATTGTCTCCGTATTTTATGAGCCGCTTTCTTGAGCTGCCGTTATAAAATGTGATTTTCAGGTTGCCGAGCATTTGCGTTTTACCCTCAAACTCCTCGATTATCGGTACATTTCGGCTTTCAAGGGCGTTCTTCATCTGCTCGTAGACCTCTCGGTTATCCCAACGCAGTCTTTCGTAAATGAAAACGTTTTTGTTTGAATACGGCTTCAAATACGCAAGCTTTACATTGATTTTCGGGTTGGAGATTACAGTGTCAAAGCCGCCGAGGTGGTCGGAATGGGCATGAGTGCCGAGAACAAAGTCAAGAGTTACATTGCCGTTGCTGTCGGCGCAGTGCTTAAAAAGCCAATCGCATATATAATCCTCATAGCCCTTGTATTTGAGATGCGGCTTGTCGGCGGGATAGTCGTTGTCCTCTGCGGCGTCAATCATTGCGTAATGTCCGTCGCTTTCGAGCACGATACAGTCGGAATTGTTTGTGTTCAGAAAATGAATAAAGTCGCCCATTGTCTATAACAGCTCCTTTTCAAGATAAGTCATTATATTTTCGTCGTTTGAACAGATGATTTTGTCGGCGAGTGATTTCAGCTCGGGACAGGCGTTTGAAACGGCGTATTTTTTTGCGTCTGTTTGAAATGCGGTAATATCATTTTTGCTGTCTCCCGCAACGGTAACGCGGCTTACGGGAATATCGACAATTCCGCAAAGCCTCTCAAGAGCCTTACCCTTGCTTGTTCCCGAACAGATTATTTCAAGGTTGCTCGTCATTGATGAGGTTATTTCAACTTCTCCGTCTTTTTTGAGCAATTCGATACATTCAAGCCTTTCCGACTCGTTTTTGAAAAAGACATCAAACATTTCAATTTTCCGAGTCGGCTCCGTTACGATTTCCGTAAGGCTCGGCACGGGTCGGCGGCTTATGTGCATTTCGGGGATGAAGCCCTCGTCAATTCGGTACATCCTGAACATCTCGTCGCCAAACTTGTCTTTGCTCACATAAGGGACGCCGTCGGCATATATTTCGATAAATGTTTCGTATTTTGACAAAATCTCAAACAAATATACGGCTTTTTTGTGCGGAATACAGTTGCCGAATACGGTTTCGCCCTTGCCGGTTACCGCCGCCGCTCCGTTTGAGTAAATCATATATGCTATGTCGCCGCATTCCCTGAGAACTTCGGGGATTTCGTAAAATGTTCTGCCCGTGAGCAGGATTGTTTTTATTCCCGCCGAACCGAGACGGCGTATTGCGGCGAGATTTTCCGCAGACACTTCGTTTTTGCTTGAGAGCAATGTTCCGTCAAGGTCTGTCGCTATTGCAAGAGAATTGTTTTTGTTAATTTTAATCACATACCTTTTTAAGAATTGTCATCTTATATGATAAGCTCGGTAAGCCTCCGTGTCAACGCAAGCGAATTTTCACGCCTGTTGAGGTTTTTTCTTGCGGTGTATTACAAAGCGGTTGAGGGGATATGTCCATAAGGTGGGCACGGTCATCACAACAAGCTTTGTAAGCGCCTGCACAAGGGCGTTGTCCCAGCCGTTGTTTTTGATAAGCGTTCCGAGAAATGCTCCGAACCATGTGTTGAACGCTATAGTGCAGGCAACCATAATTGCATAAACCACCGTTGAGAATACGGGGTTTGCGTCAGCCTTAAAGGTAAGCTTGCGGTTCATTATGTATGCTGCGGCATAGCCGATTATCGCCGATATGGCATAGGAATAGAGGTAGCCCTTGTATTCGATGCCGAGAAAATTGAGCACCGCGTTGTCAGTTACGGGCGTGACATTTAACGATTTGAAAACAACATACTGCAAAAACATAAATACGCCGAGTTCCAAAACCGAGGTACTCGCTCCCGTGAAAGTGAATTTAACAAATTTCCACAGCTCGGCGTGTTTTTTTGTAAAAGCATTTAATTTTTCTTTCATCTCTTTGCCTCCGATTTTTTGTAAATGACCGCCGAAACGCATACGAGCGCCGTTGCGACCGCAAGCCAAATAAGCGTAAGTCCCGCAAAGGACGGGAAGCCTATTTTGCCGACACTTCGGGAATATAAATATTCGCCAGCAAGAAATGCAGCAACCGAGAATATAAAAGCGACTGCGATTTTTTTCATATTTACCGTCTCCGTTTTGTTTGTTTTGTTTACAAAAACAGAATATCCCTTTCGGCGGATTTTCGAAACCTTGTTTGTGTAAAATGAAAGTAAAGATAAAGTAAAATAATAAGGCTTGATTTTTTAGAAAAGATGTTATATTATATTTTTAATTCATAGTAAAAAGGTCTGATATAAATTACGGGAGTCGTATTTATGAATAAAATACATTTTGATGTTGAAACCGAAGGATTTTACGGCGCTTATTGGGAGTGTCCCGAGAAAACCGACTGCGGAATTATCGCAATGCTCGGCGACGACCCCGAGGACCATATGGCCCGTTCGGCGGTCAAATGGCTGCACAAAAGGGGATTGAATGTGCTTACGATGTCGCCGGAAAAGAAGAATTACAGCCATCACAACTATCCGCTTGAAAGGGTGGAGAGCGCAGTTGCATACCTCAAATCGCACGGCAACAAAAAGGTCGGAATAGCGGGCGCTTCCACGACGGGTACGCTTGCGCTGACGGCGGCTTCGTATTTTAACGACATTTCGCTGACGATTGCGATGACGCCGAGCGACTTTATCTGGCAGGGCTTTGAGCAGGGCAAGAGAGACGGATGCACCGAGTGGCCGATTGAAAACGAATCGCTGTTTACATACAGGGGCGAACCGTTGCCGTATATGCCGTTTAAGTACAAGCACCCCGAGTACGGAAGAATTATGAAGGAAGAGAGCAAGCGCACGGGAGATATGCTTTCCACCGTAAAGCTGTTTGAGGACTCGGAAAAGGACAGACCTCACCCCGAGGACGAGATGATAAAGGTGGAAAACATAAAGGGAAAGCTTGTTTTAATCGGTGCGGAGGACGACTCGCTTTGGAACGCCGCAAAATATATCCGCAGAATGGAAAAGAGACTGTCCGAAAAGCCTCATGAGTGCGATGTCGAAATTGCGGTATATGAACACGGAACGCATTTTGTGTTCCCCGAGAGTATGCTCAAATGTATGCTTCCCGTAGGTGCGGATTTGTTTGTGAAGATTGCGTTCGTTGCGGCTAAGAAATATCCGCAGGAGTGCAAGCAGACGAGAATTGACATTGACCGCCGCATATGCAAGGCGATTTCCGATTGGAAAAAGATATAAAAATGTGCAAAAGCTATTGACAAATGTTGAAAAACGATATAATATAACACTGTTATATGATTTGCGGGGTGTTGATGTTGACTGAAAACTCGACTTTGGAGAAAATATGGTCGGCTGCCGAAGCGGAATTTTCGGAAAAGGGCTTTAAATCGGCTTCGCTTCGCAATATCGTGAAAACCGCGGGTGTTACCACCGGAGCGTTCTACGGATATTACAACAGTAAGGAAGAACTGTTCGGAGCTCTTGTCAAAGAGGCGTATGATTATGTTCTTGACACTTACAAGAGGTCATTGAGCGATTTTGACGAGCTTCCCGACAGCGAAAAGCCGTCGCATATGGGGAAGGCGGGCGGAAACTGTATGAAAGAAATTCTGGTTTACGCCTATTCCCACAAATCTGCGTTAAGGCTTATTTTACTTCATTCCGACGGAACGGAGTATTCGGGAATGGTTGACAAAATGGTGGAGCTTGAGGTTGAGGCAACGCACAGGTATTATGACACCCTGCGCCGTCTCGGTCACGAGGTCCCGCATATCGACGAACGGCTTGAACACATTCTTGTAACGGGAATGATGAACGCCTGCTTCGAGATGGTAATCCACGATATGAGCTTTGAAAAGGCGGAAAAATATCTTGAAGAGCTCAATGCGTTTTACACCGCGGGATGGCTGAAAATTATGGGGCAGTAATGCTCTTTAATTTTTGGTGCGGAGTTAGCAATTGCTAACTCAAATAACGGATTTGTATATTGTTACAGGGAGGTAATTTCTTTGAAAAAAGAGAAAAAGCAGTCAAATTTAAGCCGCTTGCTTGAATATGCGGGCTCCCGCAAGGCATTTGTCTATCTGTCTTGGGTTTTGTCCGCCGCAAGCGCATTCTTAGCGCTTATGCCGTTTTGGTATATTTGGCGCATACTTAAAGAGGTCATAGAGGTTGCACCGAACTATTCCGAGGCTCAAAATGTGACCTCGTACGGTTGGACAGCGGTGCTGTTTGCGGTGCTCACGGTGCTTGTGTATATAGCGGGTCTTATGTGCTCGCACGCAGCGGCGTTCAGGATAGCGACAAATATAAGAATTGACCTGACAAATCACATATCAAAATTCCCGTTGGGAAAGCTTGAAGAGTTCGGAAGCGGTAAGCTGCGCAGAGTTATATCCGAGACATCGGGTGCTGCGGAGGCATATCTTGCGCACCAGCTTCCCGACAAATACCGTGCGATGGCAAACATAGTCGGTATGCTCATACTGCTGTTTGTTTTTGATTGGAGAATAGGCTTGTTAAGCCTTGTTCCCGTTGCTATTGCGTTCGTTTGTATGAGCGGTATGACGGGCAAAAATATGCAGCAGAAGATGACCGAATATCAGAATTCGCTGAGCGATATGTCAAACGAAGCGGTTGAATATGTAAGAGGTATCCCCGTTGCAAAGACCTTCGGTCAGACCGTGTTCTCGTTCAAGAAGTTCAAGGCGACTATCGACAATTACGAAAAGTGGACAACGGATTACACGCTCAACCTCCGCGGACCGATGATGCTTTACACCCTTGCGGTAAACAGTGTATTCGCCTTCCTTATAATTGCGGGCTTTTGGTTCTCGCACGGAAGCGTTACGGGCGAATTTTTGCTCAATATGCTTTTCTACATAATCGTAACACCGGTTATTTCGCTTACAATGACGAGGCTTATGTATATGAGCGAAAACAATATGATAGTAAACGACGCCATTACGAGAATTGACGAGGTTCTCGGCTGTGAGGAGCTCCCTGTATCGGATAAGCCCGCTCATCCCGCAGACCGTTCGGTTGAACTTGAAAATGTTAAGTTTTCATACGACGGAGTTAAAAATGCGGTTGACGGCGTGTCGCTTAAAATCGGCGACGGACAGACCGTGGCGTTCGTGGGTCCCTCGGGCAGCGGCAAGACAACGCTTGCAAACATTATTGCAAGGTTTTTCGACCCGCAGTCGGGCAAGGTGCTTATAGGCGGCACGGATGTAAAGAATATTGACAAAAACGAGCTTATGGGAACGGTTTCCTTTGTTTTCCAGGACAGCAAGCTTATAAAGGCATCAATTCTCGACAATGTCCGTCTCGGCAAAAAGGACGCAACCGAAAAAGAGGTTACGGACGCACTCAAAGCCGCACAGTGTTCGGATATTATCGAAAAATTCCCCGACGGAATAAATACGGTAATCGGTTCAAAGGGCGTATATCTTTCGGGCGGCGAAACACAGAGAATTGCCGTTGCGAGAGCTATGCTCAAAAACTCGCCGATAATCATACTTGACGAGGCGACAGCCTTTGCCGACCCCGACAACGAGGTCAAGGTGCAGAGGGCTATGAACGAGCTTGCCAAGGGTAAGACGGTAATTATGATAGCTCACAGGCTCTCAACTGTCGTCAATGCAGACAAGATATTTGTTATGAAGGACGGAAAGCTTGAACAGAGCGGAACGTTCTCCGAGCTTTCCGAAAAAGACGGTCTGTTCTCGCAGATGTGGAACGACTATTGCAAGTCCGTTGAGTGGAAAGTATCAAAGGAGGCGTAAGAGATGATTAAAAAACTGCAAAGAAGATTTGCCCTTTCAAGAAAAGGCGCAATAGATACAATCAGGGGCAGTTTGTTCTGCGCCTTACAGAATGTAGCGTTTATGCTGCCCGTCGGTTTGCTTTATCTGCTTGTAAAGGATATGCTTTCGGGCTCGCTTGAAAAAAGCCGTATACCGTTCTATATTGTCGGTTGTATAATATGTGCGGCAATAATACTTGTGACAACAAGACTTCAGTACAACAGCACATTCCTTGCGACATATGTTGAAACGGGCGTGCGAAGAATAAGCCTTGCCGAAAAGCTTAGAAAAATTCCGCTTTCGTTCTTCGGCAAAAAGGACCTTGCGGATTTGACCTCGGCAATTATGAATGACTGCGCTGTGCTGGAAACCAGTCAGTCGCACCAGGTGTGCCCGCTTATAGGCTCGATAATCTCAACAACGGTTATAGCAATATCGCTGTTTGCGTTTGACGCGAGAATGGCGCTTGCAAGCGTATGGGTTCTCCCGATAGCTTTTCTTATAGTCGCTTTCGCTTCCCGTGTTCAGAAGAGTCTTTCCAAAAAATCAATGCAGGCAAAAATCATCTGCGAGGACGGAATACAGGAATGTATCGAAACAATGCCCGACCTCAAGGCGAACAATGCCGAAAAGGAGTATCTTGACGGACTTGACGAAAAGATAAGACACCTTGAGTCAAGGCTTTTCAAGGCTGAGTTCGGAACTGCGGCGTTTGTCGTAACCTCAAGCCTTGTTTTAAGGCTCGGCATTGCCACCACGGCTCTTACGGGAGCGTATCTGCTTGTAAAGGGCGACATTGACATTCTTGCCTTCTTTATGTTCCTGCTTGTGGCTTCAAGGCTTTACGACCCGCTTGAAAATGCGCTTCAGAACCTTGCGGCGGTAATTGCGACGAACACAAATATCGAGCGTATGAACGAAATTTTCGATTGCCCCGTTCAGGACGGTAAAACAGAGCTCGGCAACAAGGGCTGCGATATTAAGTTTGACGGCGTCAGCTTTGCTTATGACAACGGCGAAACTGTACTTGACGATGTGTCGTTTACCGCAAAACAGGGCGAGGTTACGGCTCTTGTCGGACCGTCGGGCGGCGGTAAAACCACGGTTTCCCGTCTTGCGGCGAGATTCTGGGATATTAAAAAGGGTAAGATTACCGTAGGCGGCGAGGATATTTCAAAGGTTGACCCCGAAACGCTTATGTCGCTTTACTCGATAGTTTTCCAGGATGTCACGCTGTTTGACAACACGGTTATGGAAAATATAAGGGTCGGCAAAAAGGACGCAACGGACGAAGAGGTACTTGCGGCGGCAAAACTTGCAAATGTCGATGAATTCGCAAACAAGCTCCCCGACGGCTTCAATTCAAATATCGGCGAAAACGGCTGCGAGCTTTCGGGCGGCGAGAGACAGAGGATTTCAATCGCAAGAGCTTTCCTTAAAGACGCACCGATTATCCTGCTTGACGAAGCGACGGCAAGCCTTGATGTTGAGAACGAAACATCAATTCAGCAGGCGCTTTCAAGGCTTATCAAGGACAAAACGGTTCTTATCATCGCTCACAGAATGAGGACCGTTTCGGGTGCAGACAAAATCGTTGTGCTCAAAGACGGTAAAATCGAAGAGCAGGGAGCTCCCGCAGAGCTTCTTAAACGGGACGGAATTTTCGCCCGCATGGTAAAGCTTCAAAGCGAAAGCAACAAATGGGCAATTGAATAATAAAGTGTTGATTTTCCTGCCGCATGGTTGTATAATCAAATTGATAAAACGCAAGGGTGGGAACAGATATGGATTTAAGTATGATAATATCTCTGATCGTCATATTTTTCGTTCTGTTCACACGGCAAAGCGGAAAATATCTGCGGATTATACAGAACAAGAAAAAAGGGAGGAAAAGAAGTATGCCCACTGAGCTTATTAAGGAGTTTATCGGTAAGGTCTGTAACATTTCGCTTTTTAACGATTCATTTGGAGTAATGGGAAAAATCGTTGCGGTCGAGGATAATTGGATAAAGATAAACGAGAAATCGACCGTGAGGCTGATAAACGGCGATATGGTAAGGGACATAAAAATAATGCCCGACAAATATCAAAAATAACATAATAACCCTACGGGTGTCGGCAAAGTCCGATGCCCGTATTTTTTGTTGAAAGAACATGGAGTATGTGATAAAATAAATTTATCAATATGCTTTAGGAGAAATAGTGTGAAAAATCACACTATTCAACTTATATTGCCCTCAAAATTTGCCTTTGGCAAAATTTTGAGATGGCAGAAATCACCATCACGCCTGTTCAGGCAACGCAGGTTAAGCCGGTGGTTTTTAATAAACTATTTGTTGCCTGAAAGGCTATGGTATTAGTGTGAAATCACACTAATAAATTATATTGCCCTCAAAATTTGCCTTTGGCAAAATTTTGAGATGGCAGAAATCACCATCACGCCTGTTCAGGCAACGCAGGTTAAGCCGGTGGTTTTTAATAAACTATTTGTTGCCTGAAAGGCTATGGTATTAGTGTGAAATCACAC
>CAVAPB010000008.1:0-86087 GCA_963590415.1 Anaerovoracaceae bacterium | reverse complement strand
AAACGAGCATTTTGTTTTTCAACTTAAATGAAAATACACATTTTTGTATCTGCTGATTTTTTTCGATTTGCGGTAGGATTCGAACCGTTTGTCCGTCTTTTGCGAAGCAAAAGGGACATATAATCGTTGCAAGCGACAAGGCTTGCCTTGTCGAATCCTACCACCCCAGCCATGTCGTCGCGGACTTTGTATCGTTCGCGACGACTTTTTTATTAAAAGTCATCTCTCACTCACGCCGTTGCTCCTCCTCTCCGAAACAGGTCACGCTCAAGTCGCCTGTTCGGTTGTTAACGCCCTCACAACGGCTTTGTTTCGCTACCACCCTGTTTCGGGTTTTGAAACGAGCATTTTGTTTTTCAACTTAAATGAAAATACACATTTTTGTATCTGCTGGTTTTTTGTTCGATTTGCGGTTGGATTCGAACTATAGTACGATTGTATAATGCAGCGATTTTCTAACAATACGCTTAGCATATACTGTTCTAATAATCGGCTTTTCTCACTACAATAATGTATCGAGAAGTTGTGCATAAAATGCATGCATACCCCCAATAAAAGCACGGTAACCGTTATTCGATTGCCATGCTTTATCAATTTTGTTCGGTTTTATGCATTTGACAAAAATTCAGCTACTTTTTTACCGTCGTGATAGCCTTTGTCGTACAGCTTTTGCAACGAGCTTTTGCTCTTTGTGAGCGTATCAACTCCGCAGGTGTCGTCCGGAGCAATGATTATCGCTTTTCCGTCCTTGGCATATTTCCGAGTCAAAGCAACACCCTCGTTGTAGCGCTCGGCACGCAGCTCAAGCTGATGAGCCGCATTAGGATATTTGTTTTTGAACATCAGCGCAAGCTTCTTTTCATTGTCCGGAGTCTGAATAAGGCTTTCAGGTTTGGTAAGAATCAACACTATTTTGTCGCAGCCGTCCGCAACCGCTTTTTGTACGGGGACAGGATTTCCCAGCGCACCGTCAAAGTAAGGAATGTCATGCACTGATTGCGGCTCGCACACAACGGGAATAGCCGAGGATGCCTTCAATATACTGTAATCATCTCGCTTAATATCGTTTTTATCAAAATAGTGCGCTTCGCCCGTTATCGCATTTGTTCCCGCAACATACCATTCCATCGGGTTGTTTGCCATCTTTTCATAGTCCAAAGGATTTTCGCCGTCGGAATTGCTCAGCGTGCCGTAGATGTAATCAAGGTTGAGAAAAGAGTGATGGTGTATGAACTCTCCGAGTCCCATATATTCCTTGCGTGTGGAGTATTCACGATAAAACAGATAGTTCCTGCCTTTTTGTTCGCTCAAATACGATGCGAGGTTTGCGCTTCCCGCGGAAATGCCTATTCCGTAATCAAATTTAATACCGTTGTCAAGGCAGTAATCAAACACACCTGCGCCGTATATTCCGCGCATACCGCCGCCGACATCTATAACACCCGTTTTCATATTTTATCACCTGTTTTCAGTCTTGCATAATTGAGCGTAATCATACGCAGCCGTTCTCAAACGAAGCAACTTTTCGTTAATGCAGTAAATAATACTCCATAATTGTTAACTTTTCAAGACAATTACAAAAACTTTTAGGCGCATTGTCTCATGAGCTAACGCATATGGTATCGCTTCTTGACGAGAGTACCTTTAAGAAAATAAGCGAAATTCTCATAGATGAATATGCGGATATTACAAAGACGAAATCCGTTGAGGACTATATCAGAGAGTATGAGGAACGCTTAAATCTCGGCACAAAGGCGGCATATGAGGAGTTTGTTGCCGACTGTATGACAAATATGCTTACAGACACAAACGCCGCTGAAACAATCGTTAAATTGCGTAATACGATGAATGAAAAAGCACAGAATAAATTTATTAAGCTCATAAACGATACGATAAGGACTTTGAAATCGTTTGTAAAGCGCAGTAACGCAATTGAGACGGCAAGCATTACTTCACAGCTTAAATCCTTGCAGAAAATCTCCGACCTTTGGGCACAG
Source organism: Anaerovoracaceae bacterium (assembly GCA_963590415.1). Classification (GTDB taxonomy): domain Bacteria; phylum Bacillota; class Clostridia; order Oscillospirales; family Acutalibacteraceae; genus Fimenecus. The sequence continues at coordinate 84,090 of CAVAPB010000008.1, read as the reverse complement.
GGCGTTTCTAACGCTATGACCGAGTTTGAAAAGACAGAGAATAAGGGAAAGTCGGTTGAGAATGATAAGTATTCTCTTAAAGGCATAAATAAAGACGGAATTGAAGTATATGAGACAAGCCCGGAAACTATGTCTTTGAGTTGGAATGAACGAATCAAAGAGTATAAGCGTCTACTTGAAAATGATTTTAAGGGTAGGACTGCACGCTTCAACAGAAACGGTCATGTATATTATGCTCAGTTTGACGAAAAAAGCGCCAATAAAGTGTTATTTGGCGAAAAGGGAATGAGCGCAAAAGGAAAAAAAGCGATTATTAAAGCCGGTGCTGACGGAGATATATTTGATATTGTTGAGAACGCGACTTATAAAAGCAGTTCTGAAGATACAAAAAACCATAAAAATAAAGACGGCTTTACGGAGTATTTTGACTACTTCTATAAAACCGTTCAAATTGATGGAAATGTTTTTGATTTGCTAATAAATGTAAAAAAACAGTACGGAACGAAAGAAGGATATACTTACACTATCAAAGTTTATGATAATAATAAAATTGAGGCGTCCCCTACGTTTGCTGATGAACAGCAATCATTAGTGCAGGGAACACCTCAATCTAGTAACATTATATCCACAAACACAGGAAAAAGTCAAGAAAAATTTTCATTAAAGACAAATGTTGAGGAAACAAAGGATTTAATAGCTGTGCATAATCTTACAGAAGCAAATCTACTCAAGAGCCTTGAGTTGGGTGGACTTCCTATGCCTTCAATCGCAATTATCAAAGCGAAGAGCAGCCATTCAAGTTACGGTGATATTTCTCTTGTGTTTAATAAGTCAACAATAGACCCCGAAGCGAGCAAATATAACAAGGTGTACGGTGGAGACGCTTGGACTCCGACATATCCGGCTATCGAATATAAGGCAAATGAAAAGGTTGCGGACAAAATTCACAAACTCTATTATGATTTAGCAAAGAAATACGGATATGATGAGGCAAGACCGCTGTATAATCTTGCGCAGGATTTAGAGGATGAACTTAACCGTCGTAACGGCGAAACAGGACTTATCGAATATTACAAGGACGATACAAGTCTGATGAACCTTTACCTTGTGGAAAGCGGTAAAGACAAAGTTCAGTCGGTTATAAATGAAGTCCGTACAGAGATGTCAGAAGCAGAGACGGAACAGAGCAAATATTTAATAAAAGCTTTGGGCAAAGACATTATAGATGAATTCAAAGTGAATAACGACGAAAATCCTTTGAAACATCGAAAGGCATATATTGAAAAGAATGGAGAGAAAATAAAAGAGGCGTATCGTCAACTGATGTCAGAAGAGTACGGCTTTTCCGATGAACAGATAAGCAATGTTATGAACCAAACAAGAATGTTTGATTATATAAAAATGATTAAAACGGCTTATAACTATTTACACGGCAATACTGTATCGGTTAAAACAGAAACGGACAGAGCGGCAACGGACAGAGCAATAAAAAAAGCCGCAGGAGACGGCTATACAAAATGGCTTAATGATTTGCTCAATGGTGCTGAAGAAAAGTCGGGAATAAGAAACAATGTTGACTATTTCACTCCTATGGGGAACCGCAGAAGCTTCGAAGCACTGCATTGGGAAAACAACCTCGAAAATGTTGTAAAAGCAATGCGTGAAGAATCTGCGACCGGCAACGCAAGCCTTTTTTCGGGACTTGGTATTTGGGGCGTATCCGCAAAAAAATACAACAGTATCGAAGAAATAAAATCGGATAAAAACAGATTGTCTCAAATGGATGAGGAAGAGTATTCCAAAATCAAGCAGAATTTTGGAGAGAGATTGCATGAGATTGCAACCGCAATTATGGATAAAACCGAACGCAATCAGTTTATTGCAATGGATAATGCACAGGAATGTATCGTTGACGCTGTCAGAAGTTCAAAAACGAAGTCGGGAATACTTAAGAACCTCAAACAATATCAGCAGTTGAATGTAACGGAAGCAGATGTTGACGATATAGTTAAGCTTGTCGGCGAAATTTCAAATATGCCTACAGAATACTTTGAAGCAAAGCCGCAGAGAGCTGTAGGCTTCAATGAGGTTGCTACAGCTATTATTCCGAACAATTCAAGTGAAGAATTAAAGACTGCACTTGATGAAAAAGGCGTTGTGTACAGAGAATACGAGGCAGGAAACGAAGAGGCGAGAACACAGGTATTAAACTCGTTGGAAGATGTAAAATTTTCAGAAAAACTTACAAATGTTGTTGACTCCGACGGAAAGAAGCTGTCCGAATCACAGGCGGAGTTCTTCAAAGACTCCAAAGTCAGAGACGAGGACGGTAATTTGCTCAAGGTTTACCACGGAACAAATTCCGATTTTACCGTGTTTAACCGTGGAGAGAAAAACGGTCAGCTCGGCAAAGGTATATATTTTGCGGCAGATAAGAGCTACGCAAAAGAAAACGGTAAAAAGATTGTAAGTGCTTATCTTAATGTTGAAAATCCGTTTACTGTAACGGACAATACAAACATACTCACGGCGATAAACGAAAAGTTCCCCGGAACGGATTACATTGAAATGACAAAGGTTTTAGCCGCTAACGGGTATGACGGAATAATTTACGACCATTGGGATAACGGCAAGATTATTGTCGCCTTTGAACCTAATCAGATTAAATTGACCGATAATCTCACACCGACAAATGATGAGGATATCAGGTACAGCGAGAAGATTTCCACTGACGGAGAAAAGTATGTTGATGTTGATGAAGCGCTTTATGATAATACGGACGGAGAAAGTGTGGCAAGAGTTATTTCAAACATTATTTCTTCTAAATTCAATAATTTGATTAGCGTCAATAATCAGAAAATAAGAATAAACGCAACAACCAAAAGAGAGTGGACTATGTCTGAATCGGCGCAGTATTTGATGAAATACAATCCGCAAAAGTATAACGATAAACTCAAAGCAATAGTAAATGCAGACGAAATCCTAAAAGTTGCTAATAATTGGATTGGCGAAGAAAAGAAGCATATCAGAAAAGATAATATCGTTGAGTTTGCAAGAGGGAATATCAATTACAAGGTCGGAGAAAACGGTTATTGCGCCGATGTGTTGGTTGGAATAAAAGCAGACCATTCAGCTGTTCTTTATGATATCAAAAACATATATAATAAAAAGATAACAGAAGATACCCTTGCAAGCCAAGTTACAGATAGTAACCGACCACGCAGTGAAGTATCTTCTGTTGAAGATACTTTATCACAATCCGCAGAAAATGTCAATAATAAGTTTTCGCAGAAAATAAACATTTCGGATATTGAAAGCATAAAATCTAAATATCAAGATGAGCTGCAAACATTTATTGTCACTGAAAGAGACGATGATATTACGCTTAAAAACATTGTTGTTAAGCCTGAATACAGAAACAAAGGTATAGGTCAAGATGTACTTGATGAGCTTATATCTTATGCCGACAATAACTCTAAAATAATCAGACTTACACCGACAAGCGAGTATGGTACCAAGTCAAGACTTATTAACTGGTATAAAAATAACGGATTTGTGGAAAATAAAGGCAAAAATGCTGACTTGCGTACTTACGAAACAATGTACAGACTTCCCGAAAATAAAACAACATTGTTTTCCGAAAAACTTCCTGCGGCTTCATACGAAAAGGTAATAAAGTCTCTTGAAAAGGACAATGCGGCTTTGAGAGAGGATGTAAACGACCTTAAAGAGCTTGTAAAAGTACAGGGAAAGGTAACACACGGCGAAGTGTTTACCAAGACGAGCGTTGAGGCGGTTGCAAAGAAGCTTGCCCGTGATTTCGGTATGAGAGGCGAAAAGACCGAGCTTGTAAAAATGCTCAACGAATATTATTCGTCCATTGCTTCTTCCGCTTCGGACAGTAACCTTAATTTTACCGATGTTATGGAAAACGCTTTGCCGATAGCGCAGTATATCAATGAGAACATACCTGAGAAAAATGTTTTGGACGACCAGGCACAGGCGATACTTGATTACCTTAAAACAAGCAAAATATCGAGTTGTAAAAAGCGTAAACACCCGAGGGCTATTGGAATTCCTCGGGTGTTTACTGGGGAGTATCAATAAGACCTGCGGTCTCTTTGATTTTATTGCAGACTCGACATCGTCCGCAATAAAATGATACCTTATTTTGAGCCCGTTTTCAAGCGAAATGCAAAACTGCACACTTTTCCTGCAAAACTGCACACTTTTTCAATATAGATATATTTTTTTCGATATAGCTTGACACTCCCTTGTGAAATGTGCATAGTTTTTTCGGGCGCAGACTGTGCAACATCACGAAGTAAACGCCTTTTTGGAAACAAAGGCTCAATAATTTTCGATAAATGGGTTGACAGAATATAATACGCTGTATATGATTTTTCTATATTTTTTCTACTCCGACTTTTCCTCTTTGAAATATGCATATCAAAATAGCAGATAGAAAAAATCGGAAAAGTATAATATTATACAATTATACGCTTTCACTTCCCATATATAACTCACCGTCGCAAAGCGGTATTTATTGAAATCGTAATTACAATCGGTTTCGTTGGGGCATACGGTGTTGCAAAATTCAAAAACAGTATGCGAAATCCGTATAGAACAAAAAAATGAAGCAAAAAATAATACAACTAAAGAATTTTAATTGGCGGTTGTGGCTTTCGCTTTGTGCACTTGCGATTATTCCCGCCGTTTATCGCACTGTCAAAACCTTTCTCATTGCCTCAAGCGGAGACTCAAGCGTGTTTGATATCATAGGTCAAATGGAATGGTTTGATCTTATCAACGAAACCTTGCAGGCGTTTCTGATTATTCCGCTGTATTCCGTTCTGAACCGAATTTTCAAAGATAAAAAGGATAGCTTTGCAGAGGCAACATTCAAAACAGGGCTCAGCGTTTTTCTGCTTTATACACTTTTTTCTTTGGGTGTTTTAATTTACGGAAATTCACTTATAAGCGCTATGAATCCCCGAAAAATTGATTTGACAGTTACCGCTGCGTATCTTCGACTTGAAACGATTGCTTTTATGACAGGTATCGCCGTCAGTTTTACAAATATGGTGTTTGTCGTAATCGGTAAGGACAAAAATGTGTATATCTTTCTTGCAATACGCACTGCATTGTCATTGATTTCCGACTTTGTGATGATTCCGAATTTCGGCGTTTACGGTGTGGCGATATCAAACATTATGAGTAATACGATTCTTTCCCTCTCATGCATTCTTCTGATGTACAGGCAAGGGTATATCAGTCCTTGCAGTTTTCGGAAAGCTGACACTGCCGTGCTTCTTAATTGGTTGAAAACCGGTGCTTTTTCGGGCTTTCAACAGCTTTTGGACAACTTGATTTATGCGGTTATGGTGTGCAAAATGGTAAATGCGGTTGCAGAACAAGGCAACTATTGGATTGCAAACAATTTTATATGGGACTGGCTTTTGATTCCCGTTACCGCACTCACAGAGGTTATACGCTCGGACTGCAAAAACGGATATAAGTCGCTTAGAAAATCCAATTATTATTTAATTTCCGCAGCAAGCATAGTAATATGGTTTTTGACAATTCCTGCATGGACACCGTTTTTCCGCTATGCGCAGGGGCTTGAAAATGCAGGCGAGATTTTTTTGATTGTTATAAAACTATGCCCGTTTTATATTGCATATGCGGGCTCTGCGATAATTGACAATATTTTTATAGGTATAGGCAAAACAGGCTATAATGCGATAAATTCGCTGATTGTAAATATCGGATATTACGGAATATTCTATATTTTGTATTGCTTACAAACGATTACATTTGACATGAATACAATTATTATAATGTTCGGCTTCGGCATGGTTGTGCATTATGCCGTTTCGCTTATAGAAGAAAAAACAGTTTTCGGTAAAAACCGGAAATAAGACAATTGCAGACAGTAGCTTGATATGACATAAATACGCACCCCATATAAAAATCTCATCCCCTGTCCTACTTCTGTTTGTATGAAAGCGGAGATAAAAGCCACAAGCACGGCAATGGATAAAGCGACAGAAAATCGCCGCAAGCAATATTGCCTGCGGCGATGCAATTTAATATATACTTTTTACAAAAAGCAACCGACAGAAAGGCTTAATATTATCAGGTCAGCAGCATTCTGTCATTATCAAGAGCCTTGCCTGCCGACAGCTTGAACTGCTCGAGCAAATCGGAGACCTCCATGTTACTTCTTTCTTCACCCTCAACATCGAAAATAACGGTTCCCCTATCCATCATAACCGTTCTGTTTCCGAGGTCGAGAGCCGATTGCATATTGTGCGTAACCATAAGGCAGGTAAGGTGGTTATCCCTTACAATTTCGGTTGTGAGCTCAAGCACCTTTTCAGCCGTCGACGGGTCAAGAGCCGCCGTGTGCTCATCAAGCAGTAACAGTTTTGGGGGCGTATATGTCGCCATCATAAGGGTAAGCGCCTGCCTCTGTCCACCCGAAAGCAAACCGACCGGCTGCTGCATTCTGTCCTCAAGTCCCATATTGAGAAGCGAAAGTCTCTGACGGAACTCCTCTTTATCCTTTTTGCCGATTTTGCTCAGCCATCCGCCCTTGCCTGCCGCAAGAGCAAGATTTTCCTCAATGCTCATTCCGGGAGCGCTGCCCCTTATAGGATCCTGAAAAAGGCGGCCGATAACCTTTGCACGCTTGTGCGTCGGAGTGAGGGTTATATCCTCGCCATCAAGGACGATTTTACCCGTATCGGTTATAAAATCACCTGCAATAGCATTGAAAAGCGTTGATTTACCTGCGCCGTTTGCGCCGATAATCGTTATGAAATCGCCGTCCTTAACGCTCAACGAAAGATTATTGAGAGCTATCTTGGCATTGACGGTATCCGAGTTAAATGTCTTTGAAATGTTTGTTATTTCAAGCATTATGCCGCCCTCCTTGCTTTGTTGTGGTCAAGCCTGCGCTTAAACTCTGGATACTTGCTTTTGAGGTACGGTCCCGAAATTGCAATGATTACGATTACGGACGAAACAAGCTTGAGCATTGACGCCGGCATATTGAAGCGAAGCGCAACAGTATAAACAAGGCGGAATACAACCGCGCCAACGACCACGCCGACAGCCTTTGCCGTAACCTTGCCCTTACGGACAAACGCGCCGCCGATAAGAAGAGAAGCGAGCGCAACCGTTACCATACCCGTGCCGATATCGATATTTACCGATTTCTGCGACTGAGCGAGCAGACAGCCCGAAAGTCCCGTAAAGGCGTTTGAAACGCAAAGTCCGATAATCGTCGTAAATGCGGGGTTTATTGAGGACGAACGAACCATATCGGGGTTGTTGCCCGTTGCACGGATTGCAAGTCCGAGCTTTGTTTTAAGAAAAAGCGACAGAAACAAAATGACGAGCACCACAGCTATGAACGAAACGACAAGCACCGACTGCTTCTCAAGAAATGTTCCGCCGAGAAGCGTTTTCATCTTGGTGAACACGGTATCGGTTTTGTTCATATTAAGTAAAGACGAATTGCCCATAACCGCTATATTTACCGAATACAGCGCCGTGTTGACGATTATACCTGCAAGCAGGCTGTCAACGCCCATTTTTGTCTGTAAAATTGCGGTTATAAAGCCCGACGCAATTCCTGCAAGCATTGCCGCAACAATGGAAAGGTACGGATGACCCGATATCGCGACAACAGCGCCGACGGACGCCCCGAGAGTGAAGCATCCGTCGGTTGACAGGTCGCAGACATTAAGCATTGAATAGCTTAAAAACAGTGCAAGCACCGTAAGGGAACTGATGAGTCCCAATTCAAATGCGGTTTGTAATAATGCTGTGATTGATCCTAAAGACATAATTTGTTAAGTCTCCTGTTTTTATTCTGCCGCCGAGGTAAAGCTCTCTGCGGTTGTAATGCTCTGAACCTTTGTGCAATAAGGCTTAAAGGTTGTCTCAAGAGCGCTGTAATCATATCCGAGCTCTGTGCAGATGTCGGTGTTGATTGTTGCGGTGCCGTTATCAAATACCATTACCGAAAGGGTTGCGGGGTCTGCGCCGTCCACAAGGATGTTTGCAATCATATTGGCTGTCTCAACGCCGAGGTTTGCATAGTCAACTCCGTAGCCGAGGAATGCGCCGTTAAGTGCGAATGAATCTGCGCCGGTGAAGTGCGGGATTTTAGCAGCCGCAAATGTTTCATAGATTGAAAGCTCAGCTTTCATAATTGTGTTGTCTGTGGGAGTGAAAACTGCGTCAACCTTATCGTTTACAAGTGCCTGTGCAGCCTGCTGAACCTCTGTTACATTTGTGCCTGTGCGCTCGATATACTTGATTCCCTTTTCGTCAAGGAACTTCTTAGCGTCAGCAATGGGAGCTGTCGAAGAGTCCTGACCTACATCGTAAAGGAGACCTACCGTCTTGGTTTCGGGGTTGTTTGCGAGGATAAGGTTCATAATTGCCGTTGTGTTGAGGTAATCCGAGGTTCCGGTTACATTTGCACCGGGAGTTTCAAGTGAATTTACAAGACCAGCGCCTACCGGGTCGGAAACAGCCGAGAAAACAACGGGAATATCAGTTGTTGCCGCCTGCATAGCCATAGCAACGGGCGTTGCGATACCGACCATAAGGTCAACATTCTCTGCCTTGAAGTTTGAAATTATCTGAGCGAGTACATTCTGGTCTGCGTTGCAGTTGTCGTAAAGTATTTCGAACTTAACGCCCTTTTCCGTTTCGATTGTTTTTAACTGAGATTCGATGTTTTCATAAATCTGATTAAGCGAAGCGTCGTCAACATAGTTGCAAATGCCGATTTTGTATGTCTTTGACGCGTCGGCTTTGTTTGCGTTATTGTTAGCGCAAGCCGCAAAGCCTAAAACAAGTGCGAATACGAGTAAAATTGATAAAGCTTTTGTAAATTTTTTCATGGTGATTAACTCCTTAATATCTGTAATTTATTTTTGTGGTTTTTGTGAATGGGGTTACTTTCGCCATCGCCATCGTTCTTTCAAAAGTTTCATAAAACTCACTCCAAATTAAAAATAAAAAAATCCTGTCCCAATAATTGGGACAGGATATAAATACCTGCGGTACCACCCAAGTTGACGAAAAACTTCGCCCGCTCTGCCTCATACATACATATGAGCTGTACTGTAACGGGTACACCCCGTCGGTTACTACTTGCGAAAACGCTTTCGACCGCCCTCATAAGTCCATTCACCTTAAATTCCGCTGCTGCCATCTCACTGTCGGCAACTCTCTTTGAGTTTCTGTAAAAGGTTACTACTCTTAATCGTAGGTTTGTGTTCGTTTGTTTTCTATAAGATAGCACAAGTCAAACCACTTGTCAACACTTTTTTTGAAAAAATTATAAATTTTCTTCGTTGTTCTTGTTTTCAGCCTCGGGAGCCTTTTCGTCCTCCACGGTAAACTGAGCGTCTATACCCTCACCGCCATAGGTAAATCCGCCGTTCTGCATCGGGTCTCCGTTAAAGCCGCGCTCGGGCTCAACGGGAGCGATTCCGAATGATTCGGGAGTAATAAGTCCCGAGTCGATAGCGTGCTTTTTAAGATTTTCATAGTACATGGCTCTTGTTGTTTCAACATAGGGCGTTACATAGATAATTGCAATGCCTGCGGTGCACGCAACGAGCATATACCAAAGAATGAAGCTCAAATCAAGCACGAACAAATCAAACTTGAAGCCCTTGGTCATAATATCGCTCATTTTAATAGCGTCGCTTGTTTTGAGATTGTTGTTATCATGGATAATGTACTTTGTCTGTGAATATGCGTAATGCTTTATAACGCCGGGAATAATGAAAAGCAACGACCAAAGAAATACATAAATCTCACGGACAATCATTGTTGCAATATATTTGCCGAAATTGTCGATACCCTCTTTGTAAAGCGATTTCCAACCCGGGTTGAAGCCTCTGATATGGTTGAGATAATAGCCTGCAAGCGCAACGGTAAAGGGCATAAGTATCAATCCGATAATAAAATTACCGCTTGTCAATCCGTAAGTCGAAGCGTCTCCTGCCCGTGAATAATAATCGTCGTAGAACACAAAGCCGTTGGAAAAAGCATTTTTCAGATTTACAAAAATGCTAAAGCCGTTACTCAAGATGTAAATGATAAATCCAGCAAAGAACATCTTAAGCCATCTCGTGTCGATTGAAATAAAATTCCTTGCCTCATACTTGATAGCCGGTCTGTTTAATACGCCCATAATTTCCTCCTTTTATTCCCTGTGCCACTTCACGCCCTGCGGAGTGTCCTCAAGGACAATACCCTGAGCCTTGAGCTCGTCTCTTATCCTGTCCGCCTCTGCCCAATTTTTCTCCTTACGGGCATTTTGACGGGCTTCAATAAGCTTTTCAACATCTTCGTCAAGGTTGTCTGTGTCTCTATTATATACAAGGCCGAGCACATTTGTCAATTCGTCAAACAAAGAAGCGGCAAACATTATCAGCTCTGCCGACTGCGAGTTGATTACATTGACATTTATGTCCTTTACAAGCTCAAATACAGCCGCAATGCCGTCTGCCGTGTTGAGGTCGTCGTCCATAGCCTCAATAAACTGTTCACGCCTTGAAGAGAGCTGATTTTTTATTTCCTCGGCATTTTCGGGAACGGTGTCTGTCGCGTTTTTAAGCGCAAAATCAAGGCTGTCGCGGCAGGTGTAAAGTCTCTGAAGGGACGCCTTGCACTGCTCGATTATATCAACGCTGTAATTTATCGGACTTCTGTACTGCGAAGAAATCATAAGATAACGGATAGGCTCATAGCCGTATTTTTCAGCCACATCACGAACCGTAAAGAAATTGCCGAGCGATTTTGACATCTTGACATTGTCGACATTGATATAGCCGTTGTGCATCCAATAATGAGCAAAAGGAACGCCGTTGCAGCACTCCGACTGTGCGATTTCGTTCTCGTGGTGGGGGAAAATAAGGTCCTGACCGCCGCAGTGAATGTCAATTGTGTTGCCGAGGAAGCGATGCACCATTGCCGAGCACTCAATGTGCCAGCCGGGTCTGCCCTTGCCCCAGGGAGAGTCCCAATAGGGCTCGCCGGGCTTTGCGCCTTTCCAGAGAGCGAAGTCCATGGGCTCCTTCTTAAGCTCTCCGATGTTTATTCTCGCACCCGCTTCAAGGTCCTCCAGCGGCTGATGCGAAAGCTTGCCGTACTCGGAAAACTTTTTCGGGCTGAAGTAAACATCGCCGTTTTCAACGGGATAAGCATAACCCTTTTCAACAAGGGTTGAGATGATATTGATTATCTCGTCAATGTTTTCCGTAGCCTTAGGATGAACGGTAGCCTCACGGAAGTTGAGCCCCTTGGCGTCCGTCCAGAATTCTTTAATGTATTTCTCGGAAACAGTCTTATAATCGGAGTTTTCTTCGATTGCCTTTTTAATTATCTTATCGTCAATATCCGTAAAATTTTGAACAAATCTTACTTTGTATCCCCTGTATTCAAGATAACGGCGGAGCGTGTCAAAAACGCAGAGCGGTCTTGAATTTCCGATGTGAATGTAGTTGTAAACGGTGGGACCGCAGGCATAGATTTTAACCTCGCCGTCCGTAATTGTTTTAAGCTCTTCTTTTCTTCTTGTAAGAGTGTTATATATCCTCATTATGCTTCTTCCTTTCTTCTTCAAGCTCTTTTTGAAGTCTTTCTATCTTGACGGACATTCTGCAAAGCTCCTGCGAAACGGGATCGGGAATATGGACATGGTCAAGCTTGTCAACACGCTTACCGTCCTGTTTGACAACCCTCGCCGGAACGCCCACGGCAGTACAGTTTTCGGGTATTTCCTCAAGCACCACAGCACCTGCGGCTATATTTGAATTGTCGCCGACCTTAAACGGTCCGAGAACCTTTGCGCCCGCGCCTATCATAACACCGTTGCCGATTGTCGGGTGTCGCTTCCCGACATCCTTACCCGTACCGCCGAGCGTAACGCCCTGATAAAGCGTAACATCGTCGCCTATCTCCGTAGTTTCGCCGATTACCACGCCCGTGCCGTGGTCAATGAAAAATCTTTTTCCTATTTTTGCGGCAGGATGAATTTCAATTCCCGTTTTTCTTGCCGCCCGCTGAGATATTGCTCTCGCTATAAATCTGTGATTGTGATGCCAGAACCAATATGCCTTGCGGTGCATCCTTATGGCCTTGAGTCCCGGATACAAAAAGAGAATTTCTGCGTTCGACTTGGCGGCAGGGTCCCTGTCCTTAACGGTCGCAAGGTCTTCTCTTAACTGCTCAAACATCAAAACACCTCCGATATAAAAATAAAAAACCTCCGAAGTCCCAAAGACTCCGAAGGCGAAAGGTTCGCGGTTCCACTTCGATTTGTAACTCATAAAGGCTTTAACGCACCCCTGCGTGCGGAGATACTTAAATTCCCCCCGCCTGCTCATAAGCGCACTTCGTAAATTCCCGTCTTAAAGGCGCTTTCAGCCGACGGCGCCCTCTCTCTAAAAGCCGAAGAAAACACTACTCTTCTTAATCACGGCATTTTTATCTTTAATATTGTACCACACTTATTTTGAATAATCAATCGAATTTTTACTGTCTTTTATATATATTATGCCGGATATGACAGTAAGTACCGCAGTTATCCACAAAAGTCCGTTTGAAACATTTGAAAGAGTTAGCCAATCGGGCAGATTTTTAAGAGAATCCGACTGTAAAACATCGTTGATTATATAATCAACCTCGCAAAGGAGCATAATGACGATTGTAAAGGTCATCTGACTGGTGGTTTTGAGCTTGCCCCATATATTTGCGGGTATAACCGTTCCGTTCGATGCGGCAATCATTCTTATCGAAGCAATGGTAAATTCCCTTGTGAGAACTATCATTACTATCCAGATGTTGCAAAGTCCCATTTTCATAAACGCAAGCAGAGCAGAGGTCGTCAGCACCTTGTCCGCAATGGGGTCAAGTAATTTACCGAAGTTGGTAATCTGATTGTTTTTCCTCGCAAGCTTGCCGTCTATGGCATCCGTTATCGCAGCGACGGCAAAAATCGCCGTTGCAATCAGAAATCTGTGCGGCAGACTTTCCCAAAGTATTACCGCAAGATAAAAAGGCGTGATTATTATGCGTGCTATTGTGAGCTTATTCGGCGTGTTTAATTTCATACTACCTCTCCGATTAAATCATATTCGTTAGTGCCCATTATCTCAACATCGACAAAGTCGCCTGCGTTGAGCTCATAGCCGCAGGTGAAGTTTACGGTTCCGTCTATTTCCGGCGCATCTCGCCATGTTCTGCCGTAGTATGTGTCGGTGTAAGCGTCGTAGCCTTCAACAACGGTACGCATAATCTTACCAATGTTCTGTTCGTTAAGCTTCTCAAAAATGCGGAATTGCTGTTCCATAATAGCCTCCCCGCGTTCTTTTTTGACATCTTCATCAATCTGGTCGGGAAGCTTTGCGGCAGGCGTGCCCTCCTCTGCCGAGTAAGCAAAGCAGCCGAGCCTGTCAAACTGCGCCTTTTCGACAAATTCCGAAAGCGTATCAAAATCCTCCTCGGTTTCGCCCGGGAAGCCCGTTATGAGAGTAGTTCTCAAAACGACATTGGGGATTTTAGTCCTGATTTTTCCGATAAGCGCAAGCAGACTGTCCATATCGCCGACACGGTTCATTCTTTTAAGAACCGTTGCGCTTGCGTGCTGAATCGGAATGTCAAAGTATTTAACTATCTTATCATTCTTTGCAAAGACATCTATAAGGTCGTCAGTTATGCGCTCGGGATAGCAATAGAGGACTCTTATCCATTCCAAGCCCTCGATTTTCGCAAGCGAAGTCAAAAGAGCAGGCAACGCCGACTTGCCGAACAGGTCCTCTCCGTATCTTGTCGTGTCCTGTGCGACAACGACAATCTCCTTTACGCCCGCACGGACAAGGTCCTGCGCTTCCTTGATTACATCCTCGGGCTGTCTTGATCGGAACTCGCCCCTGATTGACGGAATAGCGCAATATGTGCAGTGATTCGAGCAGCCCTCGGCAATTTTAAGATATGCAAAATAAGACGGGGTTGTGAGCATTCTCTCGCCGTTGAGCGGCAAGCAGGTTTTGTCCGTAAAGCTCTCAACCGTTTCGTCAGTTCCGAGCGTCCTTTCACAGATTTCGCAAATGTCGCCGTTTGAGCCTATGCCCACAACAGCGTCAACCTCGGGAAATTCCTTTGCAATTTCTTCTCTGTACCTTTCGGCAAGGCAGCCCGTAACGATAATCTTACCGATTATCCCCTCATTTTTAAGTTCGACCATATCGAGAATATTTTCTATAGCCTCTTTCTTGGCGTCCTCGATAAAGCCGCAGGTGTTTATGATTACCGCGTCCGCACCGTCGACATCGTCCGTAATTTCAAAGCCGTTCTGTGCGAGGCGTGCAAGCATAATTTCCGCATCGACCTGATTTTTCGGACAGCCGAGCGAAATCATACCTATTTTTTTACTCATAGTAATTACCATAGCCTTTCAAATCATTGTCCGTGTCCGCAACCTCTTCCAGCGCCTTTCTTATATCGGAATAGGAGTAGCCCATTCGCATAAGGGCGTTAATAGTCCGCTTGATGTTCTTTTCGTCGGACAGCTTATTGCGGTATTTGGAATTTAACAATAATATAATACGATTAAAATCGTCTTTGTCAAGTGATTTTACTGTTTCACTTGCAATTTCCGAGCTTATTCCCTTTAATTTGAGTTCATTTTCTATTCTTTTAGGGCTGTACTTTTTCCGTTCGTAAAGTTCTTCAGCGTACAGCTGTGCAAATTTTTCATCGTTAATCAGCCGAAGCTCTTCAAGCTTATCGGCTGCGGACTGTGCCGCTTCCTTGGGATATTTCTGCGAAAGCTTTATGACGATCTCCTTTTTCGAATGAGCACGGCGTGAGAGCAAATTCATTCCGTTTAAGAAAGCACGACGGGAGTTGACCGAGCATTCAAGCTCAGCCAACTCCTCCTCGTCAACACTGTTTAATTTATGCCACCTCTCGGAATACCAGAAGTTACTGTCAACGGTCATTCTGTATTCGCCGTCAATGTAAATATGTATCTTCTGTGCCTTTCCGGGTTTAACGCTTAATTCCATAATTATTCGTCGTCAACGATTACATCGATTTTCGCCCTTGCTTCGTCCTTAGTCGTTGCAACGGGCTTGTATGCTATAACCTCGTCAGCGCTGTCAAAATTATCTGTTTTATTTCTCGACTCTTCAATCTTCGCTCTGATTTTAGTCTCAATTTCATTTGCAATATCGGGGTTATCCTTAAGATACTGCTTTGTGTTCTCCCTGCCCTGACCGACTCTTGTCTCGCCGTAGGAGAACCATGCGCCGCTTTTCTTCATAATATCGAAGTTTACAGCCATATCGACAAGCTCGCTTTCCCTTGAAATGCCCTCGCCGAACATAATGTCAAACTCTGCAGTCTTAAAGGGTGGCGCAACCTTGTTCTTAACAATTTTAACCTTTGTATGAGAGCCGATAAACTCGCCGTTTGTACCCTTGAGGGTCTCTGTTCTGCGGACATCCATACGGATGCTTGCGTAGAATTTAAGCGCACGACCGCCCGTTGTGGTCTCGGGATTGCCGAAAACAACGCCGACCTTTTCACGAAGCTGATTTATAAAGATAATTATTGTATTTGACTTTGAGATAACGCCTGCGAGCTTACGCATTGCCTGCGACATAAGCCTTGCGTGAGCACCCATGTGGCTGTCACCCATTTCACCGTCGATTTCTGCCCTCGGTACAAGCGCCGCAACCGAGTCTACAACGATTACATCAAGAGCGCCCGAGCGTGCAAGCTGCTCAACGATTTCAAGAGCCTGCTCGCCGTCGTCCGGCTGGGATACAAGCAAGGAATCGACATCAACGCCGAGGTTGTGTGCATAGACGGGGTCAAGCGCATGCTCTGCGTCAACAAAAGCCGCCTCACCGCCCGCCTTTTGCGCCTGAGCCACCGCGTGAAGCGCAAGGGTGGTTTTACCCGAGGACTCGGGTCCGTATATTTCGATAATCCTGCCCTTCGGGAAGCCGCCGATACCCGTTGCGGCGTCAAGAGCTATCGAGCCTGTGGGGATAGCCTCAATATTGAGAGCGTTGCCTTCGCCCAAGCGCATAATTGCGCCCTCGCCGTATTTTTTCTCAATCTGAGAAAGAGCTGTTTCAAGAGCTTTCTTTTTATTGTCGTTTTTTGTTATATTGGTTTTAGGTGCCATTAGCTTAACCTCACAATCGCACAAATGTTCGTTTTCTAAATTATATATTATACGGATTGAAATTGCAAGTGTTTTTTATAAAATTTATCAAAAATCGGAGAAAATATTTTTATCCCGTGCTTTTCGCCGCCTTTTTACCGCTGAAAAAAGCCAAAAAGCTAAAAAAAATATATTTTTTTGTAAAAAGGCTTGCAATTAACTAAATATTCTGTTAAAATACTGTCTGTTATCGATTAAAGGAGGTGCCTCGCACTATGGCAAAATGTGAATTCTGCGGAAAAGATGTTGCTTTCGGCATTAAAGTTTCTCACTCACACAGACGTTCTAACAGAACTTGGAAGCCTAATGTAAAAAGAGTTAGAGCAATCGTAAACGGCTCTCCTAAAAGAGTTTATGCTTGCACTCGTTGCCTTCGTTCAGGTAAGGTTACAAGAGCTTAACTTAATTGCTGAATGAACTTACGCTCACCTTTCGGTGAGCGTTTTTTCTTTGTTGTTTTCAATAACGCAGCTTTTATGGGTGTTTTATGTTTACATCGTCAGAGGGAACCTATGTTGCCGCGGAGGAAGCGGAACTTCTCGGGTAATTTGATATAAATAACGGTGGGAGCAAGCCCCCTACCCGATATTGAAACGCACAACCCGTAGGGGCGACCTGCGGTCGCCCGCCAATTTCAGCAGTAACAAAAAAGCGGGCGAACACAGTTCGCCCCTACGGTATAAGGTAAAATACAATTTGATTGTTATGGTCGATTTTGTGCGACGCTTCAAGACGCATTTTATATGAAACTCAATTAGTGCTTCCGCCCCATCTCCGAGGGGGCTGGCATTTTTCGCAAAAAATGCCTGGGGGAGTTTACGCCCTTTCGGGCGAGGTAAGAGTGAAGAGTGAAGAGGTGTGGATGCTTCGCACGGATTATAATTTATATCATACCGTAGGGACAGCCCTTGCGGCTGTCCGAAAATCCACAAAGGCACTAGCTCATAGAGCTGAACTTCTCGGATAATTTCATATAAAACTCACAAAAACGGGATACCCTCATAAGAGAGTATCCCGTTGATTTTATCTCAAAACAAATCAGTCGAGAATTACGCCCATAACGCCTGCGGGAGCAAGAACCGCATTTGCCTCATCGGTGTCGATATGCATTGCGAGAGAAAACTTGGGGCTTACTCTTACAACGGTATCGCCGAAAACAAGCGAACGCTCTGCCGAGTCGATTTTAACCGATACGACCTGCTTATCTTTAAGTCCGTACTTCTCTGCATCCTCGGGAGTCATATGTATGTGGCGCTTTGCAACGATAACGCCCTCTTTAAGCTCAAGCTCACCCTTGGGGCCTACCAACTTGCAAGCACCGCTGCCTGCGATGTCACCCGACTCTCTTACGGGAGCCTTAACGCCTATTGAGCGTGCGTCTGAAGCCGATATTTCAACCTGACAAGCGCTTCTTACGGGACCGAGAATTGAAACTGCCGGGAATGACGATTTCTCGCCGATTACCTGTACTCTCTCCTCGCAAGCGTACTGACCGGGCTGTGAAAGGTCCTTTTTCTTTGTGAGCTCATAACCCTCGCCGAAAAGAACTTCAAGCGCCTCTTTTGTAACATGAACATGTCTTGCCGATGTTTCAACTAAAACTGTTTTTTCCATTTCAAAATACCTTCTCTTAATTTTTTGATATTATAAACCCAACTCGGCTCTTGCCGCCTTGATATTGGCAACAAACTTCTTACCTGTTTCGGTTATCTGCTTGTAATCGCCTGTTTTTGCGCCTGCGGTAAGCGAAGAGCCTGCACCGACTGCGACTGCGCCCGCCTTTATCCATTCACCTACATTATCTGCGTTTACGCCTCCTGTCGGCATCATTTTAGCGTAGGGAATCGGTCCTCTTATATCCTTGATTATCTTCGGTCCGAAGAGATCTGCCGGGAAAACTTTAAGAATATCGGCACCGTTTTCCATAGCGATAAGTCCCTCACGCACCGACATAATTCCGGGCATCATAGGAACTCTGTAACGGTTGCAAAGGTGCAATGTGTCCAAATCAAGTGCAGGGCTTACAATGTATTCTGCGCCCGAGAGCATTGCTATCCTTGCGGTTGTTGCGTCAAGAACGGTTCCTGCACCGAGGATAATCTCTTCGGGAGTGTAACGCTTTGCAAGCTCCTCAATAACCTTGTCCGCATGCGGAACGGTAAAGGTAAGCTCGATAGCGGCAACTCCGCCCTCAATACAAGCGTCGGTAATTCTGATAGCCTTGTCAACCGACTCGGCACGGACAACGGCAACGATACCGCAGTCCTGAATTCTGGTAATGATTTTTTCCTTATCCATAAATTACATCTCCAAATAAATATTTATCTGTCAACCCTTGCGCCTGCTCCGGAAACTATCTTTTCAACCTCTTTGAGCGAAGCCATTGAGGTGTCGCCGGGCGTGGTCATGGCAAGCGCACCGTGTGCAACGCCGTAGTTTACCGCCTTCTGCGGGTCGCCCGTTGTGATAAGTCCGTAAATAAGACCCGAAGCGAAGCTGTCGCCGCCGCCGACTCTGTCGTAAATTTCAAGTCCGGGAAGCGAAAGTCCGTTGTAAATCCTGCCGTCGGCATAGCAAATTGCCGACCAATCGTTTACGGTTGCGGTCTTAACGGTACGCAAGGTGGTAGCGATAACCTTGAAGTTCGGATAAGCCTTGCAGACCTCACCGAGCATCTTTTTATAGCCTTCGATGTTGAGCGATTTGAGGTTGGCGTCGTTGCCCTCGATTTCAAAGCCGAGACAAGCCGTGAAGTCCTCCTCATTGCCTATCATAACATCGATATACTTTGCGATTTCCTTGTTGACCTCCTGCGCCTTTGCCTTGCCGCCGATGTCGTTCCAGAGAGACGGACGGTAGTTGAGGTCATAGGAAACGATTGTGCCGTATTTCTTGGCAGCCTTTACCGCTTCAATAACAACCTCGGAGGTTGTCTCCGAAAGAGCGGCGAAAATTCCGCCCGTGTGAAGCCAACGCACACCGAGTGTGCCGAATATGTAATCCCAATCAATGTCTCCCGCTTTAAGCTGTGAAACAGCGGTGTTGCCTCTGTCCGAAACGCCTACCGCACCTCTTATGCCGTAGCCGCGCTCAGTAAAGTTCAAGCCGTTTCTGACCGTTCTGCCGATACCGTCGTATTTAACCCATTTTATAAGCGTTGTGTCAACTCCGCCCTGAAGCATAAAGTCCTCGACAAGTCTGCCGACCTCATTGTCGGCAAGGGCTGTAACAGCCGCAGTTTTGAGTCCGAAGCAACGGCGAAGTCCTCTTGCGACATTGTATTCTCCGCCGCCTTCCCATGCTCTGAATGAGCGTGCGGTCTTAATTCTTCCGTCGCCCGGGTCAAGTCTTAACATTATTTCGCCCAAAGAAATCATATCAAAAGCACATTCTTCGGGGTTCCTTAAAGAAAGTTCCATAATTCAAGCCTTTCCGACTACAGTTAATATTATCCTGCGCCCTATTGTAGCCGATAAGGCGCTTAAATTTCGGTAAAATACACCGTCAAGCATTTATTACATAATTGCCCAAAAGGATACAAGCCTCGCAAAGTGCCATAAGCACCAGAGCGATTACAATATCCTTTTTAGGCTTCTTGCCGAGCAAGCCGGCTTTTTCGCTCTTGGGAGAAACGGTAATGTCGCTGTGTCCCTCAAGCTTTTCCTTTTCAACGGGCACCTTGCGGTTTCCGTCAACGAAGAATTTAATGACAAACACTATTGCCGCAAGCAAAAATAAGCCTGCTATAATATAAATCCACATACCGTATCTCCTTTCGTCAAAAAAGAATCAAACGCCGGAATAAGCGTTAAAGCCGCCGTCAACAGCAATTGTAGTTCCCGTAATAAAGCTCGAATAAGCCTCGTCGCAGAGGAAGAGAAGCGAGCCCTCAAGCTCTTCGGGCTCGCCGAAGCGCTTCATAGGCGTAGCGGCAAGTATCTTGCCCGTTCTTGCTGTGGGTGTGCCGTCATCGTTCCAAAGAAGAGCTTTATTCTGATTGGTTGAGAAGAAACCGGGAGCGATTGAATTTACACGGATGCCGACCTCTGCAAAATGAACAGCCATAAACTCCGTAAAGTTCTTTACCGCCGCCTTAGCCGCAGAATATGCGGGGATTTTTGTAAGCGGACGGAAAGCGTTCATTGAGGTTATCATTACGATACAGGTGTTTTCCTTCTTTGCCATATCGGGAGCAAAAACCTGCGTCGGGATAAGCGTTCCGAGGAAGTTGAGGTTGAAAACGAATGAAATACCCTGAGGGTCAAGGTCAAAGAAGGTCTTGACATCGTCATTTTTCTCAACAAGGTCAACAGCTTCAAGCGTCTCCTTTGTGGTTGTACCCTTGGGGTTGTTTCCGCCTGCGCCGTTTAAGAGAATATCGCAGGTGCCGAGTTTTTCGTTTACGGTCTCCCTCGCCTTTTCCATACTCTCCTTTTCAAGCACATTGCAGCCGACAGCTATTGCCGTGCCGCCGTTTTCGTTTATTTCGTCGGCAACCTTTTGAGCCGCAGCCTCGTTGAGGTCAAGAACCGCAACCTTTACACCCTGACGGGCAAGTGCCTTTGCAAAATCGCCGCAGAGAACTCCGCCGCCGCCTGTGACTACGGCTACTCTGCCTTTAAGATTTTCATGTGTCATATCAGTTTCTCTCCTTGTTCTTTTTTACGGCTTCCCAAAGTCCGTTAAGGTAGGCAACGCCGAGCGCCCTGTCATAAAGTCCGTAGCCCGGGCGTGCAACCTCGCCCCATATCATTCTGCCGTGGTCGGGGCGGATATATCCGTCAAAGCCTACATCCTGCAATGCCTTGACGATTTCGTACATATCAAGCGAACCCGTGTTGCTCTCATGTGCGGTTTCGTTGAAATGATTGTCAACAACCTTAACATTGCGCAAATGAGCAAAATATATTCTGTCGCCGAACTCTCTTATCATAGCGGGCAGGTCGTTTTTCGAGCTTGCGCCGAGCGAGCCTGTGCAAAAGGTAAGTCCGTTATACTTTGACGGAACCATTTCGAGAAGCCTTTTAAGCGAGTCTCTGTCCTTTATTATTCTCGGAAGTCCGAAAATATCCCATGGCGGATCGTCGGGATGGATAGCCATTTTAACATCGCACTCCTCGCACACGGGCATAATTGCCTCAAGGAAATATTTAAGATTGTTCCAAAGGTCGTCCGAAGTGACATTTTTGTACTTTTCGAAAAGCTCTTTAATCTCGGGCATTCTCTCGGTTTCCCAACCAGGCATTGCGTAGCCGTTTGAGTTATCGTCAATGTCCTTAAACATCTGCTCGGGACTTTTGCCCTCAATCTGCGCTCCGTCATAGGAAAGACAGGTTGCGCCGTCGCCCATATTCATTGCAAGGTCTGTTCTTGTCCAGTCGAAAACGGGCATAAAATTATAGCATATAACCTTAACTCCCGCCTTTGCGAGATTGCGTATGCTTGTTTTATAGTTTTCGATATATTTATCTCTTGTCGGCAAGCCTATCTTGATGTCCTCGTGAACATTTACGCTCTCGATACATTCCATTGTAAGTCCTGCTTTTTCGATTTCGGCTTTCATTTTCATAATGTCGTCAAGCTCCCACGCCTCGCCTGCGGGCAGGTTATGCAAAGCGGGAACAACGCCGACAACATTCGGAATTTGCCTGATTTGTTCAAGGGTTACGGTATCTTTGTCGGAACCGAACCAACGAAAAGTCATTTGCATTGTCTCATCCTCCTATATATACAGATTTATTTTATCACTTAGTATTATTATTCGCAACAAAAAATATAAAATTTTCGCAGATAATAGCAAAAAAGCATCCCGACCGAAAATCGGGATGCCAAAGGCTATTTTCTTTTCTTCAATTCATCGAGATATTCTCTTTCCTTATTTGAAAGCTCGGCTGTTTCGAGCATATCGGGTCTGCGCTCGAGAGTGCGTTCAAGCGACTGCTGTCTGCGCCACTTGTCGATATTCCCGTGATGACCCGACAAAAGCACATCGGGCACCTTTCTGCCGTGCCATTCGGGCGGACGGGTATACTGAGGATATTCGAGCAATCCGCTGTAATGACTTTCAAGCTCCTTTGCCTCGTCATTGGGCAAAACGCCGTCTATCATTCTTGCGATGCTGTCGGAAAGAATGAGTGCGGGAAGCTCGCCGCCCGTAAGGACATAATCGCCTATTGAGATTTCCTCGTCAACGATTTCCTCGATTATCCGTTCGTCCACGCCCTCGTAATGACCGCAAAGAATTGCGATATTAGAAAGCTTTGACAGCTCCTTTACCCGTTTTTGCGTGAGGGTTTTGCCCTGTGCCGACATATAGATAAGGTGCGGCTTTTCGCCGTCCTGCGGGCACAGTGAAGCAAAGCAGTCGTATATGGGCTGAGTCTGCATAAGCATACCCATTCCGCCGCCGTATGGCGCGTCGTCCACACGGTTGTGCTTATCGGTTGTAAAGTCCCTGATATTTACGGTATTGATTTCGATTTTTCCGCTTTTCCTCGCCCTGCCGATTATGCTCTCGTCAAGCACGGCATTACACATTTCGGGGAAAAGGGTCATTATTGTTATTTTCATTTTTCAACGCTCTCTCCGTCGTCAAAAAGCCCTTTTATGGCGTCTATTTCAACATACCCGTTTACGACATCGGTGTTGATTACCACGCTTTTGATTGCCGGAATAAGCGTTTGTGTGCCGTCATCGGATTTAACCGTCCAGACATCGTTTGCGGGATAATTTTGTACATCGGAAATTTTGCCGTAGACCTTGTCCGTATTTATCTGCCGCACCTCGCAGCCTATCAAATCCTCGATAAACCATGTGTTTGCGGGCAGGTTTGCGTCCTCGCGTTTCATATACAGAACTCTGTTGCGAAGCGCCTGTGCTTTTTCCATACTGTCAACGCCGTCAAGCATAAGTATGACAATATTGCCGTGAGGCCTTGCAGACTTCACAGCGACGCTGTCTTTTCCGTTTTCATCAAAGTACAGAGTGTTGAATTTTTTTATAAATTGCGGCGCGTCGCACCACGGATTAAGGCGCATTTCTCCCTTTACACCGTGAGTGCCGACTATCTGCCCGAGTGCAAGATAAGGTTTAAGCATATTTCCCCCATAAAAGCTAAGGGGTACATAATGTACCCCTCGCTTACTCAGTCAATATCAATCTGAACTCTTTCCCCGTCCTTAACGGCACGAGCCTTAACGACGGTTCTGATAGCCTTTGCAATTCTGCCCTGTTTACCGATTACTCTGCCCATTTCACTCTCGTCAACATGGAGATGATAAACAATGATACCTCTCTCGTTGGGCTCGTCAACGGTAACGCTGACCTTATCGGGATTTTCAACAAGACCCTTTGCAATGATTTCAAGAAGTTCTTTCATCTAAAAGACCCTCCCTGATTATTTAATAATACCGTTCTGCTTGAGCAAAGCCTTAACAGTGTCAGTCGGCTGAGCGCCGTTCTTAATCCACTGCTGAGCCTTTTCAGCGTCGATCTTAACCTCTGCAGGCGTTTTCATGGGATCGAAGGTCCCGATTTCCTCGATGCACTTACCGTCACGGGGTGATCTTGAATCTGCAACGATTACACGGTAGAAGGGAGCTTTCTTTGCGCCCATTCTGCGAAGTCTGATTTTTACTGCCATTTTGTTTTCCTCCAAAATATATTATAAATAATTTTATGCCAACCACTTAAAAGTGCTTAGTTGATATGTTTACATCGGGAAGCCGCCGAAGCCGCCCTGTCCGCCGCCGAAGTTCATTCTTGACAACTTCTTTCTCATACCCTTTGAGTTGAACTGCTTCATCATCTTCTGCATCTGGCGGTACTGCGAGAGAAGTCTGTTGACATCCTCGACCTGCATACCGCAGCCTGCGGCGATTCTCCTTTTACGGGACGGATTGATAATGTCGGGGTTTGAACGCTCCTTGGGAGTCATTGAAAATATAATAGCCTGTATTCTGTCAAGCTGACCGTCGTCAACATCGACATTTTTAAGCTTGCTTCCGACTCCCGGCAGCATTGAGAGAATGTCCTTCATAGAGCCCATTTTCTTAACCTGCTGCATCTGATCAAGCAAATCGTTAAGGTCGAATTTATTCTTGCGTATCTTCGCTTCAAGCTCTGCCGCTTTCTTTTCGTCAAGAGCGGTCTCCGCCTTTTCGATAAGAGAGAGCACATCGCCCATACCGAGTATTCTCGAAGCCATTCTGTCGGGGTAGAAGTAGTCAAGCTCGTCAAGCTTTTCACCCATACCGACAAATTTAATCGGTTTGCCCGTAACAGCCCTTGCCGAAAGAGCCGCACCGCCTCTGGTGTCGCCGTCCATCTTGGTAAGAACCATACCGTCAATTCCGAGCGCTTCGTCGAATGTGCTCGCAACCGTAACGGCGTCCTGACCGGTCATGGCGTCAACGACAAGCAAAATCTCATGCGGATGAACAGCCGCCTTGACATTCTGCAATTCTTCCATAAGCTCACGGTCGATATGCAAACGGCCTGCGGTATCTATAATAACATAGTCGTAACCTTGGTCCTTGGCAAGCGCCACAGCCTGCTTTGAAATCTCAACGGGGTCGCCCTGACCCTGTTCAAAAACGGGAACTCCGACTTGTTCGCCGACAACCTGAAGCTGTTTGACAGCCGCAGGACGGTAAACATCGCAGGCAACAAGCAGGGGTCTGTGATTTTCCTTTTTAAGCTTTAAGGCAATCTTGGCGCAGTGCGTTGTTTTACCCGAGCCCTGCAAGCCGCACATCATAACGATTGTGGGCGGATGCGAAGCATAGGCAAGCCTTGTCTGAGTGCCGCCCATAAGCTCGGTAAGCTCTTCGTTTACGATTTTAATTACCATCTGAGCGGGAGTAAGGCTTTCCATAACCTGAGAGCCTATTGCCCTCTCGGTTACCCTTTGAGTAAAGTCCTTGGCTACCTTGTAGTTGACATCCGCCTCAAGCAAAGCAAGGCGAACCTCACGCATAGCCTCTTTGACATCCGACTCGTTAAGGCTTCCCTTGCTGCGAAGCCGACCGAATGCGGATTCGAGTTTATCCGATAAGCTTTCAAATGCCATTTCAGTACCTCTTATTCAACCACGGACAGCGCAAGGGATTTTATCCTGACAACGGTTTCGTTGACCTCCCTCGACAGGTCGTGTTCGAGATTGTATTCGTTTATCTTTTCGGCGCAGTCGATTATGCCGTTCATACATTCCGTGATATGTTCGAACTTTGCAGCAAAGCCGAGTTTTTCTTCCATTTCGTAAAGCTGAGCCTCGGCACGCTTGACAGCGTCCCTTACGCCCTGACGGGTAATACCCTCGTTTTCGGCAATTTCGGAAAGAGAGAGATCGTCGTTGTAATAATAATTAAGAAAATCCCTCTGCTTCTCGGTGAGAACGTCGCCGTAAAAGTCATATAAAATTGTTATTTCAACATTGTTTGCCACAAAACGTCCCCCTTCCGAGTGTACAATCCGCAACAGCACCCTGTAAAGTCATTTACTTTACAGGGTGCTATTATACTAAAAAAAGATTGATTTGTCAAGAAAAAGTTTATCTCCAGTCGATAACTGCGTCGTGTGAGCCGTCGTTTACATCGTCTTTTCCGACAACTACCTTGTTAGTCTGCTGCTCGCTCTTTTTAGTGGTTTCCGAGGAGGTTACCGGCTCCGTTACCGGTGCTGCGGTTGTCTTTTCCGCTTCAATGCTCGCCTGCTCCTTTGACGCCTGCTCCGCAGTCTTTGTAATAAGGTCGGGGTAGAGTTCCGCATAACCGTTCTTGTCGGTCGTTACGGGAATTTTTTCGCCGTTTACATTTGTGACATAGGTCTCGCCGTTTTCGTCCGTGGAATACTCGACGGTTGTGTCGGGAACAGTATTCTCCTCAAAGCCGCCGTCCTTTTTACAAGCCGTCATAAGTGTTGCCATAACCGCCAATGCAATTGCAACGGCAATAACAGATTTTTTCATATGTTTTTCCTCCGATATAAATTCAAGTTTATTTTAACATAAAAAACGGCATTTGCAAGCATTATTTGAGTTCGGCTATTGTAACGCCCTCTTCTCCCTCTCCGTAAATACCCGTGCGATAGGTTCTGATGTTCGGATGCTTTTTGAGATGAGCCTGTACAGCCTTGCGAAGTACGCCCGTACCCTTGCCGTGAATTACCGTAAACTTGTTGAGCCCCGAGCGGACAATGCCGTCGATAAAGCGGTCAAGCTCCATTATAGCCTCTTCCCTGTCCATACCTCTCAAATCGACGCTCGTTTTTGCGCTCTGCGTTTTAAGCTCGGTGTCAGTCGTCCTGACGGTACGGCGTTTTGACTGCTCCGATTTTTTCTTTTTGTCCCCTAAAAGCCGAAGTGTGTCCTCGGGAACCTTGGTTTTGATTATACCTGCCTGAACCTCGACATTGCCCTTTGAGTCGGTAACGGAAACCACCGTTCCGTCCGTTCCGAGGGTCGTGATGCGGACATTGTCGCCGACTTTAAGCGGACGGGGAAGCGTGTAATCTCCGTTGTCATCGTCATAATATGCTTCGCTCGTCAGGTCGTCAATGGCGTTGAGGTGCTGTTTCATAGCCGCCCTCGCCTTTCTTGCCATTTCGGCGGCATTCTTTTCTTTAACCTGTTCCTTACGGAGCATTTCTATTTCAAGCATAAGCGAATTTGCGGCACGCTTTGCGTTTTCTACAATACGCTTAGCCTCGTTCTGTGCCCGTTCGACCTCCTTGTCGCTCTTTTTCTGCGCCTCGTCAAGCTTTAGCTGTACCGAAGCCTTCATTTCATCTATCTGTTGCTTGAGCTCTTCTGTTCTGCGGCGTTCGTCCTCCATCTGAAGTCTCGTCTTTTCAAGGCTGTCAACGACATCCTCAAAGCGTGTGTTCTCCTCCGAAATAAGAACTTGCGCCGCTTCGATTATCTCCTCTTTAAGATTTAGATGGCGTGAAATCGCAAAAGCGTTAGAGCGCCCCGGTACGCCTATCAAAAGCTTATAGGTCGGGCTCAAGGTTTCAACATCAAACTCGCACGAAGCGTTTTCGACCCGCTCGGTTCTCAAAGCGTACTCTTTAAGCTCCGAATAATGGGTTGTGGCTGCGATTTTGGCGCCTTTTTGCCTTAAATATTCAAGTACCGAAACTGCAAGCGCCGCACCCTCGACGGGGTCGGTACCTGCTCCCAATTCGTCTATGAGCACAAGCGACGAAGAATCGGCGATTTCGGTTATGGAAACAATTTTCGTCATATGAGCAGAGAAGGTGGAAAGCGACTGCTCAATGCTCTGCTCCTCGCCTATATCGCAAAGTATGTTTTTGAACACGCAAAGTCGAGAATTGTCGTTCGCGGGTATATACAGTCCGCACTGCGCCATAAGCGTCAAAAGTCCGAGCGTTTTAATCGAAACCGTTTTACCGCCCGTGTTGGGACCCGTTATCACAAGCGAATCAAAGTCCTCGCCGAGCCTTATATCAACAGGCACTACCTTTTGAGGGCTCAATAAGGGATGCCTTGCTTTTTTGAGTTCGATTATCCCCTCGTCGTTGATTATCGGCTTCGTTGCTTTCATTTTATAGCCCAACTGTGCCTTTGAGAAAATAAGATTGAGCTCGACTGCGCTGTTATAGCTTAAAATTATACTGTCGGCAAACTCAGACGCCGCAACGGAGAGTTCGGACAAAATCCTGTCTATTTCGTCTCTCTCCTTGCTCTGGAGCACCTTTATTTCATTATTTGCTTCAACGACTGCGGCAGGCTCGATAAACACCGTGGCGCCGCTTGACGAGGTGTCGTGAACCATACCCGCAACCTGTGAGCGGTGCTCGCTCTTTACGGGAACGACAAACCTGCCGTTACGCTGTGTGATGATAGCGTCCTGCAAGCTGTTGCGATAAACGGTCGAATGGAGCATTTTGTCAAGCTGTTCTCTTATCCTCGACTCCTGCGCACGCATCTTCCTGCGTATGTTTTTAAGCTCGGAGGAGGCGTTGTCCGACATCTCGCTTTCGGAGATTATCGCATTGTTTATGGTGTCCTCCAGGAATTTATTGGGATAAAGCGAATTGAAAAGGTCGTCGAGAGCCGTGTTCATACCCGCCGACTTATCGTGCCAGGAGAGTATGCCTCTTATAACCCTCAACACCTGCGAAATATCGAGCAGCTCACGCATATTAAGCACGCCGCCCGCCTGCGCACGGCGAAGAGAGTTGTCAACATTTATAAGTCCGCCGAAGCCGGGAGCGCCGAATTTTGCGATTAAAATATGCGCCGCTTCGGTCTTTGAAAGTAAATCGGATACCTCAAAAATATCATATGACGGGGTAAGCGCCAAAGCCTTTTCCCTTGCGTCCTCACAGGCGGTAAGGTCTGCAAGAAGCGATAGTATCTTGGGTAATTCAAGTGAAATGTAATCCTTTTGCATTTATAAAGTCCTCATAGAATTGTAAAATTCAAGCGTTTTGAAATTCCTGTCCGATTTCACCCTCGTATAAACCTCGGTTATATAGGAAAGCTCCGACAGCTCGGAGTCGGACATTCGAAAATTGTAAAGCTTTTCAATATCGGAAAATACAATATGCCTCATTGCGGTAACTATACGCAGCGGCAACGGAAAAAGAGCGTTTCCAGAAGCGCAGTTTTCACAGTAGAGAAGTCCGTGCTCAATATCGAAATACATTGTTGGTGTTTCAAACTCTCCGCACCGTTCACAGGCGACAAGGTTGGGAGTATAGCCCGAGAGCGATAAAAGCCGAAGCTCCGTTATCGCCTTTAACTGCAAGGCGGGTCGTTTTTCGTGTGCAAGCATATAAAGAGAATTGAGCATTATCCTTAAATAATCGTTTGCCTGCTCGTCCTGCGGAGACAGTTCGCACGCAAGCTCGGCAAAATACTGGGCGAGCGCAAGCTTTTCAATATCGCTTCTCAAATCGAAAAACATCTCGATACTCTGCGCCTCGTCGATTATGTAGCTGTCCTTTCCCGAATAAAAGGACAGCCGTGAATAGCAGAACTGACCCGTGGAAGAGTGCTTTTTACTTTTTATGCTTTTGGCTCCTCGGACGAATGCCTTTATAATGCCCATATCGCCCGTAAGTACCGTAACAAGCTTGTCCTGCTCACCGATATTCTGTTCTCTGAGGATAAGTCCCTTTGTGTTGTACCTCATTTTTTGCTTCCTCGGTTTTCTCTTCCTGTTTTATGACATTATATTTTATATAATCGTCGATTTTTCCGCTTTTTGAAAAAACATACCAAAAATCTTCGCTTTTCATAACAAGACCGCCTTAAAAGATTTATATAATTAACTTAACCTTTTAAGACGGTAGTATTACTGTTAATCTAAACCAAAATTGTGAATAATTCCTTCTCTGTTTCGCCAATCCTCTTTTACCTTTACCCAGCACTGAAGATTAACTTTTATGTCAAAGAAATTTTCAATGTCCTGACGGGCAAAGGTGGAAATTTTTTTGAGCATTTGACCGCCTTTGCCGATAATTATGCCTTTGTGGCTTTCCCTCTCGCAGTATATCATGGCTTCGACATCCATAATACCGCCGTCGTCACGCTCGTGCATTCTCTCGATAGCGACAGCCGTGCCGTGAGGAATTTCCTTGTCGAGAAGCCGAAGCATTTTTTCCCTTATTATTTCGGCTACAAGTACCCTTTCGGGCTGATCGGTCAAGGTGTCGTCGGGGAAAAAGTGTATGCTTTCAACCGACAGAGCTTTTAATTCGTCAAGCAAATCGTCAATTCCGTCGCCCGACTGTGCGCTGACGGGGACCACCGCTTTGAAATCGTAAAGAGCCGAAATTTCGGCAATTTTTTTCATAAGCTCGGTCTTGTCCTTTAACATATCAATCTTGTTAATCGCAAGGACAACCGTCATTTTTTCGGCTTTGAATTTTTTAATGAGTTCAAGCTCCGCAGTGTTCAGTTTTTCATCGTTTGCGTCAACTACAAACAGGCACGAATCAACGCCCGATATGCTGTCGCTTACCGCCTGAACCATCTTTTCGCCGAGCTTGTTTTTCGGCTTGTGGAAGCCCGGGGTGTCGGTAAAGACAAGCTGAATGTTGTCCTCCGTCGTAAGCACGCCCATAATTCTCGTCCTTGTGGTCTGAGGCTTGGACGATACAATGGCGATTTTACTGCCGATAAGTCTGTTAAGAATTGAAGATTTGCCGACATTAGCCTTGCCGACTATGGCGATAAACGCCGTTTTTGATGTATTGTTCATTTAATGTTTCCTTTGTTTTTACTGTTATCGTTTGAAGAGCCATTTGAGAAGCCCCTGAAAATAAACACCGTTGCGGGGATTATCGAAAGGACGAAGACCGCAAGCATAACGGGATTTTCACGGTAATATGAGAACATAGCCGAAAACGCCTTAGGCTGACCGAGCACGGCAATGCCCGTCGCCACCGCAAATATCGCACACACAAGCACCGCTCCCGCCGCCGTGTCCTTTGCGATTTTTCCGTTCTCGGTGCGTTCTTCGCTTGCGAGGTCAACGGTGCGTTCGACAGCCGTATTGATAAGCTCCGCCGCAACGACCACCGCATTTGCAAGAAAAATTATTGCAAACTGCGTCCTTGTGACCTCAAAGAAATCGTAGATAAAGAGGAAAGAGTACATATATACCATACACACAAAATGTATTCTCATATTCCTCTCATATTTGAGCGCCTGATATATGCCACGAAAGGCATAGCCGAAGCTCTTTATAAGACTTTTCATAGATTATTCTCCGTCGAGATAATAGCTTCCGTTCCTTTTAAGACCGAGCTGTGTGAGAACGCTCTCTTCCTTTTCACGCATACGCACGGCTTCAAGTCCGCCGCCCTCGTGGTCATAGCCCAAAAGGTGCAAAAGCGAATGAACGGTAAGGAACGCGATTTCCCTCTGAAGCGGATGACCGTATTCCTCCGCCTGTGCGACAGCCTTTTCAATGGAAATTACTATATCGCCGA
Organism: Anaerovoracaceae bacterium; assembly: GCA_963590415.1. Taxonomy (GTDB): domain Bacteria; phylum Bacillota; class Clostridia; order Oscillospirales; family Acutalibacteraceae; genus Fimenecus. The sequence continues at coordinate 52,850 of CAVAPB010000008.1, read as the reverse complement.
GCATCTTTGCGCCCGTGTCAAGGTTTATGTCGTAAACGCCGTTTTCGCCGAGCGGAAATGAAAGAACATCCGTTTCCCTGTCTATGTTTCTGTGCTCAAGGTTGAGCTTGTGAATTTGCTCGTTATTTACGAAAGTAACGCTTATTTCCGCCGAGCCCTCAAAGTTTTCCTGACGAAGCACGGCGTTACAGCAGCGGCGCACAAGCATACGCACACCTGTCGGAATTTTAACATCCTTTTGGTCGTTTGAAATAATTACCTTTATCTTATCCGTCATTTTCTTTTCTCCTCACTTTTTTCGTAAGCCTTGATTATATCCTGAACCAACTTATGCCTTACGACATCCTTTTCCGTAAACTCGTTTATTGCGATGCCCGGAATGTTTTTAAGAATTCTCATTGCCTGTTTAAGTCCCGATTTTTTGCCGTCGGGCAAGTCAATCTGCGTTATGTCGCCCGTGACAACCATCTTTGAGTTAAAGCCGAGACGGGTCAGGAACATTTTCATCTGCTCCTTTGTGGTGTTCTGCGCCTCGTCAAGGATTATGAAGCTGTCGTCAAGCGTTCTGCCTCGCATATAAGCGAGCGGAGCTACCTCGATGCTTCCCCTCTCCTGATATTTCTGGAACGACTCAGCACCGAGCATATCAAAAAGTGCGTCGTAGAGCGGTCTCAAATACGGGTCAACCTTTTGCTGTAAATCGCCGGGCAAAAATCCGAGCTTCTCGCCCGCCTCAACGGCAGGACGTGTCAAGATAATCCTGTTTACCTCTTTTGCCCTGAAAGCGGTTACCGCCATTGCGACCGCAAGATAAGTTTTTCCCGTGCCGGCAGGGCCTGCGCCGAGAACAATCGTGTTGTTTCTTATCGCCTCGATATATTTTTTCTGACCGAGAGTTTTGGGCTTTACGGGCTTACCCTTTGCCGTAACGCAGACGCAGTCGCCCGTCATCTCGGAAAGCTTTTCCTCGGAGTCGTCCTTGACAAGCGAGATAACATATCTGACATTCTGGTCGGAAAGCGACTCGCCCTTATTGATAAGCATAAGAAGCCCCTTGACGGCTCTTGCCGCCTTATCGACATTTTCCGCTTCGCCCGTAATTTTGAGCTCCGAGCCCCTGCTTATTACGCTTACGCCGAACTCCTTTTCTATGAGCTTGATATTTTCGTCAAAGCTTCCGAAAAGGCTTACGGCGTGCTCCATTCTGTCAACGCTGATTATCTGCTCGAACACCGAACAACCACCCTTTGAAAAATCTATTTATATTTAATATATTTTATCACAAAGTATTATCATTTTTCAACAAAAATTTCAAGGGCTTTACCTATTTCTTTCTTACATTCGCAGTTACCCGTAAACACGGGAGCGCCGTTTACCGTGTCAAACGAAAAGGATGATGAAAGTATCTCCTCGCTCTCACGGTATATTTCTCTGTAAGAGCAGGCAAAAAGATGCGCCGACCAGACCTTTTGATACTCTTCGGGCAGAGCCTCCGACACTTCCGAATAATACACCCTGTTTGTTATCACGCCGAGCGGCAGGCTTGTTTCTCCGTTTGAAGCATAGCTTTTATCGGTATATACATTTTCCTCGCCCACGCCGAGTCCCAGCGGAATTTTAAGTCCGAAAACAAACAGAACCTTTTGCTGTGACAGCTCGGACTGCCGCAAAAGCGGCTCGCCGGAATATGAGGCGGTTATCTCCTTGACGACACGGGCGTGAACCTTACCCCTTGCCGCCTTGAGGTTGTAGGTCTTGTCGAGATTTTCCGTAATTCCCGAAATGAGCAAATCGCCCTTTAACACCGCATCGCCTTTTTTGACTTCGGCAATGCCCGAGGTGGCTTCTATGCCCATAATTGTGCCGTCCTCCGCCGCAATTATATTACACGGCGTTGTGTCATCGGGGAACTCGGGCGCTTCGCTCAATTCGCTTATGACTATTTCGGCTCTTGACCCCTTTATATTTACGCTTGCCCACGCAATTTTCGGCAGCAGCTTTTTAGCCTCGTATGCCGCGTCCGACGGAGAAATCGCCGACCGCCTTGCGCCGACCTTTACGCCGACGGAGTCAAACGCCGCAAGCACCTCTTCGTCCGACAGCGTTTTGTTGCCCGACACGGACACGCTCCATATCATTGTCGAGAGGAAGGACACCGTGATTACCGCCGCCATAAAACCTGCCAACAGACCTATGCGCCGCCTGTTTTTATGGATAAAAAACGGCAGTCCGTGCTTTTTTAGTATTTTCACACGGACGCCCGAATTTTTAGCCGAGGACTTTATGGATTTATAGCCATTTACGGTTGTATCGGCGGTTATCGAGTCCTTTTCCTTTTTCATATTCCAAAGCGGGATTCTGTTTTTTGTACAGAGGTTTACAAAGCGTTCGGGAAAGCCGCCGTACGCCGCAAATGTGACATATCCGATAAAAAAGCGTATGAGTTTAATTATCAGCATTTTCTCACCCCTGACCTTCAAATTCCACGCTTAAAATGTTGCCGCCGATAACGGTCTGAATTTCGGAATATGTTTTTATTTCTATGCCGTCCCCGATAAAGGTTATAACAAGCTTTCCCGTGTTGAGTTTTATTTTATCCTGCGTGTATTCAAGTATGCCCCGACACCCGTCGACGGAGATTTCCCTGTTGCCCTCCGCCTCGATGTGCGGCAAGTCCGCAGTGAGTATCTCAGGTATATCAAGAGCCGTTTTTATAATTTCGCCCGTCGCATTTTTTCGTTTCCTGCGGCGCTTATTTTCACTCGAACTCATTTTCTCACCTCACTCATATAAATATATGACACGGCATATAATTTGATACCATAAAGAAAGAGTGATGATATGGGGAAAATCAAGCCTTTGGCAGGTAATATTCTTTTGATTGTTTTTTCGTTCGGTGCGTGCTTCTGCATTTTTTCAAAAACGCAGGTGTGCGCTCTCGGAATAAAAGAGGGTCTCTCGCTTTGCGCCGACAGCGTTATACCCACACTTTTCCCGTTTATGATTATTTCGCAGTTTATTGTAAAATCAGGAGTGTGCGATTTTTTAGGCAGAATTTTCGGCAGCGCAACGGCAAAAATTTTCCGTTTGCCGCCCGTGGCGTCAAGCGTAATTCTGATGTCGCTCATAGGAGGCTATCCCATCGGAGCTAAAATGACCTACGATTTACTTAGTGACGGGAAAATCACGCAAAGCGCCGCACAGAAGCTCGATTTGTTCTGCTTAAACGCAGGTCCGGCTTTTATAATCGGCACGGTGGGAACAATGTTTTTGGGCAGTACCCGTGCAGGAGTTATACTCTACTGCTCCGTCGCCCTGTCGTCGGTCATAATCGGCGTGCTTACGAGGTTTATCGGTTCGGAAAAACCCGATGAATTTGAAAAGTGCAAGGTAATTGTGCTCAAAAATCCGATAGAGGCATTTTCCCTTTCCGTAACGGACAGCGTAAAGGCGATGATTTCCGTTTGCAGCTGGATAGTGATTTTCAACTGTCTGATAAAGTATATCTGCTCGTTTTCGCTCAACGGATACACAGTCGCCGCGGCAAGCGTGCTCGAGGTTACAAGCGGAATCAAGATGTCTCTCAATATACTGCCCGTCCCTGCGTTTGCGGCAATAATTTCATTCGGCGGTCTGTCCGTCCATTGCCAGATTTACTCCTATATCGCAAAGACGGGACTGTCTGCCAAGCATTTTTATACCGCCCGTGTGCTGTGTGCGGCTGTGTCGGCGCTCATATGCTCGGTTCTGCTCAAATTCTTTCCGTGCGAGATTGAGACATTTGCAAATGTCTCTGAGCTGAATTTGAGTGCGTATTCCGTTTCACTTCCTGCCGCCTGTGCGCTTCTTTTGATGTGCTCGGTGCTTATTTTCGAGCTTGATGCAGAGAGAAAGCCAAAAGGCGAAAGCTCAAAATAAATACAGTGGAAATAAGCCGTAAACTGTGATACAATAAAGAAAACACATAAGACGAATACTGTTCGTCCTGCAACAGGATGTGAAAAAATGAAAAAAACGGTTTTCAATACCAAGGACATCTCCCCCGCCTGCGCCTACTGTCAGCACGGCAAGCCCTCGCCCGACGGCGAAACGGTTCTCTGTGTAAAAAAAGGCATTGTGGCAAAGGACTATAAATGCAGAAAATATAAATACGATATTATGAAAAGAGTTCCCCGCCGTGCCCCCGAGCTTCAGCAGTTCAGCGAGGAAGATTTCAAGCTTTAAGGAGTAAGCAGTGCGAAAATCGCACTGATAAAATTATATTGTTTTCAAAATTTACCTATGGTGGTTAAAATGTCGGATTGGAATTCAACACAGTATCTCAAATTCAAAAAAGAGAGAACGCAGCCGTCGCTCGATTTAATATCAAGGCTAACCTCTCTCAACCCCGAAAGGGTTCTTGACATAGGCTGCGGTCCGGGAAACAGCACATTTGCGCTGAAATCACAATTCCCGAACGCCGATATAACGGGCGTGGATTATTCGGACGATATGCTCAAAAAAGCAAAAGCCGACCACCCCGATATTAACTTTCAAAAATGCAATGCGCCCGACGGGCTTTATGAGCTTGACGGAAAATTCGATTTGATTTTCTCAAACGCCTGCTTCCAATGGATACCGAAGCAGTATGAGCTGTTTGACGCAGTGTTTGAAAAGCTCAAAGACGGCGGAACGCTTGCGGTGCAGATACCGATTGTTCAGACTGCGCCGTTTTACGAAATGCTCAAAGAGGTCGTAAAGCGTGACAAATGGAAAAAGCTCGCCCATATAAGGGATTTTCACAATTTCTTTGACACGGAATATTATGACATTCTGTGCGAAAAGGCTTCGTCCTTTGATATGTGGCAAACAACCTATTATCACACCGTTGACGGTGCAAAGGGCGTTTTGTCCTGGTACTCGGGCAGCGGTCTGCGCCCGTATCTTGACGCATTGACGGACGGCGAACGGGCAGAATTTCTCGACGAATTGGAAAACAACATCAACAGCCTCTATCCCGCAAGGGCAAACGGCAAGCTGATACTTAAAATGCCGAGGCTGTTTTTCACGGCGGTAAAATAAAGCGCAAAAAAAGGCAATCTGTTTTTCAGATTGCCTTGATTTTTTACTGTTTTCAGTCCTTGCGCCAAACCATTTTGTTGACTATGCCCGTATAAGACTGAATGATTTTAACGACCTTTGTCGAAACATTTTCATCGGTATAATCGGGAACGGGAATACCGTGGCAGCCGTTTTTGTTGAGCTCTACCGCAGTATCGACCGCCTGCAAGAGCGATTTTTCGTCAATTCCCGCAAGCACGAAGCAAGCCTTGTCGAGAGCCTCGGGGCGTTCGGTTGAGGTTCTTATGCACACCGCGGGGAACGGCGAGCCTACAGAAGTAAAGAAGCTTGATTCCTCGGGGAGTGTGCCCGAATCGGACACAACCGCAAAGGCGTTCATTTGCAGGCAGTTATAATCGTGGAAGCCGAGCGGCTCGTGCTTGATAACCCTCTCGTCGAGCTCAAATCCGCTCTGCTCAAGCCTTTTTGCCGAACGGGGATGACAGGAATAGAGTATCGGCATATCATACTTTTGAGCCATCTTGTTTATTGCATTGAAAAGCGAAAGGAAGTTCTTTTCGGTGTCGATATTTTCCTCCCTGTGAGCCGACAAAAGAATATATTTGCCCTTTTGAAGCCCGAGTCTTTCATGGATGTCGGAGCTTTTTATTTTTTCAAGGTTTTCGCCAAGCACCTCTGCCATAGGCGAACCTGTAACATAGGTTCTCTCCTTTGGAAGTCCGCAGTCCGCAAGATACCTTCTTGCGTGCTCGGAATATGCCATATTGACATCGGAAATTATATCGACAATTCTCCTGTTCGTCTCCTCGGGTAAACACTCGTCCTTACAGCGGTTGCCTGCCTCCATATGGAAAATCGGAATATGAAGTCTCTTTGCGGAAATGACGGAAAGACACGAATTGGTGTCGCCCAAAACCAGCACGGCGTCGGGCTTAATCTGTGCCATAAGCTCATATGACGAAGCTATTATATTACCCATTGTTTCGCCGAGATTGTCGCCCACCGCATTGAGATAAACATCAGGGTCGGCAAGTCCCAAATCCCTGAAGAATATGCCGTTGAGGTTATAGTCGTAATTCTGACCCGTGTGGGCGAGAATACAGTCAAAATAGCTGCGGCATTTGTTGATAACGGCGGCAAGTCTGATTATCTCGGGGCGTGTGCCGACGGTAATCAGCAATTTCAGCTTCCCGTTATTCTTAAAAGAAACATCTGAAAAATCGTGTGTCATACTTTTTTACCTTTATACCTTTTCAAAATATGTATCCGGTCTGTCGGGGTCGAAGCACTCGTTGCACCACATAATCGTAACCATATCGGTGTCGCCGATATTTTCTATGTTGTGCGTATAGCCTGTCGGTATATCGACAACCTCGAGTTTTTCGCCCGAAACAAAATATTCGTAAACCTTTTCCTCGCCGATTTTGCGGAAACGGATAACGCCCTTACCGCTGACGACAAGGAATTTTTCGTTCTTTGTATGGTGCCAATGCTGACCCTTGATTATTCCCGGCTTTGAAATATTGACGGAAACCTGACCTCTGTCCGCAGACTTAACGATTTCCGTAAACGAGCCTCGCTCGTCGATATTCATTTTAAGCGGATAGGCAAAGCCGTCCGTGGGAAGATAGGAAAGATATGTTGAGTAGAGCTTCTTGGAAAAGCTTCCGTTGGTCATATCGGGAACCATAAGGCTTCCCCTGCTGTTCTTAAACGAATAAATCAAATCGGCAAGACCGCCGAGCGTAATCCTGTGCGAAACGGAAACGGTGTAAAACTCGCCGTTCTTTGTTCCCCTGTCCATAAGAACCTCGAGCAATTCGTTTACTACATCGTCTATGTAGATAAGCTCCATTTCGTAGTTTCTGTCCCTTATCTCTATGGGCAAGCCGTTTGCGATATTGTTGCAAAAAGTCGCAACAACGCTGTTGTAATTCGGTCTTGACCACTTACCGAAAAGGTTTGAGAACCTGAAAACATAGACCTTTGCGCCCGTCTTTTTCGAATAATCGAACAGTGCGTTTTCAGCCGCACGCTTGCTCTCGCCGTAAGGGTTGTCAAGCTGTGCCTGTATGGACGATGAAAAAGCTATCCTCGGTGCATTGCCGTACTTTTCAAGCGTGGAAAGAAGCTTTGTAAGGAAGCCGAAATTCCCCTTCATAAATTCCGAGTCGTCCTTAGGTCTGTGAACTCCGACAAGATTGAATACGAAATCGCACTCCTTGCAATAGCGCTCGAAGTCCTCCTCGGAAGTGCCTATATCACAAGCAAATATTTCCAAATCTTTCGGAACATCTCTTGTGTTGTCCTTTGAGTCTCTGATATTTTCAAGAGTTGCAATTAAGTTTTTGCCGACAAAGCCGTTTGCACCGGTAACTAAAATTCTCATCATACACCTCAAATGATTTATCTCTTAATAATTTTGATAAATAAGCGATAAAAAGATTCTATCGGAAAAAAATACTGCGCCCAATCCATTAAAGTTCGCTTCAAAGAAATTTTCGGTTTCAAATTATAAGAAATTTTCTTATACGGATACAGTCCCTCAGCCTTTAGTTTGTTCAAATACTCATCTATCGTTTGTTGATTTTCATACAACGCAATTTGCATAAGGATTGCTTGCACGCTAAGATTTTTTCTATCCTCAATTTCTTTTTTTTGCTCAGAGGTATATTTTTCTTTTTCTAACTCTTCGGCATACTCTTTTGTCAATAAATAAAATGAATTCAAGTACTTTTCTCGGTTTACTTCCGTCTTGTTTCCTGTAGCAGAGCCATCCCATCGACGATGATAATATGCAACGCTGTCATTATAAATAATTCTGCTTGAATTCATTTTAACAAAGAAAATAAATTCGACATCCTCTCCATAAGAGACATCTTTATTCCAAAGAATATTGTTTTCAATCAATATTGCAGTTTTGAAAATACGAATTCCGCTGCAGGCAATATCGGTCTCTTTCTTTTTGGTAGGATGAAAATAATTTCCGGGTACAGTCGGTATTTCTGCATCTGAAGAGAACGGAACATATCTGACGGAAAAGATATCGGCGTCGGTTTCAATCATTGTTTTCGTCAAGAATCCAAAGCACTGTTTATCCACATAGTCGTCAGAGTCTACAAACCATACATATTTCCCCTTGACGATACTCAAGCCCGCATTTCTTGCTGATGAAACCCCTCCGTTTTTTTGGTGTATAACATGTATGTTCTCATATTTTTCGGCATATTCATCCAATATCGCCGGACAACTGTCAGTTGAACCGTCATCTACGCAAATAATTTCAAATTCCGCCGTTTCCAAATCTTGATCCAACAAAGAATTCAAGCACAATGGCAAATATTTTTCTGTATTATAAACCGGCATAACGATACTTAAAAGACAATCCATAATTTATACCTCCCAATCAGAAAGCTCGTTTTGAATATATGAAAGACTTAAAAGCTTTTCCTTGACCTGCTCGACATTGAGCAGCTCCGTGTTGTTTGAGTTGAATTCGGTCAAAGGATTGCGGTCCTTATCGCCGTCGTTAAAGTATTTATCGTAGTTGAGCGAACGCTTATCGGCAGGTACACGGTAAAAATTGCCCATATCGAGAGCGTTTGCACCCGTCAAAAGAATTTTCATACGCTTAATCCACCTCAATATATATGTTACTTATTTAGAGTGCCGACGGTTTATCAATAAGAAAACCGATCTAATCGGCAACAAAAACAAAGCCAACTTTTTTACAATAGATATACGGTTGCTTTTCAACACATTGTAATTAAATGCAAATGGATAGTATCCTTTTTCTTTAAGCATTTTTAGCTGACATTTTACATATTCTCTGTCATCTACCAAAACCAACGTTTGCGCAATATTATATTTCAAATTGTCAAGCATTGCTTTGTGTTCTTTTTTCTGTTCACCGCTCAAAATCTCATCTTCGTGAAGCTTGATGTACTTCTCCAAAATGTAGAGATTCGTAAGATATCCACGCTGATACCGTTTTGGGGAATGCAAAATAGAGCCCCCACGCTGACGATACAAATAGCAAATAGCGTCTGATTTAAGAATCTTAAATTTTTTCGGGAAAAACATATAAAAATCTGTATCTTCCCCCATAATTATATCTTCGTCAAATGTTATGTTTTCCTTCTTAAGCAATTCGGTTTTAAACAAAGCAGCCCAGATAGTCGTCATAACCTTTTGCGTATCCGCTTCTCTCGGCGCACTTGCAATTAAATTTTCACCCCAATGGTACGAATCCGAAAACGGCTCCGCTTGGAAATTCGCATCAAGGAAAAATTCTTCCGAAATCTTTAGAAAGTTTCCGACCAAAACATCGGGGTTGTGTGCAGACAAAAGGTTTATAAAACCCTGCATGCAATTCGGATATAAAAGGTCGTCCGAATCCACAAACCAAACATACTTACCCATTGCCGCTCTCAATCCGGCATTTCTTGAAAAACTCAATCCACTGTTTTGCTTGTTATACACGATTTTTATATTACCGTATTTTTCTTTCAGACTCTCTAACAATGCACGACTTCCATCGGTAGAGCAATCCTCCACACAAATAATTTCATAGTTTATTGAACCGTAATCTTGACTGGTAATTGAAGCAATACAATCCTGTAAATACTTTTCTACATTATAAATCGGTAACACAAAGCTAATTAAAATATCGCGTTCGGCATCACAACTCATTTTTTTACCTCCTCTTGGATATATGTAAGTGTAAGCAGTTTTTCTTTTACCTGTTCTACGTTCCAAAGCTCCGTGTTGTTTGAGTTGAATTCGGTTAACGGATTGCGTTCCATGTCACCGTCCTTAAAGTACTTATCGTAATTCAAGGAGCGCTTGTCCGCAGGTACACGGTAGAAATTGCCCATATCGAGAGCGTTTGCACATTCCTCGTTTGTAAGGAGAGTTTCGTACATTTTCTCGCCGTGGCGTATTCCGATAACCCTTATGTCCGTATCGGGAGCAAAAAGCTCTTTAACCGCCTGTGCAAGCACCTCGATTGTGCAGGCAGGTGCTTTTTGCACCAAAATATCGCCGCTCTCGCCGTGTTCAAATGCAAAGAGAACCAGGTCAACCGCCTCTTCCAACGACATGACAAAGCGCGTCATTGCAGGCTCTGTGATGGTAATCGGCTTACCCGAACGAATTTGCTCAATCCACAGCGGCACAACCGAGCCTCTTGAGCAGAGAACGTTGCCGTAGCGTGTACAGCAAATTTTTGTCCTTTCGGGGCTTACCGTTCTTGATTTCGCAACGACAACCTTTTCCATCATAGCCTTTGAAGTGCCCATTGCGTTTACGGGGTACGCCGCCTTATCGGTTGAAAGGCAGATGACACATTTTACACCCTCGTCAATAGCTGCGGTAAGCACGTTATCAGTTCCGAGAACATTGGTCTTTACAGCCTCAATGGGGAAGAATTCGCACGACGGAACCTGCTTTAACGCAGCTGCGTGGAAGATATAATCAACTCCGTGCATAGCGTTCTTGACAGACTGTATATCTCTTACATCGCCGATATAGAATTTTAATTTATCGCTAACCTCTGGCATTGTCTGCTGAAATTCATGGCGCATATCGTCCTGCTTTTTCTCGTCTCTCGAAAAAATGCGGATTTCTCCGATATCCGTCTGCAAAAAGCGACGCAATACGGTGTTTCCGAATGAGCCCGTACCGCCTGTGATCATAAGTGTTTTTCCGTTGAATAATGACATAACCCTTTATTCTCCTTTATCCTTTACAAGATTTGTTTTTCTTAATAATTTATTAAAGAAACCGAAAACAAGATTTTTTTCCGATTTGTTCATACCAAACGCAAGCATGCATATACCGTAAATCGCAACGGCAACCACGCAATTTATTATAAAACCGAGCCAGCCGTGCTGTGAAAGTCCGACAAGCGTAAACAGCTTTGCACTTACAAAGCAAATAAGAAGTGACGGCAGAATGCCCTTAAAAAGCCCTATGTAATACTCGGTAAGATTTATTCCGATTTCCTTTTTGAATATTATATTCATACAGACGACATCGCTCACCGTCAAAGCGATTACAGAGCCTATGACCGCACCCTCAAGAGGCTTCCACGTTATCAAAACGGCGGTTAAGACAATGTTTATAAGGGCGGACACGATCTGGACTATCGCCTGCCCCTTATGTCTGTTCATTGCCCAAAGAATTTGATTGCCGATATTTTGTATAAGCGTAAACATTGTCGGCGCCATAATGGCAACCGCAACATAATATGACTTTGTGTAGTCCTCTCCCGCCCATAATATCATAAAATGTTTACCGTTTGCAATAAACACGGCAAAAACCATACCGAGCATCATAAAAATTATTCTGCCGATACGCACCATTTCATCCTGCAAGGCTTTTGCATTGGCGCCGCTTTCCACCAAACGGACGACGCCCGCCATTAAAACGCCGTTTACATGACTTCCAATGGTTTTAAAATAGTTCACAATCTGAATGCCTACACCGTAGACGGCTATAATAAAAGAGGCATCCTTCGCCAGTATACCCAAAAGCACAGAATCCGTCATGGAATTGATTTGCGTTGCAATCATCTGCAAGGTAACAAAGGCAGAAAAGGAAACGGTTTCTTTAATAAACATTTTGTCAATCTTTACAAATTTTATATGAACATCCAATTTTTTGGATACATAAAACACGTCAATAATCCTTGAAATAATATTAAATACCAAATAAACCGTAACAACGCCTAAACTTTTTGCCCCGAACTTCAGCGCAAGAATTAACACAAAAATTCGGACAATAACAAAAATTATGTTTTTTCCCTTACTAAACGAAAAACGCTCATATGCCGTAATCGCAGCAGAGTAACCCGTACCTGCCAAAGAACATGCAGTGGAAAGGACATTCACGAACAGCAACTTTCGTCCGATAGATATTTCAGTCTCAGATAAACCCTTTGCAAATACTTCGGGGAAGATGATAAATAAGACAGCACCTATTATCAAACCAACTATGGCAATAATCGCATAAAAAACGGTTGCTATACCAAGAAATTCTTCTTGCTTTTTTTTGTCATTTGTTGCACGATATTTTGCAATATACCGAATTACTGCGGTTCCTATTCCCAAATCCAACAACATCAAATATGTTGTTATGGATGATGCCAACTGATACACGCCGTATTCCGAAGTCCCTAAAGAGCGAATAAGAAACGGTGTAAACAGCATTGCCGAAAACACCTCGACAAACATAAACGCATAGGAGTAGATAACTCCGATTTTTCTGTTCAAATTATTTCACTCCTGTGGCTGAATTACTTTGGCGATATTTTTTAACCTTTGCCGGTATTCCGTAAGCAACGGCATTTTCTGGAATCTCGCCCTTTACCAAGCTTAAAGCACCGATAACCGCTCCGTCTTTAATATGTGAGCCTTTTAACACTTTACAGCCCGCTGCTATCCAGCAATCATTGCCGATTGCAATCGGTGCAACAGTATTATGCTGGCATCGAATAAGCTCATCTGCACCTATTCCGTGATCCGTATCAATAATATAACACTGAGCTGCAATCAAAGTATCGTTGCCTATTGTTACACCGCCGTCTTTCGAAGAATAAATAATTGTTCCGTTTCCGATTTGCGAATTATCCCCTATATTTATCAAACCATCGCCAAAAAACATTACATCCGGATATATTGTAACATTGCGACCGATTTTAACATTGCTGTTAATCAAAGTTATATCGCCTACAATTGAAAAATCATTATGCTTACATTTTGTTTTCTCTTTGAATATCCGCTTTCTGTATTGATATTTAATCTTGTTTCTTACTCTTTCAATCAACATAAAAACACTCATTGTTATTCTCCTGTTCAACTAAAAATGCTTTTATCAAATTTCGACCGAGCCTTTCAATCATTTTTGTTTATTCAATATATTTTTAAGCAATTCGACATCATTAAAATACTTTCCGTATTCTGTCAGCCACTTTTCGTCCTTTTCCCACCACTTCAACTGCTGTAAAAAAGCTATTTCTTCTTCATTAAATCTGTATTTAATAATTTTAGCCGGTACCCCCCCCACAACAGCATAAGGCGGAACATCCTTTGTAACAACCGCTCCTGCCGCAACAATTGCACCGTCTCCGATTGTTACACCGTCTAAAATTGAAGCATTTGCGCCTATCCAAACATCATTTCCGATTTTCAGCATCATATTTTTAGCCTTATCGGTATAATGATACTCCTCAAAATCAGTTTTCCCAAACGCATTCGAATATCTCTCAGAATAAAAAATCGGATGGGTGCTGACATATTCTGATGACGGATGTCTACCGGCAACCAATTTAACATTTTCCGAAACGGAACAATACCGTCCTATTTCAGCATTTGAAAGCACTGACCCTTGACCGATATATGAGTACTTACCCAATATCACATTAAAAATATGTGTGTATGCGGAAATTCTGTTTTTCCCGTCAACTTCCAAAATTAAATTGTTGGTTTTCGCACGCTTATCAATAACCGAGTTATGGCTTTTTGCAAGCTTCTGAGTCTTAATATAGTTTTTTATAAATCCTATTATCCTCACTTTTCGGTCCTCCTGTCTTATGCACTATATAAGCAATGATATTTCATCCGAGAATTCATGATTGAGCTTTTCAACCTCCCGGCGGCTGTCATAATCATCTGTAAAGTTAATTGACTTTACAGCGTTTGCGACATCCTCGGGGTCGTCGCCGTCATAGAAATACATCAAATCTGCAACCTTTGAGGTCTCAATAGCCTTTATGCGAACCGACACGACTCGCAATCCGTTTGAAAGATAGGAAAGAGTCTTTGACGGGAACGATGTTCCGTTGTATGCCGCTTCGGAATTTTGGGTTACAAAGCCTATTTGGCAGCTTTGAAGAAATTGCAGATATTCGTCTCCGATCTTTTCACCGTCAAATGTAACGGTACATTCGGTCTTTTCGGAAACCTCGGAAATCAAATTGTTTATCCTGTCAATATATTCGTCTCTGCCGAAGCCTATTATATGTATATGATAATCTCCCGTGAGGTACTCCGCTGCTGCAACAGCCGTATCGACGCCCTTTCTCGGCTCCAGCACGCCCGAAAAGACGCAGTGGATTTTACCGTCAGCAAAGAGCTTCGACATATTCTTTGCAATATGATAAGTGCCGTAAATTACCGCCTCGGGCTTTTTTTCCGTGTTTACCTTTTCGGATAAGAGCTCCGTCGGGAAAATAAAGCTGTCGGCAATTTTGAAAAAGTTATATTCCTTTTCGGTTGCTTTCGCATTGCCGATAACATCGCCGTAAACCTCCTCCGCCTCAATAATCAGTCTGAAGCCCTTGAGTTTTTTGAGCAATTTCACAAGCGACATATAGGCGAGTGAATGATAGACGATAACCGTGCTGTCACGCTTTGCGTTTTTGAGCATATAGAAGAACATCTGCGTTTTTATATATGCCCTGTTCACAAGCGAAACGATTTTGTTCGTATGCGGCAGCGATGAAAAAAGTTTAAGCGTTGTGCCGTCGGTCAGTTTTTCTTTTCTTGCCTTGCAGAAACTTTTGCCGAGGGCTTGAGAGGCTGAAACGATTTCAACCTCACAGCCGTTTTTTTCAAGGCTTTCGCATATATAGTCCATTTTATTGACCGCCGACAAAACCGCATTTCTCTTTTCCGTGGCGGACGGCGGAGAGTAATATGAAATATAGAAGATTTTTTTCATTTTGTCACCTGTCATTGCCAGAAGAATGTGTATTGATAACTGTAAACATTTGACGCGGCAAAGAGTATCAAAAGCATAACAAAATATCCGAAACGCCTATATTTCTTTTCAAGCGCATATATCATTTCAGGTATCAATAGCATTAAAAATGTTGAGAAATACTGTACTACTCGCATTATTGTAGGGTTTACGAATACCGCCGGTATAAACACAAGTCCCATAAACAGAGCGTTGTAATAGATTTTGTAGTTCTTTGTGTTTTTCTTTACATATTTGAAAAGGATAACCGCTATTACGGTAACCGCAACATACATAAACAAGAAGCCGTATGCGCCCGTGTTTTCGATTGCGTCATATTCATAGCCCGAAATGTAACGAAGCAAATCAACATATCTTTCACGGAAAATAAACAACAACGGAGCCGCCACAAGCACCGAGGCGGTATATCGTGAGGTGATTTCCTTTTTGGCGATAAAATAAAAAGGAATCATCACGATAGAGGATTTATGTATCGTAAACGCCACAAGGCAAACCATAAGGAATTTCCAAAACTTATTCTTTTTTATAAGCTCTGAGCCGATAAACACCACAAGCGCCGTTGCGACCGTCTGGCGTGTACCCGTAACGGCGTAAAATCCGAAAAGGAAAGCCGAGAAAATAAGATAACTGAAGCACGGAAGCTTTGAGTTCCTGTACACCCAAACCCCGAGGCAAATAAAGAAAATCGCCGCAACGACAATCAGATATCCCTGATAATCCTTGACGAATATCTGAACGATTTTCTCAAAAAGGCTGTATCCCGCATCCTTGCCCTCATCGTTTATATATACACGGTAAAAGTTCCCGAATATATCATGCCATGAAGTATTAAGCGTGCGATAAAAACGGTTACGGTACGAAATTGTATCCGCTCCGACATCCATACCTCGCAGGCCTGAAACAAGTATCCAGTTTATAGTGACGAGCGTGCAAAACCACGCCTTTTTTCTTTTGCTCTGCCGTCTTGTTAAAAAGATTACGCCGAGCAAAGCCGTCAATATGATGTTTACCAAAAATATGTTCATAAACTATTCCTTAAAAATTTATTGCCAGAAAAATTGATAGCTGTAATTATAAACGTTCGACGCAAGGAACAATACGAATACCATTACCGAATATGCTATATTCCTGTACTTTTTTTCGATAGCATATACGATTTCGGGAATCATAAGCATTAAATAAAGCGTGAAATACTGCACCACTCGCATCATTGCCGGGTTTACGAAAACCGCCGGCAGGAACAGCGAGCCCATAAACAGCGCGTTATAGTACATTTTGTAATTTTCCGTATTCGCCTTTATGTATTTAATAAGTATCATAGCCACCGCACATACAGCCATATATACGAGGGTAAAGCCGTATGCACCCGAGCTTTCTAAGGCGCCGTAATCATATCCCGAAATGTATTTGAGCAGTTGCACATACTGGTTTCTGAAAACAAAAAGTATCGGGAACGCACCGAACACCGCAAGAGAATATTTGGCGGTAATTTCCTTTTGGGAAATGAAGTAGAACGGTAAGGCGACCATAGACGACTTATGTATCGTAAACGCCACGGCGCATACGAGCAGGAATTTCCAAAACTCTCGGCGTTTGATAAACTCCGAGCCTATGAGTACAACGAGAGCCGTCGCAATGGTCTGACGGGTTCCCGTTATTGCGTAAAATCCGAAAAGGAACGCCGAAAATATAAGGTAACTGAAGCACGGGAGCCGTGAATTGCGGTATATCCAGATTGCAAGACATACAAAAAATATTACCGCAACGATAAAAAGATAAGCCTGATAATCTTTTACAAAAATCTGCGTTACCTTTTCAAAAAGAGTATAACCCGGGTCCTTTCCCTCTTCGTTTACATAAACATCATAAAACGCTCTGAATACCTGCTTCCACGATGTATGCATTGATGTCTGATATCTTAATTTATAGGAATACATATCGGGGCTGACGCTCATTCCTCGAAGTCCCGATATAAGTATCCACTGAACCGTGGTCAAGCCGATAAAAGCCCTCCTTTTGTTAGGCGTCGGCTTAATCAGAAGAAGCATAAGACCCCATACCAGCGTGACAAGTATATTTGCGACATAAATATTCATATTATCCCTTTATTTTACCAATTCTTCGTAAAGCTTGATAAATTCCTTTGCAATCTTTTCTCTTGAGAAGTTTTTATGTGCAAAGCTTATGCACGAATTACTGTAATGCTTTTTGCCGTTTGCGGCAATTTCATTTATTGCCTTGAATATTCCGTCCTTTTCGTCGATATTGACCGCTTTTCCGCAGTTATCTCCGACCAATTCGGGACAGGCGGTAGAATTATAACAAACAACGGGTGTGCCGCAGGAAATTGCCTCCGCCGACACCTTTCCGAAAGTTTCCTGATAAGAAAATGTAACAAAAACATCGGCAAGCGAGTAATAAAGCGCAAGCTCCTCCTGTGAGTTTGTTCTGCCGATTGAAATGATATTGTCGGGCAGCTTTACGCCCTCGGCAGGGTTGCCGACAAGAAGAATTACCTTGTCGTCCGATATTTTTTCGGCAAGGTCGAGAAATTGCGGCAGACCCTTTGCGTCGCCCCATTGCTCAGCCACGCCGATTATAACAAATTTATTTTCAAGCCCCATCTCACGCTTTTTTTCTTCAGCCGAAACGGGCTTAAATTTATTCATATCTATCCAAAGATATTCTCTTTTGATTATCTTTGCGTTCTTAGCTATCGGGGAGCGCCGACATTCATTTGTAACCCAATCCGAAATGCCTACTATCGCAAGTCTCGGAATTGCATTGAACAGCCTTATCCTGTCCGAATGTACCTTTTTTGTTCTGTCAAAAAACCAACTGTCGTTGCCCTCGTGAAGCTGGGTGCAATCATGACAAAGCGTTTCCCATTTATAACAGCCCTCGGTCGTATAATGCATACATTTGCCCGTGAAAAACCAGCAGTCGTGAAGCATTATAACGGTTGCAATATCTTTTTTTGCAAGATATTCAAGCAGCATAGGAAGATTTATGTAATTCGCATGGAGATTGTGCAAATGAACTACGTCGGGGGCTATACCGTCTATGTAATCAATAAGTTTTTTTGTGTTTCCTTTTGAAAAATAGCCTTGCATACCGGTAAGTCTTGACATTAAGGCATGGGTTTTTATCGACATTTCGTTGCCGATTTGATATACATTTTCGCAGCCGTAAGTTCTCGAACAGGCACAGTAGGACTCAACGCCGTTTGCGTTCAAATCCTCGTCAAGCTCCATAAGACTTCTGCCTGTTGAACCTATTTTGTAAACAGCGTTAATGTGTAATACTCTCATCTTTGCTACCTACCGTTTTCTTAATCTCGTCATACAACGCTGTCTGCATTTTGCTGCGCTGATGGTTTTTCTTTCCCGACTCCCACGCTTTGTCGGCATAATCCTTTAAGAGGGATTTATCCTCAGACAGGTTTTCAAGCTGTTCTGAAATCTCATTCTTTGAAAGGGCAACCGCACCGCAGGAATTGCGGACAAAATAATCTATTGAGGCACAGTTCTTGTCGCCTATCGCAAGAATACAACGATTGGTTGCAAGATAATCGACAATTTTTGTTGAAAACGATTGATGTGTTGCAAGTCTTTCTTTCAAATCAAAAGCTTCTGCGTGAACCAATATATCCGCCTGAGCCTGAAGCTTGCGTATTTCGCCATAGCTCACGGGCGGATGTAAAGCGCAGCAGCCGTTAATGCTAAGCCTTGCCTTTTGCTTATCGGAAAGCGGAGTAGAGGTGTAGATGTCAAGCGTGAACTTTTTGCCGTCGGCGTTGAGAGCCTCAACCGACTTTGCAAGCTCAGACAGGATTTTATATCTGCCGCGGCTTACATTGCCGGCATATATCATTTTAAGAGTATCGCCCGGAGCTTTGAACTCGGGACGCTTGGAGTCGTCAAAGTCCGAGCACTTAGTCAAGACCTCAAATTTATCTCCGAAAATTTTTGTATATTCCCTCTTTTGTGTTTCCGAGATAACATATATCTTTTTACACCAAGAGAAAACTTTTCTCATTTTCTTCCTCAAAATAAGCCTGTCAATCCAATAAAACGGCGAGAGTGAAAACTGCCGCATTGTATAGACATCGTCGGAAACATAGCCAAATGCGGGAATATTGAAGCGTTTCAGTATAAACTCGTTTATATCGTGGAGATAGTGAGAATAGTAAATCGGTATAAAAAGCAAATCGGGCTTGAAGCTGTCAACAAATTCTACAAGCTCGGGAGAGCACCAATGACCGATTTTCCATATCATCGCCTGCGCCCAAAACATCGGGATACTCTTATATTTTTTTATTTTATTAAAGGTCTTTTCTCCGCTTTGTGCGGAATCATCCTCTTTAGGAGCGTCATTTACCGCAATTTCCTTACCGGAAGCGCCCTTTTTCATAAGATTTTTAAGCAATGATTTTTCGGTTATCTGATAACATCTTGAAATACAATTACTTTCGGGATGACCGTATTTACAACAAATATTCGCAATTTCCAAATCGGGAATTCCCTCAAAAATATTTGAGAACGAATTACCGAAGCTGTTATCATTTCTCCACGGAGAGTTTGATACAATAAGTATTCGCAAGCCCTACACCTCAAACAGTATTTATTCTTGCTGCAATAAATGCAAGCAAGCAAGTTAAACGATACAATTTCATTCTTATAAGCTTTAATGAAAAGCCCATATAAAATCTTTGGAATTTTCCCTCAAAAAACGGTGTTCCGGCTCCGCTTTCAAGCGCAGCTTTAAGCCTTTCGTTCTTAAACATCCGCACGCATTTTAAGACTCTTTTGTGATAAGAGGTTTTAGAGTCTCCCATAACATTTATCGCAAATATCAAGATATTTCTGAAAAGCAAGGTTTCTCTTCTTCCGTAAATATAGTCTTTATATTTATCATTGTCGATTTTTGCGATAAACTCTTCTACTCTGACATCCATTTCAAGAACGGTATCAAAAAAATTTTCATAATACGAGGAGGAAATGCTGCCTTCTCTTTTAAGATTGTTCAATGAAGGCTTTTCGTAAAGAGCAATGCTTTCTGCCGCCGAAAAGAAATCAAGATTGAAAAAGAAATCCTCCGATATCCTTCCTAACGGGTATCTTATATTGTTGTTTTTTATAAGCGGCAGGGAGTATAAAACCGCAGTCGAACGCCTTGCCCTGCCCTTTCCTATGAGCACATCAAGAGCAAATATTTTTGGGTCCTTTGAAAACATATCCTCGGTAAAATGTGCCGACTTTACTTTTTTATCGCTGTTGTCATAGGTCTTATAGTATGTGTTCGGAATTACAGCGTCGCATTTTTCATCATTTGCCTTTTCTGCCATATCTTTAATGGCATAAGCCTCCAGCGTATCGTCGGAGTCAAGGAAAAGTATGTATTCGCCGTGCGCCGCATCAATTCCTGCGTTTCTTGCAGACGAAAGTCCGCCGTTTTCCTTATGGATAACGGTTATTCTCTCATCCGTCTTTTTAAGCTCGTCGCAAATTTTCGGGCATGCGTCGGGCGAGCCGTCATCAACGATAATGACCTCAAGATTTTTATAGGTTTGAGCCAAAATTGAGTTGACGCTTTTTATGACATATTTTTCGGTTTTATATACGGGTATAACCACGCTTACCAAAGGTTCCATCACGCTTACATTCCTCTTTGTTTGTTCATTATCTTTCGCATAATCACGGTCATTTCATAGAACGAGTTGTACATTTTATGCTTTGCAAAAAAGAAAAGCGGTCTGAAATGAACGGGTAAATCGTTGATATTGAAATTATCAAACGCCTCTTTATATATCGGGTTTTTAAGAGCCTTTTTTATCTGCTCCATACCCTTTTTTCTGTCGCCTGCTCTGTATGCGTTTCCGCCTATCGGGATAATCGAAAAGCAAACTCTCGAATAAAATGCGTCATATAAATTCGGAAGCTTGTTTTCCTCGATAAACTTTTTCATCGCCTCAAACTGTACAAACCAAAGCTCGACCGTTTTTTCCCTGTAGCCTGCGGTCTGCGAGCCTGTGTTTGTCCGTCTGTAATAATACACCGGTTCATCAAAGAACACGGCACTTTCACAGCAATTTGCATAGCGTAAAATATAGTCAAGGCAGTCCGAGTAAATCTCTTTTCTGCTTATCCAATAAATTTCGTTTTCACGGACAATAGAGGTCTTATAAAGCTTTGCAGTATCGGTCAAAAGCGAATCGACATTGCCCGGAGTTTTAAGCCTCTCGCCCGTAAGACCCATAACATATTCCAAAAGGCGGGTCTTAACGGTTTCCGAGTCAAACTTAATTTCCTTTTCGGGTAGGGGATGCTTTACCGAAGTGCCCGAGGTCGAAACCTTGTAGTAAGAGCCGAAAACAAAATCGGCATTGTCGCTTTCGACATATCTGTACATCTTTTCAAGGGCGTCATCGGGAAGCCAATCGTCGCTTTCAAGAAAAGTGAAATAATCGGTTTTAACTTCTTTTATTCCTGCGTTCCTTGCGTCGCAAACTCCGCCGTTGGGCTTATGGACAACACGCACTCTCGAATCCGCTTTCGCATAAGAGTCGCATATTTCGGGGCTTGAATCTGTTGCGCCGTCATCGACAAGGATGATTTCAATATCGCTCATACTCTGACGAAGAGTGCTGTCTATGCACTCGTGCAGATATTCCTCCGCATTGTATATCGGGATAATAACGGAAAGCTTTGCCATCACAAATTCTCCTTATACCATTCGATAGCGAGCTTAATTCCGTCTTGGAAGCTGTAATCGGGGTCATAGCCGAGCAGCTTTTTCGCCTTTGAAATATCGGCGTTGGAATGTTTTATGTCGCCCTTTCTGTCGGGTCCGAAATTCGGCTCGACATCAATCCCGAGAGCCTTTGTAAGACCGTAATAAATGTCGATGAGATATTCTCTTCCGCCGTAGGCGATATTGAACGCATTACCTGCCGCCTCGTGGGAAGCAAGGCACGCCTTGAGGTTAGCCTCAATGACATTGTCGATATATGTAAAGTCTCTGCTCTGCTTGCCGTCGCCGTTTATGGTCGGCACCTCGCCGTGCATAAGCTGTTTTAAGAATTTCGGGATAACCGCCGCATACGCTCCGTCGGGGTCCTGTCGCCTGCCGAACACATTGAAATATCTCATACCGTAGGTATCAAGACCGTAGTGCATTGTGTAAAGCTTTGCCCATTCCTCGTCACAGCGCTTTGTAAGAGCGTACGGAGAGAGCAAATTGCCCTCCCTGCCCTCGGTCTTGGGCAAATTCGGCTCGTCGCCGTAAACGGATGACGAGGAGGCATAAACAAACTTTTTAACCCCGTTCTGTCTTGCTGCCTCAAGCATATTGAGCGTGCCCTCAATGTTGTTTTTGCAATAGAAAATAGGCATCTCAAGGCTTCTCGGAACGCTTCCCCAAGCAGCCTGATTGAGCACAAAATCCACGCCCTCGCATGCCTTCATACAGGTGTCGAGGTCCTTTATATCGCCCTTTATAAACTCATAGTTCGGATTGTCGAGGAACATATCGACATTCTTCTGCTTACCCGTCGAAAGGTCGTCAAGAGCTCTGACCTTATACCCCATATTGAGTATTGCCTCGCAAAGGTTTGAGCCGACAAAGCCTGCCGCACCCGTTACAAGGAAAAGTGTGTCGGACGGAAATTTCAAATTTTTATATCCCATAATTATAATCTCCAGTAAATATAGCCTGCGTTTTCGTATTCCTTACGGTCAAGCAGACCCTTTATGTCAACAAGTACATTCCTGTTTTCGCTGTGCTTAAACATTTTTTCAAAATCGCTCATTGAAAGCGACTTGAACTGCTCATGAGCAACGGCAAGTATTACCGCGTCGCAGTCCTTTATTTCGCTCATGTCAACGAACTCGATTCCGTAAAGGCGCTTAGCCTCGTCCGAATCGGCAGCCGGGTCCGCGATAACAGCCGTAATGCCGTACTCTTTAAGCTCGTTGTAAATATCGATAATCTTTGTGTTTCTGGTATCGGGGCAATTTTCCTTAAAGGTAAAACCGAGAATTGCAATTTTTGCATTTTTTATGGAAACATCGGCTTTGATAAGGTTCTTAACGGTGTTTTCCGCAACATACTTGCCCATATCGTCGTTTATTCTTCTGCCCGAGAGGATAATCTGACTGTGATAGCCGAGCTCCTCAGCCTTGTATGTAAGATAGTACGGGTCAACGCCTATGCAGTGTCCGCCGACAAGTCCCGGATAAAATTTAAGGAAATTCCACTTCGTTCCCGCCGCTTCAAGGACGGATTTTGTGTCAATTCCCATCTTGTTGAAAATGATGGAAAGCTCGTTCATAAAGGCAATGTTTATGTCTCTTTGCGAGTTTTCTATAACCTTGGCAGCTTCCGCAACCTTAATCGACTCCGCTCTGTGAATTCCAGCCTTTACAACAAGCTCATATACCTTTGCGACAGTGTCAAGTGTTTCTTCGTCCATACCGCTGACTATCTTTTTAATCGTTTCGAGGCGGTGCACCTTGTCTCCGGGGTTAATTCTCTCAGGGCTGTAGCCTATCTTGAAATCGGTTCCGCATTTAAGACCCGACACTCTTTCAAGTATCGGCACACAAACCTCCTCGGTTACACCGGGATAAACCGTGCTTTCGAACACTACCACCGAACCCTTTGCAAGGTTTCTTCCCAAAATCTCGCTTGCACCCTCGACAGGAGTCAGATCGGGCGTATGGTCGTCGTTTACGGGCGTCGGAACGGCTACGATATGGAATTTAGCCTCACGCAGCTTGGTTTCGTCCGCGGTAAAATCAACCGTGCAGCTTTTGATAGCCTCATCGCCGACCTCGTTTGTCGGGTCAACGCCGCTTTTGTAAAGCTCGATTTTCTTAGCGTTCAAGTCAAAGCCTACAACCTTGACCTTTTTGGAAAATGCGACGGCAATCGGCATACCTACATAGCCGAGACCGACAAGAGAAATTTTTTCCTCGCCGTTTATGATTTTTTCATAAAGCTCCATATATATTTACCTCTCCGTATTAAATACTCAGATATTACAGAATTTAATCATATCGGAATTGACCTTTCCGACCTCAAATTTTTCATTGCAGTATTCAAGGCTTTTTTCGCCCATCTCCGCGATTATTTCGGGGTGTTCGATAAACCGAATCATCTTTTCCGAAAGCGCCTTTGCATCCTTAACGGGAACAAGGAAGCCGTTTACGCCGTCGATTACGGTTTCACGGCAGCCCGGTGCGTCCGTGGTTATTATCGGACGGGCGGTTGCCATAGCTTCAAGTATGGTTCTCGGCGTTCCCTCCCTGTATGACGGGAGCACATATACCGAGCACATTCCGTAATAGGGCGGAACATTTTCCGTTTCCCCGAAATGCTCTATTATTCCGCTGTCAATGTATTTTTTGAGTTCTTCGGGGCCTATCGAATCCTGTATTCCCTCGCATGCGCCCAAAAGCATAAACCGTGCGTCGGGATATTTTTCCTTAACCGTTTTTGCCGCTTCAAGGTATTCCCTAATTCCTTTTGAATTCATAACCCTCGAAAGCATAAAAAAGGTTGTCTCTTCGGGGTACGGCAACGGGTGGAAACGCTGCGTGTTGACACCCGAGCCCGCAACGAGCCTACACTTTTCTTCTTTCACAAGCCCGAGGGACACAAACTGTTCCATATCGTCGGGATTCTGGAAAATTACGGTATCCGCAAGTCTCAATGCTTTTTTATAAAGCACCGACATAATCATTCTTATTACTTTTGCTTTTTTTGTCTGTGAAGTAAACGCATAGCCGAGACCCGTTATCATAGCCGTAACGGATTTCACGCCCGACTTTTTAGCCGCAACAGAGCCGTAAATTACGGGCTTCGAAGTGTACGACAGCACCGCGTCCGGCTTTTCCCTGTCGAACAGAGCTTTCAAATTCTTTTGGTATTCAAGGTCCTTTAACGGGTTTACGCCGTTTTTGTTCATCGGTATCTCAACAAAGCGTGCGCCGAGAGCCTCGATTTTTTCTACATTATCCCTGTTGGGACCCGTAACGATTACCTCGTAGCCTTTGGAGATAATCAGCTTAATTAAATCCCCTCTGAAATTGTACGCCGTTCTGTTTTTAGGCGAAACCAAAACAAATTTCAAATCAAACTAACCCTTTCGCTGATTTTTTAAGATTATCGTAAGCAAGTTCAAAAAGCCTTGCGCTGTTATTTCCCGAAACAAAGGAGTTGTGCGGAGTGACTGTGACATTGGGCATATCCCAAAGCACACTTTCCCCGTCAAGCGGTTCCGTTTCAAAAACATCGAGCACCGCACCGGATAGTTTTCCGCTTTCAAGCGCCGCCGCAAGGTCCGCTTCGTTTACCACGGCTCCCCTTGAAATGTTGACAAGCACCGAGCCGTCCTTAAAGCGGGAAAACATTTCGCTGTTGAACATTCCTCTTGTTTTGTCTGTAAGCGGGAGAGTCAGAATTACAATATCCGCTTCGCCGAGAACCGAACCGATATTTGAAATATGGCAGAACTCGTCGTATATTTTGTTGCAGTGATTGAACACATCAACCGATATGATTTTTGTATCAAAAGCCTTAAAGCGTTTTGCGCACTCAAAACCGACGCTTCCGCAGCCGACTATCACAACCGTTTTACCGCACAGCTCCGAAAGCTGCCTTTCTTTCTGCCAAAGGTGCTGCTTTTGATTTTCATAAAACGAATTCAAGCGCTTATAAAGGTTCAATACGCCCGCGAGCGCAAATTCCGCCATCGGAACGGAGTAAACTCCCCTTGCGTTGAAAAGGGCAATGTTCCTTTTTTTTATCTCTTCAAGCGGAACTCTGTCAAGCCCCGCCGAAGTCAGCTGAATTACTTTAAGCGATTTGAACTCGGATATATCGTGATACAGGAAAAGTCCGTTGCAAATTACGGCGTCCGCCTCTGAAAAGTCACATTCGGGCTTTCCCCTCTCGTCCTGCTGACGCATAATCTCATATCCGAGTTCCGAGAGCTTGTCAAGTTGTTCGTCTGTGGCGTTAAATGCGCCCGTAACAAGCAGTTTCATATGTTTTACCTATCTTTTTTCGCATTTATTATATCGACAACCCTTTGAGTACACTCAACGGTTTTCTTTCTGTTTTCCTCAAACTGTTCGTCCGTCCAGTTTTCAAGAACCTTTTCGTATTCCCTTATGTCCCGAACGCCCGTTGTGAGCTTTTCTTTTACCGAGTCAATGTCGGGCTCTTTCGCAACATCGCAGAAAGCACGGGAGAGAATAACGCTCTGCGAACCGAGGCGGTAATGCTCGCCGAGAATGCAGTCCGCAGGCAGAGTTCCCGTTCCGACCCTCGCAACGCCGCCGAAGCCGTACTTTACACCTTTTCTTTTGAACTTTTTTGTAAGCTGTTCGACAGTACCGTCGGCAAGCAATTGGAACATAAAGGTCATACCCTTGCTTAAATGCAGGTCGTTAAGCCCGATAAAAACCTCGTCAATACCGCTAAGCTCTAAAATATCGTCGATTATCGCCTGAGCCTCGCTCGTTTCAAGCAACAAGCAGGTTTTCGCCCTGCCTGCAACCAGGTCTATAAAAAGCTTTACCTCACGCACAGTCTTGAAATAGGGAAGCATTATTATGTCCGCGCCCGCCTTGACTATCTCGTCAATTTCCCTTGCGGAGGAAAGATAATCCTTCGTAGCGCCGTGAATGGGATTGCACCTGACAAGCAGCTTTGACTTTGTCAGAATAGGGCGCAGGGCTTTTATGTCTTCAACAGTGTGATGCGACTGAACCGTATCAAGCCCGCCCTGCCGCAGATCCTTGCCTATGTATTCCATATCGACAAATATCCTGTCAGCACCAGCACTCTGTGCAAGCGACGCGATATCCGGTCTGTTTGTAATATACATAAGCTCCATAATAAATTAAACCTTTTCTTCCTTTTTTTCCTCGTGCCTTACAGTCTCGCCCGTATTTTCATTGTCAGCGTTTGTAAGAACCTTGAACACAGTCATAAACATAATTTTTATATCAAGAAGCATCGACACATTGTTGACATACCAGACATTGAGCTCAATCCTTCTGTGCCACTCGACATCCTTTCTGCCGTTCACCTGTGCCCAACCCGTAATGCCCGGGCGGACAAGGAACATTTTAAGCTGTTCTTCGGTATATTTGTCAATAGTCCACGGATGATAAGTAAGCGGCGGACGGGGTCCGACAAAGCTCATATTGCCGTTGAGTATGTTTATAAGCTGCGGCAGCTCGTCAATGCTTGTCGCACGGATAAATTTACCGACCTTTGTAACTCTCGAGTCGCCCTTGCCGGAATACACGCCGCTTCCCGTCTTTTCCGCACCGACGCACATAGAACGGAATTTATATATATTGAACACCTTGCCGTCCTTGCCGAGTCTCTGCTGTTTGAAAATAACGGGACCCTTACTGTCGAGCTTTACGGCAAGCGAAACAATCGCAAAAGCAGGGCTTAAAACAATCAGTGCGATAAGCGCGACAAAAAAGTCAAAAAAGCGTTTTATAAAACGGTTATAAACCCCTGTATAGTTATATTTTTCGACATTTGTCGATTTTTTTTTCAAAGGCAAAACACCCCAATTACCCATTATAGATATATACTATAATATTATATATTCATACGCTCTAAAAGTCAATGAAAATCGTACGCCGTCAGGCAACGGTAAATACAAAAACAGGCTGTAAAAGATTTACACCCTTTACAGCCTTTTACTTATTTGGATAACTGCTTGACTATCTGATTTCCGAACACCGAAGCGCCCGATACAAGTACGCCCTGTATCACGGAATCAACGCTCACGCCCATTATACCGAGCGTTCCGAGAACGCCGAAGAACAGAATTATGAGCGGAATATACTTATCGTTGATTTTTTCAAGGTGCTTTATTATCATTCCAATAATGTTGAGCACGGGAATCAGTATAAGCGCCTTATCGGTAATATATCCCAAAACTTCCATTTATTCACCTTACCTTATATCCGATTTGTTTACAAAGCCCGTAACATTCTCGCCTATCGGCTTTTTAAGCGCCTTTTCGGGCGAGCTTGTGATGCGGTATCTGCCGTTTATTTCAATGCCGTCATAGATATAATAGGTTCCCGACTTCTTGGCGGCGGGCGTTTTTGCCGTAGCGGAAACATACAGCGGTGTGTTGGAAAGCGAAATCATCATTCTTGCGGAATAGGGCTTTGTTTCGGGCGCAGGGGTAGGTGCGGACGCCGCAAAACCGTTGAGACCTTTATTCTTCATAATCAAAGGATAGTCCTTGTAGCTCTCGTCAAGGTCGCTTCTGCCGGATATTCCGTCAATGCTTCCCTGCGAAGAATACTGCCATATGCCGTATTTGCCCGAATAGGTCGCCTTTTCAGCCCACTGTGCAAGCCATGTGTCGTACTTTTTCTTGCAATCGTCGTCGACGAAGTTGTCGAGCCAATATTTGTTTGCATAAATACATACATAATATCCCGCTTTTTCTACCGTCTCGCAGAAAGCCCTTATTATATCCGACACAAACTGCTTGCCCTTATCGGACTGAGCCTTTTCCTCGACATCAAACGCAACAGGATATTCAAACTGCTTGCCGCTTATCCATTTAAGGAAGGTTTCCGCCTCCTTTTTAGCGTCGTCGGCGCTTTTTGCATAGGAGTAGTGATACGCTCCGACCTTTACCCCTGCCTGTTTTGCGTTTTTATAGTTTTCCTCAAAGCATTCGTCCTTCTGATTGTCATATCTGCCGTAGCCTGCTCTTATCATAGCGAAATCAACACCCGAGGTCTTGACCTTCTGCCAGTCTATCGTGCCCTGATGCTTTGATACATCAATGCCTTTACTCATAATATTCATTCCTTTCAATGGTTGAAATTCTCTGTTCGTGAGTCTTTACTCTCTCCTCCAAAAGTGGTATTCTCTGTGCAAAATTATTGTGTCTGTCCACCTTTTTCTCAAGTTCGCGAAGCCTGTAATTTGTAAGCTTTGCGCTTGTGATTATACCGCCTACCGTTCCTGCCAGAGTACCGAGGAACGATAACAGCGCAATAAATACTTCAGACTGCATAACATCCCCCCATTTCATTATATTTAAGCCTCAACGCATTATTGCAAAAAGTTTTCATTATGCGTCCTCGCCCACCACAAGAATTTTTGTACCTGCGGTAAACGGAATGTGCGTTGAACCGTTAAGCTCAAAGAAACCTACAAAGAAATTGTTTATGTATATGTTCTTTGCGGAGGAAATTACGGAAGCCGCCGTGCTTGCGGTCGTACCCTGACCGCCCGTGCCGTAGCTTACCCTCGAATGGGTAAAATATCCGCTCTCGGCGTCGGTGTCGCAAAAGACGAAAAGGCTTCCCGTGTTTGCAACCTTGTAAAGGTGCGCAAGATACCGCTCGCCGTAGTCGGTGCGTATCTTTACGGTAATGTTTTCGACATCCGCGGCGCATTTTGCGACAAGAAAAATTTTAAGACATTTGAGCGAAAAAGAGTTTCCGTCAAGGTCCTTGTTTATAATGTATTCTTCAACCGTTTCTCCCTCGGCAACCTCGGCGGAAAATATAACTCTGCCCGTGTTTTTCTTTACAAAATCGTACACACCGGAGCTTGAAACGGCGTTGTCGGAATTTTCGCTGACCGACGGGTCAACCGTTGTTCCGTCCTCGCCCTTGTCTCCCTTTTCGCCTTTTTCCCCGGGGTCGCCCTTGTCTCCTTTATCGCCTTTTTCGCCCTGCTCGCCTTTGGGGCCCTGTTCGCCCGTGTCGCCTTTTATTCCTTGCTCGCCTTTTGCGCCCGTATCTCCCTTATCGCCCTTGGGACCCTGCTCGCCCGTATCGCCTTTTTCTCCCTTGGCGCCGGTCTCGCCTTTCTCTCCTGTATCGCCCTTGTCTCCTTTATCCCCTTTGAAGTCGCCGTTTTTCACAGCTTCAAGCAGAGAATTTACCGAAAAATCGTATTCCTCTCTGAGGTTGTCGTCGGCAGAGGCTATGACCGAAAAGCAGAGCTTTACCTCCTTGGCTTTTATGAGCTTTTCCGTTTCGTATGTATCTGCGTTTATTTCAACCACATTGAAATAACAGAGCATATTCATACTTCTTGTAAGGCTTGCAGGCAGCGTGAAGCTGATTTTATTGTTTTCGTCAGGCGTAAGATACTGCGTTCTGACGGTTCCCGTGGGAAGCACAAAGTCGATATAATACCTGTATGAGTCTGAAATGTATTCCTGCGCTATCTCAAACACGAGGTCGGTCGCATTGTGCTCGTACATAATGCCCGCATTGTATATCTCCCCCGACAAGGAGCCGTCAACCTTTACGGTTACTGTTTTATTCATATTCAATTCTCCCCGTTTATATTTTTTAATATTCCGTCGAAATTCTTCGGCAGGTCAACAAGAGAAAAGCCGCACAAATACGCATATTTAAGCACCGAATAAAGCTTATCTGTCGCCGATTTGAGCGTCTTGTATATCTGCTGACGGGAAACGCCGTGCTTTTCGGAAATATCGTTTATTTTCATATTTTCAAAATATCTCTCGCACACAACCTCCCTTTGAAAGGCGGTCAGCTCAGACTCAACCGCCGCCGAAAAGATTTTTTTAAGAGTATTTTTTCTCGTCGTTAAAATGTATCTCGGAATTTCCCTTGTATCGTCTTCGGACATAAATTCAAATTTTTCGGACAAAAATCTGTACTCGTCCGTGTCAATTCCCACAATATCCCGTGTGTTCATTTTTCACCTCCCGAAGTCCCTTAAACCAAAACAACACCTAACAACCCCGAAGGGTCGCAGGTGTCGTTATTTTGCTTACTGTTCACTCGCACTGTTTATTTTAGACGATAAAGTGTTACTTGTCAACACAAAAATAAGACCGACTGAAATTCAACCGGTCTTACTGATTTTATAATATTGAATTAAACCTCGTTGGTCGCAACAATATCGATTCCCGTACCGAGAATGTTTTTAACCGCAACATCGCCGAAATGAACGGGGGCTTTAAGCGTTACCTTATTGACCTCTTTCATTGCGTCAAAAAGCATTTCCTTCGGAATGGGGGATGCCGATTTTACGGGGACAACGGGAAGTCTGCCGCCCTCAACCTTAACGGTAGATGTAAGCATTCTTTCGGGATGCGTACATTCCTGACGGGCATATCTGTCACCCCTCGGGCATGTATTACCTGTTACCGAGATAACCTCGTTGTTGTCGTCAAGTTCAACCGTTATAGCGCAACCCATCGGGCAGGATACGCAAACCATTTCTCTCTTTGTCATAATTTACGCCTCCTCAACTGTTACTGTAATCGTGCTGTCGGCAGGAAGAGATTTTACCGTGTCGAGCTTGATAAGAACATTCTCCATTTCGCCGGGAGCCATCTTCTTTTTGTTCTTCGACATTATAATCTCATCGCCGCATTTGACAACAAGCTTGACATTCTTAAACACCTTGCCGACGCGGAAATAGAGCTTAACGTCCTTGTCGGTCTCTTTATTTATCCTCTGCGGTACGATATAGCGCACGCCGTTCGTACCCTCGGTCTTGATGTAATCGCCCGACTTTTTCTCGCCCTTTATGAACTTCGCCGCGCCCTCGCCTGCTATCTGGCTTTCCTCGGTAACATAGTCAACAAGGTCGTGAACCTGCAAAACATTGCCGCAGGCAAATACACCCTTGTGAAGAGTCTCCCTGTACTCGTCAACAGACGGAC
This sequence comes from Anaerovoracaceae bacterium, assembly GCA_963590415.1. Taxonomy (GTDB): domain Bacteria; phylum Bacillota; class Clostridia; order Oscillospirales; family Acutalibacteraceae; genus Fimenecus. Next base: position 21,307 of record CAVAPB010000008.1, on the reverse strand, counting down.
CGTTGGTAATGCGGTCAAGCTCGATTCCCGCATTCTTTGAAAGCTCGTTTTCGGGTATAAGTCCGACAGAAAGCATCAAAGTGTCGCACGGGATATATTCCTCCGTACCCGGGATGGGCTTCAAGTGCTCGTCAACATTCGCAACCGTAACGCCCTCAAGCCTGTCCTTACCGTGTGTCGCAACGACCGTGCAGGAAAGACGGAGCGGAATACCGAAGTCCTCAAGGCACTGTACGATATTTCTTGTAAGACCGCCCGAGTAAGGCATAAGCTCACAGACAGCCTTGACCTTTGCGCCCTCAAGGGTCATTCTTCTTGCCATAATAAGGCCTATATCGCCCGAGCCGAGGATAACGACCGTTTTACCGGGCATATAGCCGTCGATATTTACATATTTCTGAGCAGTGCCTGCGGTCATAATGCCCGAAGCTCTGCTTCCTGCGATTGAAAGCGCACCTCTCGGTCTCTCACGGCAGCCCATTGCAAGCACAACAGCCTTTGCCCTGATTGTGAGAAGTCCGTCCTCCTTATTGCAGGCTGTGACGACATTGTCGTCCGATATATCGAGAACCATTGTGTCCACCTTGACATCAATATCCGTTTCCGATACCTGCTTTATAAATCTTCCCGCATATTCGGGACCCGAGAGCTCCTCTCCGAAATAATGGAGACCGAAGCCTGTGTGGATACACTGTTCGAGAATACCGCCGAGTGTGTCCGCCCTCTCGAGAATGATAATTTTTTCAATACCCTCTTCGTGAGCCTTGAGCGCCGCCGCCATACCTGCAGGGCCGCCGCCGACTACTGCCAAATCATAATTAAGCACTTTACACACCTCACTTCGTTCTCTCGAAAATAATCTTGGAATTGCCGCCGAATTTTGTAATTTCATTCATCGGCACTCCGAGCTCTTTTGCAAGCAATTCGACAACCTTGCTGCCGCAAAAGCCGCCCTGGCATCTGCCCATACCGGCTCTTGTTCTTCTCTTGACGCCGTCGACATCTCTCGCACCTGCGGGAGCGTGAATTGCGTCGAGAATTTCGCCCTCGGTTATCGTTTCGCAACGGCAAATAATTCTGCCGTATGCGGGGTTCTCCTTGATAAGAGCCTCTCTCTCCTCTTTCGACATATGTCTGAAGCGGACGGGAGCCTTTCTTGTCATTGTGTATTGCGCCTTTTCCTTTGCGTCAAGCTTTTCAAGTAAGAGCTCCTCAACATACTTTGCGATAGCGGGAGCCGCCGAAAGTCCGGGAGACTCAATGCCCGCGCAGTTGATAAACTTGTCGCTCTTATCGGAATAGCCGATTATAAAGTCATCCGTTACCGGATGGGCGCGAACGCCCGCAAATGAGGTTATGGCACCTCTGAGGTTTATTGACTTAACGCTCTTGAGAGCCTTTGAAACGACAAATTCAAGTCCCTCGGGAGTTGTGTCGGTATCGTCCTTGTCGGGCTCGTCGGTTGCTGAGGGACCGATAAGCAGGTTTCCGTCAACCGTCGGCGTAACAAGAACGCCCTTGCCCATCTTGTTCGGGCACTGGAATATCGTATGATTTGCAAGATAGCCGAACGATTTGTCGAGAAGATAATATTCGCCCTTTCTCGCAACAAGCTCTATACTGTCGTCGCCTATCATAGCCGCAACCTCATCCGAATGGTTACCTGCGGCGTTGATTATGTACTCCGCCTCGATATTGCCGAGGGTCGTGTCAAGCTTGTAAGCGCCGTTTTCCTTTTTGATTGCCTTAACTTCGCAGTTCCTGAGAAATTCTACTCCGTTTGTAACCGCTACCTCAGCAGCCGCAATAGTCAGCTCGTACGGACAGACAATACCCGCAGAATTTGAAAGAAGAGCGCCTACGACCTCTTCGGAAACATAAGGCTCAAGCTCTCTTACCTTTGCGCCGTCGATAATTTCAAGGTCGGGAACACCGTTTTTGATACCTCTGTCATAGAGCTCCTTAACATGCTCCATTTCCTCATCGGAAAAGGCAAGAACAAGCGAGCCGTTGTTTCTGTAAGGTACATTAAGTTCCTTACAAACCTTCGGCATCAATTCCGTTCCTTTCACATTGAGTTTTGCTTTCATTGTTCCCGGCATAGCGTCAAAGCCGCCGTGAACAATAGCGCTGTTAGCTTTTGTCGTACCCATTGCCACATCATTGCATCTTTCGAGCAAAGCGACCTTAATGTCGTACTTCGACAACTCTCTCGAAATGAGAGCGCCCACTACGCCCGAGCCGATGACTGCAACATCGTACTTCATAAACCTCACCCCTTATAGAAATATATGTTAATCAATATTTTGACCTGCAAAATCATCCTTCTCCTGCTTTTCCACAATTACCATGCCGCTGTTGCCGCCTGTTTTGGAAAAAGCGTCGGAGATTTTTGCGTTTAAGTCGAGGAACTTATCACGAAGCGGAAAGGTATCCTGATAATATTCCTCAAATTCCGAAAAATACTTACCGTCAAGCACGGCGGAAATTGTAAATTTCGGCTTTTGCTTCAGCGTTCGGTTCTCCCTTTGGGATACCGTGGGGTCGGTGTCAAACGCGCTTACGAGGAAGAGCGTTATTATCACGCCGACAAACGCAAGAATTATGAAAAATGCGCCCGACTTGTTCGGGACAACATTCTTTTTCATCAGTTCTTTTCTGTACCGAGTCATTTATATTCTCCGTTAAAATCTGAAATAAAGGAAAGGATTGTAGCTGTCTCCGATAAGAGAAGCTGTCGAAACAGCCAGCGAAAACAGCACGAAAAGAATAATTGCGACATTTACAAAAACCCTGCCCGATTTATTCTCCGAAGCATTGAAAGCAAAACGCCTTATTATTTCAGCTATCGGCAGAGAAGCAATTATTCCGATAATTATTACGGCTATGTAATTGAGCGCAACCGTCTTTTCCGTAAGCGTGGAAAATCCGTTTTGGAAGAAAAGCGCCTTGAAGAAATTTTTAAGATTGGCAAGGTCCTCAAAGTAAAAAAACGCCCAGCCGATAACCACAACCGACATCGTATATATATGCTTTATAACGGGGCTTGTCCTTGCAAGACGCTTTCCGATATAAATCTTTTCGAGCATAAGGAAGAAGAAATAATATAGTCCCCAGAGAATGTAGTTGTAGCTTGCTCCGTGCCAAAAGCCCGTCAGTACCCAAACCACAAGCATATTGAACGCCCAGTGCTTTCTGTTGCCGCCGAGCGGTATGTAGACATAATCCCTGAAAAAAGAGCTCAAGGTTATGTGCCAGCGTCTCCAAAAATCGTTTACGGAGTCCGCACAGTAGGGATATCGGAAGTTTTCGGGGAAATCAAAGCCGAATATCTTGCCGAGACCTATCGCCATATCCGAATAAGCCGAGAAATCGAAATAGATCTGCAATGTGAACGCAATTATTCCGACAGTCGCACCGAGAAAGCTGACATTATGCATATCAGAGCCGATAAGCTTTGTGCATAGCTCGCCTGCGTAGTTTGCGATTATCGTCTTTTTAACAAGACCCACGCAAAAGCGCAAAACGCCGTCCGCCGCGCCCCTTAAAGTCACGGTTCTGCACGAGAGCTGCTTTTCAACATCGCTGTAAAGGACAATGGGACCTGCTATCAGCTGTGGGAACATCGAAACATACAAAAGAAGCTTAAAAAAGGACTCCTGAACCTTTACACGGTCTCTGTAAACATCAACGACATATGTAAGCGCCTGAAAGGTATAAAAAGAAATGCCGATGGGAAGCGCAAGCCCGAGCGACTTTATGTTGAGTGAAAACGCCGAATTAAGGCTTCCGGCAAAAAAGTCGGAATATTTGAAAAGCGCAAGGCTTGAAAGCGTAATTATGACGCTCAGAAGCATAAACAGCTTTGAGAGCGCCCTCCCCCTGTATCTGTCAACAAGAAGTCCTCCGAGATAGTCCACAAGCACGGTTGCTATAATCAGAAGTATGTATTTCGGCTCGCCGTAAGCATAGAACGCCAACGAAAACACCAGAAGCACGGCGTTGCGAACCTTTATATTCTTTGTTAAAAAATAAGAAACAAGACACAGAGGCAGAAATATGTATAAAAATACCAAGCTTGAAAAGACCAAATTTCAACCTCCGAAGCTTTAATTCATAATTATATGTATTATAACATACATTTTGCCCTAATAACAGTGTTTTTAGAAATTTTTTCATTAAATTCGCAGACAAATTTATACAGCTTTTTCAAGCTCCTTTTTCAGCCGTACGATTATCCTTTTTTCAAGGCGCGAAATGTAGCTTTGAGAAATTCCGAGGATATCCGCAACCTCCTTTTGGGTGTGCTCAGTCTCCCCGTCAAGCCCGAAGCGCATATTCATAATCAGCCTTTCCCTTTGCGAGAGCGAGTTCACGGTTTCCAAAAGAAGCTTTTTCTCATCCTCACATTCAAGCTCACGGTTTATTTCATCCGGCTCGCTTCCGAGAACATCGGATAAAAGCAGCTCGTTTCCGTCCCAGTCGATATTGAGCGGCTCATCTATTGAAATATCCGTTCTGTGCAGATTTATCTTGCGAAGATACATAAGAATTTCATTTTCAATACACCGTGAGGCATAGGTTGCAAGCTTTATGTTCTTTTCGGGCTTAAAGGTATTGACAGCCTTTATAAGTCCTATTGTTCCGATCGACACGAGGTCGTCAGTACCCACTCCCGAATTATCAAACTTTTTTGCTATATAGACGACGAGCCTTAAATTGTGGACTATCAGCGGTTCCCTTGCCGTCTTGTCTCCGCTTGCGATACGCCGAAGGCAGTCCTCCTCCTTCTCCTTGGTAAGAGGCTCGGGAAGGTTCTCACATCCGCCGACGAAGTTTATATCCGTTTGGAAAAGTATGCTCTTAATTTTTGCCAAAAGCGACAGTATGTACTCTCTTATCATCACTGTTAGTCCTTTCAAAAAAATCGTTGTTGAGTATTGCCGAATATTCCCCGTTTGTAAACCTTGTTTTGCTCTGCGCCACAAGTGCGTTTCTGACCGTATACTCCCTGCCGCCCGCTCTCACGCTCACGCGGTCTACCGACACAGCTTTCAAAAAGCCCTTTTCTCCGACCGTGTTGTAGGCTATGAGCCTTATTTTGTTTTGAACGCCCATCATATCGACCGCATTGTTGCCCCGAAAGCAATCCTCGGGCACAAAGCCCGTAAGCGAAGCAAAAACGCTCTCGTCCGCTATGATAACCGGCTTACCGGAAAAGCCGTCTTTAAGGGCGTTACCCGTATCAAGCAGGGCGTTTACCGTAACGCTTCTGTCCGAATTTGAAAAAGTTACGCTGTAAACGGAGTCAGGCGGCGCACTGCGTTTCATAAGCCTTGAAATAAGCGTGATGATAACATAGCAGGCAACGGTTGAAACGGTCAGTATTTTTATGTCGATATTGAAATAGACTACACTGTTGTTAAATACCATTCCGCTCGGCTTAAACGCAAGCCATATACCGAGCATGATTCCCGCAAACGCAAAATTCACACCGAAGAACACCGCGACCTCACGCAAGAATACCTTAAAACTTTTTGGCGAAAAGGCTATGGCGGTCAGCACCGCCGACGCTGCAAAATTCACAAGCACGGTAATCACCTCGGGAAGCTCGGGCAGAAAAATAATCAACGAATAAAGGCTTCCGAGGGCGGAGGAAAGGAACAGCCTTACCCGTTTTATTTCACGGCGCAATAATTTTGCGCTTGCAAGAAGCAAAAAGTAGTTTACAAATATATTTACCGCAAGCAGTATGTCAACATAGACAGTCAAAGCTTATCACCACACAAAAAATGAGCCTGAAGCCAATTATACAGGCTTCGGGCTCAATAATTTGTCATATCGTGGGGTTAATTTTGTTTTCGCATATAATCCTCAAGGATAAGCACGGCAGACACGGCGTCAACCACCGCTTTGCGTTTTTTTCCTCTCGTGTCGGTTGCGTTGAGTATGTTGTGCGCCGAAACGGTTGTCAGGCGTTCGTCCTGAAAATCGACGGTCAGACCCGTCTTATCGGAAAGAATTTTCGCAAAGCTCTTGCATGCCTCTGCACGGAAGCCCTCACTTCCGTCCATATTTTTCGGAAGTCCGAGAACAATTTTTTCCGCTTTTTTCTCAACGCATATTTTCTTTATTTCCTCCGAGAGCAGCTCGGGATCCTTTTGCTTTATAACGGTTACGGGAGAAGCAAGCATTTGGAGCTTGTCACAAGCCGCAACACCCGTTCTCACATCGCCGTAATCAACGGAAACTATAACCATATTTTCTCCTATTCGGCAGGCGGCAGATTTTCCGGAGCTGCCGTTGCGGGCGGAGTATCCGATGAATTACCGTCGCTTGCGGCTGTGGTCTCGGGCGTCTGCTGATCCGAAGCTACGGTCTCGCCCTCGGGAACAGGCTCTGCCACGCTCGGCGTCGCCGCACAGGATGTGCAATGTCCCGGCAAATTGCTCTTTGTGTACCAGCCTGTCGCCGTGCTCGTACAGCTCTCGCTTGCGAGGAAGCCCGACTGCGTACAGTAGGTTGCGCTCATAACAAGATTCGAATGCGTATCAAACGGCTTTGCGGTAAGTCCCTTGTGTATTCTTGTCATTACCTCATCAAAAATCTTACCCGAGGGGCTGCCCGAAACATAGGCAGAAAGCTGCTTGGGCATATCGCAGCCGTACCATACAGCCGCAACATAATACGGTGTGCCGCCTACAAACCAACGGTCCTTGTCATCGCTCGTGGTACCTGTTTTAGCAAAGGTTTCAAAGCCGGAAATACCGTAATTGCGTGCCGTTGCCATGTGTGCCGCGTCGGTTACAACCGTCTGAAGAAGCTTATTCATTACATCTGCGGTGTCGGGGGAGATAACCTGCTCGCCCTCCGACTCCTGATGCTGAAGATATATCTTTGTGCCGTTTGCGTTTGTAACCTTGTAATAACAATACGGCTCATAGTATTTTCCACCGTTGCCGAATGCCGCAAACGCCGCAGCCATCTGCACCGTCGTTACGCCCTTGCTTGCGCCGCCGACTGCGAGAGAGGACATGTTCTTATCGCTTTCGTCAAGATAGGAAAGCTTGAATTTTTCGGTTGCGTATTTATAGCTCAAATCGACGCCCATCTGCTTGAGAATTTGAGCCGGAACGGTATTATATGACACGCAGAGTGCATGTTGAACAGTTACATAGGAATCGGGCGAGCCGGGATCGTTACCGTAGTTTACAGGGCCTGTTCCACCGTCGGAATAATAATGAGCAACACCGTAGTTTTGAATTTTTGTGCTCCATGTTACATATTTTTCCTCAATCGCCGGAGCATATATCGAAAGCGGTTTTATGGAAGAACCGGGCTGTCTCGGTGTTGTGGCACGGTTGAGACCTCTGTTTTCGGTCTTTTCTCCGATACCGCCGACCATGGCAAGTATTCTGCCGCTGTAGTCCATTATGGTCATAGCCGACTGTGCGTCCGGAACATTTTTGTTGTATGCGGGCATCGTTACCTTGTTGACATAAACATCCTCAAGCTGTTCCTGTATGCTCGTGTCAACAGCTGAATAAATGCGCAAGCCGCCGTTGTAGATGAGCTTTGAAGCCTGCGATTTTGTATAACCGCACTGTGAAACAAGGTCGTTGATAACCGACTGTATAACATAGTCAACATAATAACTTTGAATTTCGGTTGCAGCGGCGCTTGAAGCGGCGGAGTTGTCGTCCGTGCTGTCCTTTTTTACATAATTTTCACTGTTCGTAAAGACCATTTCATACGCTACTGCCTCGTCATATTCCTCCTGAGAGATATATCCCTCGTTGAGCATATTTCTAAGGCAGGTCAACTGCCTTTTCCTGTTTGTCTCGGGATGAAGCAACGGGTCGTTAGTAGATGGGTTCTGCGTTATAGCCGCTATTGAGGCGCACTCTGCGATATTGAGCTCGGACAAGTCTTTTCCGAAGTATTTTTCGGCGGTCGTCTTTACTCCGTAACACCCGTGACTCATATATACCGTATTCATATACGCTTCAAGTATCGTAGCCTTTGAAGCGTTCTTTTCAAGGTTGAGCGCATTGAGAATTTCATAGAATTTACGGCTTACGGTTTTGCCGTTCTCTCCAGTGAGGTTCTTGATAAGCTGTTGGGTAAGCGTAGAGCCGCCGCCCGATTTACCGAATGTGATAACAGCCTTTAAGGTTCTTATCCAGTCCACGCCCGAATGCTTTTCAAAACGCTTGTCCTCCAAGGCTATGTATGCCTTTTGAAGATTTTCGGGAATTTCGTCAATACTCGTCCACACACGGTTCTGCTCTCCGTGCAGACGGGTCAACTCAACCGCCTCGTCGTTTGAGTTGTAGGCGTAAACGATTGTGGTCTGCGCCTGATTTTCCTTGTAATCGGCGATGTCTATTTTGGCTTCGCCGTTTACATATGAAACCATATATATAATCAGATATGTGCTTACAATTACCAAAGAAACAAGAGCGGTTAACGCCAGAGCCAACAAGGCGGTTATACCTTTTTTAGCCTTGGGGTTGAGAGGCTTCCTTTTCTTTTTCGGTTTTTTACGCACATTTTTTGCCATATGTAGTACCTCCGTACGCTGACTTTGCATAATAAAGTATTGTAACATAATTTTGTGAATATTTCATCATTTTTATAAAAAAAGATAATTTTTTGCCGGACCGCGTAAAATCCGTATTTTTGCCGAAAATAACCAAAAGGAGTGATTTTTTTGCAAAAGATACTTTTAAGGGCAGTTGCGGTAACGGCGGCAGTGCTCACGGCGCTGTTTGTCGGCGCAGCTTTTTCGCTCGGAGCAAAGGACGACAAAGCGTCGGTTTTGTCCGAAAGCACAACGCTTTTGCCGCTTTACACACTCGGCGAATACGAGGGGAAATTAGCTCTTTTCAAGCGAGGCTATTCAATGCCCGTTGAAATATACGATGTTTACCTCTCATCGCTGCCCGACTCGGAGCAAGGCAAAATCGAAGAGGGAATTTCCGCTGAGTCTGATGATGAAATATTGAAAATAATTGAAGATTACACAAGCTGAACGGAAATTTCAGCCTTTTCGACATCTGCGGGGACGGTAATTTCAAGCGTTCCCTTTTCACGCTCGGTAAACTCCGCCTTTTCGCCGTTGAGCGTGACCGAGTATGAATGTTTATCGTTCATCACTGCGATTACGGTTGACTTTTTGCCGTTATAATGACTGACCGTTGCATTAAAGTCAGTAAAATCGTTCGTGAACTCGCTGTTTTCGCAGAAAATATCGAAGCCAAAGCTGAATGCGCCGGTGTTATAGTAAGCGTTTGCCCAGATGTTGACGGGCGCGGAAAGTCCGCCGAAGTTGTGGAACCAGCCTCCCCTGCCCGTGGTTATGGACATCATCTCAAAGGTATAATACGAATACTCTACTTCTTTTTTCCACGCATCAAGTGCGGTCTTTGCGATTTTATACGCAAAATCATTCTCTCCGAGGTCAAGCATTGTTTTCCATACGAACCACTGGTGCGAGAACCAGACATTGCCGTTCCAATAACCGTTTGTGGCATAATATCCCGCTTTCATATTAACTGCGGAAATGCCGACCTTGCTCATCATTTCATCCTCGCTTTCAATATGAGCAAGAATTTTCTTTGTCTGACTTTCGTCCGTAATGCCTGCGATAAGCGGATAAATTCCGTCCATCGTCTTGTTCATATTCTCTCCGCTATCGCTGCGAAGCTGTTCTTTCGGCTCGCCGTTTTCATCATGGACAACATAGGAGAAATAGCCTGCCTCCTCATCCCACGCATAGATCTGCAAGCCGTCCGAAATACGCTTTATATCAGCCTCATACTCTTTGACATCTTCGGTTTTACCTAGATGCGAGGCGATGACCGATAAGATTTTTGCGCACCTGATAACCTGCGAGGAGGAAATGCACGGAGCGGTCAGAAGCTGAAGCTTCCTTCTGTATGTTTCCGCCTGCGGTGGTAAATCGTCCATACCCGAGCAGTTATAGAAATACTCAAAGGTGGTGGTCATACCGCTTTTGAACTTTGCGGTGGTTGAGCCGTCAGCCTTGCCGCAGAGGAAATCGTAAAACAGCTTTACACGGCCATAATAACCGTAAAGCTCTGACTTGTCGTTTGCCCTTGAGAGCATATCGTAATACTGATAAATATGTACGGGAACGGGAGAGCCGTGAAGCAAAAAGGCATAGTCCTTATTGTCCCTGTCGCTCAAATACAAATCAAGTATATACTCCGCAATTTGTGGATTGTACGTATTCATTTCAAGGCCGATAAAGCCCGAATCCCATGTGTAAAAAGAGTCCCAGCGCTTACCGGGGGTGTGGTGTACAACATAATCGCCGTGATGATAGAGAGGATATACCGTGTTCTGGAACATTGCCGCACGCAAAAGCTCGTTTGAAAACTCGTATTTCTTACCTGCATCGTTTAGAGTTATTTTCTCGGTTGAATTTTTTGCGGCAAGATATATCTTTTCATATTCCTCGGGCGTTTTGTACTCTGTTTCGCTGCCCGAAATTACCGCATATTCGACATGGCTTGTGTGAGCGGGAATGTACAGCGTGTGTACAAGGGTATTCTGATAATAGCCCTCATCGGAATGTTTCCACGAAAACTCGCCCGAAAAAGTCTCCATCATATTGTCAAAGCTCGGGTCGGGCTGAGAAATTCTCGGCGTGGGAACATCTTCAAGGCAGCCTGTCGGGATTTCACGGAGTCTTGTCTCCTTATTAAATGTTCTCAAAGTGAAAGTGTCGGGAATATCCCTGTATTTCATTTTTACGGTTTTTCCGTTTCCGTTATCCTTGCAGGTTACCGTCGGCATAAAATCGTTTTTCTCGGTTTCGGTTATGATTTCATCGCAGTCCTCCGCCTCGGTTACGGCAAAAAAGTCAAATTCGATACCGCCCGTGCCCTCGGAAACAAGCTTTAAGAAGAATTTCCCCGAGCTTAAAGCGCCGAGCGGAATTTGAGCAAGCCTCAAATCGTCACAAGCCTTGAAACTAAAGGCTTTACCGTTTATTGTAAAGTTTGACGCCTTTACAGAAGTTGTGCGGTATCTGACGGACAAAACAGCGTTGTCATAATCGTTTTTTATGTCAAAATTATAGGTGATTGTATCGTTTTTCTCCTCGCCGAGCTTTGAGTATTTCGGGAGAATATAACGGTTGTTGTCCCTGTCTCCCAAACCCTTGTGAAGATAAAATCTGTCATCGAAGAACTCGCCCTTGTGCATGGCGTCCATGGTTTCCTTATCCCACGGACGGGGCGTGTTGTATTCGTAAGTTTCATAGTCAAGCGCCTTTTTGAAATCGCACTTTTCGGGCAGAGTAAGACACACCCTGTTTACGGTCGGGAACTGAACGGAGGAGAAGAAATTGACAAGGCAGTTCTGCATCATCTCGGAATTGTTGAAAATTTCCGTGCGTACAAGGGTCGAGTCGTCGCCGAGCCTTGTAAAGGAAACATCGGAATAGATAACATCTTTCCATTCAATATCCTGTCTGTAAGAATAATAGGAATAATCGCTCTTGCACTCCCACGGATGAACGCCGACGGGAATTGTGACATTCGGCACCTTGGCATCCGTGTTTGAAACGCACGGGAGCACCACAAGGTCAAACCTTACGCCTTTTTCGCTTTTATGGTCAACTATCTTTGAAATTCCGAAATATTTTTTTGAATAAGGACCCCACTTGGGCATAACATTTATCATATCTTTTTACCTCTCATCACTTAATACGGCTTCCGCAACCTTAATTCCGTCCACGCCTGCCGACACTATACCGCCTGCATATCCCGCGCCCTCGCCGCAGGGGTACATACCTCTTATCTTAGTCTGCATAAATTCATCACGGACAATGCGCACGGGGGCGGAGCTTCTTGTTTCGGGTCCCGTCAGCAAAGCGTCGTCGCAGGCAAAGCCCGAAAGCATTTTATCCATTTTAACAAGTGCGTCACACATTGTGTTTGTAACCTTTTCGGGAAGCAAATCCCGCAAATTCGTATATTTTACGCCCGTCGGGAAAGACGGCTTTACATTTTTACAACCTGTTGAGGCAACTCCGCCGAGGAAATCCTTTACAAGCTGTGCGGGAGCAGAATAATCTCCGCCGCCCATTAAGAAAGCCTTTTTCTCGATTTCACGCTGCATATACATACCCGCAAGAGGATGGTCGGAGTTGAAATCCTCGGGCGAAATACCGACAAGCACCGCACAGTTTGCATTTTCCTTGTCTCTTGCATATTCGCTCATACCGTTTGTAACAACCGTGTTTTCCTCACTTGAAGCGCACACGACCGTTCCGCCCGGGCACATACAGAAGGTATATGCGCCTCTACCGCCCTGTGGATGACAGGCAAGCTTGTAGCTCGCCGCACCGAGCCTCGGATGATTTGCGAATTTCCCGAACTGCGACTCGTTTATCATTTCCTGCTTATGCTCAATTCTCGCACCTACGGAAAACGGCTTTTGGAGCATCGGTATGCCCTTGTTGTAGAGCATTTCAACGGTATCTCTCGCCGAATGTCCTATTGCAAGTATGACCGTGTCGGTTTCAAAGTCGTAGGTTTTTCCGTTCTTATCCGTGAGCGTAACGCCCTGCACTGAGCCGTTATATACGATTATATCCGTAAGCTTTGTTTCAAACCTGAGCTCGCCGCCGAGCGAAACAACCTTTTCCCTCAAAGCTTTTACAACGCCCTTGAGCTTATCCGTTCCGATATGCGGAAGTGCCGAGGTCATAATGTCCTCGGGCGCACCGTCGCGGCAAAGCTCGCAAAAGACCTCGCGCACCCTGCTGTCCTTTATTCCCGTAGTCAGCTTGCCGTCGGAAAATGTGCCTGCGCCGCCCTCGCCGAACTGAATGTTCGAGTCGGGGTTCAGCACCCTGTTTTTCCAAAAGGAATTTACGCTTTTTGTCCTCTCGTCCACCGTCTGACCTCGTTCGACAACCAAAGGATTAAGACCCGCCCGTGCCAGCATCAGCGAAGCGAACATTCCCGCAGGACCGAAGCCAACGACAACAGGTCTCAACGGCGAAGTCCTTTTATTTTCGGGAAGCTTATAGGCATACTTTTCCACCCGCTGAACTCTCGGAGCGGAGTTTTTTGCAAGTAAAGCATCTTCGTCGCCGTCAACGGTTATGTCAACGGAAAAGATGAATTTTATATCGTTCTTTTTCCTTGAGTCGATGCTTTTTTTGAATATTTCAAGCGTTTTTATGTCGCCGGCTTTTATTTTCAAAAGTCTTGCGGCTTCGTTTTTCAAATCGTTCTGCTCGTCCTCGTAGTCAAGCGGAAGCTTAATTTCATTTATTCTTAACAACTGTATTCTCCTTTAATATTGCGTCCGCACAAAGCCTGCCCGAGCTCCACGCCCATTGAAGATTATGACCTCCGCACAAGCCGTAAACATTTACAGCCTCGCCCGTAACATATAAATTCTTTACCTTTTTACATTCAAGCGTCCGTAAGTTTATTTCGCTTTTCGGCACTCCGCCCGAGGTTACCTGTGCAAATTCAAAGCCACGCACTCCCGTAGGTTTCAGCTCAAGCCTTTTAACCGTATCGGAAAACGCCCTTATTTTGCCGTCGGGGATGTCGCAAAGCCTGTGTGCGCTTCTGATATTCGCAAGCGCAAGCACATAATTCCCGAGCGCTTTGGGGAGAATTCCCGAAGCCCACTCCTCCGCAGATTTTTCGGGATATTGCTTTTTCTGCCCGAACAAAAAGCGCGTCAGCTCGGCTTTATCCGTATCGGGCAAAAGGTCAAGCGTAAGGCTAAGATTTTTTTCCGTGTTTTCCGCAACAATCCCCGAAAGCTGCATAATCGGAATACCCGACACACCGTAATCGTTGAACTGAACCTCGCCTGTCTCCGCATATCTGCTCTGTCCGCCGACAAACAGCTCTGCCGTACAGATGTTACGCACGCCCTTTACCGATTTCGGGAAGCCGTCTATTATAACGCCCGTCAATGCGGGAACGGGCTTTACGACCCCAATGCCAAGACTTTTAAGTAGTCTGAACGAGCCGCCGTCCGTGCCCTGCGCCCTTGCGGCACTTCCGCCCGAGGCTATAACCAACTTGTCCGCTCTGTATTTTCCGTTGAGCAAAAAGCCGCTGCCCGAGCGCCGAGCTTCGGTTATTTCCATGTCCGTAAACACCTTTACGCCTGCCCTTTCGCACTCGCAAAGCAGGGCGTTTACAACAGCCGAAGCCTGACCCGAAACGGGATAGACTCTGCCCTGTGCCTCCGTCCTTGTAAGCAGTCCCATAGAGTTGAAGAACTCAATATTGCTTTTCGGCGGATATTCCGAAAAAGCATATTGCAAGACCTCGGTGTCCCCCCGAAAATACTTTTCCGACGAGCCGACATTTGTAAGGTTACATCTGCCGTTTCCCGTCACAAGGATTTTTTTGAGTATTCTCGGCATCCTTTCGTAGACGGTAACTCCGATATTTTTATTCTGTTTTTTTAAGGACACGGCGCAGGCGATACCAGACGCTCCGCCGCCGATAACAGCAACTTCCATAAAGCACCTTTTATCAAAACATAATTTTACATTTTATTGTATCATACTTATACTGCCGAGTGCAAATAATTGTTAAAGATTTTTCGGCTGCGGCACTCGAAACGCTCGGATTTCCCCGAGCAAAATAAATTCGGACTTTATTTTACTCGGAAATAGCGGGGCGAAGCCGCATAATATATAAGGTATTATATTTCTTATTTATTGACAAATAACGCTTGTTAATATAAAATTATTAAACAATAATCATACAGAGGAAACGCTATGGAATTTGACGCATTTGACGCAGGAATTGAATTGGGCGGGCTTCGCAACCGTGAGGAAATACGCCTGCTTATCTGTTATCTGCTTAAAACAATAGACAAGCCGCTTGAAAAGAGCCAGCTAAACGACGCCGTGCTCGAAAACGGTCTTGCAAATTACTTTGAAATAAATCAGGCGCTCACCGAGCTGCTCGCAAACGCAAGCATTGACACGGTTATCGAAAACGACGAAGAATGTTATGTAATCCTCCCCCGAGGCAGGGAAATTGCCGAGAGCCTTGAAACAACTCTCCCGAAAACGGTCAGGGAGCGTGCGGTAAACTCCGCAATAAAGCTTATGACCTTTAAGAGGGTCGAAAAGGAAAACAAGGTTGAAATAATAAAGCTTGACGACGGCGGCTACAATGTCGTGTTCTCGCTTATGAGCGGAAAAGACGAGCTTATGAGGCTGACGCTCTTTGCGGGTGACAGCTTGCAGGCACAGACAATCAAAGAAAATTATCTCAAAGACCCGGTAAAGCTTTATTCAAGCATTATAACGGCTCTTACGGTTTAAGCGGCAAAGGCTTTTTAATTGTCATTTTGCCTGTTTACCGATTTAATATTCGGACTTGCAAATTTCACACCTTTTTCTCATATGCTTATGAGAAAGGGTGTGATTTTTTGTTAGCTGCGCTGTTCCAATCCGTTTTCGCAAATATGTTCTATCTTATGCTGCACATTCAGAACCGAGGGTCATTTCCGAAGCCGCTGAGTGCAAAGCAGGAGCGTGAGGCGCTCGAACGCTTTCAGAACGGAGATATGCTCGCACGCGATGAGCTTGTGGAGCACAATTTAAGACTTGTGGTGCATATCATCAAAAAATATTATTCAAATTATTCCGACCAGGACGATCTGATTTCCGTCGGAACAATAGGACTTATCAAGGCAGTAAACAGCTTTAAACCCGACAAAGGGACGAGGCTTGCAACCTATGCCGCACGGTGCGTGGAAAACGAAATATTGATGTATTTCAGAAATCAGAAAAAGACCTCGCAGGACATTTCAATGAGCGAGCCTATCGATACCGACCCCGAGGGAAATCCGCTGACGCTTTCCGAAACGATATATACCGACGACACCGTTTGCGACGACATCTATCAAAAAATGAAGATAGAAAAGCTACGCAGGTATATTGCCGAAATGCCGCAGGGAAGAGAAAAAGAAATACTCATAAAGCATTACGGACTTAACGGCTGTTTTCCGCAGACTCAAAGGGAAATAGCCTCGGAGCTTCATATTTCCCGCTCGTATGTTTCGAGGATTGAGAAAAAAATCATAGAGGACATAAGAAATTATTTTGACGAAGACGAAGAGCTGTGATAAAATAAAATATTATAGGTATCACGGAGAAAATAATGATAGATGAAGTATTGAAAAACAAGTCTGCCTGGGATTATCTGAAAGAAACCGATTTGCCGATAATCCTTTACGGTACGGGCAACGGAGCAGACAGAGTTATTGACGAATACGAGCGTCTCGGCATCCGTTTGTCGGGCGTTATGGCGTCGGACGGCTTTGTCAGAGACAGGTATTTCCGCGGTTTCAAGGTAAAGGGTGTTTCGGACTTTGAAAATGAGCTTTCGGACTTCATTATAACCGTCGGCTTCGCTTCGCAGAGGGAAGAGGTTTTGCAGAACATAATAAGCCTCTCAAAGCGGCATAAGCTGCTTGTCCCCTGCGTTCCGGCTTTCGGTAAAACCTTTCTCAACAGGGAGTTTATCGTTTCGCATACAGCCGAGCTTGAAAAGGTATATTCGCTTCTTGCGGACGAAAAATCAAAGCTTGTTTTCTCGGATTTTCTCAATTTCAGCCTTACGGGGGAGCTTTCGTACCTGTTTGCGAACGAAACAGACAAGGACGAGGCGTTTTACAACATTCTCAAATTGGGCGAAAACGAAAATTATCTTGACCTCGGTGCGTACAAGGGCGACACCGTTGACGAATTTCTTCACTACACAGGCGGAAAATATTCGTCCGTAAAGGCGGTTGAGCCCGACAAAAAGAGCTTCCGCAAGCTTACGGAATATCTCGGCGGCAGGGAGAGATTTTACTTCGTGAACTGCGGAATACTCGATGAGAACAAGACCGTTTATTTCAACGGAAAAAGCGGTCGGCGCAATGCGCTCTCCGCCACGGGAACCGAGACAGAGGTGCGGACCGTTGACACTCTCTGTGAGGATTTTCCCGTAACCTATCTTAAAGCCGACATTGAGGGCTGTGAAAACGAAATGCTCCGCCGGTGTAAAAGGACCTTTGTGAACCTGAAGCCGAAGCTCAACATAGCCGCATATCACAAAAGCGAGGACATCTACTCGATACCGTTGAAAATACTTGAACTTAACCCCGATTACAGGATATATCTGCGACATCACAGGTATATCCCCTGTTGGGATTTGAATTATTATTGCGTATGAGGTGAAAATATGTCAGAAAAAATCATTGAGACTCTCTGCGGAAAAATCAAAGGACTTGAATTTCCGAAGCATCTGGAATTCAGAGGAATTAAGTACGCCGAAGCCCGCCGTTGGGAATATCCCACGGAGGCAACGGACTTAGGAGAAGAATACGACGCAACAAAATTCGGTGCGTGCTCCTATCAGCGCAGAGGCTTTGAAGATGACGAAAAATGTAATGCGTTCTATCACAAGGAATTTCGTAAGGGCATGTCCTTTGAATACAGCGAGGACTGTCTTTTCCTTAACATATGGGCTCCGAAGGACGCCGACAACTGTCCTGTAATTTTCTATATTCACGGCGGTTCCTTCACGGGCGGAAGCTCAAACGAGGGACACATAAGCGGTAAGAGCTTTGCGGAAAACGGCGTTATCTTTGTTGCGATTAACTACCGCCTCGGACCGTACGGCTTCTGCTCGCACCCCGATCTCACGACAGCTGACGGCGTTTGCGGAAACTTCGGACTTTTCGATCAGCTTGCCGCCCTCAAATGGGTAAAGCATAATATCGACTCGTTCGGCGGAGACGAAAACAACATTACCATTTTGGGTCAGAGCGCAGGCGCAATGAGCGTTGACATTCTCATCTCGGCTAAGGACAGCCGTGATTTGATTGCAGGTGCGGTAATGATGAGCGGACCTGCTCTTCAAAGAGCTGCGGCACGCCCCGTAAAGCCCGAAAGCACAAGGAAGTTTTGGGATGCAATTATTGAAAACGCAGGCGTGAAATCAATGGAAGAGCTTAAAAGCGTTGACGAAAGAACGCTCTTTTACGCCTGGAGTGACGCCTGCAAGACAGACAAGCTCTCAATGCTTCATACAATGCCCGTAATCGACGGCAGGCTCGTAACGAAGGAAGACTTCAATATGGACACCATACCCGATATTCCGATGATATTGGGCGAAACCGTAACAGATATGATACCCATCTTCCTTCAGGGGCTTACCAAGAAATATGCAAAGAAGTGCAAAAATCATAAAAACCCGTGCTACATATACAATTTTGACCGTGAATTGCCCGGAGACAACTCGGGTGCGTGGCATTCCTGCGACCTTTTATACTGCTTCGGAACGCTCCAAAACAACTGGCGCCCGTTTGAAGATGTCGATTACGAAATATCAAAGCAGATGCAGGATTTTATGTGCGCCTTTGCACGGACCAAAAACCCCAACTGCAAGAGTATTCCCGTATGGAAGCCCGATTACAGAAATCCTCTGCACCTGTGCGAGCACACATATATAGGAAAATGGGACACAAAAAAGCATTTTTCAAACACCTTCGGCAATAAAGGAGCGGAATTTTAATGAAATTCAACCACAAATTTTCACTTGTAAATTCGTCGGACAGGCAGACGGTATATTCCGACGGCAAAAAGACGGCGCAGATAGACTTTATCTCGGACTCCTGCGTGCGTGTTGCAATTTTTGACGGCAAGTCGGCAATGCTTCCGACCTTTAATGTCTGCCCCGATAACGAAATGCCGCTCACGGGCAGAGACAGGCTGTCGCTCAAGGGCTTTTCGGGAAGCGTCCCGAGCAAGGCAAATAAGGACGGCAGGGACATTTTCTCACTCAAATGCGGAATTGATATGACGGTAGACACCGATAATTTTCTTTTGAAATTCACAAAGGACGGCAAAAACCTGCTCTCGGACAGGGCGCCGCTTGCCTATAACCTTGAAAACGAGTTCGGCGAGGGTAATTTTCACTATGTCCTCAGAGAGAACGGGGAAAAAATATTCGGTCTCGGAGACAAGGGCGGCGACTTAGACAAATCGGGCAGGTCTTTCAGAATTGAAACCTCAGACTGTATGGGCTTTGACGCAGAAACGAGCGACCCGCTCTACAAGCACTATCCGTTTTATATCTGCGAAAACTCAGTGGGCTGCTACGGTATATTCTACGACACGAGCGACACCTCGTATTTTGACTTCGGCAAGGAGATAAACAACTACTACGAGCCGTTCAAATTCTTCAAAACCGAGGACGACGCACTTGTTTATTATGTATTTTTCGGCACAAAGGCTGAAATCGTAAAGCAGTTTATCACGCTTTGCGGCAAGACGGCATTCCCGCCCAAATGGAGCTTTGACTACTGCGCGAGCACCATGGCTTACACCGACGCTCCCGACTCTGAAAAACAGATGAACGGCTTTATCGACAAGGTAAAAAACATAGGATTATCCTGTAAAGGCTTTTACCTTTCCTCCGGTTATACATCAATCGGAAACCAGCGCTGTGTGTTCAACTGGAATTATGACAAATTCCCCGATCCCGCAAGGTTTATCAAGCATTTTTCCGACAACGGAATTGAGCTTATTCCTAACATAAAGCCTGCGTTTTTGTCAACTCATCCGATGTATGAAATGATAAAAGAGAACGGTTGGTTTGTTAAGAACCCCGACGGCACTCCGTTTGTCACTCAATTCTGGGACGGGCTCGGAAGCTACCTTGATTTTACCAATCCCGAAGCGTTTAGCTTCTGGCACGATCAGGTAAAGGAAAAGCTTCTTGACAACGGCATAACCGCCACCTGGAACGACAATAACGAATTTGACATAAAGGACCCTGACGCACTTTGTCACGGCTTCGGAAACGGCGAAATAAAGGCGTCGAGAATACGCAGTATGTTCACTTATCTTATGAACGTCTCGTCCTGCACCGCTCAGACCGAAAAGCGACCCGAGCTTCGTCCGTTCCTCTCCTCACGCTCCTGCTCGCCTGCCGTTCACAGAATAGCGCAAACCTGGTCGGGAGACAATCACACCTCGTGGCACGATTTGAAATATTGCCACTTTATCGGTCTTACAATGGCGATGTCGGGCATTTATTTCTACGGGCACGATTTGGGCGGCTTCACGGGAGATATGCCGTCAAGAGAGCTGCTGCTTCGTTGGATTCAGCACGGAGTGTTCGAGCCGAGATTTACCATTCACTCATGGAACAGCGACGGCTCTGCGACAATGCCGTGGAGCTATCCCGACATAATCGACAGCGTTAAAAAGATTTTCGCACAGCGCAAGCGCCTCATACCCTATATGTACAACTGCGCTTATGAGGCTGTTGAAAACAACGAACCTATAAACGCCCCGCTCAATTTCTACTATGACGATAAGGCTATTGACTTAAAGGGCAATTCGCTTATGTTCGGACGGGATATTCTTGTTTCCTTTGTCTTTGACGAAAATGAAACCGAAGCAGAGGTTTACCTTCCCGAAAAGGACAACTGGTATATGGGAAATTGCCTGTACAATGGCGGCGAAAAGCTGACGGTTAAAATACCCGCTGACAGCGAGGTTCCGTTCTTTGTGCGTGCGGGCAGCGTTATCGCAACCGACGAAGCGCCGTACGGCTTTGAAAGCGAAGAAAAAACCGTGTTTACCGTATATCCGCTTACAGACGGCGCATTTGAAAGCAAATTCTTTACCGACGACGGAAAGACATACAAATATCTTGACGGCGACTGCGTTAAGCTGACCTTTACCGTCCGCTGTGAAAAGGACAAGGTTATTGTGTCTTACGGAAACGACGGAAATATGAGCTTTGTTCCCGAAATAAGACTTTGCTCCGCCGACAGCCGTGAACTTGTGATTGATTAAAATAAAATAACATCCAAGAGGCAGGTATTCCTGTCTCTTTTTTTGGTTGATATTCGGTAAAGCAGGCGAAAAGTTGCACAAAAACAGCACCGCGAAATTAAGCATTGTTACAATTTTAACAAAGAACGGTTGAAGTGCAAAATTGACAGTGCTATAATGCAGTTAAGGTACATACCTTTTACGGTATGGCAGCTTATTATTTTGCGGAGGGATCAGCGTGAAAAATCACGCTAATTATAATTATATTGCCCTTGTGAAAAATCACGCTAATCATAATTATATTGCCCTCAAAATTTGCCTACGGCAAAATTTTGATATGGCAGAAATCACCATCACGCCTGTTCAGGCAACGCAGGTTAAATCGGTGATTTTTAATAAAAAATTTGTTGCCTGAAAGGCTATGGTGATTAGCGTGAA
>CAVAPB010000007.1:0-86224 GCA_963590415.1 Anaerovoracaceae bacterium | reverse complement strand
CGCAGGTTAAGCCGGTGGTTTTTAATAAACTATTTGTTGCCTGAAAGGCTATGGTGATTAATATGGAAAACAACGAACTCAATCAAACTCAAAGCACTGCAGTGCCTGAAGCGCAGGCGGCTCTCGAGGAGAACCCCCGTGAAAACGTTTTGCTCGGCATACTCGGAGCATTCCTTTTCTCGCTTGTGGGCGGCGTTGTTTATTTTGTGCTTTATCAGTTCGGTTATCTTGCGGCGCTGAGCGGTATTGTCGCTGTTGTCTGCGCTATGTACGGCTATAAAATATTCGCAAAGGGCGAAAGTAAAAAAGGCGTTGTTATTGCCGTGATAATGTCGTTTATAACAATTGTTTTTGCTTGGTACGGCTGCCTTGCAAAGGATGTTTACGACGCTTATGCCGGCTGGTATCAAAGCGGCGAAGTTGATTTCACCGTTACCTTTTCAACCGCTTTTTCAAAAGCTTATCTTTTCCTTGACGACGCAGATGTTGCAAGATCCTATTATGCGGATCTCGTTGTAAGCCTTTTCCTTTCGATTGTCGGCTGTATCGGTATGTTCGTAAGGAATAGTGCCGACAAAAAGCAGACGAAAAAATCAAAGGCAAATAAAGGAATAAGCGGTAAAAAGTAAAGCTTTGCGAGCGGTTGACAAAACCGTCCGTCCGTGATAAAATTTAATGCTGCAATATATAAACAGTAAAGGTTTACGGTGCTTTCTTTTCAACAAGGCCGTAAGCCTTATTATATTTTAGGAGTAAGATTATGAAATACGATGTAGTAATTGTCGGAGCAGGCCCCGGAGGAATTTTCTCCGCTTATGAGCTTGTGAAAATGAACCCGTCGCTTAAAATAGTTGTCCTTGAGGCGGGAAATCCGCTTGATAAAAGAAAATGCCCGATTGACGGCAAAAATATTAAGTCTTGCATAGGCTGTAAGCCATGTTCGATAATGAACGGCTTCGGCGGCGCAGGCGCATTTTCCGACGGCAAATACAACATAACGAATCAGTTCGGCGGAACTCTTTACGAATACATCGGCAAGGACGAGGCTCTTGAACTTATGCACTATGTCGACGAAATCAATCTCAAATACGGCGGCGAGGGTACAAAGCTTTATTCCACCGCAAATTCCGAGATTAAAAAGCAGTGCTTACAGCACGGACTTATGCTCCTTGACGCTTCGGTGCGCCACCTCGGAACGGATATAAACTATGTCGTTCTCGAAAATCTTTACAACGAGCTTAAAGACGAGGTTGAGTTCAAGTTCAGAGCCGTTGCGCAAAAGGTCGAAAAGACCGACAGCGGATATATCGTTGATACGGAGGACGGCGAGAGCTATGAGGCGGATTACTGCGTAATTTCCGTCGGCAGAAGCGGAAGCAAGTGGATGGAGACCGTCTGCGACGACCTTAAAATCCCCACAAAGAGCAACCGCGTCGATATAGGCGTGCGCGTTGAGCTCCCGTATGAGATTTTCTCGCACCTTACCGACGAGCTTTACGAGAGCAAGATTGTTTACCGTACCGAAAAGTACGAGGACCTTGTCAGAACCTTCTGCATGAACCCGAAGGGCGCAGTCGTAAACGAAAACACTAACGGAATTGTAACCGTAAACGGTCACAGCTATGAGGACCCCGCAAAGCAGACAAACAACACGAATTTTGCGCTTTTGGTTGCAAAGCATTTCTCCGAGCCGTTTAAGGACAGTAACGGCTACGGCGAGAGCATTGCGAGACTTTCAAATATGTTGGGCGGCGGAGTTATCGTGCAGCGCTTCGGCGACCTTATAAACGGTAAGCGAAGCACCCCCGACAGAATAAGAGAGGCGTTCATTACCCCCACTCTCAACGCAACTCCGGGCGATTTGAGCCTTGTTATACCGAAGAGAATTCTTGACGGCATAATCGAAATGATTTATGCGCTTGACAAGATAGCTCCCGGCACCGCAAACACCGATACGCTCCTTTACGGCGTTGAGGTCAAGTTCTACAATATGGAAGTAGCTTTGGACGACCGCTTACAGACCTGCCATGAGGGACTTTATGTTATCGGTGATTGCAGCGGTATCACACATTCGCTCTCACACGCTTCGGCAAGCGGAATTCATGTGGCGAGAGATATACTTTCAAAAAAATAATATTTATACTTATAATAACAAAAGTCGGGTCTCGACCCGACTTTTTGTGCCTTTATAAGCCGTGCGCTTTGTTGACACGGGCGTAATATTATGATATATTTTAATATGAATTTTATCGCTTGAAATCAGCGAAAAACATTAAAGGTAGTGAACAAATGTCAAAGAATAAAATCGTTACCGCCGTTTGCGCCGTAACGGGACTTCTCGGGCTCGGCTGCGGGCTTTATGATTTTCAAAACGGAGCTTGGGTGCTCGATGTTGAAAGAATCGTAATCTGTATGTTCGGACCGACGCTTGTTATCGGCGGACTGCTGTTTGTATTGCTCAACAGAAGGGAACTTGCGGCTACGGGTGCGGTTTTCGGCAAGTACCGTTATCTGGTCGGAAACCTTATTTCGAGAGACTTGAAGGTCAAATACCGCCGCAGTACGCTCGGCTTTTTGTGGAGCGTGCTCAACCCGCTTCTGATGGCTCTTGTTATCAATGCGGTATTCTCCAACCTGTTCAAGTTTAAGATTGAATACTTTATAGTTTATTACCTTACAGGATCTCTCATATTTAACTTTATGACCGAAGCTACAAGCGCGTCGCTTACATCCGTGCTCGGTGCGGCGTCGCTTATCAAAAAGGTCTATATTCCGAAGTACATATTCCCGCTTGAGAAATGCCTGTTTGCGTTTGTGAATATGCTTTTCTCGTCGGTTGCGGTAATTATAGTAATAATCATTAAGAGAATGCCCGTTCATTGGACGGTATTGATGTTCTTCTTCCCGATGATATGTGTGCTGATATTCAGCCTCGGAATGAGCTTGATACTTTCGTCGGTAAATGTATTCTTCAGGGATGTCGGACATCTTTATTCGGTATTTACGGTTGCGTGGATGTACTTAACGCCTATCATTTATCCCAAGGACATACTTCCCGACTTTATACTTAATATAATGAATCTGAATCCGATGTTTTATTATGTCGAGTATTTCAGAGAGGTTGTCATGTACGGCACAATACCTAACCTTACGGCTCATTTGATGTGCATAGTATATGCGTTCCTGTTCCTTGCGCTCGGTCTGATAATTTTCAAGAAGCAGCAGGACAAATTTATTCTTTACATTTAAGGGGGCGCTCAAATGGACAGCAATAATGTAATTGAGGTTAAAAATGTTACAATGCGCTTTAATATGTCAAAGGAGCGCGTTGACAGCTTAAAAGAATATGTTATTAAGTTTGCCAAGCATCAGCTTAAGTATGAGGAGTTTATTGCGCTTAATGATGTAAGTCTTTCAATAAAAAAAGGCGAGGTTGTCGGAATTGTAGGGCTTAACGGCTCGGGAAAAAGCACGCTGCTCAAGGTTATTTCCGGCATACTGCGACCTTCGGACGGAAGCGCGGCGATAGTCGGCTCGATATCTCCGCTTATTGAGCTCGGAGCAGGCTTCGACTATGACCTTACCGCAAGGGAAAATGTTTTCCTCAACGGCTCAGTTCTCGGCTTCTCAAAGAAAACAATGACGGAAAAAATGGACGAGATTATAGATTTCGCCGAGCTGAGAGATTTTATGGATGTTGCGATAAAGAACTTCAGCTCCGGTATGGTTGCTCGCCTCGGTTTCTCAATAGCCACCATTACACGCCCCGATATACTTATCGTCGATGAAATCCTCGCTGTCGGAGACTTCCTGTTCCAGCAGAAGTGCGAAAAGCGAATTTCGGAAATGATGAGCGGCGGCACAACGGTTATCATCGTATCCCACTCGATCGGGCAGATTGAACGCCTTTGCAACAGGGTCATATGGCTCGATAAGGGCAATGTCATAATGGACGGTCCTACGCAGGAGGTCTGCGATTTGTATAAGGAGAAGGCTGGAAACTGTAAATAAGACAGGGGAAAAGGAATGAATTTGAGTACGGGATCCCAATCGGGTTCGGGCAAAAGGCGTCCCTCACTTTTCAGACGGCTTGTATTTCTCATAAAACGCCTTGCGGCTTGGAGATTGTTGGCTTATCTTAAACGCAACGGCTTGAAAGCAACGCTGTACAGGGTGCTCAGGGGAAACGGCCCTATGCCCGTGGATAAAGGTAAGCTGAAAAAGATAAGCAACGATTATTATATTTCGGAGAAAAGGCGGCAGAAGGAAGAATGTACGGCATTTCCCCGCAATATCAAATTCAGCGTGCTTGTGCCTCTTTACAACACACCGGAAAAATTTCTTAAAGAGATGATTGAGTCCGTTCAGGCTCAGACTTATAAGAACTGGGAGCTTTGCCTTGCGGACGGAAGCGACGCAGAGCATACTTTTGTTGGCGATATATGTAAAAAATACGCCGAAGCGGACAAGCGTATAAAATACGAAAAGCTTGAAAAAAATTTCGGCATTTCGGAGAATACGAACGCTTGTATAAGAATGGCAACAGGCGAATATATTGCGCTTTTCGACCACGATGATCTGCTTCATCCGTCGGCGCTTTACGAGGTTATGAAAGCCATATGCGAGCAAAATGCAGATTACATCTATACCGATGAAAACACCTTTTCAAAAGAGCCTCACGACGCATACAATCCGCATTTTAAGCCTGACTTTTCACCGGATACGCTTCGCAGCTACAACTATATATGCCACTTGTCGGTATTTTCAAGGGAATTGCTCGACAGCGTGGGATATTTCAGAAGCGAATACGACGGCAGTCAGGACTACGACCTTATCCTGCGCCTTACCGAAAAGGCGAAAAAGGTCTGGCACATAAGGAAAATTCTTTATTATTGGAGAGCACATAAAGATTCGGTTGCACAGGATGTCGGCGCAAAGCCCTATACGATTACGGCGGCGAAAAAGGCGCTTGCGGCACATCTTGAAAGGTGCGGCTTAAAGGGTGAGGTGCTCGATTCATCGGTGCCCACCACTTATCATATTAAGTATAAAACAGAGGGCAATCCGCTCATTTCGATAATTATTCCAAACAAGGACCATACGGACGATCTTGATGTTTGTATTAAATCGCTTTACAACAGGTCGTCATACAAGAATTTTGAGATAATAATCGTCGAAAACAACAGCACGGAAAAAGACACCTTTGAATATTACGAAAAGCTCAGGCAGAAGTATGATAATATCAAAATTGTTACTTGGAACGGCGAATTTAATTACTCGGTAATAAATAACTTCGGCGCAAGCTCCGCAAGGGGAGAGTATATACTTCTTCTTAACAACGATGTCGAGATAATAAATGACGGCTGCTTTGAGGAAATGCTTATGTTTGCTTCGCGTAAGAATGTCGGCGCGGTCGGCGCAAAGCTTTACTATTCGGACGGCACCGTTCAGCACGCAGGTATCATTCTCGGGCTTGGCGGCGTTGCGGGACACGCTCACAAGCACTTCGGGCGCAATGACCCCGGCTATGCGGCGAGGGCGAGTATTGCACAGAATCTTACGGCTTGTACGGCGGCTTGCCTTATGATGAGGCGCGAGGTGTTCGAAGAGGTCGGCGGGCTTGACGAACGGCTTGCCGTTGCGTTCAATGATGTCGATTTATGTATGAAAATACGCCAAAAAGGCTATCTTATAGTGTTCACACCGTACGCAGAGCTGTATCATTATGAATCTAAATCAAGAGGCAGGGAAAACAGCGCCGAAAAGATGGAACGCTTTTCAGACGAAATAAGATATTTTGAAAAAAAGTGGCAAAAGCAGCTCGATGACGGCGATCCGTACTATAATCCGAACCTTACGCTGACAAGAGAAGACTTTTCACTGAAATAACAAAAGTAAATCAAGGCACGCTTCGTTTGAGGCGTGCCTTAAACTGTGTTGCCTCTCGACGGCACGGCTTTAGCCTGCTTGTCCTGCTTTTTATATAATCGGTATGTTTTACAAAGCATAATACAGGCGAAAAAGCGTTTTTGTTAATAGTGCCGAAATGGGAAAAAGTTGTTGACATTTTTATTATTTAGTGTATTATTATATTAGGTTAGCAAGGACTAACCGGCACTTTGCCGTCCAAACGGCATAAATGAGGTTGAAGATATGATGCCTTTATCATTCGCCACGGTAGGTGAGGACAATATTATAAAAAGAATCGGCGGCAAGCCCGAGGTCAAGAAGCATCTTGAAAACTTAGGCTTCGTGGTCGGAGGAAATGTTAAGGTTATCGCAACACTCGGCGGAAACGTAATAGTGAATGTCAAGGAAACAAGAGTTGCGATAAGCGAGGAAATGGCTCAGAAAATAATGATATAAAATCTTGTTAAAGGAGGATATTAAGGTGGATACATTGAAAACCGTCAAGGTCGGCTCAACCGTTAAGGTTAAGAAGCTTCACGGCGAGGGCGCAATAAAGCGCAGAATTATGGATATGGGTATCACCAAGGGCGTTGAAGTCTATGTTCGTAAGGTTGCACCCCTCGGAGATCCGATTGAAGTTACTGTCAGGGGCTATGAGCTTTCATTGAGAAAGGCCGATGCCGAGATGATTGAAATCGAAGCCTAAAACTTTGGTTTCATTTATTTTTTAATCACAAGTTAGCGAGTACTAACTTAAACATTCGGAAAAGAGGAGAAAAAATGGACTTGAGAATTGCTCTTGCAGGTAACCCCAACAGCGGTAAAACGACATTGTTTAACGCGCTGACAGGTTCAAACCAGTTTGTCGGTAACTGGCCCGGTGTTACTGTTGAGAAGAAAGAAGGCAAGCTAAAAAAACATGACGGCGTCATAATTACCGACTTGCCCGGTATCTATTCACTTTCGCCGTACACGCTTGAAGAGGTGGTTGCAAGAAACTATCTTATCGGCGAACGCCCCGACGCTATACTCAATATCGTTGACGGCACAAACCTTGAAAGAAACCTTTATCTTACAACTCAGCTCACAGAGCTCGGTATTCCGGTTGTAGTTGCTATCAATATGATGGATGTTGTTAAAAAGAACGGCGACAAAATCAATGTTCAGCAGCTTTCAAAGGAGCTTGGCTGTAAGGTAGTTGAAATTTCGGCTCTTAAAGGCAAGGGCACGATGGAAGCGGCAGAGGCAGCAATCGACGCCGCAAAGAACACAAAGACAGTTCCCCAGCACACATTCTCGGGCGCTGTTGAGCACGCTCTCGCTCATATTGAGGAAGCTTGTCTTCACTCGCTTCCTGAGGAGCAGCAGCGTTGGTATGCAATCAAAATCTTCGAGAGAGACGAAAAGGTTCTTGAACGCATAAATGTTGAAAAATCCGTACTTGACCACATTGAGGCAGACATCAAAGCCGCCGAGGACGAGCTTGACGATGACTCGGAGTCAATCATTACAAACGAGAGATATGTTTACATAGCTTCAATCATCAAATCCTGCTACAAGAAGCACGGCGCAGGTCAGCTTTCAACATCGGATAAGATTGATAAAATCGTTACCAACCGTTGGCTCGGACTTCCGATATTTGCGGTTATAATGTTCCTCGTTTACTACATTTCAATGGTTACAGTTGGTGCTGCGGCAACAGACTGGGCAAACGACGGCCTTTTCGGAGACGGATACCACCTCTTCGGTATAGGTACGAGCGCCTACAATGAAGTCAGTGACGAGCATACTGCCGCTATGCAGGCTCTTGAAGCCTACGGCGTTGAGTTTGACACAGAGGCGGAGGATTTCGACGCCGATGATGTTATCGCTCAGGCAGAGGCTGTTGTTGAAGCGGGCGACGCTGAAAAGTCGGCTACTGTTATGGTAGAGGACGAAGAAACCCTTGAAGAGGTTGAATATACTGCGTACTATGATGCTGTTCCCGAGGACCTTGATAAGGACGCCGAGGAAACAACGGTAGCTATGAGCTTCCTTGACGCAGTTGATTATATCAAAACAAATGAAGCGGCATTTGATGAGGCTGATCCCGCTGATTACGGTGTATGGATTCCCGGTATTCCGGTGCTTATAGGCAACGGACTTGAAAAGGTCGGCGCGGCTGATTGGCTTTCGGGGCTCATCCTTGACGGTATCGTAGCCGGTGTAGGCGCAGTCCTCGGCTTCGTTCCCCAGATGCTTGTATTGTTCCTTTTGCTTGCATTCCTTGAGTCTTGCGGTTATATGGCAAGAATCGCATTCGTACTTGACCGTATCTTCAGAAAGTTCGGTCTTTCCGGTAAATCGTTCATCCCGATGCTTGTCGGCACAGGCTGCGGCGTTCCCGGAATCATGGCTTCGCGTACGATCGAAAACGAAAGAGACCGTCGTATGACAATCATGACGACAACCTTTATCCCCTGCGGTGCTAAGGTTCCGTTCATTGCAATGATCGCAGGCGCACTCTTCCACGGCTCGGCGGCTGTTTCGACCGGTGCATATTTCATCGGTATGGCTGCAATCATCATTTCGGGTATTATCCTTAAAAAGACAAAGATGTTCTCGGGAGATCCCGCTCCGTTCGTTATGGAGCTTCCCGCATACCATCTTCCCACCATTCCGAACCTTCTCCGTTCAATGTGGGAGCGCGGCTGGTCGTTCATCAAGAAGGCAGGTACAATAATTCTTCTTTCGACCATCCTTGTTTGGTTCACAACATACTTCGGTGTTGTTGACGGTTCGTTCCGTATGCTTGAAGAAAGCGAAATCGACTATTCAATCCTTGCTAAGATCGGCAGCTGCATCGCATGGATCTTCGCACCTCTCGGCTGGGGCAACTGGCAGGCTGCCGTTGCGTCAATCACGGGACTTGTTGCAAAGGAAAACATTGTCGGAACAATGGGTATCCTTTACGGCGGCGGAGATTTGACCGTATGGCAGGCACTCGGTGAGCACTTCACCGGAATTACCGGTATGTCGTTCCTTGTATTCAACCTTCTCTGCGCTCCGTGCTTCGCGGCTATCGGTGCTATCAAGCGTGAGATGAACAGCGCAAAGTGGACTTGGTTTGCAATCGGTTATCAGTGCGGATTTGCTTATATTATCGCTCTTATGATAAATCAGTTCGGCTCGCTCTTCACGGGCAACGCAAATGTATTCGGCGTAATTGTTGCGGCTGTAATACTTGTTGCAATGATTTATCTCCTTGTTCGTCCCTATAAAGAGGCAACAAGTCTTTCCAACAAAGCTATAAAAAAATAATTAACTCGGCAAAAATCTGCGAAAGGATGATATGAATGCTTACTTGGTTGACAAATAATTTAGCGACGATTTTGATTACGCTTGTTCTCATTGCGATAGTTGCTGCCATTATTATCGGCATGAGAAAAGACAAAAAAGCAGGAAAGTCATCCTGCGGAGGTAATTGCGCGCATTGCGCTATGGCAGGTAAATGCCATCAGCCGAATAACGGCAAATAAAAATGCGGGGGCGGTCGGAGAGACCGCCCCTTTCATATCAATTAAAAGGAGAGATTTTCAATGGTAAAAACGGTTCTTCAGATTAACGGTATGGCGTGCTCAATGTGCGAGAGTCATATCAACGATGTTATCAGAAGAGAATTTGACATTAAAAAGGTTAAGTCCTCACACAAGAGCGGCACGGCGGAAATCATTTCCGAAAACACCCTTGACAAGGATAAGCTTGAAAACGCAATAAAGGAAACCGGCTACGATGTTGTAGCTTATTCAAGTGAGCCATATGAGAAAAAATCCTTATTTCATCGTTGAGAGCATTGATAAAATTTAATAATTGTATTAAAATGTTCTCAGAGGTGAGCTGAGATGGAAATTAAACCGATTGCAAGAATTCACACCGATTTTTCGGAAAAATTCGGTGTGCCGAGACAGTCGGGGCTTGCTCCGTCGCTCATGGGACAGATTGTTTTTGAGCCTGAATACAGATGTGTTCAGGCTCTTAAAGAGCTTGACGGCTTTTCGCATATCTGGCTTATCTGGGAATTTTCACATTGCCCGGACTCCGAGTTCAGCCCCACGGTAAGACCGCCGAGACTCGGCGGAAACAGACGTGTGGGCGTTTTTGCGTCCCGTTCTCCGTTCCGTCCGAACCGACTCGGGCTTTCGTGCGTTAAAATCGAAAAAATCGAAACAGAGGGTAAAAACGCTCCCGTGATAACCGTGTCGGGCATTGATATGACTGACGGCACGCCGATATATGACATTAAGCCGTATATTCCGCTTGCAGACTGTATAACAGATGCGAGCGAGGGCTACACGGCTGATACGAAAAACTATAAAATAGCCGTCAACTGCGACGAAAAGCAGCTTGCTGAAATCCCCGACGAAAAAAGGGCTTCTCTTCTTGAAATCTTGGCTAACGACCCGAGGCCGGCTTATAAAAACGAGGACGGAAAAGAATACGGAGTAACCTTTGCGGGGTTTAATGTCAGATTCAGATATGAAAACAACAGCTTATCGGTAACGGAAATAGAAGAGGTATAGGCAATGGCGAACGCATTAGGACATTTTAAGACGATTACGAAGCATCGACACCGTGTTATCAAGCACTGCTTCAAGGCGGGAATAGGCATACAGGGACTTCGGCACGACCTGTCGAAATATTCTCCTACGGAGTTTATAAACGGCGCAAAATATTACGACGGCACACGCAGTCCCAATGAGCTTGAACGCCTTGACAGAGGATATTCAAAGGCATGGCTTCATCACAAGGGCAGAAATAAGCACCATTTTGAGTATTGGAACGATTATAACCCAAAGCTCCGCAGATATGCTCCTGTTAAAATGCCTGTAAATTACGTTATCGAGATGTTCTGCGACAGGGTAGCCGCAAGCAAAATCTATCAGGGCGACAAATATACCGACGCACATCCGCTTGAATATTTTCAGCGTGGCAGGGACGCAAGAATAATTCACGAAGAGACCTCGGATTTGCTTGAAAAACTGCTTACAATGCTCAGAAATAATGGAGAGGATGAGACTTTTCGGTATATCCGAGAGGAATTAAAAAATAAAAAGGATTATTAAGAGATATTTGCTGTTGAAATTTTTTTGCCGTTATGCTATTATATTCAAACACAAAGGAGGTAGCTATTATGGCAAATAAATACGAAGGAACACAAACCGAAAAGAACTTGCAGGCGGCTTTCGCAGGCGAGTCACAGGCGAGAAACAAATATACATACTTTGCTTCTGCGGCAAAGAAAGAGGGCTACGAGCAAATAGCGGCTCTTTTCCTTAAAACCGCAGATAACGAAAAGGAACACGCTAAAATGTGGTTCAAGGAGCTCAACGGTATCGGCGACACAAGCGACAACCTTGAAGCTGCCGCTGATGGCGAGAACTATGAGTGGACCGATATGTACGAGGATTTCGCAAAGACAGCTGAAGAAGAGGGCTTTACCGCTCTTGCAAAGAAGTTCAGAGCTGTCGCTGCTATCGAAAAGGCTCATGAGGAAAGATACCGTGCGCTTCTCAAGAATGTTGAGACCGCTCAGGTGTTTGAAAAGAGCGAGGTCAAGGTTTGGGAATGCCGCAACTGCGGTCATATCGTAATCGGCACAAAGGCTCCCGCGGCTTGCCCCGTATGCGCTCATCCGCAGAGCTTCTTTGAAGTAAGAGAAGAAAATTATTGAGTGTAAATTTTTTACGGCGGCTGTTACGGTCGCCGTATTTTTTTGTCTTGATCGGGCTGTAAAGGACAATAATAAAGTCGTGATAAAAATATCGGCACCCGTGAACGGCGGATATTTTACGCTCACGCCGTAAAAACACCGCAAACCTCTTTCACAAAGGGCGAAAGTGCTCATAAAATGTAATGAAGGAGGTTGATATTATGCTTGAAAACAAATGCCTTTTGTGCAAGATAACCGGCGTTATAATAAGCGCTGTTGCGGCGATAATACTTGCGGTAACGGTAACAGCCACCGCTTACGAGTGGATAAAGTATCTGCATATCGCTATTTGGACAGTAACGGCAATTTCTCTTTTCGGGGCATTTATCATTTCAATGATAAACGCTTACAACACAAACAAGCGAGTTTCTAAAATGCTCAAAAGCAATCTCGTTTTGCTGTATATCGGAGCAATCGGCGCAATAGTTTCGACTGCCGTTTTTACGCTTTTGATAAAAAACGGTGCTCTTACGGTGCTTCAGCTTAAATTCCTAACGGGAATCGCTTCGTTTACCGCAGGGCTGGTTATGACGGCGGGTATGTGTTTTATTGACGGACTTGTTCACGGCTATTGCTGTAAAAGAATTACGGTAACCGAAAGCCGTTGCGGAGAATAAACAATCAAAACAGGACCGTCTTGGCTGAGGGTTCATAAGAAAGTATTGGTTTCTCGCATAAAACTTCATTATGCCTTTGTCGGAAAGTCTCGCAAGGCGACAGCCTTGCTTCGTTTCCCAACTTCTGCATAAAAGAATTTTTATAGCTACGAAACTGCAACGCACTTCAAAATGATATATTTTTGATACAAGAAAAGGCAACCCCCGCAGATAATGCTGACGCATATCTGTGGGGGTTAACGCATTATTGTGCAAAAATATGTTATTTTGAAGCAAAACTGCCTTATTAACGCTCAGCCTTGGCGGTCCTGTTGCTTTTACCGTTGCAAAATCAATCAAATAATGTTACAATAAAGCATATTGTCGGCAATGCCGAAAATAAGGATTTGTAAAAGAGGTAAACAATGTTCAAAAAGGTACTTTCCGTATTTTTGATATTTATATTTGTTTTTTTGCTTGCTTCGTGCGGTTCGGATTCCGATTCGTCAAGCGAAAGCAATATATTCAGTCCCGATGGCTCCGCACAGACACAGACAGTCGAAGAGTCAAGCGAAAACGACGGAAAATATGCTAAGGTTACGGTTCCCGAGGGCTATACGCTTCTCAAAACGGCTTGGCTTTTGGAGGAAAACGGCGTTTGCTCAACCGATGATTTTCTCAATGCCGTAAGCAATTACGACACATCAAAATATTCGATCCTTTCCTCGATTCACGACAGGGATAAAATTTGCTTTCTGCTTGAGGGCTACCTTTTCCCCGCAACATATACATTTGAAAAAAATTCCGACCCGACAGAGGTCATAGATAAAATGGTCGCAACGGAGGAGAAAAAATTCACCGATGAAATGAAGCAGAGAGCAACTGAGCTCGGTTATTCCGTGCACGACATTCTGACCATTGCCTCGATTATCGAAAAAGAGGCTTTCACGGACGAACAGCGCACTCTTGTTTCCTCGACAATTCACAACAGATTGAAGCAAGGGATGAGGCTTGAGTACGATGTTACCGTAAAATACTGCACGGGCGTTATTGAACTTCAATATCCCGACAAGATAGATTATTACAAATATTATTACAACGGTAACCGTTGCGACGGCTTAATTGCAGGACCTATCTGCAACCCCGGTACGGCTTCGATAAACGCGGCGCTTTATCCTGCCGACACCGACTATCTTTATTTTGTAATTGCTACGGAACCGCCGTACAATTCGGCGTTTACAAATTCCTATGACGAGCATCTGAAAAATGTTCAGAAATGGAAAAACGGAGAACTTTAATAAATACGGAGAAAAAATATGACTATTTCAACAGCAGACAGACTTGTACAGCTCCGCAAGGACAGCGGACTTTCACAGGAGGCACTTGCCGCAAAGCTCGGCTTGAGCAGGCAGGCAATTTCAAAATGGGAGAGAGCCGAGGCTACACCCGATACCGATAACCTTATAGCACTTGCTGAAATTTACGGGATAACGCTTGACGCACTTCTTGACCCGTCGAAGGAGATGTCGGACGCCGCAAACGAGGAAACGCCACAGCAGTCCGAGGGGGAGAAAAAGGAGGATAAAAAAGAAAAAAATGTCAGACATTCGCTTTATCCGCAAACAGCCAAAAGGATGTTCCGCTTTCCTTATCCGCTCGTGACAGTAATCGCTTATCTTGGGCTTTGTTTTGGGCTTAAAGGCATTATGAGCGTTACACCGTGGCTTGTGTTTTCACTTCTGTTTTTAACGATACCGATGTACTATATGATTGCCTGCGCTTGCAGAATGACGAGCAAAAGAACCTTCCTGTTCCTTATGCCCGTGCCGATAATCGTTATCACGGCATATCTTTTCTGCGGCTTTGTTTTTAAGGCGTGGGTTACGCCGCTTATGCTCCTGTTTGTAATTCCGCTTTACTATTGGTGCGTTGCTGTGTACGCAAAGGGCAACAAAAAGAAGAAAAAATAATTTATCAGACAAAAATGACCACTTCAGATATGCATCGGCATTATCTGAAGTGGTCTCTTTGATTTATTCTACCGTAACGGATTTCGCGAGATTCCTGGGCTTATCTACATCGCAGCCTCTGCCGAGAGCCATATAGTAGGCGAAAATCTGGAGCGGAACGACCGCAAGTGACGGCATAAGGAAGTCGCTTATTTCCGGTATTCTTATTATGTCGTCGGCAAATTCCTCAGCCGCCGAATGGTTTTCTCCTACAAGCGCAATTACCCTTGCGCCCCTTGCCTTGACCTCTTTTATATTGCCGAGCGTCTTTTCGTTGAGGTCGGACTGCGTTGCAACGGCAAACACGGGAGTTTTGTCCTCAATAAGCGAAATTGTTCCGTGCTTCAATTCTCCCGCCGCATAGGCTTCGGAGTGAATATAGGAAATTTCCTTTAACTTGAGTGAGCCCTCAAGAGATATGGCATAGTCAAGCCCTCTGCCGATAAAGAACACATTCTCGGAGTCGGCATAGCTTTTCGCAAGCTCTTTGAGGGAAGCGTCGCTTTTGAGTATGCCCTCAATAAGCTCGGGAAGTCTAAGCATTTCTTCACAGTATTTTTTCTCGTCTGACTCGGAAAGCAAGCCCTTTGCCTTGGCAAATTTCAGAGCGAGAAGATAAGCCACGCAAAGCTGAGCGGAAAACGCCTTCGTCGTTGCGACCGCAATTTCGGGGCCTGCCATGGTGTAAATTACATCGTCGGATTCGCGGGCAATGGTGCTTGCGACAACATTGACTATCGAAATTGTCCTTGCGCCCTTTCGCTTTGCCTCACGAAGTGCGGCAAGGGTGTCCGCTGTCTCGCCCGACTGCGAGATTACAAGGCATATATCGTTCTTTTTTATAATCGGGTCTCTGTAACGGAACTCGCTTGCAAGGTCAACCTCGCACGGTATTCTCGCAAGGCGTTCGATTATATATCTTGCCGCGGTCCCGACATGCCATGCGCTTCCGCACGCAACTATATGAACCGTACCGATATTCTTTATGTCCTCGTCGGAAAGTCCGAGCTCTTCGATAACAACTTTGTTGTCCTTTATTCTCGGAGAAAGGGTATCACGCACGGTCCTCGGCTGTTCCGAGATTTCCTTTTTCATAAAGTGGTCAAAGCCGCCTTTTTCAGCCGCCTCAACATCCCAGGTAACATGGTAAATATCCTTGTGAACTTCGTTCCCGTTTATGTCATAGAGCTTTACCGTGTCCCTTTTAAGCAATGCCATCTGATTGTCGTCAAGCAGATAGCAGTCCCTTGTGTATTTAAGCACGGCGGGAATATCGGACGCAAGGAAGTTTTCGTTTTGCCCTAAGCCGACTATCAGCGGACTGTCCTTCCTTGCCGCAATTATTTCGTCGGGCTTTCCGTCTATAAGAACCGCCGTCGCATATGAGCCCCTTACGGTTTTCATAACATTCGACATAGCCTTGAGCGGATCGCCGTTATAAAAGAAATCGAACAAATGGGCAAGTACCTCCGTATCCGTCTGCGAGACGAATTTGTACCCCTTTTGTTCGAGCATAATTTTAAGCTCGATATAGTTTTCAATAATGCCGTTATGCACCAGGGTAATACGACCGTTTCCGCCCTTATGGGGGTGGGCGTTTATGTCGTCGGGCGCACCGTGGGTTGCCCAACGGGTATGACCTATACCCACGCAACCGGGGGCGATACCCTCCGTAAACAGCTTGTTTTCGAGGTCGGCAATCCTGCCCTTAGTTTTTTTGACCTCGACAAAGTTGCCGTTGAACACAGCTACGCCTGCCGAGTCATAACCTCTGTACTCGAGCTTCTTCAGACCGTCAATCAACACGGGCGACGCACTGCGGCCTCCGATATAACCAACAATTCCACACATATTAACTTGTTCCTTTGCAAAAATATTTGCACGGTACATTTACCTCTGTTTTGCCGTCGCCGACAGTTTTTCAGTAAATGTTTATGTCCCCGCACATACGGGACAAGAAGCATCCGCCGAATATTTCGATAACTTCTTCCTCGTCATCTGCCAAATACAGTGCAAGCAGACCCGGCGCTATTTTTAAGGGAAAATTTCAAACCCGAGGGAACTGCACAATTCCGAATAAATTATATCCTGTGATTTTTGTTTTGTCAACTGCTTAAAATTTGTAATTAAAAATTCGCATACGGGGAAAAATAAAGCAGGTGATATTTATGAAAGCTTCCTCGGTTAAACTTCTCTCACGGAGCATCAATGCACGCTGCGGCAAAAAGTTGTACCTCGCAAACATATTTTTTATCCTTTTAAGGCTTATATTCCTGTGCCTTTTTGTTTTCTTTTTATACACGCTGTCAATACTTCACAGCTTCGCGCTGACCTTGCCGAGGGCGGCTTACTATGCGCTTTTTTCACTCGGTGCGTTTTTTTCGCTTTGGTATTTTATTATATGCGGACACTCGCGAAAGCGTACATTTTATTTTTCAGGCAGAAGAAACGGCATGGTAAAAATATTCCATATTATCAAAATAAGCGCACAGATAAAAATTGTCTATCTCCACATATTGCGAACACTGATTAACCTCGGCAGACTTGTTTTATATCTTCTGCCGTGTGCAATTTCCTTTGCTGTAAGTATGTATTTTTTGACAAGAGGTATACCGAAACCGATTTTTTACGCTTGCGCCGGACTCTTTGCGGCACTGCTGTCGGCAGGCTTTTTCTTCTATCTCGTATCAATGCAGAAGCTGACATTTTTAGATGATGTAATCTGCTCTCAGCCCTCGCTCGGAGCGGCAGAAACAATGCGTTATCTGAACTTGCACACAAGGTCCGACAAGTTTGCGCTGCTGAAATTCAAGCTGAGCTTTTCCGCTTGGCTTTTTGCTTCGGTTTTTATATTTCCGATACCGTTTGCGTCTGCTTATTATCAAAGAAGTCTGTCGGTATATGCAAAATCGGTTCTGAAACTCTATGTTCCAAAACCGATTGAAAAGCCTGTTGTGTTTATGAAATTACGCTTAGTTGAAAATTAACTGAGGTCGCCGTTCTCATAGTCGGTGTAATCGTCTATGTACTCGCTGATGTCGAAATCGTCCTTGTCGGGGTCGTAGTCAAAGGTGTCCCACATATCTCTTTCGGCGTCTATCTGCTGTGGGATAGGAGGACACTCGGCGAACGCTTCAAGCTTCTGACCCATTCTCCAAACGGAAGGGTCAATTCTCAGCGTGTAGCCGCAGCCGTTCGGGGTAAGCCATTCGTGCATAGGCGCTTCGGGAATGGCAAAAGCCGCCATAAGCGACATTATAACGCCGCCGTGAGTGATGATAGCAGTGCTTGCGGTGCCCGACCTGATTATGCCCTCTACAATACGGACAAAACAGCCGCAAATTCTGTCGTTAAATTGCTTTTGACTTTCACCGAACGGAACGGGTTCTTCGGGATGGGTGCCCGCAATCCACTCCTTAAAGGTGTCAAGGTCCTTGAGCTCGTCGGCGGTCATACCCTCAAAATCACCGAAGTCGTATTCGATAAGGTCCTGCATAATAACGGGCTCTTTGTCGGGATAGATAAGCTTTGCGGTCTGCGTACAGCGTTTGAGCGGGCTCGAAATCACAACATCGGCGTAAGGGTAGCCCTCGTTTTCACCCATAAGGTTTTTAATTTGGTCCAAGCCCTCTTTTGACGCTTCAATATCGGTCTGACCTATGTACTTGCCCTCCGTATTTTCCTTTGTCAGGGCATGTCTTATTAAGTGTACGGTGTAGGTTTTCATAAAATTCTCCTATACAAACAGTATTTCTTATGATAATATATTTTATAAATTATACAGTGCGTAATAAACGGGGTGTTATAAATGAAAAATTCGTTTGCCGCAAGACTCGGCGAATTGAGACGCCGCAGGGGCTTGAGTCAAAAGGAAACTGCCGACGCTCTCGGTGTGTCGCAGGCGTTGCTTTCCCACTATGAAAAGGGAATACGGGAATGCGGACTTGACTTTTTATGTAAAGCCGCAGCTTATTTTGATGTTAGCTGCGACTATATGCTCGGTATGAGCGACACAAAGGACGACTTCGCCGAAAATTTTGATAAGGGCGAAAACATGCTTGACTCGGAATACAGAATGAACACGGTGTTGCGTGCTGTTATGATGCTTTATTCACGATATTCCGACTCGGATATCGGTAAGGATGCCGAGGTGAAAAATTACTTTGCTCTTTCGGTGTATCGGCTTGCGATTATTGCTTCGCAGGCTGACTGTATTCCCAAAAGCTGGATAAACCTGCCGAACGACTCGGCGCTTGCGGCTTGTAACGCACAAACCGAAATGCTTTCAAATATTCTTGACAATGAGGTGTCAAAAAAGCATGTAAAGAATATTGTTGAGCCCGAATGCCTCAAAACTGTAATTTCCGCCGCCGAAAAGACTATCGCAAAGGAATGCGAAAGGATTGTCAACAGTCAAAGCACTTGATTTGGAAATACGCCTGCGGCTTTGAGCAAACGGGGCAGTAGGCGGGCGGAGTTTTGCCCTTGTATATTTTACCGCAGTTGCGGCAAATCCATACGGTGTCCTCGTCGCCGTCGAAAACGGTGCCCTCCTTGACCTTTTCAAGCATATAGGTGTATCTGTCCTCGTGGTGTTTTTCTATCTGCGCCACATTTTCAAAAAGAAAAGCGATTTCATCAAAGCCTTCTTCACGGGCGGTCTTTGCGAATTCCGAATACATCTGCGTCCACTCAAAGTGCTCTCCGGCAATAGCATCGGTTATATTCTCTGCAGTTGACGGCATACCCGAATTCAACTGCTTGAACCATATCTCGGCATGTTCCTTTTCATTGTGAGCGGTTTCATCGATAATGGCGGCATACTTTTCATAGCCGTCCTCTCTTGCCTTTTCGGCATAGAAGCTGTACTTTATACTCGCCTGCGATTCTCCTGCGAATGCGGCGAGTAAATTTTTTTCTGTTTTTGAACCGATAAGCTCCATAACAATAACTCCTTATATAAAATATTACGGAGTTATTTTTTGTAAATTTTTACGGAATATACCTTTAGTTAAAATTTATCTATATTGTTCTTTATAAACTCTTTTATTTCTTCAAGAAGCTTCTCTTTCGAATAAATATCGGCAAAATCCGAGTCCGTTTTTTCTTTTATCTCCCTGTCGAACGAAACCTCCTCGTTGCGGTCGTCGTACATTTCATATTCCGACTTTACAAGCGGCAAAAGATCGTCCGCACCGACGCGGGTCAGCGCAGGTACTATAATATCCGTGATTTCGCTTGTGTATTCGTTGAAAAACATCGAAAGACCGTCCGAAACCTCGGGGATAAAGCAGTTGAGTGTGTATATGATTTTTTGCTCGTCGTTGAATTCGGAAAAAGCCTTGTCGCCGTCATCCGCTTTTTCGATTTTTGCCTGTAAGACGGCGTTCACACCCTCGAACAGCTCTTCGGCTTCGGCGTTTTCGACCTTTTCGGGAGTTAAATCCTTATACTTATCCTTCATCTCTTTAAGGCGCTCAAGGCGTGCCATAATTTGCTTTGTCTGCTCATTGTGAGCTGATACCGATCTTCCGGCAAACACGATAACTATTGCGGTTATTATCACAAGCCCGGCAAGTATGAGCCAAAGATACCAATATTCCATATCATTCTCCCAACAGGGCTTTATAAATGTCGCCCTTTTTAAGCTTCGTTTCCTTTGCCGTTTCCTTTGCGGCGTCGTTGATTGCCATTCCGCTCTCAACAAGCTTTTTTGCAAGCGAAACAGCATTTTCAAGGCTTACTTCCTTTTGCTTCGGCTCCGTTGAGCCCTCAATTACTATTACAAATTCGCCCTTCGGCACCTGCTGCGAATATTTTTCACACGCCGCCGAAAGCGTTGTGCGCTCCACCGTTTCGTGAATTTTTGTAAGCTCCTTTATAAGAGCTATCCGCCTGTCTCCGAGATATTTATACAGGTCCTTGAGCGTTGCGGCAAGCTTGTGCGGAGCTTCGTAAAAGACCATAGTGCGGCGCTCCGACACAATTTCCTCCAGATGCTCCCTGCGGCTCGGCTTGTTTACGCTTAAAAAGCCCTCAAAAGTAAACCGTCCGCTCGGCAGTCCCGACATTGCGACTGCGGTTGCAAAGGCAGTGGGACCCGGTACGGATTCGACGGCTATTCCGTGCAATAGACATAAATCGACTAAATCCTCTCCGGGGTCTGAAATAGCCGGCATACCCGCGTCTGTTACAATGGCGCAGTTTTCGCCGGACTTTATTCTTTCGAGGATAACCTCTCCGCGCTCCCTGCGGTTATGTTCAAAGTAGCTTACCATAGGCTTCTTTATATCAAAATGATTTAAGAGCTTCAGCGTAACCCTTGTGTCCTCTGCGGCAATGAAGTCAACCGAGGCAAGCGTTTCAACGGCTCTCGGGGAAAAATCCGAAAGATTTCCTATCGGAGTTCCGACAACATAAAGCTTTCCCGACATCTTCATTCCTCCCTGTAAAGGACCAATAACCCGTCCATTTCATCAGTGTATTTATTGTTGCTGTCATATAAGACAAAATTTTTCTCAACCGTAAGTCCGCTTTTTCCGCCAAGCCTCGCTTCAATAAGGCAGAGCCAAGGCTTTTCCCCGTCACGGCTTGTAACAAGGCGCAGCCTTTTGGGTTCAAGCTTATGGTCTGACATACTTTTCATTGTTTCAAACATCCGCTCGGGGCGTATGCAAAGGCAGAACCGTCCTCCGAATTTCAAAAGAGATGCCGCTGCGACGCAGATGTCGTCAATGTTGCAACGCGTTTCGTGTCTTGCGATTTTCTCGTTTTCCTTTTCGCTCTTTATTCCCGCGTTTTCCTTTTTATAGGGCGGATTCATCGTAACAAGGTCAAATGCACCCTGAGGCAGTTTACCCTTTAACAGCTTCAAATCGGAATTTATCGGGAAAACGCTGTCAGAGAGCGAGTCCGCTTCAACGCTTCTTAAAAATTGCGAGTAACCTTTTTCCTGAATTTCCACGCCGTAAACCGTTTTACAGTTGCCGTCACGCTTCCACAGCAGGGGGATTATTCCGCAGCCCGTTCCGAGGTCGCACGCAATGTCGTTTCGCTTTGCGTTTGCGAAATAGGCAAGCAACATCGCATCGGTGCCGAAGGTATGCTCTTCGGATACAATGACCCCGATGCCGTTGCCGAGTGTTTCGATGTGTTCGTTTTCAAAAAGCTCTGTGTTTTTCATAACGCTTTATTTTAACATAAATAAACCTGATTGTAAATTATAAAAAACTTGATAAAAGCGCTCGACTGTGATAAAATGTTTTGCGTAAATATATGTAAAGGGTGATTTTTGTGTCAGGACACTCAAAATGGAGTACCATCAAACGAAAAAAAGAGAAGACAGATAACGCAAGAGCGAAAGTATTTACCAAAATCGGCAGAGAAATCGCAGTTGCGGTTCGAGAG
Source organism: Anaerovoracaceae bacterium (assembly GCA_963590415.1). Classification (GTDB taxonomy): domain Bacteria; phylum Bacillota; class Clostridia; order Oscillospirales; family Acutalibacteraceae; genus Fimenecus. Next base: position 64,553 of record CAVAPB010000007.1, on the reverse strand, counting down.
GGAGGTCCCGACCCTGCGGGCAATTCCAAATTAAAGGACATTATCGCAAAGGCAAAGGCGGCAAATGTTCCCAACGACAATATCGACAGAATTATTAAAAAGGCTGCCGGCGACGGTAATACCGATAATTTCGAGAGCATTACATACGAGGGCTACGGTCCGTCGGGCATTGCGGTTATCGTTGAGGCGCTTACCGATAACAGAAACCGCACCGCAGGCGATGTCCGCCATTACTTTGACAAGTTCGGCGGAAATATGGGTCAGTCGGGCTGCGTTTCGTTTATGTTCACTCGCCAGGGCGTTATCATAATCGACAAAGAGGGTGTTGACGAGGACAAGCTTATGGAGGACGCTCTTGAAGCGGGTGCCGTTGACTTTATCACGGACGGCGAGGTCTTTGATGTTCGCACCGAGCCCAACGATATGGGTGCTATAAGAGACGACCTTGAAGCTAAGGGATATACCTTCCTGTCGGCTGAAGTCGAGTATGTGCCGTCAACCTACACAAGACTTGACAATCCCGACGACATCACAAATATGGGAAGAATGCTTGAAATGTTCGATGATAACGACGACATTCAGGAGGTTTTCCATAACTGGGAAAACGAGGACGATTACGAGGGCTGATAAGCCGAAGAAATGTTAAGAAAATTAAAAGCAATGGAAAGATTTGGTTTTCCGTTGCTTTTTTGCTGTTACTGTTTTGTTGTAATATCGGCGTATTTTGCGTGAGTGAGCCGTAAAAGCTCCGACGGGGATAGCTCGACCTGCGTGCCGATTTTTCCGCCGCTTACGGTAACGGTTTCCTTATCCTCGGCAGAGGAGTCAAGCACGGTCGCAAACTGCTTTTTCATTCCGACGGGACTGCAACCGCCTCTTATATATCCCGTTATTTTGTTGATGTCCTTTACATGTATCATCTCGACCGATTTTTCGCCGACCGCCGCCGCACAGAGCTTTAGGTCGAGTTCCTTTTCAACGGGGATTACAAACACATAAAAGTTTTTCGACTTTCCCTGTAACACAAGGGTCTTGAACACCCTTTCGGGGTCCTGTGAGAGCATTTTCGCAACGCTTACGCCGTCAACGGCAACGCCCTCCTCATGCTCATAAAAATGCGGGGTGTAATCGACCTTCTCCCTGTCGAGAATACGCATTACGTTTGTTTTAATCTCTTTTTTACTCATAAAGATACACTCTTGCCTCATACGGACGAAGCGCACATACGCCCCGTTTTGATTCGGGGTTTTCGTAGTTGCAAAGGATTATCTTACCTTTTGTCAAATCGAATTCCTCGGGTGCGTGGAAGGTAAAGGTTTCGTCCGAGAACGAGCAGACAACAAGCGCACGCTTGCCCTCGTAATTGCGCTCATAGCAGTAGATTACATCGCTGTCGGGGAAATGCTCCTTATAATCGCCGTAAATGATAATCTTGTTTTCTTTTCTTACTTTTAAGAGTTTACGGTAGAAGTTGAGGATTGAGTTGGGGTCTTTTTCCTCGTTTTCCACATTTATTTCCCTGTAATTCGGGTTTACGCCGAACCAAGGCTCTGCGGTCGAGAAGCCTGCATATTTGCTTGAATCCCACTGAACGGGAGTACGGGAATTCTCACGGCTCGTCTTGTTGGCAATGTCAAGATAACGCTTGCCCTTTATGCCGAATTTTGCAAAAAGCTTCTGATTGTTAAATGTAACAACATCCTTGAACTGATTTATGTCGTCAAGATGGTTGTTGAGCATACCGATTTCCTGACCCTGATAGATAAACGGCGTGCCCGACTGCATAAAGCAGGCTGTCGCAAGCATTGTGCCGCTCTCTCTTCTGAACTTTTCGTTGCCGTAGCGGCTGATTATCCTCGGATGGTCGTGGTTTTCAAGATAAAGTGCGTTCCACGCAACACCGTAAAGGTCCTTTTGCCAGTGCGTAAAGGCTTTTTTGAGCTTGCGCAGGTTGAAAGGCGTTGCTATCGTATCGGTCATAAAGCAGTCCGCCTGCATATGATCGAAGCCTATCATCATATCAAGCTCGGGATCGTCGCCCGCCGTGAACTCAATGCAGTCCTTGGAATTTGACATCGGAGACTCGCCGACAACGAAGCAGTCGTACTTGTCAATGACATCGTGGCGGAATTCCTTTAAGTATTCGTGAATATGAGGACCCTTTTTGTAGTGCTCAATTCCCGTTGCAATCGGAAGCGGGAAGCCGTTGGGCAAGCCCTCTTTCTTTGAAATGAATGTGATAACATCCTCACGGAAGCCGTCAACGCCCATATCGAGCCAAAATCTCATAATTGATTTTACCTCTTCACGGACCTTGGGGTTATCCATGTTTAGGTCGGGCTGTTTTTTCGCAAAAACATGGAGATAATATTCGTCGATTTCGGGCACATACTCCCACGCTCCGCCTTCAAAGGTCGAAAGCCAGTTGTTGGGCGGCTTTTTGCCGTTTTTACCCTTGCCTTTTCTCCAGAAATAATAGTCGTGATAAGGATTGTCTTTACCCTTTTTGCTCTCCTTGAACCACTCGTGCTCGTCGGAGGTGTGATTAACAACAAGGTCCATTATGACCTTAAGTCCTCTCTTGTGAGCCTCGTCGAGAACCTTTTTGAACATTTCAAGTCCGCCGTATTCCTCGGCGATGTCCTTGTAGTCGGAAATGTCATAGCCGTAGTCCGCAAGCGGGGAGGGGTAGATGGGCGAAAACCAGATGGCGTCAACGCCGAGGCTCTTTATGTAGTCGAGCTTTTCAAGCACGCCGTAAAGGTCGCCTATGCCGTCTCCGTTACCGTCCTTGAAGCTTCTGCACCAAATCTGGTAAACCGCCATTTCCTTGTACCAACCGTTGTTCATAAAATCACATCCTGCATAAAAGATATTTTATATGTATAACCTGATTTCATTTTATCACACGCCGAAGAATAATACAATCAAAAAAGTGAACAGGAAATTAACAATTTGCAAAGAAAATTGACAAAAGTATAAAAATGAACAAATTATCGGTTATTTTCGGTACGCTTTTTTAGTTGAAATTCCACTTGCTTTTAATTGTATTTGTAATATAATATACCATAATGAAAGAATGCGGTTACTACAGACTAACCTGTACAAGGAAAGGCAGTGAGATATTTTATGAAAGATGTATTGAAGCTTATAGTTGAGACCGATAAGGCGTCAAGACTTGAGGTTCAAAAAGCGGTTGACGGGCGAGAAGCTCTCAACGAAAGCCTTACCAAAATCAAAGATGAAATTTATTCGAAATATGACAAAAAAGCCCAGACGCAGACGGAAAACGAAAAGGCACTTGCCGACAGTGAAATAAAGAAGGAAAAGGAGCGTATCACAGCTTTCACCGAGCAGAAAAAGCAGGAGCTCAATTCCCTTTACGAGAGAGAGCACGCCGCTTGGGAAAAGCACATTGCCGATGCGGTTATTTCCGATTGATTTTCGGTGCGGTAATTTGTCGAAAGGAGGCAGAAGATGAGTAAAATATCCAATCTTGCGGGTAATGCGATACTTGCAAAGGCTCGGGCAATGAGCGCGGGGTTTTTAACGGACGAGGATTACGCCTCGCTCATTAACTGCCGCAGCGTGAACGAGGTTGTTTCGTATCTTCGTTCCGATACCGCCTATTCCGAGGCGCAGGCACTTTCATCGTCGACGGTGTTTTCCAAGGCGAGAGTTGAGACTGAAATACGCAAGTATAATTACGGAAGAATTGCCGCCCTCGCTTCGTTTGAAAAGGCGATAGGTCAGAAAATGAATGAGCTTATCTTTTTGAATTACGATATTTCGCTCATTCTTTCGTGCGCCGACAGGCTTAATTCAAAAGCGATTTCAAAGTTTTCGCTTTTCTCTCCCGAGGCTTATTACAAGCACTCTCAGCTCAACAGAACGGCGCTTGAAGCCGCCTCGGATTTTGATGAGTTTTATGCGGCGCTTGAGGGCACTAAATACCAGCATATACTTGACATTTTCAAAAATCCCAATGCGGAATTCACCATAACGGGTCTTGAAAACGCTCTTTACCGTTATCTTTGCGACAATGCCGCAAAGCTTGTTAAAAAAGAATACAAGGGCGAAGCGGAAAAGGGACTTTCAAAAATCTTTATGGCAAAGTCGGATTTCAAGATGATTGAGAGCATATACCGAATGAAGAAATATTTCCCCGCTCAGCCGTGTACATATGAGACGGTGTTTTATTCCAACTATTCGGCGTTTTCAAAAAATGAAATCGACCGTATGCTTTCCTGTACGGATACCGACGGAGTGTTTGAGATATTCAAAAAATCCGTTTACGGAAAATTCGTGGACGAAAGCTTGAAGGATAATATCGAAAAGTGTACGCACCGCGCGGCTCTTTCAATGAACAGGAAAAACCTTTTGTTTTCAACGGCTCCCGAGGTTGTTATGTTCAGCTATATAGGAATACTTGAAAACGAAACGAAGAATATAATTATGATTACCGAGGGCGTGGATTACTCTCTGTCGCCCGAATCTATATCGGAATTTCTCATAAAGTGAGAAAAATTTTTGAAAGGAGATAAAAATGGCAATCGAAAAAATGGAACTCGTTAAAGTCAGCGGTTCTCTCGAGAGTATGACCGAGGTCTGTGAGAAGCTTTGCGAATGCGAATGCTTCCACCCCGAGCAGGCGGCAAAGCATATCTCGGCGGAAATGGGCTTTATACCGTTCACGGATGAAAATCCTTACGCCGCACAGCTTTCCGAGCTTACGGAGCTTGTTTCAAGCGTCGGAATTACGCCCGAGCTTGTCGAGCTTAAAAAGATGACGCAGCTCGGTGAAGAGGATAAGGAGTACATACGGTCCGTTAAAAAGAAAATCGCAGACTATAACGAAAAAATAAATTCACTCAACGAACAGAAAACAGTTTGCGAAGCGGGTATCAAGAGCTATGAGCACTTCAAGGGGCTTGATGTCGATTTGGACGACATCGCCGAGTGCGAATTCATAAAGGTACGCTTCGGACATCTTCCCAAGGAGAGCTACAAGAGGCTCAACACGGTGTATAAGGATAATCCTTATGTTTTCTTCTATCCGTGCTCGGAGGATAAAACGGACTATTGGGGCGCATACTTCGCTCCCGTTGACAAGCTTGACGAAATCGACGGAATTTTCGCTTTCCTGTTTTTCGAGCCCACTCCGGTGCCCGGAGCGGCAGGAACGGTAGACGAGGTTATCGAGCAGTGTACAAAGAGCATTGAGATAATCACCTCAACTCTTGACGAAACGCAGAAAGCTCTTACGGATTTCCTCTCAAGCGAGAAAGAGCATCTCAATTATCTCTATTCAAATATGATGTATCTCAACTCCGTATATGAATTAAGAAGTTACGCTCTGCATAACGAAAAATTCTTTGCTTTTGTCGGATATGTTCCGAAAAGCGAGACGGGGAAGCTGGATGCGGCACTGAAAGATATAAAATCCGTTCAGGTTGAATACGAGGACGCGCCGAAAGATGACGCTGTTGTTGTTCCCGTCAAGTATAAAAAGAGAAACAAGCTGTCTTCGTTACTTATAGAGCCATATAAATTCTATGTCGATATGTACGGCTCTCCGTCGTATACGGATATAGATGTTACGGCGTTTGTCGCAATCACATACACCGTACTTTTCGGTATAATGTTCGGCGACCTCGGTCAGGGCTTCGTGCTTGCGGTGCTCGGCTTCTGCCTGTGGAAATTCAAAAAATCAGGACTCGGTAAGATACTTGTTCCGTGCGGAATTTCCTCAATGATCTTCGGCTTTATCTTTGGCAGTGTGTTCGGCTTTGAGGAAGCGCTTGACCCTGTTTATGAAAAGCTTGGCTGGAGCGGAAAGCCGCTGTCGGTTATGGAAAGCATCAATACGGTGCTGCTGTTTGCAATAGCCATAGGCGTAGGACTTATGGTTGTCGCAATAGTTATGAACATATATGCTTGTATCAAGAGAAAGCATATAGGCGAGGCGATATTCAGTCAGAACGGTCTTGTCGGTCTTATACTTTATCTCTGCGGCGTAAATTTGGCTTCCGGCTTTATGGGCGGTCCGTCGCCTATCCCGTCGGCTGTGTGCGCTCCGTTGCTCGGTGTGTGCGCATTCCTGTTGTTTATCAAGGAAATCCCGATAGGAATTATCGACAAGCACCCCGATTGGAAGCCCGAGAGCGTATCGGACTTTATCCTTCAGAATTTGTTCGAGCTTCTCGAATACATCCTTTCTTATCTGTCGAACACGGTCTCGTTCCTTCGTGTAGGCGCATTTGTGCTTGTCCACGCAGGTATGATGATGGTTGTTTTCTCCCTTGCGGGCGACAGTGAAAATATCTTTGTAATTGTTCTCGGCAATGTGCTTGTAATTGCCCTTGAGGGCTTGCTCACGGGTATCCAGGCATTGAGACTTGAATATTACGAAATGTTCTCAAGATTCTTTGACGGCAGCGGCATTGCCTATACGCCGTTCAAGCTGAATAAAAGCGTTAACAAATAATTTTTCGGAGGAATAAAAAATGACTACATTGTTTTACATCTTAATGGTACTCGCTCCCGTTGCTCTCTTTGCGACGGCATTCATCGCAGTTAAAAACCGCTTCAGCGGTAAATCAATCAAAAAGCCCCTTAAAATGAACATCGCCGTATTCGCTGTTCTCGTTGTTCTCATTTCCGTTCTTTGCGTAAATGTATTTGCGGCAGAAGATACCGCAAGCACAAGTGACGCAGCGGCAACAAGCGTTGAAGCTACCGAGCAGACAGCTACGGACAACTCAAAGGGTCTCGGACTTCTTGCTGCAGGTCTTGTTACGGGTCTTGCAGGTATCGGCGGCGGTATCGCCGTTGCGGCAGGTGCTCCCGCAGCTATCGCAGCTACAGCGGAAAACCCGAAGTCATTCGGTAAATCAATCATCTTCGTTGCCTTGGGTGAGTCAATCGCTCTTTACGGCGTTGTTATTTCAATTCTTATTCTTAACAAAATATAAGGGTAAACAAAATGAAAATGTTACTTATTACCGACAGTTCGGACGCTCTTATCGGTATGCGCCTTGCCGGAGTTGAGACGGTTCGCGTCAAGAACCCGACTTCTGCCGCCGCCGAGATAAAAAAGGTTTATACGAACCCGGAAATCGGTATAGTTTTTATTACTGCATCGATTGAAAAGATGTGCAAGGACGACATCTTTCAGTTGAAACAGGCAGGCAGACCCCTTGTGGCGGTTATTCCCGATTCCGACGGCAGCGGACAGAGCGCAAATGCCGTTGCGGAATACATTGCCGACGCAATAGGAATTAAGATTTGATGCGAAGAGGTGAACGAATTGAGCGCTTTTGAAAATAATGCAAAAGCATTTACCGACGCTATTCGCAAAATGGCGAAAGAAAAGTGCAAAACGATAAACGAAGAGACAGAGTTTATCAAAAACCAGCGGACCGATGCGTTTGAAAAGGACGCCGAAGCCCGTTGCGACAGTTACATAAAATACGAAACATCAAGAATAAAGTCCGAAAAGAACAAGGCTGTTTCCGCAGCCGAGGAGGAAGCGAAAAAAGAGCTTTCCGCTTTGAGAAACGAGTTGACTCAAAAGGTCTTTTCCGCTGCCGTGCAGCAGATAGAGAGCTTTACAGACAGCGCAGAGTATGTCGATTACCTTGTAAAATCGGTAAAGGAGATATACAGGGACGCTTCCGAAAACACCGTTTACTATCTTTCGGAAAAGGACTTGAAGCACGAGGCGGATATTAAAAAGGCTCTGCTCAACGACAATTTGAAGTTCTTAAAGAGCAATGAAATAGTTCTCGGCGGCGTCAAAGCGCACGACAAGGACTCGGGCTGCCTTTACGATAATTCGCTTGATGTAAAATTCGAAGAACAGAAGGAATGGTTCCTCGAAAATTCCGGCTTGAAGATATAAGGAGGGCGAAATTATGCAGGAAAACAAAATATTCGGCATTAACGGCCCTGTCGTTACCGTAAAAGGTAAGACCGACCTTGAGATGATGGAGACGGTTTATGTCGGCAATGCGGGACTTATCGGCGAGGTAATCAAGGTTGATTCCGACTTTACGACAATACAGGTTTACGAGGAGACTACGGGACTTAAACCCGGCGAACCCGTTGTATCCACAGGCTCGCCTATGAGCGTTATGCTGGGCCCCGGAATTCTCGGAAACATCTTTGACGGTATTGAGAGACCCCTGCCTGAAATTGAAAAGAAATTCGGTCCGTTCATAGGCAGAGGCGCAAACTTCAGCTCGCTTGACACCGAAAAGAAATATTCGGTTACCGTAAAGGTCAAGGTGGGTGACCGTCTTTCCGGCGGCGATATTTTCGCAGAGTGCCCCGAAACCGATATTATTACACATAAAGCTATGGTGTCGCCGTATCTTTCGGGCGAGGTAACTGAGATTGCTCCCGACGGCGAATACACCGTAAACGATACTATAATCAAATTAAAAACCGACTCGGGCGAGATAAAGGATTTGACACTTTGTCAGAAGTGGCCTATCCGTAACCCGAGACCTATAAAGAAAAGACTTCCGGCTGTTAAACCGCTTATCACGGGTCAGCGAGTAATCGACTCCGTTTTCCCGATAGCAAAGGGCGGTGCGGCGGCTATTCCCGGAGGCTTCGGTACAGGTAAAACAATGACTCAGCACCAGCTTGCAAAGTGGTGCGACGCAGATATAATCATTTATGTCGGCTGCGGCGAGCGCGGAAACGAAATGACGCAGGTGCTTACTGAGTTTTCGGAGCTTATCGACCCGAAATCACAGAAGCCGCTGCTTTCGAGAACGGTGCTTATCGCGAACACCTCAAATATGCCTGTTGCGGCTCGTGAGGCTTCCATTTACACGGGTATTACCCTTGCGGAATATTACCGTGATATGGGATACCACACGGCACTGATGGCGGACTCCACCTCCCGTTGGGCGGAGGCGTTGCGTGAAATCTCGGGACGACTTGAAGAAATGCCCGCCGACGAAGGCTTCCCGGCATATCTTCCCTCAAGACTTTCCGAGTTCTACGAGCGTTCGGGATATGTTGAAAACCTCAACTCCACCGAGGGCTCAATCACGCTTATCGGTGCGGTTTCTCCGCAGGGCTCGGACTTCTCGGAGCCTGTTACACAGAACACAAAGAGATTTACCCGTTGCTTCTGGGCGCTTGATAAATCACTCGCATATGCAAGGCACTATCCGGCAATCAACTGGAATTTGTCTTACAGTGAGTACATAGGCGATCTTTCGGCGTGGTACAGGGACAATATCGCTCCCGACTTTATAGAAAAGCGTGAAGAGATATGCTCGCTGTTGCTTGAAGAAAATTCTCTTATGGAGATTGTAAAGCTTATCGGCTCTGATGTCCTTCCCGACGACCAGAAGCTGATAATCGAAACGGCAAGGGTAATCAGGGTAGGCTTCTTACAGCAGAACGCCTTCCATAAGGACGACACCTTCGTTCCGCTTGAAAAGCAGTATAAGATGATGGACGCAATTCTTCATCTTTACCACCGTTCAAAGGAAGTCGTAGCAAGGCAGATACCCATTTCAAAGATACTTGCCACGGGACTTTTCGACAGGCTTGTTCAGATGAAATACGATGTTCCGAACGATAAACTTTCAATGATTGACGACTGCATCAAGGACATTGATGTTCAGCTTGATTTAATAATGAGATAGGCAGGTGAGCAGAATTGATTATTAAGCACTTAAATATCGACGAAATCAACGGCTCTCTTGTCGTATTGGATCATGTAAAGGACGCTTCGGCGGAGGAAATGGTTGAGTTAAGGCTCAACGACGGAACCGTCAGAACGGGCAGAATAGTTAAAATCGACGGCGAGAGAATTACGGTTCAGGTCTTTGAGGGTACAAGAGGCATTTCCATGAGCAATGTCACGACAACCCTTATGGGCAAGACCATGGAGGTTTCGCTTTCTCCCGAAATTCTCGGCAGAACGCTTGACGGCCTCGGCAGACCCATTGACGGTCTCGGCGAGATTTATCCCGACGAAAAAAGAGATGTAAACGGCTCTCCGATAAACCCCGTTTCGAGAGAGTACCCGAGGAATTTCATTCAGACGGGTATTTCTTCAATCGACGCTCTTACAACGCTTATCAGAGGTCAGAAGCTTCCCATCTTCTCGGGCTCCGGTATGAAGCATAACGAGCTTGCCGTTCAGCTTGTCCGTCAGGCTACAATTTCCGACGGAGACGATTTTGCGATAGTTTTCGCCGCAATGGGCGTTAAAAACGATGTTGCGATGTACTTCCGCAATTCGTTTGAAGAGGCAAATGTTATGAACAGGGTTGTTATGCTCCTGAACCTTGCAAACGACCCGATTATCGAAAGAATTATGACCCCGAAATGTGCGCTTACCATTGCGGAGTATCTTGCGTTTACGCTTCATAAGCACATACTTGTAATTATGACGGATATGACCTCATACTGTGAGGCGTTGCGTGAGTTCTCAAGCTCAAAGGGTGAAATTCCCGGCCGTAAGGGCTTCCCGGGCTATCTTTATTCTGACCTTGCTTCGCTTTATGAGAGAGCGGGTATGATTAACGGCTGCGAGGGATCGGTTACGCAGATACCGATTCTTACAATGCCCAACGACGACATTACACACCCCATTCCCGACCTTACGGGATATATCACGGAGGGACAGATAGTTCTTGACCGTGAGCTTGACTACAAGGGCATTTATCCGCCCGTAAGCGTTCTTCCGTCGCTTTCCCGTCTTATGAAGGACGGCATAGGCGAGGGTGCTACGAGAGAGGACCATCAGACCCTTGCAAACCAGCTTCTTGCAACCTATGCAAAGGTTCAGGACGCAAAGGCGCTTGCCTCGGTTATCGGCGAGGACGAGTTGAGCAAGGAGGATAAGCTGCTTCTTAACTTCGGTAACGAGTTCGAGAAGAGGTTTATCAACCAGAGCTTTACCGAGAACAGAAGCATCAACGAAACGCTTGACCTCGGTTGGGAGCTTCTTTCGGCATTGCCGAGAAATATGCTTGACCGTGTTGACGACAAGACCATCGAGAAGCACTATAAGGGCGCAGTAAAATAATAAGGCTTCAATGAAAGGAGCGTGAGTAAATGGCGCAGGTTTTCCCGACAAAAGCCAATCTTATGGCAACGCAGAAATCGCTTTCCCTTGCAAAGCTCGGCTATGAGCTTATGGACAGGAAAAGAAACATACTTGTGCGTGAGATGATGCAGCTTGTCGACGAGGCAAAGGAAGTCGAAAGCACAATAAACGAGGCGTACAAAAAGGCGTATGCGTCACTGCAAAAGGCAAACATAACGCTCGGACTTTGCTCCGATTACGCACGCACCGTTCCGCTTGACGATACGCTCAAGGTTGATTACAAGAGCGTTATGGGCGTTGAAATTCCGCAGATAACCCTCGGCGAGCAGGATATGAAAAACTATTACGGCTTTGACACGACCAATTCTTATCTTGACGAGGCTTATTTCAATTTCAACGAGGCTAAAAAGCTCAGTGTCAAGCTTGTTGAAACGCAGACCTCAATCTATCGCCTTGCCGACGCGATAAAGAAAACGCAGAAGAGGGCGAACGCACTCAATAACATAATGATACCGAGGTTTACGCAGACGGTTAAATTCATTTCCGAAGCACTCGACGAAAAAGAGCGTGAGGATTTTACACGCCTCAAGGTCGTCAAGAGCACAAAGGAAAAAGCCAAAAACAAATAATTGTATTATGCATGTAAAAACAGGACTTCTTTGAAGTCCTGTTTTTTGTTGGTGAATAGGTTGTTTATAGTGTGCGAATTAAGTTTATATCAGACAGCGCCTTACCGAGACGGCAATACACAATCCGTAGGGAAAGCCCTTGCGGATGCCTGCAGTGGGATATATAACAAATTAGGACATGGGCAAGTCCCCGCACTTCCGTAGTACCGTTTACTCCGTGCTTTTCGCCAAAGGCATAATGAATTTTTATGTGAGAAGCCTATACTGCTTTATGAACGCTCAGCCAAAAGTCAGCCTGTAAAAATTTATTTGAAAATCATATCGGCAAAAATGAAACCGCAATGCCGGACAGTACCGAGCAGATATACATAATTGCAACGATTTTAAGGTTTTCCTTAACATTTCTGTTTTCGCGGAACATAACTATAAGTCCGGTACCGGCACCCATGGAAAGCCCTGAGATTACCGAGGCGAAGCTTATTGCGCCTTTAAGGTACAGCTCCGTGAGCAAAATCGAAGCGGCGCAGTTGGGAATCATTCCGATTACAGCCGAAAGGAACGGTTGAAAAACAGAGTCGGTCAACAGCAGCTTTGAAATCCGCTCCATGCCGAGAAATTCTACCGCAAGGTTAAGAATGAACACCGTCAGCACAAGGAAGACGAAAATCTTTACGGTGTGCCGAAGTGCCGGCTTCAATATTCCTCCGTGCTCGTCATGGCAACCGCAGTGCTCGTCCTCGCACAGGTCCCCGACATGCTTTTCCGGCTCGGGCTTTTTCTTTTCAAAAAGCGTTATTATATATCCGAAAAATACCGCAATGACGATTTTTACGGCTATGAGCTTGAGTATTTCCGCTTTGCTTTCCGGGTGTGAGAACATAATTATCACAGCCTCGTCCGATGTGGAGAGAAAAACCGCCACAAGCGTTCCGAGACCTATAAGACCGCCTGAATACAGATTTGCGGCAAAAACCGAAAAACCGCACTGGGGCACACAACCGAGCAATGCGCCGACAAGCGGAGCGAAGCTGCCCGATTTTGCGAGAATTTTATCAGTCTTTTTTGATGTGTGGTGCTCTACCGCTTCAAGCAAAAGAAAAGCTAAAAACAAAAACGGCAGCATTTTCAGGCAGTCAAGCGCCGTGTCAAGAACAACATCCTTTAATATATCAAGCAATTAAAATCAATCCTTTCTGCGGCACTCTCCGCAAATGCCGTAAAGCACGGTCTTCTCTCCGTCAATGACAAAGTTGTGCTCTTTTTCTATATGCTCCGACAGACCGTTTAAGAACTCACATTCGGCGTGCAGAAGCTTGCCGCATTTAAGGCATTTTAAGTGGTAATGCCTGTGGCAGTCGCCGGAGTCTTCAAAATACTGATAGCAGGCACAGTCACCGTCTCCAAGGACATATTTTCTTATAACTCCGTCTTTGTGAAGCCTTTCAAGGTGGCGGTAAACGGTTGTTCTGCCGATATTGCAGCCGCTTTGGCGCATGGAATAAAAAACGTCCTCGGCTGTGAGGTGTCTGTCCTTGTTCTTCTTCAAAAAATCAAGAATTTCAGTGCTCTGCTTTGTCGTGTATCCCATATTCCGCCTCCTAAACGAAAATGAAAACGAATTCCAATTTGAAATTATATAATTTTTATTGTCTTATGTCAAGGCAAAAAAATAAAGACCCGTAATCGGGTCCTTATTTAACAGCTTTCTCAAAATGGGATTAGTCCTGTGAGGGAGCTCCTACGGGGCAAACTTCTGCGCAGTTGCCACAGCTGATGCAGGTATCCGCATCGATTACATACTTATCGCCGCCGTCTGAAATAGCTTCAACGGGACATTCTGCAGCGCATGCACCGCAGGTAATGCAATCATCACTGATTTTGTATGCCATAATTCTTACCTCCCTTGTTATTTATTGATTTACATTGTAACACAATTTTTCAAAATATCAAGTGCTTTTTTATGAATTTTATTCAATGCCTTTCAGCGCCTCGATTTCTTTCCTGTCGAGCTTAATCTGAGCGTCCTTTATAAGCTTGACGCTGTGGCGTTCAACCGTTATCGGAGCAGCGTCACTTCGTCTGTCGAGCCTTATTTTGAGCATACCCGTTATAAGATTGTTTTCAATTACCGTGCCTCTGCCTTCAACGGTTTCGACAATTGCGCCGACCTTGGGGGTGTGGCGCAGTAGATGCTCGTAGGTGTCCTGCTCATATTTGAGGCAGCACATAAGTCTGCCGCAGGTTCCGCTGATTTTTACGGGGTTGAGCGACATACCCTGTTCCTTTGCCATTTTAATGGAAACGGGCTGGAACTCGCCGAGAAATGACTTGCAGCAGAACGGTCTGCCGCATATTCCGAAGCCGCCGAGCATTTTTGCTTCGTCCCTTACGCCTATCTGTCTTAATTCAATTCTTGTCCTGAAAACGCTTGCAAGGTCCTTTACAAGCTCACGGAAGTCAACTCTGCCGTCGGCGGTAAAATAGAAAAGGATCTTGCTCGAATCAAAGGTGTATTCAACATCGACAAGTTTCATTTCAAGTCCGTGTCGAGCGATTTTTTCCTCACATATCTTATACGCTTTTTTTTCTTTTTCCTTATTCTGCTCAACCGTTTTCAAATCAGCCTCGGTAGCAGGTCTGATTACGGGCTTGAGCGGATTTACAATAGTGTCGTCAGGAACATCTCTGTTTTCCATTGCAACCTCGCCGCACTCAAGGCCTCTTGCTGTTTCGACTATTGCACGGTCGCCCTTTTTGAAGGTCATTCCGTTAGGTTCAAAGTAGTAAATCTTTCCTACATTCTTAAATCTTATACCGACTATTTCTGCCATATATTTCTCCTTTATTTGCCTACCGCCGAGCGTAAGCGTCCGCTCATTGCGGTTATGAGTAAATTGTAATTTGCGTTTTGTTTGAATAATCCGACAAGCTTTGCCGTTTCTCCGATAAGGGCATACAGCTTGTTTGCCGAAAGCTTTGAGCACAGCACCTGCGTAACATCGGAAAAATCCGAATGGTTTTTACCCGTCTGCTTAAAGATAAGCGCGTCGGTAAATATCCTTGTGAGCACCGACAGAGTTTCAAGAAAGCTTCCCTTGTCGCTTGCGAGGAAAGAGAGCTCTTTAAGCAGCTCGAGCTCCGCATCCGCACAAAGCGAGACTGCGATATTTTCGGCTAGGGTGACGCATTTTTCGGAATATGCTTCCTCTGCGTCCGAAAGGCTTATCAGTGACGCCCTTGAAATTATCGTGTCGAGCATTGCGCTTTTTGACGAGCAGGTGAGTATGAAGTAATCGAAATACGGCGGCTCTTCGAGGATTTTAAGCATTGCGTTTTCCGAGGAGTCGTTCATATTCTGCGCTTCGGTTATTATATATACCTTTTTGTCCGAATCGTTGGGGATAACAAAGGCGTCCTGCTTTATCTGCCTTGAAAATTCAACCTTGAAGGTGTAGTTTTCCTTTTCTTCACCGTATTGCTTTATATCGGGATTTGAACCGGCCGCACACTTTATACAGGCGGAACATATACCGCAGGGCTTTTCTCCCTTACCGTTACAGACAATCATATTTGCAAGGAAACGGGCGAAATCTGTTCTTGCTTCAAGCGTTCCGCCCTCTACGAGAAATGTCTGCGGAAATGTGCCGTTCTTTGCATAAGACCGAAGAACTTCGCTCTCGCGGCTGCTTAGATTAAAATCATCTATTCTCATAAAATCAAAATCTTTCGTTAAAAATTCTGCGAAAGTGCTATCATAACCGGCATTGTAACAATTGAAATAAAACCTACGATCGCAACAGTCTGCGACGCCGCTTCATTATCCCTGCCGTACTTTGTAGAGAACATAACCGTGTTGTTTGCCGTCGGTGCCGAGGCCGAAAGGATAAGTGCTGTGAGCAATGTTCCCGAAATTCCCATAAGTCTGAATACGCCGAATGAGACCAGCGGTGTTACAATAAGCTTTAATAACGCCGTAAGGTACGCTTCACGGCGCAAAAACATCCTTTTGAGGTCCGTTTTTGAAAGGTATGTGCCGAACATAAGCATTGCAAGAGGAGTGTTTAGGCTTGCGATGGATTCTACGGGCGTGAGTATAATATCGGGAAGTCTTATTTCTAAAAGATAAATCGGAAGTCCGATTATAACCGAGATAATGCCAGGGTTCAGGATAAGCGATTTAAGGCTTATCGGATTTTTTCCGTTTTCGCTCTTTTTCATAAGACAAACGCCGTGTGTAAACGAAAAAACATTGAAAGGGATGAGTACGCCCGAGCAGAAGAACACGCCCTCCGTGCCGAGCACAGCCTCCGCAAGCGGCAACACCATGTATCCTACATTGCCGTAAACGCAGGCGAATTTATATACCCGCATTGTGTCCTCATTGCCGTGCCTGAAAAAGGGCAGAGAGATTATAATTGCGATAATATGGAACACCGTGCCGCCGAGAAATGACATAAGAAGATTGTGCCAGTTTTCATCGGATAATTCCATTGCGGTGAACGATGAAATTATAATTGCAGGCGTAACAATATAGAAAAGCAGGTCGTTTGTAAGTCTTGAAGCCTTTTCGGTATAAAGCTTCGTTCTGTCACAGAAAAAGCCGACGGCAATTATGATGTAAAGAATTGCCACTTGCTTTGCCGCAACTGCAACATTTTGTAAGAACATATATCGCCCCTCTGTCAGTTGTCAAGGAAATCGTCGTTGACGGGTTCGTTCGACGGCTTTTCGGTTTCGTCAGCCAACAGCTCGTCCTCGTCTGCACTTCTGCCGGATTTTGAGCAGGCGTCAACATAGATAATCGCAAACACGCCGAATGTTAAATCGGTGAGCGAAAACGGGAAGCCTGTCGGGAGTGTCTCGGAAAGTCCGCAAGCCGTAACCGCAAGCCTTGAAACGCCGATAACAAGTGCAAACATTGCCGCGATAAGGGCATATTTCATAGCTTTGCGCATTTCATATTTCTGACATACCTGCGAGCTTATTCTTGCAAAAGACATAAAGAAAAGCATCATAAACACAAGCATCGCAAGCTCAAGCATAAGGTCTGCAAGAACTATAAAGCTTATCTTTGTCATAAATCTGTAAACCGTTTTGAACATAGCCCAGAAAAGGGGAGTCAGCGCGAGAAATTTGTAATCGGCAAACGAACCCTTGCCGTCGTGATAATAGAGTGCGAAAAGTATGAAGTAAATACAGGCGCAAAGCCCGAAGATCGCCTCGAAAAGCACGGAAAACATACCGTTTGAGAACAGATATGACATAACGCTTGAACCTGCTCCGTAGCTTGAGACCGATTTTATAAAGGAAGCGAAGCAAACACCCGTGTCATATGCAAGGCCGAGAGCAAACAGCGCTGCGCCGACGCAAAGCGGCTTTGATTCACCCTTTACCGATTTTGAAGCCGTAACCTTGTTTGTAAGAGTTACGAGCACGAATATTGCCGCCGCAAAGATAACTGCGAGTGCATAAAAAACATAAACGCTTGCGTTTACTCTTGAGAAAAAGCCGCTTGAATCTCTCTCATTAAGGCAGACAAGCTGATAAATTCTAACAGGGATTAAAGCCGCAAGAGCAACGCCGAGGACAGCGTATATCGCTTTGAAGCCGATATTCTTTTTTTGTGATTTTGAACTCATTTTTTAAGCCTCTTTCGTAATTATCTTTCTTCGGTGGGAATGTACTCGTTCTGTACAGTATGGTCGTCAATTCGCTCCGAAAGCGGAACGAAGCTCCTCGGCAGAGAAACGCTCTTGTATGCGGGGCGCATTATCTTGCCGGCGGAATAAAGCTCCTCTATTCTGTGAGCGCACCAGCCGGGAACTCTTGCCGACATAAACATCGGCGTAAAAAGCTCCTCGGGAATTTTGAGCATTGAGTAGATAAGACCCGAGTACAAATCAACATTGGCGCATATTTTCTTCTTTATACCCTTGTATTTACAGAATAGCTCGGGCGTAACCTTTTCAACGGCTTCGAGGATTTTAAATTCCTCCTCATAGCCGAACTGTGCCGAGTACTTCTGAGCGTCGTTTTTAAGAAGCACGGCTCTCGGATCCGAGAGCGTGTAAACAGCGTGACCCATACCGTATATAAGTCCCGAGCCGTCGCCTGCCTCTTTTTTGATAACCTTTGTAAGGTAATCGGCTATCTGACCCTCATCTGCCGTGTTTTTGACATTTGCCTTTATATCCTCAACCATTTTGTGAACTCTTATGTTTGCGCCGCCGTGCTTGGGACCTTTAAGAGAGCCGATACCGGCGGCAATTGCCGAATAGGTGTCCGTTCCCGTAGAGGAAATACAACGCGTTGTGAATGCCGAGTTGTTACCGCCGCCGTGGTCTGCGTGAATTATCATACAGGTGTCGAGAAGCTTTGCTTCGGCGTCCGTGAATTTACGGTCGGAACGGATAGAGCCGAGAATGGACTCTGCCATTGTGTAGCTTAGCCTGTTCTGATGAATATACATACTCTTGCGGTCAAAGGCTCTTCTCTTTGCCTGATATGCGTAGGACATAAGCATCGGAATTTGCGCTATAAGCTGGATTGACTGGCGCAGAACATTTTCAAGCGAGGTGTCGTCCGGGTTTTCGTCAAAGGTGTAAAGTCCGAGCACGGAGCTTGCGACCTTGTTCATAATGTCCCTCGACGGAGCTTTCATTATTATATCCTCAATGAATTCATCGGGAAGCTCCCTTGCCTGAGCGAGAACGGAAGTGAAAACATCAAGCTGTTCCTTTGTCGGCAAATCGCCGAAAAGCAGGAGCCATACGACCTCTTCAAAGCCGAAGCGATTTTCCTCCTTACAGTTTTTGACTATATCGCTCATATTTATACCGCGGTAAAAAAGTCTGCCCTCTCTCGGTACGCGCTCGCCGTCGTCTATGTAGTAGCCCTCAACGGAACAAATCCTTGTAAGACCTGCCATAACGCCAGTGCCATCGGTATTTCTCAATCCCTTTTTAACATCAAATCTTTTATAGTCCTCGGGCTGTATGCTGTTATTTTTCAGCAATTCGTCGCATAAACTATGAATGGTATTGTCGGAGATGGAAGAAATAAATTCGGACATTTCCGAGCCTCCTTACAAATAAAATAATATATCAGGACACAATTGTACATTTTAATTGATATTCTATTGTATATCAAAACGGTCGTAAAGTCAACGAAAACCAAAGAATTATAAACGGAGGTACATTAAATGAAAAGACCTGTAATTTTTATGATTGTAATGCTTGCCGCTATGATAGCCGTTCCTGTGGCGGCGCTTGACCTGTCGGAGTTTTCGGCAAAGAATGTAAAAGAGACATTTTCCTCCTCGTTTTCTTCCGAAGCGGACGAGTCAGACGATGCGGAAAGCGGCGTTGTCAAGGTTATGGCTAAAGCAGACGGCAACATAATGACGGCGTCCGTTACGGAATATCTTGTCGGCTGCGTTGCAAGCGAAATGCCCGCAACATATCACGAGGAAGCGCTCAAGGCGCAGGCGGTTGCTGCATATACGAACCTTGTAAGACTTCGCAAAAATCCCGACTCCTCACTCAACGGCGCCGACATATCGGACGACCCGAAAAAGCATCAGGGATATTTGAGCGAGGAACAGCAAAAGGAAAAATGGGGAGACAAATATGACCGCTACCACGAAAAAATACTCGCCGCCGTAAGCGAGGTGGCGGGGCAGGCGGTAACCTACAATTCCGAGCCGATAGTAGCGGCGTACTGCGCCATAAGCACGGGCAAGACCGAAAACGCTTCGGACATTTGGGGAGGGGAATTGCCGTATCTTGTCTCGGTGGTGTCCTCGGGAGATAAATTGTCCCCCGACTGTTCTTCGACGGTGGTTCTGACTGCGGAGCAGTTCAGACAGGCAGTGTCCGGCGATACCGAAATTCAGCTCGGCGACGACCCGGCCGTATGGATAGGAAATACGGAGCACACCGAAGCGGGAGCGGTAAAAAGCATTGTCATAGGCGGCAAAACCCTTACAGGCACAAAGACTCGAAATTTGTTTTCGTTGAGAAGTCCCGCCTTTTCGGTTGAATATTCAAACGGAAGCTTTACCTTTAATGTAACCGGCTACGGACACCTTATAGGAATGAGCCAGTACGGTGCCGATTATATGGCAAGGAACGGAAGCGATTATAAGGCAATACTTTCACACTATTATACGGGTACGGAAATCGAAAAAATACCGCTTGAATAAACAAAAAACTGAGATGCTTTGCATCTCAGTTACTTTATTTATTATAATTCTTCAGCCAAAGCCTTTAACGACTTTGCGACAAATGAGGTTTTAATATCGCTCTTTTCATAGGAAGCAAGGTCCGTAACGCCCGTCAGTACAAGCACGGAGGTAACTCCGTTATTCATACCGATTGCAATGTCCGTTTCGAGCCTGTCCCCGATAAAGCAAAGCTCCTCTTTTTCACAGTCGAGCTTTTCGGTAAGATATTCGACCGTGTGTGCGTGAGGCTTGCCCATGACCTCGGGCTCTTTGCCTGTGGAGGCTTTGAACATAGCCATCATTGAGCCCGTGTCGGGCATAAAGCCGTCTGCCGTCGGGCAGTTGAAATCCGGGTGCGTTGCAATGTATTTTTTGCCGTCTGCAATGAACTTGCATGCCTTTCTTATCTTTTCATAGGTAAGCGTTGTGTCAAAGCCGAGCACCACGATGTCGGGATTTTTTTCGTCAAGCTCAATGCCTGCGTTTACAAAATCGGCGGTCAACCTTTCGTTGCCGAGAAGATAAACCTTGGCAACGGGATAATTGTTTTTAAGATGCGAAATTGTAACATGGGAGGAAATGACGATTTTATCGTCGGTAACATCACAGCCCATATTGTGAAGCTTTTTCTTGCACACCTCGACATTGTTCGATGAGTTGTTGGTAAAGAAACAGTAATCCTTTCCAACGCTCTTTACCTTTTCAATAAAATCAAGCGAGCCGTCGATAAGGTTACCGTCAAGGTAAAATGTGCCGTCCATATCAATGATAAAGTATTTTATTGTGTCAAATAAACTGTTTTTGCCCATTTTGCTTTTCCCTTACCATTCAACGGTATATCTGTCCTCAAAGCAGAGACCTACCTTGCAGTCCATACCGAGAGCCGACAGATTCAGATACAAAGGCATATGAACATAAAGGTCTGTTATGTTGCCCGTGCTTTTATCTATGCTTGCAATCAAATACACATTTTCGTAATCGCAGTGAATATCCGAAATTTCGACATAGCCTGCAACGGCGTCGGTAATTTCCTGCTTTGTGATTATCGTGCTTATCGCTCCCGTACCCTTTCCGTTTACGGGGTCAACCTCGGGAAGCATATGTATTTCCATCTCGTAAAAATCGCCCTTATCGGTACAGGTTGCGTTTTCGACATCGTCTGCCGACAGCGCACAGACCGTATTGGCGGGAGGAAAGTTTGCCGCAATTTCATCGCGGGAGGCAAATTTTTTCGGTTCAAGATCCTCCGTTAGGAATTTTCCCATTACAGCCTTGCCTATTCTTGAAAGCAAGGGGTTGCTTCCCGTTTCTATAACGCCGTTGTAATTGGAGGCTCTGTTATATGTTCTTGTAATGCTCTTTGCCTGCGATTTTACCTTTGCGTTTGCCGCTTTGTAATACTCGACGATTTCCTCCTTCGTCTGCGGCATTTTTGTAATATCAACAGGCGGAACCTCGCTGTCCGGCAGCGGAAGAGCCGAGCCGTTTGCATTGTCTGGAACGGTAACGCTTCCGTTTGCAGGTAAAGAAGACGGAGAAACAAGGTCAGTGCCCGGTTTTTCGGCAGACGCCGACTGATAGAAGGTGTTGCCGTCTTTATAAGCCATATAAAGCACAATGTAAGCTATTGCCACTCCCATCATGAGACCGACAGCCTTGGCAAATACGCTCCAGAACGATCTGCCTGTTTCGATCCTTTCGGAAGAGGTTGTTTTTTCATTCATATAATTACTCTTTTCTTCTTATACATTTTTCACTCGTATTTTACATTTTTTGCGGCTTAAAGTCAATAAAATCACATTATATTTTGTTGAGCCTTTTCGGATAATGTGATATACTCTTATAAAAAATACAGGAGTTAAAAATAAATATGAAAAAATTCATTTCTTGGAATGTAAACGGAATAAGGGCGGTTATGAACAAGGATTTTATGACTGCGTTCAACACGCTTGACGCCGATATATTCTGCCTGCAGGAGACAAAGGTTCAGCAGGGTCAGATTGATTTTGCGCCCGAGGGCTACCATTGCTATTGGAACTATGCGGAGAAAAAGGGCTATTCGGGTACGGCGATATTCACAAAGGAAGAGCCCATAGGCGTCGAGTACGGAATAAAGCAGCCGTTTTATGACAACGAGGGTAGGGTCATAACGCTTGAGTTTGAAAAGTTTTATTTTATAACCTGCTACACTCCGAACTCACAGGACGGGCTTAAAAGGCTTGAGTACCGAATGTCGTGGGAGGACAAGTTCAGGGAATATGTCCTGTCGCTCGACAAGAAAAAGCCCGTTGTTTTCTGCGGAGACTTAAATGTTGCGCATAAGGAAATTGACCTTAAAAACCCGAAAACGAACACTAAAAATCCGGGTTTTACCCCCGAGGAAAGGGAAAAGATGACAACAATGCTCGACTGCGGATTTATCGACACCTTCAGATATTTTTATCCCGACGCCGAGAACGAGTATTCCTGGTGGTCATACCGTTTCCACGCAAGGGATAAGAATGTCGGATGGCGTATAGACTATTTTATAGCGTCAAAGAAACTCGAAAAAAATCTTGCGGGTGCGTCCATACATCAGGAAATTTTCGGAAGCGACCACTGCCCCGTGGAATTGCTTTTGGATATATGACAAGGGCTTTGGCGGTATGACGGAGGCGATAATTTGAAAAGTAAATATAAAGGTATAATCCTTATGATAACCTCCGCATTTTCCTTTGCGCTGATGATGGCCTTTGTAAGGCTTGCGGGCGACCTGCCCACGCTTCAGAAGGCGTTTTTCAGGAATGCGGTTGCAGCGCTGTTTGCACTTGCGGTGCTTCTTAAAGACCCGAGTATGTTCAAAGCGCCGAGGGAGTCGTATAAATATATGTTCTTTCGCTCGGCAGCGGGAACGCTCGGACTTGTGTGCAATTTCTATGCGATAGACCGACTTGTGCTTGCCGACGCGTCAATACTCAACAAGATGTCGCCGTTCTTTGCGATAGTTTTCAGCGTTATTATATTAAAGGAAAAGGTAACGCCGTTCCAGATAAGCGCAATAACCGCGGCATTCCTCGGCAGTATGCTGATAGTCAAGCCCTCAATGGCAAACGCAGAGCTTTTCCCGGCTCTTATGGGCTTGCTCGGAGGAATAGGAGCGGGCGCCGCCTATGCCTTTGTCAGAAAAGCGAGTGAATCGGGTGCGAAAGGACCGTTTATAGTGTTCTTTTTCTCAACCTTTTCTGTAGTAGTCCTGCTTCCTTTCTTTATAATAGATTATGTGCCTATGAGCGCAAAGCAGTGGCTGTTTTTGATTCTTGCGGGTGCAGGTGCGGCAGGCGGACAGTTTACGATAACCGCCGCATATTCCTATGCGCCTGCGAGGGAAATATCGGTTTACGATTATTCGCAGATACTCTTTACCTCGGCAATAGGCTATTTCGTGTTCAATCAGGTTCCCGACCTGCTGAGCTTTGTCGGATATGCGGTAATTATCCTTGCCGCCGTCTTAATGTTCCTGTATAACAATAAGCACGAAAGCACGGCGAACAGCAGTGAATAATGCGTAGGGCAGGGGCTTGCTCCTGCCGAAGAAATCTGCGTGTTTATAACAGCTATCGGCTTATATCAAACTACAAATTGCCTACAAACACAGGCTCCATTGTAAAGGGAGCTGTCATTTTTTTGGAACAAAAAATGACTGAGGGATTGTAAAAATGCACCGAAAAAGTCAGCACAAATTAAATGCTATAATCAAATTAAATACCATATCATACCGTAGGGGCGACCTGCGGTCGCCCGTCAAATTCAGCAAACAAAAGCAGGCGAACGAAGTTAAAAACCCACCGCTGTCAGCGGTGGGTTAAATATTGCGTTCTTTTTTGTCTGTAAGCCCGAGCAAATAATCGGTTGAAACATTGTAATGCTCCGACAGCTTTATAAGTATATCGGTCGGAATATCACGCTGCCCGAGTTCATAGTTACTGTAAACCTGTTGTGAGCAGTTAAGGATTTTTGCCATTTGCGCCTGCGTAGTGTCGCTGTCCTCACGCAGATTGCGTATGCGTATATACATACCTATCACCGATAGAATATTATCATACCGCAATTTGCGGTATTGACATTTACTGCAAAATGCAGTAAGATTGAATAAGTTAATATAATATATAAATTGTTTGTGAGTGAGAAATACATATGAGTGATTCTTATAGCAATTTTAGTAAAATAACAAATTCGAAAGATTTAATTAAATATCTCACTTCTTCAGACAGGTTGAAGAACACCACTTGTATTTCCCATTATACTTCATTGGATTCTATTGTGAATATCATAAAAACGGAGTATTTGATACTTAATAATCCGTTGCAAATGAACGACAACCTTGAAATTGAACATTGGCAAAAGGATAAGTTGCAAAAAATTTATTTTACCAGTTTTATGTTGAAAGAAAAAGAAAATATTGGTATGTGGAGCATGTATGCGCAACCTTGGGAAGATGGAGTAAAGGTTAATATTGACATTAAAGAGCTAAAAAAATGGGTAAATGGAATTGAAAGAATATATCGTGCAGACATTAAGAAAAAGGAGGTCTTTTCAGATGAATATGTAAATATAGAGAATTCAAAAAAGCCTTTTTTAGCTTGCGTTGCATATACAAACAATGAGAATAGAGATAGTGATAATGAAATTCTATATTGTGGTGATACAGCGAAAAACAGTCTAATTAAAAATATCTATAGCAATGATGATTTAATAGGATATGTAAAAAATGTTGCGTGGAAATACGAGAAAGAAATAAGATTAAGAGTAGAGTTTGATGTTGATTTAGGCTATTCTGCTGTTGCTTTAAAGTTAACGGATCAGTTGATTTCGGGAATTACAATAACCAAAGGACCACGGTTTAAGGGCGATTTGGCGGAAAAACTTAAAGTTGCTATAAATAGAAGCATAGCTACTGATCAGAGTTTGTTTTATAATAAAATATTTAATCTGCCTTGTGATAATTGCAATAAAAAACAGGAGGGTATATTATGAAAAAGACGAAGAAAATTATTTCGTTATTGTTGTCAATTCTGATGATAATAACAGCATTGCCGCTGACTGCGGTAAATTCCTTTGCGGCAGATAAAATAACAAGCGGTGTGACCGGTGATTGCACTTGGTCGCTTGCCGGTACAGTCTTAACTATCAGCGGTAACGGTAAGATGGGAAATTATGCTTTTGACACACCATGGGGGAGATCAATCACCAAAGTTATTATTGAAGATGGTGTAAAGGGTATATGCAGTTATGCGTTTTACAATTGCTACTCGCTTACAAGCATAATCATACCCGACAGCGTAACGAGTATAGGTGAAAGTGCGTTTGACACATGCCAATCGCTAACAAGCGTAACCATACCCGACAGTGTAACGAGTATAGGCGAAAGTGCGTTTGACAGTTGCTACTCGCTTACAAGCGTAACCATAGGTAACAGCGTAACGAGTATAGGCGAAAGAGCGTTTTACAATTGCTACTCGCTTACAAGCATAATAATACCTGACAGTGTAACGAGTATAGGCGAAAGTGCGTTTTGCAATTGCCACTCGCTTACAGAAATACGCATAGGTAACGGTGTAACGAGTATTGGCAGTGATGCTTTTCTTAATACAGTATCAAATTGGGAAAATGGAATTCTCTATATTGATAGTTGGTTAATCAAGGCGGAATACAATATATCCGGAAGCATAGAAATAAACAAAGGTACAAAAGGTATCGCAGATCATGCGTTTGACAGTAGAACATCGCTAACAAGCGTAACCATACCCGACAGTGTAACGAGTATAGGCGAAAGTGCGTTTTCCTATTGTGGATCGCTAACAAGCGTACGCATAGATAACAGTGCAACGAGTATAGGAAAAAGTGCGTTTTACAAATGCATATCGCTAACAAGCATAATAATACCTGACAGTGTAACGAGTATTGGCAGTGATGCTTTTCGTAATACAGCATATTATAATAATGCATCAAATTGGGAAAATGGAATTCTCTATATTGATAGTTGGTTAATCAAGGCGGAATACAATATATCCGGAAGCATAAAAATAAACGAAGGCACAAAAGGTATCGCAGCGTATGCGTTTTCCTATTGCAGATCGCTAACAAGCGTAACAATCCCCGACAGTGTAACGAGTATAGGTAAAAGTGCGTTTTCCTATTGTGGATCGCTAACAAGCATAACCATACCCGACAGCGTAACGAGTATAGGCGAAAGAGCGTTTTACGAGTGCAACTCGCTAACAAGCATAATCATACCTGACAGTGTAACGAGTATAGGTGATTATGATTATATGTTTTACTATTGCACATCGCTTACAAGCATAATCATACCTGATAGTGTAACAAATATAGGCGAAAGAGCGTTTTATGGTTGCAAAGCGCTAACAAGCGTAACCATACCCGACAGTGTAACGAGTATAGGTAAAAGTGCGTTTTCCTATTGTGGATCGCTAACAAGCGTAACCATACCTGACAGTGTAACGAGTATAGGTGATGATGCGTTTTCCTATTGCACATCGCTTACAGATATCAATGTATCGGGAAATAACGAGAAATATTGTTCTGTAGACGGAGTGTTGTTTAGCAAAGATAAGACAGTATTGCTTAAATATCCGGAAGGAAAAAGCACAACAGAATATACCATACCCGACAGTGTAACGAGTATAGGCGATCGTGCGTTTTACAATTGCAAATTGCTAACAAATGTAACCATACCCGACAGCGTAACGAGTGTTGGCAGTGAGGCTTTTTATAATACAGCATATTATAATAATGCATCAAATTGGAAAAATGGAATTCTCTACATTGGTAGTTGGTTAATCAAAGCGAAAAGCAATATATCCGGAAACATAGATATAGAAATAAATGAAGATACAAAAGGTATCGCAGATAGTGCATTTGCCTATTGCACATCGCTTACAAGTGTGCTAATTCCCGATGGTGTAAGAAACATAGGTGATAATGCGTTTAAGGGTTGTACCAAACTTCAAATTGTAATAATTGGCAAAGGCATTACAACCTTAGGCAATTTGTTTGGAGGATGCACTTCGCTTTCAAGTGTAACAATTCCTGATGGCGTAATATATATAGATGACAATGCATTTGAGAATTGTAGTAAATTAGTTGATATAGTGATTCCTAACGGCGTAACGAGCATAGGCGAAAGCGCGTTTTCCGGTTGCACATTGCTTGCAAGAGTAACCATTCCCGACAGTGTAACGAGTATAGGTTATAGGGCGTTTGACGGTTGCAGCAAAATTTTAATTGTTACAACGCCTTGCAAATCTTATGCGAGCAATTATTTTAAAGAATCACAACTTTATTTGACTCATAATTTTGAAGATTGGGAAATAATAAAAGAACCTAATTGTACAATTGAGGGCGAAAGAAAAGGAACTTGTAGTGTTTGTGGTGTCGAGGTAATCGAAACATTACCGATAACTCATACCTACGGTGAGTGGGTAGTAATAACGGAGCCGACTTGCACAGCCTATGGCGTTAAAGCCAAGACTTGTACAGTATGTGGCAATGTTATTAAAGAAACAATCCCGAAGACAGAGCATACTTACGGGGAGTGGGAAGTAATAAAAGAGCCGACTTGTACTGCCAACGGTGTTAAGATAAAGACTTGTACTGCATGCGGAGATTTTATTAAAGAAACTATCCCGAAGTCAGAACATACCTATGGTGAGGGAATAATAACAACATTTCCAACGTTTGATAAAGAGGGCGTCAAAACATACACCTGTACGGTATGTAAAGAAACAAAGACCGAGCCGATAGCAAAATTGAAGACTTTCCCC
The DNA here is from genome assembly GCA_963590415.1 of Anaerovoracaceae bacterium. Classification (GTDB taxonomy): domain Bacteria; phylum Bacillota; class Clostridia; order Oscillospirales; family Acutalibacteraceae; genus Fimenecus. The sequence goes on along the minus strand of CAVAPB010000007.1, from coordinate 36,797 downwards.
GATGTTGCAAGCGGAGAATGGTACTGCAATGCGATAGCGTTCAATGTTGCAAAGGGATATTTCCACGGCTACGCTAACGGCTACTTCGGACCTTCAAACAATATTCAGAGACAGGATTTTGTAGTAGTTCTTTCAAAGATTGCGGGAGCTGACCTTTCAGCGTACGCAGGACAAAACGGCGGCTTCTCCGATGTACCGACAAACGATTATTATTCTGCGGCGGTAGCATGGGCTAAGAATAATCACATTCTTTCGGGCTATGCGAACGGCAAGTTCGGCGTAGGCGACCCGATAACGAGAGAACAGGCTTGTTTGATATTCTATAATTACTGCAACGGTTCTGTTTCAGGTAATGTCAATACAGTGCTTGCAGGCTATCCCGACGGCGGTAATGTAAGCTATTGGGCGAAAACGGCAGTCGCTTGGGCGGCACAGAACGGTATTGTAGGCGGCAACGGCACACTCAATCCTGCAGGCAACGCCAACAGAGCCGAAATGGCACAGATTATTATGAATATGTCAAACAACAATATTCTTTGATTGACATTGTAAACACAAATTCACGCCTCGAACGGTTTTCGTTCGGGGCGTGAATTTTATGCGTACCCGTAGGGACAGCCCTTGCGGTTGACATAACAATAAAAACGCACGCTCTACAATATCGTAATAAAAAATATTTATTACTATATTGACAAGACGGTAAAAATATGCTATAACATATGCATAGGAGATGATTGAATGAGTAAAATTATTGCAGAATGTCCCGTATGCCACGGAGAATTAAAAATTTGTGCGCTGAAATGCGATGATTGCGGTCTTGAGCTTCGCAATGATTTCAGACTGTCGGAATTTGATTTGCTGTCGGAGGAAGATTATAAATTTTTAATTTGTTTTCTGAAGAACAAGGGCAACTTGAAATCTCTACAGGAAGAAATGGGAATATCATATCCTTACGCAAAAAAGAAGCTCGATACATTATTAGTCAACCTCGGCTTGGCAGAGCCTGATGAAAATAATTATACAATACCGGAGGAAATTGAAATGGAAAACTTATACTTCAATGAAAACAGTGTTAAAGCGTCGGAGATAATCAAGAAAAAGCTAAAAGAAAACGGCGGCAGAGCAACAGTTTACACCCTTAGGGGGCTGCCGTGTGAGGTGTGGGCAAACAGAGACGGAAAATCATTTTCCTGTAACAAGCTTACGTCAAATGTAACATTTACATACGACCTTTTTGACACTGTCGTTGATTTGCTTATTTCTCAAAACGGACATGCAAGAAAAGGAAACGGCAGGAATTACAAATTCGGCGATCCGGAATGCGACGAAACAACGGTCGTAGGTGCTCTTGCAAAAGCGTGGGGCAGGAAAAAAGGGGAGTCTGTCATTGACCCTGTTTTTGTAATTGCGTCAATTCTTGATTGGGCGGATATTGCAAGAAATACAAACGGTGAATTGGTGCTTACGGCAGCTTACAGGAGCAAATTAAAATAATGTTTAGTATCCTTTTGATTGTTCTTTTTGTTTTGCGCTTCGTGGACAGCTTATTTTTTAAGAATGATTATTGATTGGAACTGAAAAGTATAAAACGGACAGGATATTGGCTGAGTGTTCATAAGGCAGTATTGGTTTCTCGCATAAAAATCCATTATGCTTTTGCCGAAAAGCCTCGCAAGGCGGAAGCCCTGCTTCATTTCTCGGCTTCGGCATAAAAGAATTTTTATAGCTACGAAACTGCAACGCACTTCAAAATAATATATTTTTGATACAAGAAAAGGCAACCCCCGCAGATAATGCCGGCGCATATCTGTGGGGGTTAACGAATTATTGTGCGAAAAGATGTTGTTTTGAAGCAAAACTGCCTTATGAACACTCAGCCCTTTTCTGTCCGCTTTTTGTGGAAAAATCGGCACAGCTTATGCCGTGCCGATTAGCTTATCCGAATTGTTTTATCAATACTTTGAAAGGTAGCGCTTGACTTCCCAGTCGGTAACGCTTGTCTGGTACTGCTTCCATTCACGGAGCTTGCCCTCAAGATACTTCTCGTAAACATGCTCGCCGAGAGCCTCTTTTATAAATGGGTCGCTTGCAAATTCGTACATAGCGTCCTCAAGCGTTGCGGGAAGATTGTCTATGCCGTCGTCTTTAAGCTCCTGATCTGTCATCTCATAGATGTTCTTTGCGGTGCTCTTTGGAGGCATAAGCCCTCTCTTTATTCCGTCAAGACCTGCTGCAAGGCAAAGCGCCATTTCAAGATATGGATTGCAGGCAGGGTCGGGTGAACGGAGCTCAACTCGTGTGCCCATACCTCTTGCGGTGGGTATTCTGATAAGCGTGGAACGGTTTGAAGCCGACCATGCGATATATACGGGAGCCTCATAGCCGGGAACAAGTCTCTTATATGAATTTACAAGCGGATTTGCAACCGCCGTAATTCCCTTGATATGTGCAAGCACGCCTGCAATGAAGTGCAGCGCCGTGTCGGAAAGGCCGTATTCCTTGTCGGGGTCGAAAAAGGCGTTTTTGCCGTCCTTCATAAGCGACATATTTGTGTGCATACCCGAACCGCAGATGCCGTAAACGGGCTTGGGCATAAAGGTTGCGTGAAGTCCGTGGCGCCTTGCGTAGGTTTTGACAACATGCTTGAAGGTTATTACATTGTCGGCTGTTTTGAGAACCTCGTCGAATTTGAAGTCAATCTCATGCTGACCCTCGGCACATTCGTGGTGCGAAGCCTCGATTTCAAAGCCCATCTCTTCAAGGCACATACAAATATCCCTTCTGCACTGCTCGCCCTGGTCTGCGGGACCCATATCAAAGTAACCCGCAACATCTCCTGTCTTTGTGGTGGGGTTGCCCTCATCGTCAAGCTGGAAAAGGAAAAATTCGCACTCCGGACCCACATTGAATGTAAAGCCCATATCGGCAGCTTCCTTCATAACCTTTTTCAGTACATTTCTCGGGTCGCCGAGGAACGGCGTTGTCCCGTCGGTGCAGTAAACATCGCAGATAAGCCTTGCGGTTCTGTCCTTCCAAGGTAAAATTACGAATGAATCGTAATCGGGGCGCAGATACATATCCGACTCGTTAATTCTGACAAAGCCTTCTATCGAAGAACCGTCGAACATACATTTGTTGTCGAGAGCCTTTTCAAGCTGGCTCCTTGTGATGGCGACATTTTTTATCTGTCCGAAAATGTCTATAAACTGAAGTCTGATAAATTTAACATCCTTTTCTTCCGCAATTCTGAGAATGTCTTCTTTGGTATATCCCATTATGTTGCTCCTTTAACATTTAACAAGGGCGAAATCCACTGATTATACGCCATTATATACAATTATAACAGAGAAATATTTTTTGTCAACGAAATAAACGGCGCAGCGGATTGTCGGGTATTTACTTTGCCGTATTCGTCAAAATACACGCCAAAGCGTCTGTATTTTCATTGACACCCGACACAAATTATAGTATAATCCAAAAGTAATATAATAGATTCTTTGTGTGCGTGTTTTGCACATTTTTGGTGTGAGGTTTATTAAGGATGTCAGATAACAAGAGAGAGTTTGAGGATATAGAGTTCATTGCCGAGGCGGCAGATAAAAAGAAAAGCCCGAAAAAGGCGAAAAAAGGTAAAGGCAAAAAGCCTAAAAAGGAGTCGAAATTCAAGAAAAAATGGATGGCTCTCAAAAAATGGCAGAGGATTGTCATCATCGTCGTATGTGTAATCGTTTTGCTTGCGGTTATTGCATTTGCTACGGTTTACGGAATTTATAACGGCTTTACCACGAATATTGACAAGGAGGATCTCGGTATTTCCGACGAAATCGAAAATAAATACGGAAAGACCGATGTGTTCAATGTTGCCGTGTTCGGCGTTGATACAAGAGACGAGGATTCTTTTAAGGGCTTGAGCGACACGATTATGATCGTCAGCATCGACGCCGCAAACAAGTCTGTTAAAATCGTTTCGATTCTCAGAGACAGCTATGTTGCGATAGACGGTCATAAAAACCAGAAAATAACCCACGCTTATTCGTTCGGCGGTGCTCCGCTCGCGATTAAGACGATAAACGAAAATTTCAATATGAATATTTCCGATTACGCTACGATAAATATGCACAAGCTTGCGGACGCCATAAATGTCCTCGGCGGTATTGATATTGAAATCACCGAGTCGGAAATGAACCAGATAAATCAGGAGGCTCTTTACGGCGATCCGGACGCACAGAGAGGCGCGGCTCTTGTCGAAAATTACGGCCAGGTTCATCTTGATGGCGATCAGGCGGTAATTTTCTGCAGGCTTCGTAAACAGGACTCCGATAACGCCCGTTCAAACAGGCAGAAAATGGTTATAAATGCGCTTCTCACTCAGGCGAGAAAGGTAAGCCCGACTAAATACACAGAGGTTGTAAAAACGATGATGTCGCTTTGTGAGACCTCCGTTTCGTTCAGCGAGGTTATGAGCCTTGTTCCGCTTATAAACGAGGATGTTTCTATTGAAGCGATAAATATTCCCGGCGATCCCGAGCAGGCAATCGGCGGAATTTATGAGGGAGCATGGGTATGGAGATACGATCTTGACGCTGCGGCGGAAAGAATTCATATGTTCCTTTACGGAGAGCCGATACCCGAATCGGAGAGGACAACCTCTAAAAAATCGACAAAGACAGATTCTACGACAAAGGCGGCAAGCACTACTACAACCAAGAAAGCCGTTACAACCTCAAAAGCCGCTGAGACAACAACTGCCGCAGCGGAAACAACGCAGGCATCCGTTACCACAACCGCTCCGGTTGTTACAACCACGGCGCCTGTAACCGAAACCACCACAAAGGCGTCCGTGACCGAAACCACAAGTTCCGGGTCGCTTGACGATGCAGCATAAACCGTAAAATTATAAACAATACTTTTGGAGGAAAGAATATGAAAGGTATTATTCTTGCCGGCGGTGCGGGCACAAGGCTTTATCCGTCAACTCTTGCAGTATCGAAGCAGATATTGACTGTTTACGATAAGCCTATGATTTATTATCCGATGTCAACTCTTATGCTTGCGAAGATTAAGGATGTTCTTATAATTTCCACACCCCGTGATCTTCCCTGTTACGAGGAACTTTTCGGAGACGGCTCACAGCTCGGTATGCATATTGAATATGCAGTTCAGGATAAGCCGAGAGGTCTTGCCGACGCATTCATAATCGGTGAAAAATTTATCGGGGATGACAGCGTATGCCTTGTCCTCGGCGACAATATATTCTATGGCTACGGCTTTTCGGAGAGGCTTGCAAAGGCAAGCGCAAGGGAGTCGGGCGCTACGATTTTCGGTTATCATGTCAGCAATCCTAAGGCTTTCGGCGTTGTTGAATACGATAAGGAGTGGAATGTCCTTTCAATCGAGGAAAAGCCCGAGCATCCGAAGTCAAATTACGCTGTTCCGGGACTCTATTTCTACGATAACGATGTAATTGAAATCGCAAAGAATGTTAAACCCTCGGCAAGAGGCGAAATCGAAATCACTTCAATCAACAACGAGTACCTCAGAAGAGGAACTCTCAAGGTTGAGCTTTTCGGAAGAGGTATGGCATGGCTCGATACGGGCACACACAGGGCAATGCTTGACGCCGCAAACTTTATCGAAGCGGTTCAGACAAGACAGGGACTTTATGTAGCCTGCCTTGAGGAAATCGCATACAACAACGGATTTATAAACAAAGAACAGCTTCTCTCGCAGGCGGATAAGCTCAAAACTACCGAGTACGGTCAGTACCTTTATAAGCTTGCAGGAAAGGAAACGGACTGATTAAGGTCTTTTTCGGGAGGAATATTAAATATGAAAATACTGATTACGGGTTCGCACGGTCAGTTGGGCAATGAGTTGTCTCATATGCTTGAAACGGGCGAAGCGGGCATCGGCAAAATAAGCGACGCATACAAGGGCTGCGAGGTTGTCGCAGTCGATGTTGAGGACCTTGATATTACCGATGCGGCGGCTGTTGACGCCTTTGTCAAGAGCAAAAAGCCCGATGTTATCATCAACTGCGCGGCAATGACCAATGTTGACGGCTGCGAGACAAACTTTGAAGCGGCTATGAAGGTCAACGCAATAGGTCCGAGAAACCTTGCCGTCGCAAGCGACAGATACGGTGCAAAATTCGTCCATGTTTCAACCGACTATGTTTTCAGGGGAGACGGCAACACTCCGAGATGCGAGTGGGACGAGACGGGTCCCAACACCGTTTACGGCAAGAGCAAGCTCCTCGGCGAAAAATATGTCAGCGAACAGTGCTCAAGATACTTTATTCTCAGAACGGCTTGGCTTTACGGTCTTATCGGCAAGAACTTTGTCAAGACCATGAGACGCCTCGGAAATATGAACGATGTCACGACGGTTGTCGATGACCAGAGGGGCAACCCCACAAACGCGAACGACCTTGCGTATCACATTCTCAAGCTCGCTCTTACCGAGGAATACGGAATTTACCATTGCACGGGCGAGGGTGAATGCAGCTGGGCTGATTTCGCAGCGAGAATTATGGAGCTTTCCGGCTGTAAGGGAACGGTCGCAAAATGCACCTCCGAGGAATACTCGGCAAAATATCCCTCTGCTGCTCCGAGACCCGCTTATTCATCATTGAGAAATCTTATGCTTGAATGTACCGTCGGCAACGAAATGCGCGACTGGGATACGGCACTTCGGGAATATATTATAAAATTAGACGAAACGGAGAAAAATTCATGAAAACTTATCTTGTAACCGGCGGTGCCGGATTTATCGGCTCAAACTTTGTAATCTATATGCTCAACAAGTACGATGATGTTAAAATCATCAATGTTGATAAGCTTACATATGCAGGCAACCTTGAGAACCTCAAGAGCGTTGAGAACAATCCCAACTACTTTTTCGTTCAGGCTGATATCTGCGACAGAGAAGCTATTTCAAAGATTTTCAAAGAGAACGACATTGACTATGTCGTAAACTTTGCGGCTGAAAGCCATGTTGACAGGAGCATCACAAACCCCGAAATCTTTGTTGAGACAAATGTTCTCGGTACGGTTAATATGCTTCAGTGCGCTAAGGTTGCATGGCAGACGGGCGACGACGAGTATAAGGACGGCGTTAAGTATCTTCAGGTTTCAACAGACGAGGTTTACGGCACACTCGGCGCAGAGGGCTACTTTATGGAGACAACTCCGCTTGACCCCCACAGCCCCTATTCTTCAAGCAAGGCTTCGGCGGATTTGTTCGTAAAGGCTTTCCATGACACATACAAGTTCCCGATCAACATTACCCGTTGCTCGAACAATTACGGACCTTATCAGTTTCCCGAGAAGCTTATACCGCTTATTATGAACAACACGCTTGCTCATAAGGACCTTCCCGTTTACGGCGACGGTATGCAGGTTCGTGACTGGCTCTATGTTGAGGACCACTGCAAGGCTATAGATATGGTAATCAGAAACGGCGTTGACGGCGAGGTTTACAATGTCGGCGGACATAACGAGAGACCCAACATCTTTATCGTTAAGACAATTATCGAATATATCAAGGAAAATGTTGACTCGGAGGTGGGCGAGCATATGATTAAGTATGTTACCGACCGTAAGGGACACGACCGTCGTTACGGCATTGACCCGACCAAGATTAAGGACGCTCTCGGCTGGTACCCCGAAACAACGTTTGAGGTAGGCATCAAAAAGACTCTTAAATGGTATCTCGACAATATGGATTGGGTTAAGAATGTAACAAGCGGCGCTTATCAGGATTATTATAAAAAGATGTACGGTGATAAATAATGGGAAAATTTAATTTTATCAAAACTCCGATAAAGGATGTTTATGTTATCGAGCCTACGGTTTTCGGCGATAACAGAGGATATTTTATGGAGACCTATCATTATGAGGCTTTTAAGGAAGCGGGACTTGATATGGTTTTCGTTCAGGATAATCAGTCGAAGTCCAAGAAGGGCGTGCTGAGAGGCCTTCATTTCCAGACGCAGAACTCGCAGGGCAAGCTTGTCAGAGTTGTAAGCGGCGAGGTCTTTGATGTTGCGGTTGATTTAAGACGCGACAGCGAGACCTTCGGTAAATGGTTCGGCGTAACCTTATCTGCTGAGAACAAAAAGCAGTTCTATATCCCCGAGGGCTTTGCTCACGGCTTCCTTGTTCTTTCGGACGAGGCGGAGTTCGTTTACAAATGCACAAGATATTACGACCCCTCTCACGAGGCGGGTCTTATGTGGAACGACCCCGACATCGGCATTGAATGGCCCATTACGGATGATATGGAAATTCTCCTTTCCGAAAAGGACAAGGTTCATCAGTCATTCAAAGATTTTTCCGAAAAGAATGTGTTTTAATTATGACGGTATCAGTTGCACTTGCCGCATATAACGGCGAAGAATTTATCAAAGAACAAATAAATTCAATATTACCGCAACTGTCCGCCGAAGATGAAATTGTCATTTCCCTTGACCCCTCGACGGACGGCACAAGGGAAATGATTTGCTTTATTGCGGAAAAAGATTCGAGAGTAAGGCTTCTTGACGGATCCGGCAGGGGAGTTATAAAGAATTTTGAGAACGCAATAAGGAACTGTAAAAACGATATTGTTTTCCTTTGCGATCAAGATGATGTTTGGCTTGGCAACAAGGTTGAGAGGGTAAAAAAAGAATTTGCCGACCCGAAAACGGTGCTTGTGCTGCACGACGCAAGAGTTGTCGACAGAGACCTGAATACGGTTGAAAAATCGTTTTTTGAGCACAGAAAAACGGGTACGGGAATTGTCAAAAATCTTATAAAAAATACCTATATGGGTTGCTGTATGGCTTTTCGCAGGCAGTGCTGCGAGTACCTTTTGCCGATACCGGAAAATATATCGATGCACGATCAGTGGATAGGTCTTATGTGCGAACGGCACGGGAAAGTCAAGCTGATAAACGAGCCGCTTATCCTTTACAGACGGCACGGAAACAATGTTTCGGATGACAGGCACTCGGGTGTTTTCAATATGATTAAATGGAGGGTGCAGATGGTCTCTGCCCTCTTAAAGAGATAATTATGAGTATCGGATTTTTTGCCGTAACGGTAATTTACAACAGAAGCTTACAAGACAGCGTTTCGTTTTCGACCCTTAAAGATACAGGGGTTGAAATTTTCGTCTGCGACAACAGCACAAAGGATATGGGGAACGCCGCCTTTGAGAGCGAAAATGTGCATATTCTCTCCATGGGCGGAAATGTCGGACTTTCCAAGGCTTACAACCGTGCGCTTGACGCTCTTGCGAAAAAAAACGGCTATGTCTGTCTGTTTGACGACGACACGGCAGTTCCCGCCGATTATTTTTCGCTTATGGAAAAGGAAATCGAAAAAACGGACGCCGATATTCTTCTCCCGACCGTTTTTGACGAGAGAGGGTATATGTCTCCGTGCAAAATTAACGGTGTTGTAGCTTCAGCTGTTTCAAACCTTGACGAATTGACCGCGGAAAACATTTCCGGTATAAACAGCGGTATGGCTGTAGACCTTAAAGTGTTCAAAAATTACAGATACGACGAAAATTATTTTCTCGATTTTATCGACCACAAATTTTTGTCGGATATGAAAAAACAAAACCGGAAAATCACGGCGGCACGCTCTGTCAAACTCAAGCAGAGCTTTTCTGCAAATGATTTCGGCGATATTCGGGCGGCAAGGCGCAGATTTTCAATTTTCAAAAAGGACTATTCTCTGTTTTGCAGGCAGGCGGGCGGACTAAAAAACCGAATTGTCGGTGCGCTTGTAATTGCAAAAAGATTTATAAATATCAATTTTATCGGGCGCTTGCGCTCGAAATAAGGAGGTGCGGCGATGGCGGAGCTTTCGGTTTCCGTTGTAACGTATAACAATAAATCGGAAGTCGGCAGACTTTTGAAAAGCATTATCGAATATACAAAACCCGTTGAATATGAAATAACCGTTATCGACAACGCATCACAGGACGGAACGGTTGAATATATAAGGGAGAATTTTCCGACGGTCAAAATAATTGAAGTCGGCGAAAACAGGGGGTTCGGTCATGCGCACAACAAAATGCTCGGCGTAAATTCAACCTTTCACGCCGTACTGAACCCCGATATTGAGCTTAAAAGCGATGTGTTGGGCGAGTTGGTTTCGTATCTTAAAGCAAATGAGGATGTTGCGTTGGTAACGCCGAAAATCCTCAATCCCGACGGCACACAGCAGTATTTGCCCAAACGCATACCGACCTTGAAATATATGGTGCTCGGCAGACTTTCAAGGTATATTAAGAAGTTTCAGCCTATAAGAGACGAATATACAATGAAGGATGCCGATATGGGCGTTCCCATGCAGATTGAGTTCTGCACGGGCTGCTTTATGGTAATGCGGACGGAGCTTTTCAAAAAGGTCGGCGGATTTGACGAGCGGTTTTTTATGTATCTTGAGGATGTGGATTTGACCGAGCGAATTTCCGCTTACGGAAAGGTCGTTTTTTATCCGAACGCTTCCGCGGTGCATAATTGGGAGGGCGGAAGCTCTAAAAGCCTGAAGCTTATGAAAATTCACATATCTTCAATGCTCAAATATTTCAGAAAACGAAATAAAAAATAGCAAAAACAAACCCCTCAGGTGATGCAGAAGCATATCTGAGGGGTTTAACGCATTGTTATACAGACAGGCTGTGTACTGAATTCGTCAGCTTTCTTTGAAATTCGGAACAAGCTCTTTCAGGAATTTTCTTGAATCGGACGGGTTCATATCAGGAATTGCGTTTATGTGTTCAATAAGCATGTTGTCGTCAAAATCGGTTGGAGCGGCAATGAAAATCTTGTTGTTTTCCGTTTTGCTCATACCGTCCTTTTCACTCGGCAAAATAAGCTCCTCATAGAGCTTTTCCCCCGGGCGCAGACCGGTGAACTGAATGTCTATATCAACATACGGTTCAAAGCCCGAAAGCTTGATAAGCTTTTCCGCAAGTGAAACTATTTTTACGGGCTCACCCATATCAAGTACGAAAATTTCGCCGCCCTTTGCAAGTCCGCCCGCCTGAACAACAAGCTGTGCCGCCTCGGGAATGGTCATAAAGTATCTTGTTATATCAGGGTGAGTAACAGTAAGCGGGCCGCCATTTTTAAGCTGTTCTTTGAAAAGCGGAATAACGCTTCCGTTTGAGCCGAGAACATTGCCGAAGCGCACTGCGGCAAACTTTGTATGCTTTGAAACCTTTGAGAAGTATTGGATTACAAGCTCGCAGCATCTCTTTGTTGCCCCCATAACATTCGTCGGGTTTACCGCCTTGTCGGTTGAAAGGAGCACAAAATTGTCAACGCCGTATTCGTCGGCGCATTTTGCGGTGTTGTAAGTTCCGAGAACATTATTCTTTATCGCCTCATAAGGACTGTCCTCCATAAGCGGAACATGCTTGTGGGCAGCCGCATGGAAAACCGAAGACGGACGGAACTCCTCAAACACCTCTTTAAGACGGGCATATTCTCTTACGGAGCCTATGCGTATCTCAATTTTCGGATTGCCGAAATAGTGAAGGTCAAGCGAATTTTTTAGCGCGTATGCGTTGTTTTCATAGATGTCGAAAATTACGATTTTTTCGGGATTGTAGCGCGCTATCTGCCTGCAAAGCTCCGAGCCGATGCTTCCGCCGCCGCCCGTTACGAGAACCGTCCTGTCAGTTACATATTTGCAGACATCGGGATTGAGCTTTACTTCGGGACGCGAGAGCAGGTCGAGAATATCAACCGAACGCATTTCCTTGTAGGAGACCTCGGAGTTTTCAAGGTCGGCAATGTCGGGCGCTATCTTAACGGAAAGACCCGTTTTTATTGCGTAGTCGAGTATTTCACGCTTCCTGCCGTCGGCTATGGACGGAATACAGAATATTATCTCGTCAATCGAATAGTTGGTGCATACCTTTTCTATATCGTCGCAGGTTCCGACAACGGGAGTGCCGTTTACCAAAAGTCCGAGCTTTGATTTGTCGTCGTCAACAAGGGCGACGGGGTTGCCGAACTTGTATGAATTTTTTTGGAAATCCCTTACAAGACTTGTGCCTGCTTCGCCTGCGCCGATTATGAGTATCTGTTTAAGCTCTGACAGGTGCTGCTTCCTGTTTTGTTCGTGCTTGAGCATAAGATACGAGCGTGAGGCGAGCCTTATCGCAAGGCAGAGCACCATTATCATGAGCATACTTTCAATGTATACCGTTCTCGGCAGCACATTGAAGTAAAGTCTTGTGACGGTTCCGTCGGCAACGAGCTGTCTGTTTGCTTTCATAAGCACATAGTCGCACACCCATACTCCGCAGGTTCCGACAGCGGTCGAGACAAAGTATTTGAATATTTCGGCAAGCCCAGCATATTTCCACGCCATATTGTAAATTTTGAACAGCATATATGAGAGAATATAAACAAGCGTTACATAAGGTATTCTCAGCGCAAGCTGCTTAAACAGCGACGAATCGGGAATGAAAATCCAATAGACAATTGTTGTCGCAAAGTAAATAAGATTTACTATAAAAATGTCCGCAAGAAGAAATACGGAATTTTTCTTACCGAGCCTTTTTTTTACGATTTTTTTCGGTTTATCCGTTTTCAAAAAAGTTCCCCCTAAACTGTAAAGAGTAAGCGCATATATAAAATATTTTACTATCAAATAACATTTGTGTCAATTCATAAAATAATATAAAATCATATTGAAACAATACAATTAAAATGATAAAATAAAAAGGTTAGAAGATTATAATTCTCGGAGGCGCAAAAAGTTGTCAAAATATCGGTGGAAAACTTCACAGACCGACAAGGACGCTGCGGCGGCTGTTTCGGAGGAATTCAGCCTTGACCCGTTGGCGGCGTTGCTTCTTGCTTCAAGGGGCATGACGGATTCCGGGGAAATTGAAAATTTCCTCTTTGCCGACAGCCTTTTCAGAGACCCGTTTGAAATTGAGGATATGGACAGAGCTGTTGAAAGAATAGGCAGGGCGATTGATTCGGGCGAGAAAATTATGATTTTCGGCGACTATGACGCAGACGGCGTTACCTCGACCACGCTTTTGTACCTGTACCTTCGTGAACAGGGAGCGGACATCGGTTATTATATCCCCGACAGAATGTCAGAGGGCTACGGAATTTCCTGCGAGGCGGTAAGAAAATTTTCGGAAAACGGTACAAAGCTTATTATTACCGTCGATAACGGTATCTCCGCAGTTGAGGAAACAAGGCTCGCAAACGAGCTCGGTATGGATGTTGTCATAACCGACCATCATAAGGTGAGCGAGGCGCTTCCCGACGCAGTTGCGGTCGTAAATCCGCACCGTGCGGACAGTGAGTGTGAATTCCGTGAATATGCGGGCGTGGGCGTTGTGTTCAAGCTTGTCTGCGCTCTTGAGGGCGACAGTGATACAATCTGCGAAAAATATGCGGATCTTGCCGCAATCGGCACACTTGCCGATGTTGTGCCGGTAGTTGACGAGAACAGAATAATTGTAAAAAAAGGCGTTGAGCAGTTAAAGCACTCGCACAGATACGGTATAGAGGCGCTTAAAGCTATTTCGGGAACGGACAAAAGGGCGATCAGCGCAACCTCGATAGCCTTCGGCATAGCGCCGAGGATAAATGCCGCAGGCAGAATGAAATCGGCCAAAACGGCGGTGGAGCTGCTTTTGTGCGACTCGGCGGAAAAGGCTCAGGCTGTGGCACAGGAGATAGATACCGCAAACAGGGAACGCCAGACGGTGGAGACCGAGACGGCAATGCAGGCTATTGAGCTTATCGAATCGGATGACCGTATAAAATATGCCCCGATAATCGTCGTGTCGGGCGAGAATTGGCACCAGGGCGTAATCGGGATAGTCGCTTCAAGGCTTGTCTCAAGATACGGCAAGCCCGCAATTGTCATTTCAACAGACGGAGAAACGGGAAAGGGCTCTTGCAGAAGTATAGAGGGCTTTTCCATTTATGACGCACTTTCTTCGGTAGGCGGTATGCTTACACACTTCGGAGGACATACTCTTGCTGCAGGCTTTGGAATAAACGCAAGGGATATAGATGAATTTCGTCTAAGACTTTGTGAATACGCCCGAGGCGTATCAATGCCTTATCCCGAGCTCGGAATTGACCTCACGATAAAACCGTCATATATCTCAAATGAGCTTTTGGATGTGCTTTCGATGTTTGAGCCGTTCGGAGCGAATAATCCTCAGCCGTGCTTTGCTATGAAAAATGCGGTTTTGAAGTCAGTTCGTCCGGTGGGAGAGGGTAAGCATCTGAGGCTTACCTTTGAAAAGGACGCAAGGGAAATCGGTGCGATAATGTTTTCGCAGACGGTAAAGGACTTTCAGTATGATACGGGAGATATTGTAAATATAGCGTTCAGGGTTGAGAGAAATGAGTTCAGAGGCGAAGTAAAGCCCGCAGTGCAGATAGTGGATATAGCGTTTGCGGACTCGGATTTTGACATTTACAATGCCTCACGCAGGGTTTACGAAAAATTCAGATGCGAGGCGGAGCTTTCGGAAAAGGAAGTAAGGCTTTTGACTCCGGACAGAGCGTTTTTTGCAAGCGTTTATAAATTCCTTAAAGCTAAAAACGGATTTTCATACGGCGCGGAGGCATTTTGCCACCGTGCGAGATGTCCGTACAAATATGCGGCAAAGGTGCTTGTAACCCTTGATGTTATGGAGGAATTGGGGCTTATCGGACGGGAAGCGGAAAATATAACTCTTTTGCCGACCTCGGAAAAGGTAGACCTTGCTTCCTCGGTTATACTAAAAAACTTACCCAAAAGGAGATGAGCGTATGACGCAGAATAAAACGGCAGAAAAAACACCCGACGAGCTTTACAAGGAGCTTTATGACCGCTGTAAGGCGGTTTTCTCCGAAGAGGAGCTTGAAAGTGTTGATAAGGCATATAAGCTTGCCGCAGACGCTCATAAGGCGCAGCTTCGGTACTCGGGTCAGCCGTATATAATTCATCCGATAGCGGTTGCCAATATACTTCTCGATTTGGGTATGGACGCACAGTCGGTTGCGGCGGCGATATTGCACGACACGGTTGAGGACACGGATATTGAGCTGTCAGGACTTGAAAAGGAGTTCGGCAGGGAAATCGCAAGCCTTGTTGACGGCGTTACAAAGCTCGGCAGAGTTCCGCTTTCGACCAAGGAGGAACAGCAGGCGGAGAATATCAGAAAAATGCTGCTTGCAATGTCTCATGACATAAGGGTAATTATCATAAAGCTTGCAGACAGGCTTCATAATATGCGTACGCTCCAGTTTATGGCTCCGCAGAAAAGGCGTGATATTGCGCTTGAAACGCTTGAGATTTATGCGCCTATAGCTCATCGATTAGGTATCCGTACCGCAAAGGAGGAACTGGAGGATCTGGCAATCCGTTTCCTTGACCCGATAGCATACGACGACATTGAAAAACGCCTTTCGGAGACGAGCGAGTCGAGAACGGAATTCCTCGAAAACACAAAGCAGAAGATAAAAAAGAGAATAGAGGAAACTGTCGGCGAGGCGAAAATTGAGGCGAGGATAAAATCCGTTCACGGCATTTACAGAAAGATGTATATGCAGAACAAGGCCTTCGACGAGATTTATGATATTTACGCCATAAGAATTATCGTTGACAGCCTTGCGGACTGCTATAACTGTCTCGGTGTTATCCACGATATGTTCACGCCGCTTCCGGGCAGATTCAAGGATTATATTTCTACCCCGAAGCCGAATATGTATCAGTCGCTCCACACCACGGTAATCGGCAAAGAGGGTATTCCCTTTGAGGTTCAGATAAGGACAAAGGAAATGCACAGAACAGCCGAATACGGTGTTGCGGCGCATTGGAAATACAAGCTCGGAATTTCAGGCAAGTCAAATATGGAGGAGCGCCTTGCATGGGTCCGTCAGCTGCTTGAAGAACAGCAGGAAACGGGCGATGTGCGGGAGATTGTCAGAGCGATAAAATCCGACCTTGTTCCGGAAGAGGCGTTTGTTTTCACTCCCAAGGGCGATGTTATCAATATTCCCGTCGGCTCGACGGTTATTGACTTCGCATACGCAATCCACACCGCAGTCGGCAACAGAATGATAGGCGCAAAGGTCGACGGCAGAATCGTTCCGCTTGACTATGTTGTAAAGACGGGAGAAATTGTGGAAATTCTCACATCTCCCCAGCCCGGAAAGGGGCCGTCAAGGGATTGGCTTTCCGTTGCAAAGACAAGCTCTGCAAGGAACAAAATCCGCTCTTGGTTCAAAAATGAACGCAGAGATGAAAATATTGTCGAGGGCAAAGCAGAGCTTGAAAGAGAGCTGCGCAAGAACTATATCCGTCTGACGGACGAGGAATACGAAAGGTTTGTCGAAAATCTTGCGCATCATCAGCACTGTGCGAGCGTTGACGACCTCTATGCCGCAATAGGCTTCGGCGGCATATCGGTTATGCGCCTTATGCCATACATCAAGGATGACTACAACAAGAATTATAAAAAGCACGAGGAAAAGCCGGTAAGCACTGTTCAGACAAAGCGTACACAAAGCAAGGACGGAGTTACCGTTGAAGGCATTGACGATATGCTCATCAAATTTTCAAAGTGCTGCAACCCGTTGCCGGGCGACAATATCATAGGCTTTATCACAAGGGGTCACGGTATTTCAATTCACAAAAAGGACTGCCCGAATGTGCCAAAGGACATTTCTCAGGCTTCCGAGCCCGAGAGATGGGTGAAGGCGTCGTGGAACAATTCCGTAAAGCAGGATTTCCGTGCTTCGCTCCAGATAACGGGTCTTTCAAGGATAGGTCTTATGGCTGACATTTCAATGCAGATTGCGGCTATGAGAGTAAACATCAACGACCTGTCCACAAGAGAGGGCAAGGACGGCAGGTCGGTTATAAATATGACCGTTACCGTCAACAATGTCGAGCACCTCAAAAATGTAATTGCGAGAATTGAAAAGATAAGCGGTGTACTTATGGTTGAGCGCCAGAATTCAATATGACAAGGGAATAAAAATATGAAAGCAGTAATTCAAAGAGTAAAAAACGCAAGAGTTGATGTTGACGAAAAAACAGTCGGTAAAATCTCGGAGGGCTATCTTATACTTGTCGGCGTGATGGACGGCGACACCGAAGAGGACGCTGAAATCCTCGCAAGAAAGACGGCTAACCTCAGGATTTTTACCGATGAGGACGACAAGATGAACAAGTCGATACTCGACATTGACGGCGAAGTGCTTGCCGTGTCGCAGTTTACGCTCTGCGCCGATGTCAAGAAGGGCAACAGACCGTCGTTTATCAATTCGGCGGCGCCCGACGAAGCAAACAGGCTGTACGAGTATTACTGCTCAAAGCTCCTTGAAAACGGAGTGCGTAAGGTTGAAAAGGGCGTGTTCGGTGCGCACATGGAGGTGTCTCTGCTCAACAACGGACCCGTTACGATACTTTACGATACGGAGATTTGGAGAAAATAATATGTCAATTACCGTAAAATCAATACCGCTGGGGCCCGTCAGTGCAAACACACATATTTTAACGGATACCGCAACGGGCGAATGTGCCGTTATAGACGCAGGCGACTTCAACGAAGAGCTCAAAAGGGAGCTTGACGGCAAAAAAGTTCGATATATATTGCTCACTCACGGGCATTTTGACCATATCCTCGGCGTATACGGCTTAAAAGAGTACACGGGCGCACAGGTTATGATACACTCCCTTGACGCGCCTTGCCTTTCGGACCCGCACACAAGCCTTGCCGAATGGGGCGGCTGTGAGCAGAAGAATGTAACTGCCGACAGACTTCTTTCGGACGGCGACACGATTATGCTCGGTGAAACTCAAATAAAGGTTATGCACACACCGGGTCACACTCCCGGCGGAGTTTGCTATATAATAGAAAACGAAAAAACAATCTTTACGGGCGACACGCTGTTTTCGCTCACGGCAGGCAGAACGGACCTTATCGGCGGAGATGATTTTATGCTTGTTTCGTCTCTTAAAAAAATAGCGGCGCTTGACGGCGACTATAAGGTCTATACGGGGCATAACCGTTCAACCACGCTTGACTATGAGCGCACACACAACAGATATTTGCGGAGACTTGTATGATACTCGGTGTTAAAAATCATAAATTTCAATACGAAGCGGAAAAGCTGACAAGGGTGTTTTTTCCCAATGAAAAAATTACCGTTGTAATCGGCGACAGCTTCAAAAGCGATGAGACTCTGTTGCTTACGGAGTTTACCGACAGCGAGGTAAGAGTCGTTTTTACGGACAAATCGGGAAATGTGCTTTACAGTGAGGAAAACAGCCTTACGGACGTTCCCGACAGGGAGCTTTTGATGGCGCAGATGATGTTTCGTGCGCTTGTGAAAATCACGGGCTATACTCCTAAATGGGGAATACTTACGGGCATCCGTCCGTCAAAGCTTCTCAGAAGCCTTAAAGCGAATTACGGAACTGAAAACGGCAAGGGAATTTTTATGCGTGATTACCTTGTCACGAGGGAAAAAACGGAGCTTGCCGACAGCGTTGCGAACGCAGAGGAAAAGATAATTTCACTCTCTCGACCCGAGTCGTTCAGCCTTTATGTTTCAATTCCGTTCTGTCCTACGCGGTGCAGCTATTGTTCGTTTGTCTCCCACGCTATGACGAGCGGACTTGTAAAAAAGCTTATGCCCGATTATCTTGACTGTCTAAAAAAAGAAATAAGACTTACAGGTAAGATAGCCTCGGATTTGGGTTTGAGGCTTGAGAGCGTTTATTACGGCGGAGGCACGCCCACCACGCTTGAGGCGGATGAACTTAAAAGCGTTATCGGAGCGATAGCCGATAATTTCGATTTGTCGACCGTCCGTGAATATACCGTCGAAGCGGGCAGACCCGACACCCTCACGAGAGAAAAATTCAGGGTTATGAAAGAGGGCGGAGTTTCAAGGATAAGCATAAATCCGCAGACCTTTGACGATAAAATTTTGCAAAACATAGGCAGACGCCACACGGCGCAGATGGCTGAAAACGCCTTTTGTGTTGCCCGTGAGGAGGGCTTTGACAACATAAACGCCGACCTTATCGCAGGCTTGCCGGGCGACACATTTGACGGCTTTTGCCGCTCGCTTGACAAGGCTATGGGCTTTTCTGCGGAAAATATAACCGTACATACGCTGGCACTCAAGCGTTCCTCGACCATGGGCACGACGACGGGGCAGGTGGATACCGAAAAGAGCAATCTTGCGGGCAATATGCTCGACTATGCGTATTCAACCCTCACACGCAGCGGATATTTCCCGTATTATATGTACCGTCAGGCAAAATCCCTTGGCAATCTTGAAAACACGGGCTATGCAAAGCCCGGCAGGGAATGTCTTTACAACATCTTTATGATGGAGGAGTGCCATTCGGTGTTTGCGCTCGGAGGCGGCGGAGTTACAAGGCTCAAAGCACCCAACGGCGATAAAATCAGTCGAATATTCAACTACAAATATCCGTATGAATATATTGACGGCTTTGAGGAGCTTGAAAAAAGAAAAGACGAAATCATCAATTTTTATAACAGCTGTAAATAACCGAAAGGTAAGTGACATCTTATGTCAAACAATAACAGAATAGAATATATCAACGAGCTTGCACGGGAAAATCCGCAGGCGCTTGTAGCAAGAGCGGAGCTTCGGTACAGGAATATTATCAATAACATTGCCGAAAAAGCACTCGACGACCCCGGCAGAAAAACTATAATGCTTGCAGGTCCGTCGGCTTCGGGAAAGACGACCACGGCTAAGAAAATTGCCGAGACCTTTACCTCGCTCGGAATGAAAACATATGTTGTTTCGCTTGACGATTTCTATAAAAACAGATGCGATATTCCGGGCTTTTCAGAGGGTAAGCCTGATTTTGAAACAGTCTATGCACTTGACATCGACCTCATTTCCGAAACGCTCAAAAGCCTGATGTCCGGCAGGAAAACAAAGCTTCCTGTTTTTGACTTTACCACGGGCTCAAGAAAGGATACCTCAAGGGAAATTGCTCTCGGGAAGGATGATGCGGTTATCGTTGAGGGCTTACATGCACTTAATCCTATTGTTACAAGCGGGCTTGACGGCTTGAAGCTTATGAAGATATATATAAGCGTATCTTCAAGGATTTACGACCAAAACGGAAAAATCATCCTTAACAAGCGCAATCTTCGCTTTATGAGGCGGCTTGTAAGAGATTATAATTTCAGAGCGAGCTCGGTGGAGAGCACATACAGTCTTTGGCAGAGCGTTTGCGACGGAGAGGACAAATATCTGTTCCCGTATAAGGATATGGCTGATGTGAGGATAAATTCAATTCATCTGTGCGAACCGTGTCTGTTTAAGGATACCGTTCTCAAAATGCTTGAAAACGCCGACTTGAGTGAAGAATACGAGCATGACGCCAAAAGGCTTGCCCGTTCGCTCAGACAGTTTGAGAGCGTTGATTTGTCTTTTGTTCCCGAGGACTCGCTTTTAAGGGAATTTCTCGGCTGATATACTTTACATTACGGTAGAATGAATGTATAATAAATATCTTGCTAAACTCATCGGAACGAGGTGTTTTGTTGGCTAAAAACACAAAGCGGAAAAGTCAGTCGCTTCTTAACGGCGCGATGGTGCTTGCTGCTGCAACACTGATTGTTAAAGTCATCGGTATTCTTTATAAGATACCGCTTTCAAATATGGTCGGCGCAGTCGGAAGAGGATATTTTGACTCGGCGTACAACCTTTATATTCCCGTATATACCATTTCAATGGCAGGCTTGCCAGTTGCGATTTCAAAAATGGTATCGCAGCAGATGGCTCTTAAAAGGTACAGGGATGTCAGGCTAACCTTCAAGGTGGCGGCAAGGCTGTTTTTGATAACGGGTATCGGCGGAACAATTCTTTTGCTTTTACTTGCCTATCCGTATGCATATTTGGCAAAGAGTATGGAGGCTATACCTGCGATACTCGCAATTACTCCGTCGATTTTCTTCTGCTGTATTATGTCTATTTACAGAGGCTATTACAACGGTATGCGAAATATGACTCCGACCGCAATGTCGGAGGTGTGGGAGGCTGTCGGCAAGGTCATTTTCGGTCTTGCGTGCGCAAAGCTTTCAATTTCATACGGCTATTCGAGATACGAACAGGGTCTTACCGTTTACGGAAAGACGGTTACCACGCAGGCAGAGCTGTCAAGCGCAATTTATCCATACGCGGCGGCAGCGGCGGCAATCGGCGTAACTGTCGGCACGATAATCGGTATGATTTATATGATGATACTGCATAAGGTCAAGGGCGACGGTATCACAAGGGCTGAGCTTGCCGCTTCCCCGAAGCCTGCGGACTCGGGCACGATAGTTAAGGCTCTTTTCGGCCTTGCGGTTCCCGTTGTTGCGTCCTCGCTTGTTTTCAGCGTGACGAACCTTATTGACTCGATGACAATCCAAAACAGGCTTGCGACTATGATTGAGGGCAACCTCGACTATATAAAGAATCTGTATTCGGTGGAGCTTGCACTTTCAAATATACTTGATGAGGATATACCCAAGTACCTTTACGGCGCATACACAATGTCGCTTGACTTCAAGAATCTTATTCCGTCAATCACAATGACGCTCGGCGTCAGTGCAATACCCGCTCTTTCGGCGGCGTGGGCATTGAAGGACAGAAAGGCTCTTAAAAGCTCGGTTGAGTCCGTTCTCCGCGTTACGATGATGTTCTCGCTTCCCGCAGGCATCGGAATGGGTGTGCTCGCTTACCCGATTTTGCAGATGATGTATGAAACGGGTAAATCGGCAGAGGCTGTTTCCATTGCCGCGCCGATTATGGCGGCTTACGGCTATACGATATTCTTAATGTCGCTTTCTCAGCCGATGACAAATATGCTCCAAGCGCTCGGCAAGGCAAAAATCCCCGTTATATCGCTCTCGATAGGTGCTATAGCAAAGGTTATAACGAACTACATTTTTATCGGTATGCCGAAGTTTAACATAAACGGCGCAGTTGTCGGCACGGTTGTGTGCTATACGATAATCGTCGCGATAAATCTGGTTGCGCTCATACGCACCGCAAAGGTCAAAATAGATTATATGTCTGTATTCGTAAAGCCGCTTGTGTGCAGCGTGCTCTGCGGCGTGGCGGCAAGAACAAGCTTCGGCATTTTTAATGCCGTTTTGCCCGAAATTTATAAGGGAGACCATTCGATTACAAACATACTCGCTACGGCGATTGCGGTCGTAATTGCGGTCGTAGTTTACTTTGTTTCCATGCTTTTGGTTAACGGAATAGTAAAAGAAGACATAATTATGCTTCCAAAGGGCGAAAAAATCGCCAAAACACTTGCAAAATATGGATTTATAGGTTAAAATAGATAAGGAAGTTGCGTTTATGGCGGTAAATTTTGTATCAAAATTAAAATACGATATATCCGACCTTTTGAAAATAATGGAAATTCTCCGTTCTCCCGAGGGTTGCCCTTGGGACAGGGAGCAGAGCCACGAGTCAATCAAGAAGTCTCTTATTGAGGAAACCTACGAGGTTGTCGAGGCTATCAATAAGAACGATAAGGAGCTTATGACCGAGGAGCTCGGAGATGTGCTTTTGCAGGTCGTTTTTCATTCGCAGATTGCCCGTGAAAACGGGGAGTTTGATTTCTCGGATGTATGCGACGGTATTTGTAAAAAGCTTATCGAACGCCACCCGCATGTTTTCGGTGATGTCAGCGTTAAGGACAGCGGTGATGTGCTTGAAAACTGGGAACAGATAAAATCGAGGACAAAGCATCGCAAAACGCAGACTGACAAAATGCTTTCCGTTCCCCGTGAGCTTCCGGCTCTTATGAGGAGCACTAAAATTCAGGAAAAGGCGGCTAAGGTCGGCTTCGATTGGGATGACGCTTCGGGCGCTTTTGACAAGCTTTCCGAGGAGAGCGAGGAATTAAAGGCAGCCGTTCGCAACAACGATAAGGAAAATATGACCGAGGAGCTCGGCGATCTGCTGTTCTCTGCGGTTAATGTTTCAAGGTTTATCGGCGTTGATGCGGAGGAGGCTCTTACAGCTTCAACGGACAAGTTCTTAAACCGCTTTTCGGTTGTTGAACGCCTTGCAAAGGAACGCAATATAGATATGGAAAAAAGCTCGATTGAGGAGCTTGACCGCCTCTGGAATGAGGCAAAAGCAATCACAAAGTCCAAATAAAAGTGTTCGCACTTTTGGAAATATTAAAAGTTTTATCAAAAACGGAGGACACAAAAATGAATAAGACAGATCTTATCGCAGCAGTAGCTGCAAAGGCAGAACTCTCGAAGAAAGACGCAGACGCAGCTGTTTCGGCTGTATTTGACGCAGTATCGGAAGCTCTTGCACAGGGCGACAAGGTTCAGCTCGTTGGCTTCGGTACATTCGAAGTACGCGCTCGTGCTGCTAAGCAGGGTCGCAACCCCAAGACAGGCGAAGCAATGACAATCGCAGCTTCCAAGGTTCCTGCTTTCAAAGCAGGTAAGGCTCTCAAAGACGCTGTTAAATAATTGTTTTTGACCTTTTGCGGAGGAAGATGTTTTCATCTTCCTCTGTTTTTTTATTCGGTTTTGTGTTATTATATAAAAAAATCTCAGGAGGGAAATATGCGACTTGACAAATACCTTAAAATCTCCCGTATCATCAAGCGGAGAACCGTTGCCAACGAAGTGTGCGACGCAAAGCATGTTACCGTAAACGGCAAGGTCGCAAGGGCGTCGTACGATGTGAAGGTCGGAGATATAATCGAGATACGCTTCGGCGAAAAAACAACGAAGTACGAGGTGCTCGGCGTTTCGGAATATGCGACAAAGGAAGCTGCGGCTTCAATGTTCAGAGAAATATAAAAACAGCGTACAATCCGAAAAGATTGTACGCTGTTTTGTTATGTTGTCTGTCATTTAATGTTTTCAGCCGCAGAAATTATCATTTTGACGCATTCCTCGGGTGTGAAGGTCGCCGAGTTTATCATAAGGTCATAGTTGCGCCTGTCACCCCATATTTTGCCGGAGAAGTAATTGTAATGCTTTGAGCGTGAACGGTTTGTTTCCTTAACCATCTTTTCTGCTTTCTTAGAGTCGAGATTATGCTTCTTGGCAATGTTTTCGATTTTGGTTACATCGTCCGCATAAATAAAGACATTCAGACAGTCAAAATCGTTTTCAAGGACATAATCCGCACATCTTCCGACGATTACGCAGGAGCCCTGTGAGGCATACTCCCTGATAATATCGCTCTCGACAATGTCAATCTTGTCGTGCAGGGGAAGCTCGCCGGTCCTTGAGTAATTTCCCATAGCAAGGTTAAACATAAGCGAGCTTGTGTATCTCTGCTCGTGCTCGGCGATGAACTCTGCCGTAAGCCCCGTTTTCTCTGCCGCCTTGTCTATGATTTTCTTATCATAAAAAGGGACATTGAGCTCTTTCGCCAGAAGCTCGCCGATATTGTGTCCGCCGCTTCCGTATTCACGGCTGAGGGTAATAATAAGATTTTCTTTCATATCAACACTCCCTTTATATTTTGTATATGTATTGTAGCATATATTTGCTGAAAAGTTAAGCGAAAAAATAAAAATACCGAAAAAGAAAAATTGCACAACCGTGAAATGATTGCTTTATCAGTGTTCAAGGTCTGCCGCTGCGAAATTCACAAATTATCGACCAAAGATTGAAGATATTTGTGCGCCTGCGCTTTTGTGCAATCATTTTTTATTGCAGCCCATTGCCATACAAGGAACAGTGAATTGCTGTAATGGTCTGCAAGCAACTCGTTCGGAATGTCCTTTTGCGTAGCTTCCGGACAAGCATTGAATATTGAACGCATCTGAGTGTTCAGAAAATTTCTGAAGCTTGAAAACATATATCCGACCTCGCTGTTATGCAAAAGAACCTTGCGTATAACAGCTTCATTTTGCTTTGTGAAATCATAAATTCGGTCGAAATAAAGATACAGCATTTCATTTTCATCGGCGTGATGATATTCCTCAAAGCCTACCTTTCCGGCGAGCGTTTGCCAACAGTAATGGAGCAAATCATATTTATCATCAAAGTAATTATAAAATGTTGCTCGCGGATATTGTGCCGCTTCGCATAACTGACCGACAGTGATTTCTTCAAAGGATTTCTCGGATAAAAGCATAAACATTTCCCTGCTGAATGCCTCCAATGTTCGCTTTGCTCCTTTTGTTAACGGCTTTGTAATATCGTATTTCATAATCTATTCCTTTTGCAAAATTCAATATTTGTCCAACCTTAAACAGGTAGGTTCATTTGTCACTTGTTTTGTTGCCGATTACAGTATAGTATGAAGTCAAGAATTTTGCAAGTGTCTGATTTTATTCACTTGTATCGTAAGGAGTTGCTTTTATGAGCGTTGCAATTATTACCGGAGCGTCCTCCGGACTCGGTGCCTGCTATATTGACGCCGTTACGAAGGTTTATCCTGAAATTGAAGAAATTTGGCTGATTGCCCGCCGTGAAGAACGGTTAAAAGAAGTTGCTATGAAATATCCCGATAAACATTGTGTGATTATTCCTATGGATATGGCTGATATGAGCAGCTTCAAAATGTTGGAAGAAAAATTAAAAGCTGATAATCCGCAGATAGAAGTTTTAATAAATGATGCAGGTATGTCAATCGGTTCTCCTTTTGAGGATATGGAGCTTGAAAGTATGCTGAAAATCATTGACCTGAACTGCAAAGGAGCAACGGCGGTAACAAAGGTATGTCTGCCGTATATAATAGACGGCGGCACAATTTTGGAAGTATCCTCAACTTCAGCCTTTGTTCCGAACACAAGCTTAATCGTTTATTGCGCATCAAAATCCTATGTATCCGCATTTTCTCTCGGACTGCGTGAGGAACTTAAAGGCAGACACATAAATGTATGTGCCATGTGCCCGGGATTTATGCTGACGGAAATGACAAAACCCGAACTTACAAAGGGTCAAAGCCGCTTGCCTGTAATTGACCCCAAAACCGCCGCCTTGAAATCGTTAAAAGCGGCAAAGGGCGGCAGAGCCGTTTACACTACCGGAGCGTTTTATAAATGCTACCGATTGCTTGCAAAGCTTATTCCGCACACACTTCTTGTTAAATTTGCGGGTCTTGGATAAGGAGACAGATTATGATTTTATATTTTTCGGCAACCGGAAACAGCGAATATGTTGCCAAAAGGATTGCAGCCGAAACAGGCGACATTACCGTTTCTGTTACGGATTGCTATAAAAAACAAATTTTCTCATTTGATGAGAAATACGAAACCCTCGGTATAGTAAGCCCCACATACTCTTGGGGATTGCCCGTTATCGTAACCGAGTATTTACAACGACTTGATTTAACCCACAAGCCGAACTACATATATTTCATTGCAACTTACGGAACAACTCCGGGACAGACGGGAAAATTCGCCGATAATATTCTTGCGCCTAAAGACTTGCCGCTGTCCGCAAAATTCAGCGTGAAAATGCCGGACACTTGGACGCCGATATTTGATTTGAGCAACAAAGAAAAGGTTCGGCAAATAAATGACAATGCAGAGTTTGAAATTGATTATATCATTGAGAAAATAAAAAGCTTTGCCGTGGGCGATTTTATGAAAAACAAGCTGCCCTATCCAATAGCAAGGATAGGACACAATATTGAATATGATTCAATGCGTAAAACAAAGCATTTTTCGGTTGAAGATACCTGCGTTGGGTGTGGCTTGTGTGCCAAAAGCTGCCCTGTTTCCGCCATTAGGCTTAAAGACCGCAAACCCGAATGGGTTAAGGAGCAATGCGTTATGTGTCTTTCCTGCTTACATCACTGCCCGAAATTTGCTATTCAATACGGCAAAAATACAAAAAAGCACGGGCAGTATGTGCATCCGTAAATTTTTAATTTATGCATAAGAAAAGACACGGTTAACGGAAATGTAATTCGTTAACCGTGTCTTCAATTTATTTGAGCTTTTATATCGATTATTACGGGTATATCAGCTGAAAAGGTTTTTCACTCTTGTGAAGAAGCCGACCTTTTCGGTAGCTTCGCCGTTCTGCGTTGTTTCCTGTACGGGGGCTGAAATTGCATTAACCTTGTATGTGAAGATTACGTTTGAGGTCATACGGTCGGTTTTTTCGGTAAATATATCGTATTCGTTGCCGTATGTGAGCCACGCCTTCATCTTTTCGGCAAGAAGCTGCTGATTGGCTTCCGATAGAGTGTCAAGAGTGGTGTATTTGCTTACGGTTTTCATAAGGGCGTCAACCTGCGCCGCTTTATCCTCGCTTGAAAGCTCATTTACCATTTCAAGGATTTCCTTGTTATCCTCTATGGTTTTAAGTACGCCCTGAAGCTCGTTGAGGGTCTCGGGCATATTTTCAAGCGACTTCTGAATTTCAGGGTCGTCCATATCGTTAGAGAGCGACTGGAGAATCGGCATTACCTCGTTGAGGTCGTTTGCAAGAGTCGACACCTCTGAAAGAGTTGACGAGAGCTGCGGCAGAACCTTTAACAGAGCCGCGACCGCAGGGTCGTTGAGTGTTTGCGAAATGGCGTCAAGGTCGGTGGCGTTGAGGTCGTTAGCAAGCTTTTCAAGCTTTTGCAGGTTTTCATCCGTCATATATGTGCTGACGGTTTTCAAAAGCTTTTCGTTTTCCTGATAGAGCCTTACGGCGGTGTTTACGGAACCGATAAGCTCTTCAAACTTGTTTGAGTCGCCGTAAAGAACGCTTATAACATTATTGATGTCAAGCCCGTTGAGAGCCTTTTGAACATTCTCAAAGTCGGAAAGAACGCCCTTGATGTCATCAACGCTCTCGGGGAGACTTCCCGTTCCGATTGAGCCGACAGCCGAGAGCGGAACTGCCGAAAACATAATGTTTCCGAGTTCAAAATTTGTCGCAGTCGCCGTTATTGTGAACGATTCGGCGGCTATTGAATTGAGCATTGAAAGGTTGAGCGCCGACAGACCGAGGCTTTCATCCGCTCCGGGGACGCCCGTGAAGAAGGCTATTTGCTTTGATCCGTCGCTGATTGCTGTGCCGTTTGTAATGTTAATGTTAGAAAAATTCTCTTCCGGAAGAATCATTCCGCCTACCAAAAGCAACGGACAATAGATGTCGTAATTTTTACCCTGAATGGAAACCGTCTTTTTAAGAGCGCTTGAGGTATCTATCTGAATTTTAACATTACCGCTCTTGCCTGCTATTTCATCAGCCGTCATTTCAACATCGTCAAGATAATAATGTATGCTGATGTTAATCGGAGAAGCCTTATCGGTTGTACCGCTGTAATAGAGGTCGGTGGTGTCCATATCCCAATAAATTTTGCCGTCTCTGATGTCAGCCGGGGTAAGAGTTTTTACATTTGTGATGCTTTCGAGCGAGCTTACATCCTCTATGACAGTTTGCGGAGTATCGGTATGAAGCCAATCGGTTACATTTATCTTTTCAACGGTACCGTCGGTACCGAGATTGATATAGACTGTTTCCTGCTTTTTTACATTTTCGGCAAGAGTGGTGTAGGTTTGCTGAGTATAGGTCTGAATACCCTGTGCGTCATCGAGAATTTCGTTGCCCGTAGTCTTTTGCTTGCCGCAGCCTGCAAAAGAGAGGGCGAGAAGAGATACCGTTAAGCCGACGCTTATGGCTTTTTTTGCTTTACTGTTAAACATTGTTCTCTGCCTCCTTGAGTTGGTCCTTTTTTGATTTAGTACGCCAGTTAAGAGTGGTTTTGCTTATCGGTTTTTCGCATATATAAAGCAACGGAGTTAACAGGAAGATTATTACGAATGCGCTGATTACAGAGCCTCTTGCAA
Organism: Anaerovoracaceae bacterium; assembly: GCA_963590415.1. Taxonomy (GTDB): domain Bacteria; phylum Bacillota; class Clostridia; order Oscillospirales; family Acutalibacteraceae; genus Fimenecus. The sequence continues at coordinate 7,980 of CAVAPB010000007.1, read as the reverse complement.
GCAGTGCGCAGATACCTTTGATAATTGCGATATCGCAGATACAATAAACGCCGAAGGTTGCCGCAAAGAAGACGGAAGCGCTTTGAAGAATTGATTTTTCCGCCGCTGATACCGCATTGATGATGGAGTCGTGCTTGGAATGGCCGAGGCGAAGCTCCTCTCTGAACCGTGTTGTCAGAAGTATCGCGTAGTCGACCGTTGCGCCGAGCTGTACACAGTTGATAACCGTTGAGTCAACAAAGGACATTGAACTTCCGAGCAAAACGCTTGTTGCGAGGTTGAGCCAGATAGCAAGCTCAATGGAGAGTACAAGGAGTATCGGAAGGCTTATAGATTTGAGCGAGAGGGCTATAAGAATGAATATCGCTGCAATCGAGATTATGCTTGTCACCGTGAAGTCTGTATCCGTAACCTCAATCAGATCCTTGGAAATCGCGCCCTCGCCTGTTACGTAAGCGTTCGGGTCGTATTTGTGAACAATGGTGTTGAGCTCGTCAACCTGTGCGTTTAATTCATCTGTGGCGGTTGCGTATTTCGAGTTGACCATCATAAGCTGTAAGCCGTCCGCCTTGCAGATACTCAGTATATCGTCCGGTATGATGTCGTCGGGAATAGCGGGTCCGACTATTGAATTGTATGCAAGTACGGTGGCAATACCGTCAAGGCTCTTGATTTCGTTTTCCATCTGTATTATTTCACCCGATGGAAGCGAGTCGTCAAAGATTATAAAGTGCGTGGTCGCCATATCAAAGTCCGCTTTGAGCTTTTCAAGACCCTGAACCGAAATAAAGGTCTCGTTGAGAGCTTTGTCCATACTGTAATAAGGCGTTGCCTTTGACTGTACGAAGTAAGCCGGAATTAAAAGCACGACAAAGATAATCGCAAGAACCTTTCTGTGCTTGAAAATGAAGTTGTTGAGCTTCGGGAACTCGGGCATAAGGCTCTTATGCCTGTATTTGTCGATATATTCCTCAAACAGAAGAAGCATTGCGGGGAGAACAAAGATAACGCTGACAATGCCTAACACAACGCCCTTTGCCATAACAAAGCCGATATCGAAGCCGAGCTTAAGCCTCATAAAGCAGAGCGCAAGAAATCCGAATATCGTTGTAAGCGAGCTTCCCATCAGGGCTGTTATCGACTTTACAACGGCGTTTGCCATTGCCTCTTCCCTTGTTGCGTAACGAAGCTTTTCCTCGTGGTATCTGTCGATAAGGAAAATCGAATAGTCTATGGTAACGCCGAGCTGTAGGATAGCGGCAATACTCTGTGTTATGAACGAAATCTCGCCGAGGAATATATTTGTTCCCATATTGTAAAGTATTGCCATACCTATCGTTGCGAGCACGACGAACGGAAGAATCCAGGAGTCCATAAGCAACGACATAATGATAAGTGCGAGCACAACCGCGACCGCAATATATATGGGAGCCTGTGTGTCGCATATCTCCTTTGTGTCCTCAACAATCGCCGTAAGACCGCTGATAAAAGTCTTCTCATTGATAAGACCCTTTATCTGTTTGATTGTTTCAAGAGTTTCATCCGATGAGCCCGAGGAATTGTACTGGACAAGCATCATCGTCTGCTCTCCGGTCTTGCTGTAAAAAATGTCTTTAAGCGCGTCGGGAATAATATCCGACGGTATGCTGATGTCTGCCAGATCGTCCACCCAGAATACGGCGCTTACGCCCTCTAATTTTGAAATTTCATCCTTCAACGCAGCGGTGTATTTTGAGGGCATATCCTCAATTACCAATATTGACATACCTGCGTTGTTGAATGTCTCGTCAAGAACTTTTTCGCCTTGTACGGACGCAAGATTGTCGGGCAGATACGACATAACATCGTAGTTTACCCGGGTACACAAAAATCCTATGAGCGACGGTATCAGAAGCAGAACCGCAATCAAAACGACCGTCTTGGGATGTTTTGCTTCCCAAAGTGCAATCTTTTTCAAATTTATCACCTCTTGATTATATTGTTTATACTTGATTCTATTATCTGACAAAGATGTGGCTTGAGTTCCTCAAGCGTGTAGGGCGTTTCCCTGATTATTGCGTTACAGCAGGATGAGACGATAAGCTCTATATAAAGGTAAAGCTTGGCGGAAACCTCCGTTTCGTCAATGCTGCACCGAAGAAGCTCCGAATAGATTTTATTGTAAAGGTCTTTTACCGGTCCCTCCTGCGTTCCCACTACGGCATTTACACAGGTGCTCATATTTTTCTCAATCAGCAGGCAAAGCGTTTTGTCCGTTTTAAGAAAATCGGAGAGATAATCGACATAATGGCGGACATTAAACGGCACATCGTCAAAGCTTCCCGGATTGTAGGTGTCGGGCAGGGAGCACATATATTTTGAAGCCTTATCAAGAATTATCGTTGTTATAAGGTCGTATCTGTCCTTGAAATAAAGATAAAAGGTACCCTTTGCTATTCCCGCGCCTTTTACGATTTCATCAATCGAAACAAGATGAGTTCCTTTTTTTTCGAACAGCCCGAGGGCTGTATCAAGTATTTTTGTGTATTTTTCGTTTTTTTTCTGTGTTATTTTATCCGTGAAAATCGCCTCCGCAAAAAATGACTGACAGTCAATTCCTTTTTCGACCCACATTTTAACATAAAATGACTGTTAGTCAATATTGTCTGCATATTATTAACAGAATGTTCACAATTTTTGGAAAGCATATATAAAATTGTATTTTTTATGATTTACAAGCAGGCAAATATTTAGTAAAATAGACATATATGAGGTGTGGTTGATGTCAGATATAAAGCATGTAATAAAAAAGCCGTTTTTTAACGGGTTAAAGGACGGCATACCGATAGGGCTCGGCTATTTTGCGGTGTCCTTTTCAATCGGTATAACCGCCAAGAGTATAGGTATGAATGCCTTTCAGGGCTTTTTGCTGAGCTTGCTCAATAACGCTTCGGCAGGCGAGGTTGCGGGAATTTCCGCAATTTCCGACGGTGTAACCTATTTTACCGCAGCGATAATCATACTTGTCACAAACGCAAGATACATACTTATGAGCTGTGCCGTCAGCCAAAAGTTTTCCCCCGATACACCGCTTGTTCACAGGCTTTTGATAGGCTTTGATTTAACGGATGAGCTTTTCGGAATTGCCGTTGCGTACCCCGGGTACATAAAGCCGTCGTATATGTACGGCGCATTTACGGTGGCGCTTCCGATGTGGGCGCTCGGAACAGTATGCGGAATTGTTGTCGGCAACATTTTGCCCGAGGTTGTAACTACCGCCTTGAGCGTTGCAATTTACGGTATGTTTTTGGCTGTTGTAATTCCGCCGTGCAGAAAGAACAAGGCTGTTACGGTTGTTGTGCTCTCAAGCATTGTCATAAGCGGATTGTCAAAGGTAATACCCGTAATTTCCGATATGACCGAGAGCGTAAGGGTAATTGTGCTCACGCTTGTAATATCAGTTGCGGCGGCGCTTTTGTTCCCTGTTAAGGATGAACAAGGGGAGGCGGCGCAATGAGCGGAAACACATATATTTATATTTTTGTTATGGCGGCGGTAAGCTATCTTCTGAGGGTAGTGCCGATGACAGTAATGAGAAAACCGATTAAGAATAAATTTCTAAAGTCTTTTCTTTACTATATTCCCTATGTTACACTGACCGTTATGACCTTCCCTGAGATAATTACCGCCACGGGTAGCTATGCGTCGGGCGTTGCGGCGCTTGCTGTCGGCGTGCTGCTCGCATACTTTACTAAAAATCTCTTCATCGTCGCCTGCGGCTGCTGTGCGTCGGTGCTGATACTGTCTTTTATAATTGTATAGTAAAATAGCCAAAAAGAGGCTCGATTTTCGACATAATATTATGAAAGTGAACACCGCCGAAAAGGGGCAAAATTATTGACTATGATATTTTGATATGATATACTTTTATTATGTTAAAAATACGGTTCTTTGCGACTGACGGATTATGTGGAGCACCACAGGGGAACAAAGAATTATATTATTTTATAAGCCGACCGTCTGGGCACATTTAACCTGTATATTAGGTTAAGTGTGTCCTTTTTGCTTTTTAGAAATAGGAGGAACCACTATGAAAAAAGTCGGAATTATTATGGGAAGCGACAGCGATTTGCCTGTTATCAAAAAGTGTACGGATATGCTTGATACGCTCGGTATCGGCTACACTGTTCATGTTTATTCGGCTCACCGCACGCCAGAGGAGGCTGCTGCCTTTACAAAATCGGCAAAGGCGGACGGCTACGGCGTAATTGTTGCGGCGGCAGGTATGGCGGCTCATCTTGCGGGAGCGATAGCCGCAAACACAACGCTTCCGGTTATCGGTATTCCCTGCAAATCGGCGGCGTTGGACGGTATGGACGCCCTGCTTTCAACCGTGCAGATGCCCTCTGGTATTCCCGTTGCAACCGTTGCGATAAACGGCGGAGCAAATGCGGCGTTGCTTGCGGCGCAGATACTTGCTCTTTCCGACAGTGAGCTTGACGCAAAGCTTGTTTCAATGAGAGAGGAAAACAGGAAAAAGGTCCTTGAAAAGGACGAAAAAATCTGTAAGGAATTGAGCAAATAATTAAATTTATATATTTAAGGAGATTTTAACAATGGAAAAAACAGTTCAGCTCTATGAGGGAAAAGCAAAAAAGGTTTTCGCTACGGAGGACCCCGAAAAGGTCATAGTTTCATATAAAGACGACGCAACAGCTCTTGACGGACTCAAAAAAGGCACTATTGTCGGCAAGGGTGCCATAAATAACCGTATGTCAAACTATCTTATGCAGATTCTTGAAAAGAACGGCGTAAAAACTCATTTTGTCGAGGAGCTCAACGACAACGAAACGGTTGTAAAAAAGGTTACCATCGTTCCGCTTGAGGTTATCATCAGAAATATTTCCGCAGGCTCGTTTGCAAAGCGCTTCGGCGTTGAAGAGGGCATTGTTTTCGCAGAGCCGACAATCGAGTTTTCGTATAAGAACGACGACCTCCACGACCCGCTTATGAACGCTTATCACGCAATAGCTCTCGGCGTGGCGACAAGAGAGGAAATCGAGACAATCAAGGCTATGGCATTCAAGGTGAACGATGTTCTCAAGGAGTATTTCAAGGGACTCGGTGTAAAGCTTGTTGACTTCAAGCTTGAGTTCGGCAAGACGGCAGACGGCACAATCGTTCTTGCCGATGAAATTTCTCCAGATACCTGCCGCTTCTGGGATGCAGAGACAAACGAAAAGCTCGACAAGGACCGCTTCCGCAGAGATATGGGCGGCGTTGAGGACGCATATAAGGAAATGATGCACAGAGTATTCGGCGAATAAGTCTCGGAGGATAAACTATGGGTGGATTTTTTGGCGTAGTATCAACGGAAGAGTGCCTGCTTGACGTTTTCTTCGGCGTTGACTATCATTCTCACCTCGGCACACGCAGAGGCGGTCTTGCCGCTTACGACAAAGAAATCGGATTACAGAGAAAAATACATAACATTGAAAACGCTCCGTTCCGTACAAAGTTCGAGCGCATTTTTGACGAAATGCACGGCACATCGGCAATAGGCTGTATCAGTGACACCGACCCACAGCCGCTGCTTATCCGTTCAAAGCTCGGCACATTTGCAATTTGTACGGTCGGAATAATCAATAATGCGGACGAGCTTATCGACAAGTATCTTATTACCGACTGCGGTCATTTTGACGCAATGACGGGCGGCAAGGTAAACTCAAACGAGCTTGTGGCTTCGCTTATAAGTCTTAAAGATGATTTCAGAGACGGAATTGAGTTCGCACAGGAGGTTATCGACGGCACGGCAACGGTAATTATGCTTACCGAAACGGGTTCGATAATTGCCGCCAGGGATAAAACGGGCAGGCTTCCCGTACAGATTGGCAAGAGCGAAACGGGTTATGCGGTTTCCTTTGAAAGCTATGCGTACGAAAAGCTCGGATATGACTTTGAAAAGGAGCTCGGACCTGCCGAAATCGTTGAAATTACGACAGACGGCATTACACAGCTTAAAGCTTCGGAAAAAAAGAAAAAAATATGCGCTTTTCTCTGGAGCTATTACGGTTATCCCACTTCTACATACGAGGGCGTAAATGTTGAGAAAATGCGCTACGACAACGGCAGAATTATGGCAAGAACCGATATGGAAACGGGCGTCTGCGAGGGCGTCGATTATGTCGGCGGCGTTCCCGATTCGGGCACACCTCACGCAATCGGCTATTCCAACGAGAGCGGTATCCCGTTCGCAAGGGCTTTTATCAAATACACCCCCACCTGGTCAAGGAGCTTTATGCCGACAAATCAGTCGGAGAGAAACAAGATAGCAAAGATGAAGCAGATACCCGTCAAAGAGCTTATCGAGGGTAAAAATCTTCTCTTTGTAGACGACTCGATAGTCAGGGGAACCCAGCTTAAAGAGACGGTTGATTTCCTCTATGAGAGCGGTGCAAAATCGGTGCATATGCGCTCTGCGTGCCCGCCGATTATGTACGGCTGCAAATACCTCAACTTCTCGAGAGCGACAAGCGAAATGGAGCTTATCGCAAGACGGGTTATTATGGAACTTGAGGGAGAAGAGGGCTTTGCGCATATAGACGAATATTCAAACGCAGGAACCGAAAGGGGTAAGGCGTTAAGAAAGAATATCTGTGAAAAGCTTCATCTCGCTTCGCTTGAATTCCAGAGCCTTGAGGGTATAATCGAGGCAATAGGACTTGATGCGGACGAACTGTGTACATACTGTTGGAACGGAAAGGAATAAACTTATGAATAACAATTCAAGATCGGATGTTTATGCAGCGGCAGGCGTTGATATTACGGCAGGCTATAAGGCTGTTGAGCTTATGAAAAAGCATATTGCCACCACAATGACCTCGGGCGTTTGCTCGGATGTAGGCGGCTTCGGCGGTCTGTTTGAGCTTGACCTTACCGGAATTACAAAGCCCGTACTTGTAAGCGGAACGGACGGCGTAGGCACAAAATTAAAGCTTGCTTTCCTTCTGGATAAGCACGACACGGTAGGCATTGACTGCGTTGCAATGTGCGTAAACGACATTATCTGCTGCGGCGCAAAACCGCTTTTCTTCCTTGATTATATCGCTTGCGGAAAGAATATTCCCGAAAAGATTGCCGATATAGTAAAGGGCGTGTGCGACGGCTGTGTTCAGTCGGGTGCGGCGCTCATAGGCGGCGAGACTGCGGAGATGCCCGGCTTTTATCCCGTTGACGAATACGACCTTGCAGGCTATTGCACGGGCGTTGTCGACAAGGATAAAATCATTGACAACAAGACAATGTGCGAGGGCGACATCATCATAGCTCTCCCGTCAAGCGGCGTTCACTCGAACGGATTTTCACTTGTGAGAAAGGTGTTTGATGTTGAGAACGCCGACATAAAATCTCCCGTTTCGGAGCTCGGCGGCAAGTCGATAGGCGAAACTCTCCTCACACCCACAAAGATTTATGTAAAGCCCGTACTCGCTCTTCTCGAAGAGGTAAAGGTTAAGGGCATTTCGCACATCACGGGCGGCGGCTTCTATGAAAACATTCCGAGAAGCATCCCCGACGGATTTTGCGCTAAAATCGACAGAAGTAAGGTTCGTGTGCTTCCGATTTTCGAGCTTCTTTCAAAGACTGGCAACATTTCCGAAAGGGATATGTTCAACACCTTCAATATGGGCGTGGGTATGAGCATTGTTGTTTCCGCTGCGGACGCCGACAAGGCTCTTGAAGTGCTCAAGGCAAACGGCGAGGACGCATATGTAATCGGCAAAATCGTAAAATCCGAAAATAAGATTGAAATTTGCTGACGCTTCGGAGAATAGTGTGAAATCACACTATTCATAATTATAATGCCCTCAAAATTTGCCATTGGCAAATTTTGAGATGGCAGAAATCACCATCACGCCTGTTCAGGCAACGCAGGCTGAAGCGGTGATTTTTAATAAAAAATTTGTTGCCTGAAAGGCTATGGTGATTAGCGTGAAAAATCAC
>CAVAPB010000006.1:0-86549 GCA_963590415.1 Anaerovoracaceae bacterium | reverse complement strand
CCCTCTGACGAGGGAGCTGTCATTTTTCTTCTGAAAAATGACTGAGGGAGAGATAACGAAAATTTGATGTTTATTGCCTCTCTCCTTCCGCCACGCCTACGGCGTGCCACCTATTGCCCTCTTGCGGTGCCCGATTTTGTTAATGCGGCTTGGGGCGCCGCACAAAATCGACCGCTGTGCCAACAGATGCTCCCTTTATCCGCCGCAGGCGGCGGTTGCATATGTTGCCCGTCAGAGGAAGGCTTGGTTCTACTAACATTTTAATTCGATGTTTGTTAACGGCGGGAGCAAGCCCCCGCCCTACCCGATATAACATCGCATCCGTTGGGGCGACCTGCGGTCGCCAGCCAACTTCGACAGAAATTAAAAGCGGGCGAACACAGTTCGCCCGTACGGTTTTATGTAATATTTATTTTATCTCGCCGAATTTATTTAAGCGTTTTTGTCATCAGAACGGCGTTTTCAGTCGGGTGTGAATAAAAATTTTTTCTCTCCCCGACCTTACAAAATCCGCATTTCTTGTAAAGAGAAATTGCGTTTTCGTTGGACTGTCTCACTTCAAGAGTTATAAACTCGGCGTTTTTTTCACGGCACACTTTTTCGAGGTGTTCCAAAAGCCTTGTCGCAACTCCCCTTTTCCTGAATTTTTCGCTCACGGCAACATTGGTTATCGAAACCTCGCCGACAACATTAAACGAACCTATATACCCTGCCGTTTCGCCGCCGATTTTTGCCGTAAAGAAACAGGCTACGGGGTTTTCAAGCTCTTCCGAAAGCGATTTTTCGCTCCACGGGTCACAAAAGCATTCCTTTTCTATGAGCGCAATGCTCTTAATGTCGTCCTCGGTCATAGGAAATATTTCAATTTTGGCACCGCTTAAAAATTCAAGAATACCGTCAAACCGCTTTTGAATTTCAAGGGCGGTTTTTCTGTATGTTTCAAGGCTTCCGCCGTACGGGTCGGGAATGTCCAAAACACGGGTTTTGGCGTTCGGGAAAGCCTTTTTTATTATATTTTCGTGCGTTTCGGTCATACACAAAAAATATGTGTTTTCCGTAAAATCATATGCCGTAAGCGCCCTTGAACGGTGCGAAGAAATATCCGCACCGAGTTCTGCCGCCGCAGTTACGGCGTTTTTGCAGGGTTCGTCACCCGAAAAGCACGCAAGCCCTGCGGAGGACACTTCAATGCCGTCTGTATTTTTACTTTTTAGATATTCACGGAAAAGACCCTCCGCCATAGGACTGCGGCAGGTGTTTCCCGTGCAAACGAAAACAGCTCTTTTCATTTGTTATCCTTTCGCATCGTACCAAGTCTTGCCGATATTCGCATCGCTTACAAGGCGTACTTTCATCTTGCAGGCATTTTCCATTTCCTCGGAAACAATCTTTTTGACCGTTTCGGCTTCATTTTCGGGAGCTTCGACTATCAATTCGTCGTGCACCTGCAAAAGAAGTCTTGCTTTGAGATTTTCCGCTTTAAGCCTGTTATACACCCTTATCATAGCGATTTTGATTATATCCGCGGCAGTGCCCTGTATAGGCATATTCCTTGCGACCCTCTCGCCGAACGAACGCAGCATACCGTTTGACGAGGAAAGCTCGGGCAAATATCTTCTTCTGCCGAAAAGCGTAGAAACATATCCGTCCGCCTTTGCCTTTTCGACAACGCTTTTCATATATTCGTCAACGCCCGAATAGTGGTGCAGATAGTCCTTGATATACTTGTCAGCCTCGGCTCTCGAAACGCCTATATCCTTTGAAAGCGAAAATGCGCCGATACCGTAAACTATGCCGAAGTTTACCGCCTTTGCCCTTGAACGCATAAGCGAAGAAACCTTGTCGAGCGGAATTTTGAACACCTGCGAGGCGGTCGTTGTGTGTATATCCGTTTCGCTGTTAAAGGCGTCTATCATATTTTTGTCGTTCGCAATATCCGATAAAACACGCAATTCAATCTGCGAATAGTCGGCGTCGATAAATGTCATTCCGTCCTCGGCGATAAAAAATTTCCTCATTTCCCTTCCGAGCTGTGTCCTTACGGGAATGTTCTGAAGATTGGGCTCAACTGACGATATTCTGCCGGTTCTGGTCTCCGTCTGATTAAAGGTCGTGTGAATTCTGCCATCCGAGGAAATCTGCTTGATAAGCCCGTCGCAGTAGGTCGATTTGAGTTTTGCAAGCGTTCTGTATTCAAGGATAAACCTAACGATTTCGTAGTCCTCGGCAAGTCCCTCCAATACATCGGCATTGGTGGAATAGCCCGTTTTCGTCTTTTTCTTTGTGGGTATTGCAAGGTCGTCGAAAAGCACCTCACCCAGTTGCTTGGGAGAGTTTATATTGAATTCCCTGCCCGCAAGCGAATAAATTTCTTTCTGAAGCTCATCAATACGCACGGAAAGCCTGTCCGAAAATTCCTCTATACCCTCTCTGTCAACCTTAATGCCGTAAACCTCCATCGAGGAGAGCACTTTGGCAAGCGGCATTTCAATCTCATTAAACAGCTTTGTATTATCCGTGCTTTCAAGCCTTGACTCAATACGGCTTTTGAGCACCCTGTAAGCTGAAATGTCGGAAAGAGTTTCGTTTCCGCATTCAAAATACGGCACCGAAAACTCCGCCGCAAGGCGCTTTACGGAATAATCCTTTGCGGACGGGTTGAGCAAATATGCGCCAAGCAAAATATCAAAGTCAATATCTTTTATTTCCTCGCCCTTTTTGAAGAAACACGAGTAAACCGCCTTTGAATTGTAGGTACAGGTCTTTATTGACGGATCGCGCAGCATTGAAAAAATCTTTTCAATATCCTCATCCGTGGTAAATTCGTACACATATTCGGAATCTGCGGCGCAAACACCCGCAAGCCCCATTTTATCGGTTTCAAATGCAAAGAAAAGCTCTTTTTCTTCGTTTACCGACTTTTCGAGGAGCGTAATATCTGTGCTCTTTTCGGGTGCGGCGGTTTCTTCGTTCTTTTCCTCGGAGACCGCAGCCGCAGGCATAGAAAGTCTTTCAAGAATTTTGAACATCTCATATTCGGTCAAAAGCTTTCTTGCTTTTTCGGGGTCGCCCTCGCCCTTTTTATATGAATTTATATCGGTATCAATCGGAACATTTACATCGATTTTTCCGAGCTTATAGCTCAAATACGCCTTTTCCTTATCGTTTTTAAGCTTTGTTCTGACAGACTCCTTTATGTCGATTGTATCGATATTTTCATAAATGTTATCAATCGAACCGAAGGTCGCAATCAGCGACGAAGCGGTTTTTTCGCCTATTCCGGCAACGCCCGGGATATTGTCCGAGCTGTCGCCCATAAGCGCTTTGATGTCAATCATCTGCACGGGCTCAACGCCGTATTTTTCCTTAACCGCCGCAGTATCGTACTTGACGGTTTCGGGTCTGCCCATCTTGGTTGCCGCAAGCAAAACCGTGACATTGTCCCTTACAAGCTGCAAGCTGTCCCTGTCTCCCGTAGCGATAAAGCTCTCGTTACCCTCTCCGCAGTTGTGGGAGAGCGTGCCTATAAGGTCGTCCGCCTCAAAGCCCGGTTTTGTAACGATTTTATATCCGAGTGAGGCGAGAATTTCCTTTAGCACGGGCATCTGCTCGGCAAGCTCGGGCGGCATAGGCTTCCTGCCCGCCTTATATTCGTCATACATTTTGTGCCTGAAGGTCGGCTCTTTAAGGTCAAAGGTTACGACGACGCTGTCGGGTACCACATCCTCTTCAAGCTTCAGAAGAATGTTCAAAAAGCCGTAGATGGCGTTTGAATACCGTCCGTCCTTGGTCGTAAGCAGCTTTATGCCGTAAAACGCCCTGTTGAGTATGCTGTTGCCGTCTAAAATCAATAGTTTCATATTTTTCACCGAATTTTAAGAAAATTTATTTACACCGATATTGTACCATATCTTTTTATATTTTGCACTAAAAATTATGCCTCAACGGTTGAGATGAAAATGTATTTATGGTAAAATATGCTGAAATTCTTATGAGGTTGGTTTTATGCAGTTCGGAAATTTGAAAATTGAAGGCTTTGCGGCTCTTGCGCCGATGGCAGGCGTTGCGGACAGGGCGTTTCGTGAGATTTGCCGTGAATACGGTGCGGCTTATACCGTTTCGGAAATGATAAGCTCAAAGGGCGTTACTATGGGCGACAAGAAGTCAAAGGAATTGATGACTCTCAACGAAAAAGAGCGTCCCGCAGGCGTGCAGATATTCGGCAGCGACCCCGAAATTATGGCGCAGAGCGTCAGCTCCGTACTTGAAACAAAGCCCGATTTCATTGATATAAATATGGGTTGTCCCGCACCGAAAATTGCGGGAAACGGCGGCGGTTCTTCACTTATGAGAAATCCCGAGCTTGCACAGAGCATTGTAAAATCCGTTGTCGGCGCAACAGAGCTCCCCGTAACGGTAAAAATGCGTTCGGGCTGGGACTTTGACAGTATAAATGCGGTCGATATGGCTGAAAGAGCCGAGGAAGCGGGTGCAGCGGCTGTTACCGTCCACGGACGGACAAGACAGCAGATGTACGCCCCTCCCGTAAACACGGATATAATCGCCGAGGTAAAGCGTTCGGTTTCAATCCCCGTAATCGGAAACGGAGATGTTGTCGACGGGCAGACTGCGGCGCTGATGTTTGAAAAAACAAACTGTGACTTCCTTTTGGTCGGCAGAGGTGCGCTCGGCAGACCTTGGGTGTTTTCGCAGATAAACGCATATCTCAACGAGGGCAGAATTATCCCCGAACCGCCCGTAAGCGAGAGAATGAGAGTAATGGTAAAGCATATCACGCTCATTTGCGAGTACAAGGGCGAAAAAATCGGAATGAAAGAGGCAAGAAAGCACGCCGCTTGGTATATGAAAGGGCTTCGTGGCGGAGCGGAGTTCAGACGGCAGACAGGCACGCTCGAAACACTTGAACAGGCACAGGAATTGGCATTTCGGGTTGTTGTGGAAAATCAGTAAAATGTAATCATATAAATACCCTCTACGGTTTTAGATAGGCTCTTACCGTAGAGGGATTTTTATTATGTTAAATTTAATTTTTATTATATTGTCTAACAATACGAAACAAGTGTGTAAGGACATAGTAAACAGGTTGGCGTTTACGGGTTAGGCGTTAAAACAAATGATATATTAGCCGCAAATTGCAATATAGCAAGAACATTCCGACGGCGGGAGCAAGCCCCCGCCCTACACTGCACGGACAGCCGCAAGGGCTGTAACTACGAGGTTCACATATTATTTAATTGCTTATTTATTACAATTTTTACACAAATTCATTTTTACTTGTCCCCGATATTCGCTTGGAGAAAATTTGGCAGTATCTAATATACAGTTGAAAATATTGTCATAATTATTCTTTTTTAAATACTCAATCAGCCGATTCTTGCATTCAATTTCTGATTGTTCTTTGTCAAATAATTGCGGTGCAAATGTCAGTTTTATGTTATTTTTCACTTCCGGTAAATTATCAAAAGACAGCTTTACCTTATATTCCTTATCGTTTGATAATTTTTTTATAATTGGTTCTTTTAGCTTCACCGTCACTCTTGTTTCTTTTTCATAATACCATATCAAACTTTTCACAAAATTCCGGTTGTTTTCTTTGAATTTCTTGAATTCTTCAACAGTTATTTTTTTATGATTGGTCATGGTATTATACTTTAAATCACAAAATTCTTCGCTCTCTTTGGCATAAAGAATATCTTGAACCACCACTTCAATATCGCTCTTACTTAAATTACTTACTTCTTTGTATTTGATTTCTGTTTTCCCTTCAACATTTTCTCGGTATTCTTCCATCAATTTATAAGAGCCTAATTCAACCAGCTTATATATTTTCGCCGCTGAAAAGCCTATTCTTCCTCCTTTGCCGTCAATACCGGAATATAAATACCAAAGCGGTAAATTCTCGTTTATTCCTGTACTGAAGCACAAACAATAAACATTTTCATCTGCCGTTTCCGTAGGGTCGTTGGAACTACCGATTTTCGAGAGCAAAAAACTGTTATCCGATAAAATTTTATTTATTGATTCAAGAGTTGTATAGTGATAAAAGCTATCGTGAGCAAAGGCTCTTTTATCGGCATAAGGACCGCTGTCACTTTTACGCGGTATACGGTTTTTAATATACGAATCCAATTCGTAAGCGTTTTTTACATTTGGAAAATAATTCCATTTAAATCTATCACTCATTTTTGCCCCTCTTGTTCATCAATGCATAATACAGTATTATTTGCTTTGTTTTTTATAAGTTCATTATATTCTTGTTGAAGTTTATTAAGCTCTGCTTCTTTTTCTAACAACATTCTCATATGTTCATTTTTATTTTTATTTACTGTTTTCTTACAAAGACCTGAACAAAGGTACAAACCAATAAGCATAAGAATTGCTGCCAGTACAAAGCCCAATAAGTCCAATTCGCCCCATATAGGTACTGCTGCAAAAGTACCAACTACACAGATTATTCCTGCAATTCCTATTTTGATATTAGATTTAATTTCTTTTTCTTCTCCGCTTATTTGAGTTTTTAATTCTCCAATTTCCACATTTGTCGAATTTATTTTAGATTGTAATTCTTCTATCTTATTTTCGGTTTCTTTTATCGCTCTCTGTTTTGAGTCTTTGCGTTCTTTCTCTTCTCGTTTAACCGCAACAGCTTCCGCAAATAGCTTTTTACCCTCATCGCTTAACAAATCTTCTTTTGAAAAGTTAAACGCATCTTTGTTTTTAGGCAATATAATTTCATATTCCGACACCAATACTTGCCAAGAAGCGCTATCAACAGAAGTCGGGTCCGTATAATCATTATTTATATCGTTAATAAGCTTTCGCGCCTTACCGTCGATGACTTGTTTGAAAAATTCTTTCTCGTTTGGCTTCAAATCACCGCATATATTTTTGTCAATATCTATGAGTTCGACTAATGTATATTTAGAAATGAATACTTGCAGGATATCATCTGCTATATCGTAAAAACAAGCAAGTTTAATTAAAGTGATTAAATCGCTTTTGTCAAAATCCTGCTCAAGCACCATTCCTATAATTTCAACATTATTAGGTTCATATTGCAATGCAGTTGTCAAGCCGTATTTTGAGTCAATTATATTTGATTTAACTTTCTCAATTATCTCATTTGCTCTTCTAGGGCTGTAATTATCAAGCACCTTTTCATCTAAAATTTTATACTCAATAAAGAGCTCGCAGGTACACCTAAACAGTCCATTGATAACTGTTAAAACAGTTTCTTTGACAACCTCAGATACCTCTGCATACATTTTATCAATCTCATTCGACGATGCCTGTGCTATCTGTTCTATTGCAACGGCACTTCTCTTTGATATGTTTTTATCTGCCTCTTTGTATTGCTTTTTCAATGCAATGGCTTCATCAAGTCCGTGCATAAGCAAATCCATCGGTCCGCCTACCACTCCGTAACCCAGCCCCGTAACATGAGCATATTCATCATTCATAATATCGGAGTGAGTCTCCATCATTTTGTTTAATGTTTCTGCATCTTGATGTTTATAAATATCATCGAAATCATCAATATTGTCATTAAACAAATTGATATACTTTCTTGCCGCCTTGTAATAGTTTTCTTTTGTGAATACGCCAAATTCGTTCATAAAATTATTTATATCACGTATACAAATTTCGAGTTCTTTTTTCAATGAACGCAAACGACATTTTTCCCCATATTTTCTTGGTATTGCAGCTAATACTTTGATGTAAAATTTTTTGAAAATGACCTCATTAAAGAACGCTGATGTTTTTGCAAACACCTCAATAGACTTATAACACACTATTTTTTCATCAAACAGATTAACGGTTAAGGTCTTATTAAAATCTTTAATTTTTTCTGTTTTTTCTAAAACAGTTTCATAATCACTGCGAAACGATACAGAATTGTCTTTTGCGTACTTATGTGCCGCAGAATTCTCTTCGCCTACAATAATAGTTTTATCGTTATTTAATATTTTACCGTCAATAATCATTACACTCTCTGGTACGGAAATGAATTTTAAACTACTGCAATTATAAAATGCTTTGTCTCCGATTTTCACCGTTCCTTTAGGTATATCAAAACGCTCTAAGCTCTTACAGCCTAAAAACGCTGAATTACCTATTCTTCCTTTAAGTGTCGATATAGCACATTTTTTAAGTCTTTTACAATTCTTAAACGCCCGATTTCCGACTGTTTTGAGTTCGGAGCTTCTAATGTCGACTTCCGTAATAAAATCACAGTTTTCAAAGGCTGAATCGGCAATTCTGACAATATTTTCCGAAATAACTACTTTTCTCGCTTCTCCTTTGCATCCTTTTACAGCGCCGTTTTCAATGACCAATTCAAAATTTTGCTCTTTCATATCCATTCCTCCAAAAATAAAAAGTGCGCCCACCGAAGCAGACGCACAAAAAACGCAAACCCCGGTAGTCGCCAAACTAACTCAATGTGAAATGAGGTGTACCTACAATTACATATCGCAGGAATTTGCATTTTTATCAAATTCAGAGTGCGATATGCAAAAACAAGATGTGGATTTACAAAACAAAAAGCACACCTATTTTCACAATTATTCAGTTAGTTTGGCAATTTCATTTTAGCATTATACAACAATAAAGTCAATAAAATATTATCCGAGTTTCCGTATATAAAAATACCCTCGGCGCACCGAGGGCTTTCGTTTATGAAATTTTCATATTCAGCCGTAATTTGTCGCTTATCATTGCGATAAATTCGGAATTGGTGGGCTTGCCGCGGCTCGACTGAATCGTATATCCGAAATAGGACGACAGAACATCGACATCTCCCCTGTCCCACGCAACCTCGATTGCGTGGCGGATTGCCCGCTCCACTCTTGACGGCGTGGTCTCAAACTTCTTTGCAACCGTCGGATAAAGCACCTTTGTCACGGAATTCATCATTTCCGTGTCGTCGATTGAAAGAATAATCGCCTCACGCAGATACTGATAGCCCTTTATGTGCGCAGGCACGCCTATCTGGTGCATAATCTCGCTGACTGTAACCTGCAAATCCTGCGTCTCGCCGAGGTCGGTATGTTGCGTTGTGAATTTCTGCGACCTGTCGGACATCCTGCGTATTCTCTCGCCCATAACATTGACATCAAACGGCTTTCTGAAATAATAATCGACGCCTGCCGAGAGGATTTCCTGCTCAAAACGCTGATTGTCAACCCCCGACATAACCATTATGAGCATATCGTCGAATTTCTTACTGCCTTTGAGGCGTTCGACAACTCCGAGTGCGTCTATGTTAGACAAAAATGCGTCCATAACAACCGCATTCGGTTTTTCGTTTTCGATTGTCTCAAGGAGCTTTTTGCCGTCCTTTTTCACGAGCTTTACCTCGCAGCCGTAGGAAGCAAGCGCTTTTACACAATTCGCCCCGAATTCGTTTCCTTCTGCCGTCAACACCACTTTAAGATTTCTTTCCATATATTTTACCTCCGTTTTTTGATTTCTGCCATATTTTACCATTTTAGTATAATTTTGGCAATAGCTTATTCAAAAATTTACTAAAATTTTTTTGAACTCAATCAAAAATCGACCAAATAACAGCGAATATTTCAAGTTGCGTTTCATTATTCAAATACAATATGTCGTAATTAAAGTTGTCGGGTCGGGAAACGGAAAACAATATATTGAGTGCAGCATCGACATTTCGGCAGGAAGCGCAAACCTCGCTTCGTATTTGAGCGGTCAAAAAGGCAGAAATTATACTTTTTACCGCGAATACTCCGACCGCAAGGAATATATGGGACTCGGTGAATTTATACATCACCATTCGTTTTTAAATCTTGACTACATTTACAGCACGCTGAGCAATTCGGACGGCGAAAATCCCTTGGATTACGAAAAGATAGCAAGCAATCCTATGGGATGGTATGTTGCCGGCACTAACGCAATAACGGGAGTGCCGCAATACTTTGACAAAAGCAATATTCGACAGGACGACTACAATATATTAAAGGCGTCCTCTGCAATTCCCGTTGTATGCAAGCCGCAGATTATCGACAACGTTCCGTATTTTGACGGTGCGCTCGGAAATCCGCTTCCTATAAAAAAGCGTTTGACGACGGTCGCGACAAGGTTGTGCTGATATTGACAAAGCCCAAAAGCCTTTATCCAAACGCCCGACAACGAAAAGAAGCTTACAAAAATGTTCAACAAAAAACATCCGAACGCCGCTCACAGGCTTGAGACCGTGCCGAACGCTATAACGAGGGCGTGGCGCTGACGCAGAAATATGCGAAGAAAGGCAATTATCATCTCTCCCGACAACACCTGCGGAGTAGACACGCTCAAACGCACCAAGGAGTCACTGAAAAGGCTGTACGAAAAAGGCTACCGTGACGGTGAAAGAATTTCACAATTTATTTGCTTAAAATAAGGACAGAACCCGAAAGTTCAAGACTTTCGGGTTCTTTTTTCAGGAAGCTTTTCGAGTTATCTCATCTTCTAAGGAATTTGAAATTTCGAGCATATTTTCGGCAAAAATACCGTAGCCCTGCAAAGGGTCGTTTACAAACACATGAGTTACCGCTCCGACGAGCATACCGTTTTGTATTATGGGACTTCCGCTCATCCCCTGTACTATGCCGCCTGTTTTTTCAATCAATTCGGGATCGGTTATTTTTATTATCATATTCTTATTGTCCGTATCGTTCTGCCGGAAAATCTTTACTATTTCAATGTCATAGTATTTCGGTCCGTTTATATCAACCGTGGATATTATTTGTGCAGAGCCTACGCTGATTTCCTGACTTGCGGCGACAGGTATCTCCTGCCCCGTTACGGTTTCATCTGAAACGCCGTATATTCCGCACTCACAGTTGATTTTCAGTTCTCCGGTTTTTTTGTTTGTAAACACTCCGCACAGTTCTCCCGTTGCGGATGTCGTTCCCTTGTAGCAACCGCTTATCCTTGCGGACATAGCGTCGCCGTCGAGCATAGGCATTATTTTTCCGGTATCAACATCGCATACTGCGTGCCCGAGTCCGCCGAAAACGCCCGTGTTTTTGTCGTAAAAGGTAACCGTGCCCACACCGGCAGTGCTGTCTCTTACCCACAGCCCCGCTTTGTTCTTTCCGTCGCTTTCGGACACGGCAAGGGTCAGCGTGGCTTCAAACGGCTTCCCGTTTCTGTCTGCCGTGACCTTTACGGTTTTGTCCTGAGCGCCTTGAAAAAAATCCGTAAGCTCGTTTACCGTTGTGATTCTCTCGCCGTTAAGCGCTGTAATCACATCTCCCGTTTCAAGTCCTGCTTCCTTTCCCGGATTTCTCGCACCCGCCGAGGTCTGAACATCGTCCATACCTACTATAACGGCTCCGTCGGTATAAAGTTTAATACCGAAAACATCGCCGCCGGGCACAACATATTGCCTTTTTGAAACGGTTACCGAAGAAGATTTGACCGGTATGGTATTGAGAAGCGATATATCGAGAGTATATTCCTTATCCTCAGAACGGTCATCAATAACATTAGACGCCGTATTCGCAGACACAGAGTCTTCATTTTGCGTTACGTTTAACGAAAATATCTCGCTGATCATTATTTTCTCGCTCTCTACAAGATGAATACTGTCGGGTATCGTCCTTTGTGCAAATATTACCATACCGAATATGACAGAGGTTATCATAAGCCCGATAAAGCTTATCACTTTGAAAAAATATTTCATTTTTCACCTCCGCATTCGCGACGCGTTCGCCGCTTTTATAATTTGTGAAATATTCACCCGTTTATAAGCGGAAAAAATAAGACTTTTTAGATTATTATGGACAAAATGTAAAATCCGAAATCTAAAAAGTCTTTTTTCTTATTTATTAAATTTTAACAGCGAAACAATCTTTTCAACCGAAGCTTCAACATTTTCGTTTTCCGTTGAAATTGTAAAATCCGCATATTTTTTGTACAGCGGAAGCCGCTGATTCAAAATGTCCTCCACGCTCTCGCCGTGCTTTGCGGCAATCCCCCGTGTTTTTATGTTTGACAGCCTTTTTTCAAGTGCGCTCGGCGAAACATCTATAAATATTGTAACGGCGTCCTTTTTAAGCTTTTCCATAGCGCTTTTTCCGAACACGGCGCTTCCGCCCGTGGAAATGACGCTGTTTTTACATTCAAGCGAAAGCAATGCGCTTTCCTCAATCTCAAGGAATTTATCAAGTCCGTCCGTGTCGATAATATCCTGCAAAAGCCTGCCCTCACGCTGTTGAATAACAAGGTCGGTATCGACAAAGCCTATACCGAGAGTTTTTGCAAGAATAACGCCTACGGTACTTTTACCAGAAGCCGGCATACCGATTAAAACAATGTTTTTCATCAGATTGAAATTTCGTGAGCGAGCTTGTAAAGGTTGAGGTCGATTGACTTTTTCATATTCAAAGCCTCGAAAATATCGTAATCGACAATTTCGTCCTTTTGCATAGCGACTACACGGTTGCCTATTCCGTCTTTAAGAAGCTCAACCGCTCTGTAGCCCATCTGACTGCCGGCAACTCTGTCACGAACAGTTGGAGAACCGCCGCGCTGAACATGACCGAGGATTGTCGCACGGCTTTCAATGCCGGTGATTTCCTCAATTTTTTTAGCCATTTCCGTAACACCGCCGATGCCCTCGGCAACAACGATAATGAAATGTCTCTTTCCCGCTTTCTGGGTTCTTCTCATTCTTTCGATAACATCGCGCTCAAAGTCGAAATCAACCTCGGGAATAAGAATTGTAGTAGCGCCGCAGGCAATACCCGCATTGAGAGCTATGTATCCCGCACGCCTGCCCATCACCTCGACAACCGAGCAACGGTCGTGAGACTCAGTGGTATCACGCAGACGGTCAACCATTTCCATAACGGTGTTCATTGCGGTATCATAGCCGATTGTATAATCACAGCAGGCAATATCGTTGTCAATGGTGCCGGGAATACCCACGCACGGAATTCCCCTGAGAGAAAGGTCTCTCGCGCCTCTGAAGGAACCGTCTCCGCCGATGACAACAACGCCCTCCATACCGAGCTCCTTACAGGTATCAATCGCCTTTTGCATACCCTCTTCAGTCTTGAATTCGGGACTTCTTGCCGAATAAAGAATTGTACCGCCGCGATTTATTATATTTGAAACAGAACGGAGATTCATCTCATACATATCCCCGTACATAAGTCCGTTATAACCTCTGCGGATACCCATAACGCGCATACCGTTTTCACAGCCCGAGCGAACAACAGCTCTGACTGCGGCGTTCATACCGGGTGCGTCGCCGCCGCTTGTTAAAACACCTATTGTTTTCATAGTTATCACCTCATAAATAATCAACATATATAATACACGAAAAGAAAAAATAGTCAAGACTAACTCGTCTTTTTGTATGAAAATTCATTGAATTACGACATTGCCTTCGCCTAAGAGCTCACACAGCTTTGTTCTTCTTTCGTCGTCTCCGGAAAATGTCAGACCCGTATTCACATATTTCTTTTTATCGCTGAAGAAAAAGTAGACTGGAACAGCGCCCGCGCCGCCGTCAAGAATATTGAGAGCCGCCTTTACCCTCGGGTCATTTTCACTGCCGAAGCGCAAAAACATACCGCTCTTTTTGGCTTTCTTTTCCTCCTTGGGACAGGGTTCAAAGGAATCGGCTACTATTTTCGAGTCCTCATCGTCCCGCAAAGACAGTCTGCCCTTTATAACAGTAACACTTCCGACTGAAAGCATATTCGCATATCTTTCATATACCTTCGGGAAAACGATAACCTCAATCGAGCTCGTAATATCCTCGACAGTAACAAAAGCCATGGTCGAGTCGTTTTTGGTTATCTTCTTTTTGACAGACGAAATTATACCGAACACCTTTACAACGGCTCCGTCCTTATAGGGACTTACCTCATCTCCTGCCGCTTCGAGCAAATCCGAAACGGGTGCGGCTTTTATCTGCTTTGACAGACCGACATATTCAGCCATCGGGTGTCCGGAAATATAAAGACCCGTCGTCTCCTTTTCGTAATTGAGCATTTCAAGTCTTCCGAACTCCTCAGCCCTGTCGAGTTCGGGCTCGGAGCTGTCCTCAATATTGCCCAAATCGAAAAGACCTATCTGTCCGTCAATGTTCCTGCGCTTTGTCATTTCAACCGAAGCGACAACGGAGTTAAGATTGAGCATCATTTCCCTGCGGTTGAGTGAAAACGAATCGAGAGCACCGCATTTTATCAAACTTTCAACCGCACGCTTGTTGAAATCCTTTGAATACACCCGTTTGACAAAATCATAGAACGAGGTGTATTTTCCGTTGAGACAGCGTTCTTTGTATATTGCGTCAATGAAATTCCTGCCGAGGTTCTTAACCGCAAGAAGCCCGAACCTGATTTTGCCGAAATCCGTTGTAAACTGCGCTCGGGAGAAATTGACATCGGGGCGCAAAACCTCAATGCCCATTCGGTTACATTCCGAAATATACATTGTAACCTTATCCGTCCAATCGATAACGCTTGTCATAAGCGCCGCCATAAACTCTGCGGGATAATGACATTTGAGATAAGCTGTTTGATAAGCAACAAGCGCATAAGCCGCAGAGTGTGATTTGTTGAAGGCATATGAGGCAAACGAGGTCATATCGTCGAATATACTGTTTGCGGTTTCCTTTGAAATGCCGTTTTTGCCGCAGCCCTCGACAAAGGTCGTCCGCTCCTTTTCCATAACATCGTGCTTTTTCTTGGACATCGCACGCCTTACAATATCTGCCCTGCCGAGCGAATACCCCGCAAGGGAACGGAAAATTTCCATTACCTGCTCCTGATATACCATACAGCCGTTGGTAACCTCAAGTATGGGGCGGAGCATTTCGGTTTTGTATTTTACATTTTCAGGGTTGTGCCTGTTCTTTATATATGTGTCGATTGAGTCCATCGGCCCCGGTCTGTATAGGGAAATTACCGCAATAATATCCTCAAGATTATTGGGCTTCAGCCTTGCGAGCACCCTGCGAAGTCCTGCCGACTCGCACTGGAACACGCCGTAGGTCTCACCGCTTCGGAAAAGGTCATAGGTCTTTTCGTCGTCAAGCGGTATATTTTCAATTGAAAAAGACGGTTCTCTCTCCCTGACAGCCTTGGCGCAATCGTCAATAACAGTAAGCGTGCGAAGTCCGAGAAAGTCCATTTTGAGAAGTCCCAATTCCTCAATGGTCGTCATTGTGTATTGAGTGACAACGGAATCGTCATTCTTGGCAAGCGGAACATACTCGCTGACGGGCTTGTCGGTTATTACCACTCCTGCGGCGTGCTTAGAAGCGTGCCTGGGCATACCCTCGACAGCCTTTGCCAAATCGACAAGTTCCCTTATTTTCGGGTCGGACTCGTACATTTTCCTCAGTTCCGCATTTTTTCGCAAAGCCTTATCTATTGTAATGTCAAGCTCACGGGGAATTTGCTTTGACACGGCGTCAACGGTGCTGTAAGGAAGTCCAAGCACTCTGCCGACATCTCTTATAGCCGCCCTTGCCGCCATTGTGCCGAAGGTTACAATCTGCGCCACATGGTCTGCGCCGTATTTTCTTATAACATAATCTATAACCTCTTCACGGCGGACATAGCAGAAATCGACATCAATATCCGGCATACTTACCCTCTCAGGATTTAAGAAGCGCTCGAAAATAAGATTGTATTTCATCGGGTCTATACCCGTAATTCCCATACAATATGCGGCGATGCTTCCCGCTCCCGAGCCTCTGCCCGGACCTACGGGAATATCGTTTTGCTTTGCATAATTTATAAAATCGGCTACGATAAGGAAATAATCCACATAGCCCATATTTTTGATTACCGAAAGCTCATAATCAAGGCGTTCGGTATATTTTTTTTCGGGATTGCTGCCGTAATTTCTGTAAAGTCCATCATAGCATTTTTCTTTGAAATACTCAAAATGGTCCCTGCCGTCCGGAACATCGAAATGCGGAAGCTTTGTCTTGTGAAATTCAAATTCGATATTGCACTTGTCTGCGATAAGCTGTGTGTTGGCTGTCGCCTGCGGATAATCGGGAAAAAGACTTTGCATTTCCGCTTCGTTTTTGAGATAAAAATCATCCGTACCGAATTCAAGACCCGTTTCTTCGTCTATTGTATGGTTCGTCTGTATGCAAATGAGAACCTTTTGGGTTTTTGCGTCCTCTTTTTTGACATAGTGAACATCATTTGTCGCAACAAGCGGTATTCCCGTCTCTTCGGACAGCCTTGCAAGCATAGGAATGATTTCAAGCTGTTCCTTTATACCGTGGTTTTGCATTTCAAGGTAATAATTGCCCTGACCGAAAACCGAATTGTACCAAAGGGCGGTCTGCTTTGCGCCCTCGTAATCCCTTGCGACAAGCTTTCTCGGTATTTCGCCCGCAAGGCAGCCCGAGAGAGCTATTATACCCTCGTGATACTTTTCGAGAAGCTCTTTGTCCACCCTCGGTTTTACATAAAAGCCCGAGGTCCACGACTCCGAGACCATTTTAATAAGGTTTTTATAGCCCGTTTCGTTTTTACACAGCAAAACAAGGTGATGTCTCTCCGAGTCAACCGAGTGCACCTTGTCGAACCGTGAACGGACGGCAACATAGACCTCACAGCCGATTATCGGCTTTATTCCGTGTTTTTTCGCCTCTTTGTAAAATTCGATTGCGCCGAACATATTTCCGTGGTCGGTTATCGCAACCGCCGTCTGCCCGTTCTGTTTTGCCGCATCAAACAGCTGCCCGAAACGGCAGGCGCCGTCGAGCAAACTGTACTGCGTATGCAAATGTAAATGAACGAAAGACATACGGTTTACCTCTTATTCGAGCACTTTTTTATAAAAATCAAAGCAATCAAAGGTTGCAAAATAATCCTTGGGAGTTTCTGCTCTTCTGATAAGCTTGAAATTGCCGTCCGACTGTAAAAGAATTTCGGCTGATTTCAGCTTACCGTTATAGTTATATCCCATTGAGAAGCCGTGAGCGCCCGTATCGTGAATATAGATAAGATCGCCCATATCAATCTCGGGCAACATTCTGTCGATTGCGAATTTATCGTTGTTTTCGCAAAGAGAGCCCGTAATGTCATACATCTTTACGCACTCTTTATCCTCTTTGCCGAGAACCGTTATATGATGGTAAGCGCCGTACATTGCGGGTCTCATAAGGTTTACCGCACATGCGTCAACACCGATATATTCCTTGTGGGTGTGCTTTTGATTGATAGCCCTTGTAACAAGCGCGCCGTAGGGTCCCATCATAAATCTGCCGAGCTCCGTATAGAGCGCAACATCGCCCATTCCGTTGGGAACAAGCACTTCTTCGTAAACCTTTCTTACGCCCTGAGCGATTTCAAAAATATCGTTGGGCTCCTGGTCGGGACGGTAGGGAATCCCGATTCCGCCCGAAAGGTTGATAAACTTAATATCTGCGCCCGTCTCGTTTTTAAGCTTAACAGCGACCTCGAAAAGTGTTTTCGCAAGCGTCGGATAATACTCGTTTGTAACGGTGTTGCTTGCGAGGAAAGCGTGGATACCGAACTGCTTTACGCCCTTTTCTTTCATAATTCTGAACGCCTCGAAAAGCTGTTCGGTGGTCATGCCGTACTTTGCGTCGCCGGGGTTGTCCATTATGTTATTAGCAATTTTGAAGTATCCGCCGGGATTGTATCTGCAGGACATCTTTTCGGGAAGCTTACCGAGAGTTTTTTCAACAATATCGATATGGGTAATGTCGTCAAGGTTGATTATTGCGCCTAATTCGTTTGCATATTTGAACTCGTCCGACGGCGTGTCGTTTGAAGAGAACATTATGTCGTCTCCCGTAGCTCCGATAGCCTTTGAGAGCATAAGCTCGGTTTTTGACGAGCAGTCGCAGCCGCAGCCGTATTCACGAAGAATATCGACAAGAAACGGGTTGGGTGTTGCCTTTACCGCAAAATACTCACGGAAGCCCTTGTTCCACGAAAATGCCTTGTAGAGGTTTTCACAGTTCTTGCGAATTCCTTTTTCGTCATAGATGTGGAACGGCGTGGGATAAATGCTCGCTATTTCCTCTGCTTTTTCTTTGGTAAGAAAGGGTGTTTTTGTCATTTTGTTGCCTCCAAACGGGATTCTATTATTGCTTTTATTTTATCGACGTTTTCACCCGTCTGCGATGAAAACGGAATTATATTTTCGGGATTTACGAAGTCAAGCTCCTGCTTTGAGAGCTCAAGCCTCTTTTTGTATTCGCCCTTGTTGAGTTTGTCGCTCTTGGTCATAACAACGACATAGTCGATACCTGCGTGCTCGAGAAATTCCATCATCATAATGTCGTCCGCCGTAGCGGGATGACGCATATCAACAAGCTGAACGACAAGCGGTATGTTTCTTCCTGAATTGAAATACTGCTCCATCATATGAGCCCAGCGCATCTTTTCGCTCTTTGCGACCTTTGCATAGCCGTAGCCGGGCAAATCGACGATTTTTACATCATTGCCGCACGAATAAAAATTGATTGTGATTGTTTTTCCGGGAACGGAGCTTACCCTCGCAAGGTTTTTACGGTTAAAGACCTTGTTTATAAGCGATGATTTTCCGACATTTGAACGCCCCGAGAAAACGATTTCGGGCATTGTCGAGGCAGGCAGCTGCTCAAATGTACCGTATGCCCTCTCGAACTGCGCTTTTGAATAATCCATACTCTCTCCTTATTTATTGCCAAGCGTTGAGCTTACTTGCCTTTTCCTTGTGAACGACAGGCTGATTTTTACCGTGCTTATCGGCTTTCATCACATTCAGCGCAAGGCTCAGAACCTCCGACACATCGCTTACCGGAACAAAGTCCAGAGCGTCGGTAACGGTCTTGTCAAACTGTTTTATATCAGGCAGATTTCTTTCGGGGATAATAACGGTTTTAATTCCCGACTTATACGCCGCCATTGATTTTTCTTTAAGTCCGCCTATCGGGAGAACTCTGCCCGTGAGCGTAACCTCACCCGTCATAGCCACGCTTGACTTTACGGTATAGCCCGAAAGAGCCGAAACCATAGCCGTAACAATACCTATGCCGGCAGACGGACCGTCCTTGGGAACTGCGCCCTCCGGGAAGTGAAGATGAATGTCCTTTGTCTTGTAAAAATCGGTCGGAATGTCATAATTTTCCGCAATGCTTCTGATATAGCTGTAAGCCGCCCTTGCCGACTCCTTCATAACATCGCCGAGCGAGCCCGTAAGCTCCAGCTTGCCCGTGCCATCAACGCAAAGCGCCTCTATCTGAAGCATTTCGCCACCGACGGAGGTCCACGCAAGTCCGTTTACAACGCCCACTCTGTCGTTTTTGAGGAGCTCGCTGTCGATATATTTTACGGGTCCGAGAATAGCCTCAAGGTCTTTTGCGCCTATTGTGATTTTGCCCTCAAAGCCCTCAGCAAATTTGACAGCCTGCTTACGCAGCACCTTTGCGAGCGTGCGTTCAAGCCGTCTTACCCCCGCCTCTTTGGTATAGCCGTCAATTATGAGTTTAAGTGCATCGTCCTTGATTTTGACCTGCGAGGCCTTCAAGCCGTGTTCTTTCAACTGCTTGGGAATAAGATGCCTCTTTGCGATTTGGAACTTATCCTCAAAGGTGTAGCTGTAAATTTCAATGATTTCCATCCTATCCCTGAGCGGCTCGGGGATTGCGGAAATGTCGTTTGCCGTCGTTACAAAAAGCACCTTACTCAAATCAACCGGTATTTCTATGTAATGATCTCTGAACGAATTGTTCTGTTCGGGGTCAAGCGCTTCGAGAAGAGCCGCCGACGGGTCGCCCTTGTAATCGCTTGCAAGTTTGTCCACTTCGTCAAGCAGGATAAGCGGATTCATACTTTTTGCACGCTTCAATGCGGCAATAATATTACCCGGCATTGCACCGATATATGTTTTCCTGTGACCTCTTATTTCCGCCTCGTCCCTTACGCCGCCGAGCGACAGACGGGCAAACTTCCTGTTCATAGCGTGCGCCAAGGATTTTGCGATTGAGGTTTTGCCGACTCCGGGAGGGCCCGCAAGGCAGATTATCTGACCCTTTATGTCGGGCGCAAGACTTCTTACCGCGAGCAGCTCGAGTATTCTGTCCTTGACATCCTTAAGTCCGTAATGGTCCTTTTCAAGCACTGCGGAAGCCTTTTTTATGTCGAGATTGTCATTCGTGTATTTGTTCCACGGAAGCGAGAGCACCTCATCGAGATATGTTCTTGAAACTGCGCTTTCGGGGCTTGACGGCTGAAGTCGGGAAAATCTGTCGCACTCTGTAAGCAGCTTTTCCTCGTCCTCTTTCGGCAAGCCGATTTTGCGTATTCTCTCGCGGTACTTTTCAGCCTCAGCCTCGGGAGAGTCGTCGCCGTTGAGTTCGACCGAAATAGCACGCATTTGCTCACGCAGATAGTATTCCCTCTGATTGTCGTCCATCTGGTCCTGAACCTTGTCGTTAATCTCGTTTTCTATGCGGAGAATTTCAACCTCTTTTGAGAGAATTACACAGAGTTTTTCAAGGCGCTTGTATGTATTGCATTCGTCAAGAATTTTCTGCTTATCGTGGTATTCAAGCGGAATGTTAGCCGCTATATAATCGGCAAGATCACCTGTATCCTCGTTTACGGCAATAGACACCGCAACATCGGGTGCAAGCTTAACGCAAAGCTCGGAATATTCATCAAAAAGCTCCTTAACGGCACGAAGCATAGCGTCTGTGCGTATCGGGTCAATTCTCTGCGGAGCCTTGTCAAAAAGCGGCACGGTCGCGGCTGAAAAATACGGGCGTATGCCTGTTATCTTTTCAAGTCGGGCACGGTACTTTCCCTCGACAACAACACGCAAAGCATCCGTTCCGGGCAAGCGTACAATCTGCTTTACCTCGCAGACCGTTCCGACACGGTAGAGCGTCTCTTCGGTTATTGTTTCTTCCTGTATATCCTTTTGAGCTATAAGAAATACGTCCTGCTTTGAAACCATTGCCGCCCTTACAGCCGCAATGGATTTTTTTCTGCCGACATCGAAATGAAGGGTCTCCTTGGGAAAAACCACAAGACCTCTCAAAGCGACCATAGGCATTGAAGCAATTTCGGTATTGATAAAGTCCATATGTTCAACTCCGTAGATTTTAGATAATATTTAATAAAATTATATAATATTTTAAGGTTTACTGCAATAAGAAAACGAAAAAGGGTGTAGAGTTTTACGGGATAAAAGCTGATATTTATGTGCAAAAAGGCAATGAACGCCCGAAATTCATTCGGAATAGTATGAAAACAAAGACTTTGTTAAAATAATCAACATATTTGCTTGGCTTTTTTGAAAAAATCGAAAAGATATTGTTAAGTTCTTGTCAATCTATTGACTTTTAATATTCAAGCCTGTTATAATGTTAGACAATCGCCGTGGGAAGTGTGGAACAAATTATTGTCAAAAACAGAGTTGTTTATTTTTTTGTCAATCACATAGCGGCGTCAAGCAAGTATCATTTTTGTGAAAATTCACACATATAATCGGAGGTATTTTTTATGGCAAGAGTTTATAATTTTTCGGCGGGTCCTTCAATGCTCCCCGAAGAGGTATTAAAGAAAGCGGCGGACGAAATGCTCGACTATCAGGGCAGCGGTCAGTCGGTTATGGAGATGAGCCACCGTTCAAAGGTTTTTGACGGCATTATCAAGGGTGCGGAGGCTCTTTTGCGTGAGCTTATGAACATCCCCGACAACTACAAGGTGCTTTTCTTACAGGGCGGTGCTTCAACGCAGTTTGCGGCAATTCCCCTCAACTTTATGAACAAAAGCGGCAAAGCCGATTATGTCGTATCGGGTCAGTGGTCAAACAAAGCATATAAAGAGGCGACAAAGTACGGCGATGTAAAAATCGTTGCTTCGTCAAAGGATCAAAATTTCTCCTGTGTACCCGTTATGGACAAAAGCGAGTTCCGACCCGATGCGGACTACTTCTACATCTGTATGAACGAAACCGTTCACGGAAATATCATTCGTGATTTACCCGACACGGGAGATGTGCCGCTTATCGCAGACATTTCCTCGTGCTTCCTCTCGGAGCCTATCGATGTTACCAAGTTCGGTATGCTCTACGGCGGAGCACAGAAGAACGTTGCGCCCGCAGGTCTCACCATTTGCATTATCCGTGAGGATTTGCTCGGCAACGCAAGAGATTACACCCCCTCAATGCTTGACTACAAGCTGATGGCTGACAACGACTCGCTTTACAACACTCCCCCTTGCTACACGATTTATATATGCAAGCTTGTGCTTGAATGGCTCAAAGAAAACGGCGGACTTGAGGCTATGAAAGAGAAAAACATCAAAAAAGCAAAGCTCCTTTACGATTTCCTTGACAGTTCAAAGATGTTCCATGGTACGGTGGTACCGAAGGACCGTTCTCTTATGAATGTTCCGTTTGTTACGGACTCTGAAGAGCTCAATGCAAAATTCGTGAAAGAGGCTACCGAGGCAGGTCTTGTCAACATCAAAGGACACAGAAGCGTAGGCGGAATGAGAGCTTCCATTTACAACGCTATGCCCTATGAGGGTGTTGAAAAGCTTGTTAAATTTATGGCTGACTTTGAGAAAGCAAATTCATAACAGAGGTAATTGAAATGTATAATGTTTTAACTCTTAACAAAATTTCGGAAACTGGTATCAAAAACTTCACTTCCGATTATAAATGCTCGGACGATATAAAAAATCCCGACGCTATACTTGTCCGCTCCGCTTCAATGCACGAGACGGAATTTGCACCCGAAACCCTCGCCGTTGCAAGGGCGGGCGCAGGCGTAAACAATATTCCGATTGAGGAATGCGCAAAAAATGGTATCGTTGTTTTCAACACTCCCGGCGCAAACGCAAACGCGGTAAAAGAGCTTGTACTATGCGGTCTTTTGCTCTCTTCGAGAAAAATTGTTCCCGCAATCGAATGGGTAAAGGCAACGCTTAAAGACGATGATAACTTCTCAAAGAGCGTTGAAAAGGGCAAATCTGCATTCGCAGGCCCCGAAATCAAGGGCAAAAAGCTCGGCGTAATCGGACTCGGAGCTATCGGCGTGCTTGTCGCAAATGCGGCTCAGTCTCTCGGTATGGAGGTTTACGGCTACGACCCCTACCTTTCCGTTGACGCTGCGTGGAACCTTTCAAGAAGCGTAAAGCATGTTACAAATCTTGACGACATTTTCGCTTCCTGCGACTATATCACGCTCCATGTTCCGCTCACGGACTCCACAAGAGGCGTTATCAATACAATAAGCATTGCAAAGATGAAGGACAGCGTCAGAATTCTCAACTTTGCACGAGGCGAGCTTGTCGAGACAAACGACATTATAAAAGCTCTTTCCGACGGCAAGGTTGCGGCATATGTTACGGACTTCGGCAATCCTGCGCTCCTTGACGCAAACGGCGTAATAGTTCTCCCCCACCTCGGTGCGTCAACTCCCGAATCTGAGGATAACTGTGCTGTAATGGCTGTAAACGAAATTGTCGATTACCTTGAAAACGGCAACATCACGCACTCGGTAAACTATCCGAGCGTATCCGTTCCGAGAAGCGGTAAGACGAGAATTACAATTCTCCACAAGAATGTCCCGAATGTTATCAGCAATATTTCCGCGGCGGTTGCCAACGAAAACATCAATATTGATAATATGGTAAACAAATCAAGAGGCGAATTCGCCTACACAATGCTCGACACGGACACGGATGTTTCCGCCGACGCCATAGAGGCTATCAAGGCTCTTGACAACATCATAAGAGTCAGGGTTATTAAGTAATAAAATAATCGAATACAGTAAAAGAGCGGAGTTTTGATACTCCGCTCTTTTTGCTTATTGGGCTTGCCCAATGTGATTACGCACGACCCGTAGGGGCGACCTGCGGTCGCCCGTCAAATTCAGAGCAAATAAAAGCGGGCGAACACAGTTCGCCCCTACGGTATGATATGTTGATTGTATCGGTTAATTTGCGATAAACAACAAACTCCCTCAGTCAAACGCAAAGCGTTTGACTGCTCCATCGAAGAGGAGCGGAACTTCTCGGATAATTTCATATTTACATCGTCAGCGTATGGGCTCGCCCATGTACGAATTTAATATATCCCACCTTGGACAGCCGCAAGGGCTGTCCCTACGGGTACGCATAAAATGGAAATGCACGCAGAACTAAGCCTCCCTTGTGCAAAGGGAGCCTGTATTTGTGCACGGATTGAAATTCATATCATTAAATTCAATTCTGTTCTTTCGGTTTATTTCTGTGCCTTTCTTTCTGCACTATGTCCGAAAAGGTCTTTTTCGCCTCTACCCTGTCAAAATACCGTTTGAACCTTACGCACACTCTGAAATTCTTATCGCAGTTCGGGCAATAAAATTCGGCTCTGAAAGAATTGTTGACAAAGCTCCACTTTTTCTTTTTTATCACATTGCCGCCGCAGGTGTCGCAAACGCATTTGAACTTTGACTTATCAACGCCCGGGTCGTTTATATCTTTAATGATATACGGCTTAAACGAAAGCCTTTTATAAAACGACCCGTCACATTTTCTTATGTACTTTTGAAGCTTATCTCTGTCGTAAACCTTTTTAATGCACTCAACCGTCATAAGGCTGTCGTCAAGGGCGCGGTGGTGGGAAAACTCCTCGGGGTCTATTCCGAGCTTTTCGCACGCCGCCGAAAGTCCTATCTGCTGTCCGCTCGGGGCGTCGATAAACGACTGACAGTATTTTTGGGCGTCCGCATAATTGTCGATAAACGGCAGGGCATCGATATTGAAAAAATACTCATAGTTCTTTGAAAAAACTCTTATATCCCCGTCACCCCAGGTAAGGAAGGTATTTTCCTCGTCACCGAGCCAATCGGAAAATCTCTTGACTGCCTCTTCAAATACAATACCCGAAGAAATATCCTCGTTTGTGATATGGGTCAAATCCTTGACCCTGCCGCGCAGCTTTTTGCCTATCTGCGGTTTTACAATTACGGAGATCGAGTCTGTAATATTAAAATCACTGTCAAGCTTTACGGCGCCGATTTCGATTATTTCGTTAAAAAAACAGCCGTATTTCTTACAGTATGCCGTGTTCCATTCGAGGTCCATTATTACATATTGCAAACAAATATCCCCAATCAATAAAATAACTTAATAAATATATCATATTTTGTCGGCGAATACAATACTATATATGATATTCAATTGACCTTTTCGGGCGGATATTATATAATAAATTCATTAAAGCAACGAGGTGCGAGATGAATAATATTGTTTGGTATAACTCCCCCGCAAAATACTGGACGGACGCTATTCCGATGGGAAACGGCTTTTTGGGCGGTATGTTTTTCTGCTCGGATAAAAGCGACCGTATCGCCTTAAACCGTGATACTCTCTGGACGGGCTTCCCGAGAGAAATTAAAAAAGACGGTGCATACGAAGCCTACAAAAAAGCGCAAAGCCTGACTCTTGACGGCGACTTTGTATCTGCTCAAAAGGAGCTTACCGACAACTTTTTGACCTGCTGGTCGCAGGCTTATCTTCCGCTCGGAGACCTTTACATAGAGCATAAATTTTCGCTGTCTGGAGCGAAGAAATACAAAAGAGCACTCGACCTTGAAACGGCGGTTCTTGACTGCAAATACGAAAAAAGCGGCGCTAAAATAACCAAAGAAGCCTTTATATCAAACCCTGCGGATGTGCTTGTGTACAGGATAACCTCCTCAAAGGGCATAGATTTTTCGGTGAATTTCAAAACTCAATTAAGGAGCACCGCCGTTGCAGTAAAGGACACCGTTACGGTTGACGGCATCTGCCCGAGCGATTCAGGTTCAAGGCTTGCAAAATACCCCTGCGCCGAGCTCCCGTATTCCGACAAGCCCGAGGAGCAGGGAATATCTTTCAGAACGGTTATAAAAGTAGTTTCAAACGGAACCGTCTGTGCGGCGGAGGGCAGCAAAATCAAGGTTAGCGGCAGTACGGAAACCACGGTTTTCCTCTGCACAAAGACCAATTTCAAAGACGGACTTACTCCGCCTTACAAAAGCGATGTTGAATACAAAAACGCCTGTGTCCTCGCCGTAAATTCTGCGTTAAAAAAGGGTTATGAGGCTTTGAAGTCGGAGCACATTGCCGATTATGCAAAATATTATTCGAGAACGGCTTTCACACTCAATAAAAAGAGCGAAAATTCCGAACTGCCGACTAACGAAAGGCTTTACGCTTTCAAAAACGACAAGTCGGACTCGGAGCTTTACGAGCTTTTCTGGAACTTTGCAAAATATCTTACGATTTCATCCTCGAGAGAAAATTCCCGTGCGACAAACCTCCAGGGCATATGGAGCGAAAACCTGCGTGCGCCATGGAACTCAAACTACACGATAAACATCAATACCGAAATGAACTATTGGCCGACTCTCTGCTTTGATATGCCGGAGCTTATCTCTCCCCTGTTTGACCTTATCGGGCTTATCAGTGTAACGGGTGAGGCAACCGCAAGGGATTATTACAAGGCGGGCGGATTTGTCGCCCACCACAACTCCGACATATGGGGCTTCACCGTCCCCACCTACGGCGACACGCAATGGGGATATTGGCAGGGCGGCTCGGGCTGGCTTTGCCACAGCCTTTTTGAATACTACGAATACACGGGCGACAAGGAATTCCTTTCAAATACGGCGTTGCCGATACTCAAAAAGGCGTGCGAATTTTATTCCGATATTTTAACACATACGGAAAAGGAAAAACTTTCGGTATGCCCCGCGACCTCACCCGAAAACACCTTTAAGTGTAACGACAAGGCAACCTCGGTTGCAAAAAGCTCCGCTATTATGGACACGATTGTCCTCGACTGCTTCAAGAGTTATCTCAAAGCCTGTGAAATCACGGGTGTAAGCGACGAATTCACGAAAAAGATTGCCGAGCAGACGGAGAAAATCAAGCCGTTTAAGATTGGCTCACAGGGTCAGCTTCTTGAATGGGACGACGAATACAAGGAGTGCGACAAGCATCATCGCCATGTTTCGCACCTTATCGGTCTGCACCCGTTCAATCTTATAAACAAAAACGACACGCCCGAGCTTTTCAACGCCTGCAAAAAGACGCTTGAAATCAGAGGCGACGCAGGCACGGGCTGGAGCCTTGCGTGGAAGATAAATTTCCATGCCCGTCTTAAAAATTCCGACAAGGCATATACTCTTCTCAATATGCAGTTGAACCCCGTAAGGTCAAGGAAAAAATCGGCGTTCAATTACGGCGACGGCGGCGGAACATATCCGAACCTTTTCGACGCACATCCCCCGTTCCAGATTGACGGAAACTTCGGTGCGGCAAGCGGAATAAACGAAATGCTTGTACAGTCGGACGGCAAGAATATCTATTTGCTCCCTGCCCTGCCGAAAGAGTGGAAAAGCGGCAGCGTCAAGGGCTTTAGGGTCAAGGGCAATGCAAAAATCGACTTTTCGTGGGAAAACGGAAAGGTTACGGCATACGAACTGCATACGGATAACAAGGACCTCAAGGTCATAACAAACGAAAATTGCGATTCCTGAAACATAGCAAATTAACAAGCTGCAAATACATATAAAAATCCCGCTACAAGCACTCAGTCGGTAGCGGGATTTGATTTTGTTTTAATACGCAGTAGAAATTAGTAGGGATTATTATTCGCTTCGTTGACTTCTTCCGCGTCAACAATCTACAACAGTAGAAATTAGTAGGGATTATTATTCATTTAAGTTCCATATGTTACCTCGCCTATCTACAACAGTAGAAATTAGTAGGGATTATTATTCACAAGCAAAGTAAAACTGGCAACAGTTAATCTACAACAGTAGAAATTAGTAGGGATTATTATTCCTATGATTATAGAACAGTTCGGCACATATCTACAACAGTAGAAATTAGTAGGGATTATTATTCAAAACAGTGCAGAGTTTCAATTCTTGATCTACAACAGTAGAAATTAGTAGGGATTATTATTCCGTAATTCGAGAAGATAAGCCTTTAAATCTACAACAGTAGAAATTAGTAGGGATTATTATTCCGACAAGAGTTTCGGAGGTTGAATCGACATCTACAACAGTAGAAATTAGTAGGGATTATTATTCACTCTTGGGTCAGCGAGAGATATTTATCTACAACAGTAGAAATTAGTAGGGATTATTATTCGATGTTAGGCATATCATAGGAGGTGGATCTACAACAGTAGAAATTAGTAGGGATTATTATTCCTTATAGATAAAGCATTAACACCGCTATCTACAACAGTAGAAATTAGTAGGGATTATTATTCGTTACAAGTAATAACTTCAAGGTCAAATCTACAACAGTAGAAATTAGTAGGGATTATTATTCGTTTTGTCAGGGTTAAGAGTTCCTTGATCTACAACAGTAGAAATTAGTAGGGATTATTATTCTTGTTCAGGATAAAATAGTTGAACTATCTACAACAGTAGAAATTAGTAGGGATTATTATTCTCTCTTATATTATAGAAATGGCAGAATCTACAACAGTAGAAATTAGTAGGGATTATTATTCCTTACGGGTCTTATACAGTGATAACGCATCTACAACAGTAGAAATTAGTAGGGATTATTATTCATACTTGGTTTTCTATCCGGTACAGGAATCTACAACAGTAGAAATTAGTAGGGATTATTATTCAAAAGCGTTTTTAGTGGCGTTTTGAGATCTACAACAGTAGAAATTAGTAGGGATTATTATTCCCTCACATATTCTCGATATATTCAAATCTACAACAGTAGAAATTAGTAGGGATTATTATTCGATAATACAACAACTTTACAGAGAGCTACATCTACAACAGTAGAAATTAGTAGGGATTATTATTCAGGAAGTCGAAATCCACTCTTTCCGATCTACAACAGTAGAAATTAGTAGGGATTATTATTCGTGGCGGGCCAGCTCGGTATTTCCAAGATCTACAACAGTAGAAATTAGTAGGGATTATTATTCCGGTAAAGTCAAGGCACGGGGCTTTATTATCTACAACAGTAGAAATTAGTAGGGATTATTATTCCCGCTCTAATCGATGTTGAGAGCTACATCTACAACAGTAGAAATTAGTAGGGATTATTATTCCCTTGTATTGTCAAATCCAACAAAAGTCAGCTTATTAAATTGTGCAAAAAGAATAAAATCCTTCATTTATTTGAATAATAATCCCTTTCATATGTAATTATATCACATTCAGACCGAGGTTTGCAATCACTTAACTATTAAAAGCTCGGAATCTTCATTTCGTGCATATCCATATTTTTCCAACTTACAGCTGCTGCTCAAATTAAAGACATAAACACTGTCGGTTTGGTCAAACTGCTTCAACCATTTATTGTTTATATCTGTAATTATATTATTTAATATTCGCTCGCTGTTCTCAATTTCATACACAGAATACTGGAGCATATGTCCGAACTTTCTGATATAGCGATTAAACCTTGCCCGCTTTTTATCGTTACTTATATCATAGCTAATAATTATCAACTGTAATTCCTCATTTCAAAAGTAGGAAACATATCCGGCGGCAATTCCTTCATAAAAGCCCGATAATATGATTGAACATACACGAAAATACTTTCCTTATTATCAATCAATGGCTTCATCAATATTTTCACATAGTCGGAAGACTTTTCCCACTTCAATCGATATTGATGATTTGTTATAACAAAGTGTTCTTCACTGATTTGTCTAAGGTTTATTGCTTTTTTCACTTCGTGGTCAATCAGCGGTCTGAACGGCTCAACTATATCGCAAACAAGAGATTTTCTCATATAAAACTGTCTGTGCATAACTCCGTAATATGTGTCAAACCCATAACTTAACAAAAGGGCATCAATATATGCAAACAACAATGTATAACCTATATCCAACACGGAGTTCACATAATCCCTTTTAATTCGTGGCTGTCTTCCTTTCCACAGGATATTGTTAAAATGATTACGAAAATATACTCTCGAGGCAAGACCTTCAAGTCCCATAAGCTCATTTAAGGTGTTTGTATTGGGTACTTTTTCAATATATTCTGTAATTGAAATAATAGCGGTCTTAACAGCCTCGCTCTTATTGCGAACAGCCATTAATTCTTGTTTTTGATTTTGCATTTTATTCATCGTAATTACTTTGGCAATTTCAAGTCCGTCATAACCGTATTGTTTCTTATGAAGCAGGGTGTTTCCGTCCTTTCCCGCTCCGATAACAGAATAAAGCCGAAATCCGGGCGTCATCAACGCAATAAAAAATCCAAATTTCTGCGCCTTTTGTATCAATGCTGTTGTTATGCTTGTATGACCTACAACGAACACAATAAAAAGCCTGTAGCAAGTGCATTGAAATTTTATTTTTCCGCCTGCGTCTTTTATCACGAGGTTATCGTTGCTAAATGCCATTTTTTCGCCTTCGTTGAATAAAACAAACACAATTTGTTTTTTACTGAAATCAGGCGCTGTAAACATTATTCGTCCTCCTTCAAATCAGAATAACCGCAAAGAGGCTCATATATGCATTTCCTGCATTTTTCTTTATTGCTTTGTCTGAATGAATCAAACCCCATGCTATTCATATCTGAAATCACCTTTTCAAATTTATATAGCTTATCCGGATCATTCTCAGGCTTTGCAATTTTATACATCCTATTGTCATCCATGCTATATAAACGCAACTCATTTACGATATATCCCATTTCAATCAAAGCAAAATACTGTGCATAGATTTGAAAGATATACCCGTCATATATAGTTTTTATTTTCTTTTTTCTCTCGGTTAAGATACCTTTTTCAGAATCAAATGTATCTATTTTACCGATTATATTATACTTTTCACAAAATACGCTCATGCCCTGCAACATACTCTTTTTAGTTGAATATGTTGCAGAATCAGAGCTTTTGTGTGCATTAGTCCCGTTCAACTGATATGAATCCTGACTGAGTATATTTTCCTCTTCGTCCAAAGAGTGAAAATATATTGACACCGGGCAAAAGATAAAATCATTGAGGTTTGATATTATAATAGGCTCCTCGCTCATTTTTGTGTATATTTAAGCCACTCGGCATCGGATATTGCAAGATTTGCTTTATCAAGCTCTTCGTCCGGTGTATTCTTCAGAACATCTATTGCCCACAAAGCTTTGCGTGCGATATTATACGCACCGTTTGCGTCGGCGTCACATGGCAAAGCGGCGTTTTCGCCTTTGTAATTGCGGCTGTCGTAGGACTCTCCGTTTTTATTTGCAACAGGCGAAATAAGAAAATCGTCTTCGGGCAAAGTGCTTCTTGTAACGCTGTTCCTCATTTGAAGAGTTAATTCCAAAAGTTTAACAAGACGGCGATGAAATTCCAGATTTGAATTTTCCGAAATTGCTTCTTTTATTCCCGTGCTGTAATCAATTCCGTATTCGGCAAACAGCTTTTTGAACTCATCGGTAAGAATAATTCGTTCATTATCCCACTCACTGTTTTTATCTTTATTGCGGAAAGTTCTGATTCTGTCCTCATTAGTGCAAACCGTCCACATCTTTTTATAATCTGAATTGCATTTCGGGAATTTGTTATAATCAATGTCAAACTCAAACATATCTGTAGCACGGTTATATCTGATATCATCCATCGTTCCGAATAATCTTTTAGACTCTGCTACACTTGTATATTTCGGTCTCAAAAGATTGACAAAGCCCGTTGCCGGGTCGATTTTACTTGTACACCATGCAGGGACATAGAATATAATGCCGTTTTGCTTTGATTTATTTACCCCGTCAACCTTGTTTGTAAGCTGATACGCCTTCAAAAGCCCGCCGTCGGCTGCATACTCTGCTTTCTTATCGATAAGCAGATTGAGTTTTGAAGTAAGCATATTCTCAAACTTCTGATACACCTGCTTCTCAACCTTGAATCTTCCTTTCTTAAAGCGGAAATTCAAATCCTCCATTGCAATCACGGCGTCGTATTTTATAACGAGCTCGCAAATTTTGTGAACGACCTGACTGAGATATCCCTCTTTGAGTTCCTTTATGTTCTCAACAGTTTTCCAGCTTTTTCTTTCTTCGTCTATTTTCTCCCCTCTTTCGTCAAGAATCCTCTGATAATCGACCTTATAGCCGTTGTCGTTTATTATTTCATTGAGTGAATACTGCTCGATAATATCTCCCCTGCTGTTTACAACACAGATATAAATCAAGTTTCTTTCGCCTCGGTCGATACCGATAACATAGTTATCCTGTCTGTCCTTTACGGCTTTACGAACATCTACATTGATATACGCACCCGAGTTTGCTTTGAAATTGATTGTAATCGGAACATGAAGAGCAAACTGCCTTTTGGTAAACCTTCTGTCCTTTATTATGTCATATTCAAATGTACTTTCGGAGTTTTTGCTATTCGGATTCTTGTTCTCAATCGGCACATTGGCATAGTGGACAATCTTTTCCTTATCATTGATACTCGCCTCACGGTAGAACATCTCCGCTTCGCCGTTCAATTTATATACAACATCCGAAAGATTTTGCTTGTCAAACAGCATTTTGAAATACAATGTATGCAAATTGGGCGTGCCGTGACTTTTTTCCGAGAAATCCTTGTTATAGATTTGGAACAGATAGATATAGCCATTATCGACAAGGTCAAATATCTGACTGCGTGAAACCTTTTCAAACCCGATTTGATAAGCTTGAGAGTCCACATCAGCCAAAAATTCCTGAAAGCTGTTATATTCAGAAATATCCTTAAAAGTAAAATCAAAAGACGAATAATATTCTTTTACACGATACATATAGTACTCAATATATTCGCATAAATCTTTTTTTGAAAAATTATCATTTGAATTTGAAAATGTTCTTCCCTTCCTTATTCGATTTATGTTCTCAGGAAGATATGTATCTCTGAGCTTTTCAAGCTGTATATTCTCTCCGGCATGTTCCCCTGTTTTTTCTTTTCTACCGTTTTTCTTAACAGTAACACCGTCAATTACCATCAAATTAGGCACATCTTTTGAGGGGTCGGCAGCTTGTTGGTATTTGATTTTCAACCATTCGTCATCGTCATTAACAGGGCTGTTATAGCATTTAGGCAAATTGCGTTTTAAGTCCTTATCCATAACAGCAAGATAATAATTCTTTCCGTCAGTAAATAATTGTGCGGAATTTGTAAACTCATTGCCTAACGCCCAACCATCCAGGAATGTCGGAACGCCGAAGTTTAGCTTAATTTTATCCTTTGAATACGGCTTTTGCGTCATATAGTTTCTGACTTTATCATACAACTTGTCAACAGTTGAAACAGAATCAAACAAATCCACAAACTTTCCGTAAAAGGTCTCGTCCTTAATTTCTTCCTTGCCTGTTCCCAAAAGAGGCTTGACACACCCCTCGAGGTCTTTAACAGAATCAAGGAATTTCTTAATTTTCTCTGTTGCGCTTTCATTTCTATAGAGTTTTTTATCGTTTTTACCCTCATATTTTTCGGTAAGCAAGCTTTCGGCTGCCGAATAAGCTTCGTATATATCTTCAACCGCCTTGGCAACGGATTCGGAATACCAATTCATAATCCTTTCAGCAGAATTGTTTTCCCGATTCATCAAATCGTGAAGCTGATAAATAGAGAAACTCTGTATTGCCTTATACACCTTTTGCTTTTTGTCTTCATATTTCTCAATATCAGTTTTGGACTTTATCGGTTTGTTCCGCTCATACTCTTCGCTCCACGCTGATTTGATTGCG
Source organism: Anaerovoracaceae bacterium (assembly GCA_963590415.1). Lineage (GTDB taxonomy): Bacteria > Bacillota > Clostridia > Oscillospirales > Acutalibacteraceae > Fimenecus. The sequence goes on along the minus strand of CAVAPB010000006.1, from coordinate 52,825 downwards.
CTCCAATCGTAAAAAACTGCTTTGGAAATCTCTGATATTGCGGCTGAATTTTTTATATAAATTCCTTCTGCATTGTATGATGCGAAATCAGAAAACAGTTCCGAAAGTTCACTAAAATCATCTTTGTGATTATTATAATACTCATTTACCGCACACAAAACTTCATCATCGGTGCTGAATTTTTCAGAAACAAAGGAAACTGTCGTCTTTTCGCTGAGTATTTGCTTTTTAAGCGTCTTCATAAAAGGAAGGCGCATTGACTTATCGTTTTTTGCAACCTGCTGATTATACAGATTTATATACTCGTTTATTCCTTTGATTTTGGTTCCATCCTCGCAAGAGTATCCGCCGATAAAGGCATTGTAAACATCAATTCCCGACTGCGGCAAAACAAAATCAAAATAATCAAGTGAAAACACATCGGAAACATAATTGCCGAAAAGACTGTACATATCATCGTTAAGTGCTGTGAGGTCTTCTTTGGGCAAGCTTGCCGATACTTTTTCAAAGCTTTTGATGTTGTCAAGAAATCTCGGCAAATTATCATTTATACAACGGTTTGAAATTGATGTGGATTTATCCTCTTCCGAATACATATTTTTTCTGTTCTCATAGAATCCCTTAAAGTAAGTTGTAAAGCTTTCAAACGAAGCAACTGCTTTTTTCTCTTCTTCATCGGTAAGAAATGCCGGCAAATTATCACGAATAAGTTCCTTTTCCCATAGCTTTTTATACCTTTCGTCAGAAGTAAAAGCTTTGGATATTTCCTTTCGCATTTTTGCTTCAAGAGCCTTCATAGCTTTAGCGTCGGCATCGGTTCTGTTTTTCTTCTGATACAGTTGTGCATATTCCTTTACATCGCTGAGACTTACCTTTTTCAAGACATCATCAATAAAGCTTCTGTGATAACGATCAATATATTCTTTTACTTTTTCATAGTCTTCAGCTCTTTGCTTATCCTCGTCCAAAATGCGCTTTGCGATAAAATTCTCCTCGGTTTTTCCAATGGGAAGCAAAGAAAATCTCAATGTTTTTGACAAAGGATAACGGTTAATAAAATTCTCTTTCATATTAAATCCCCTTTTTCATATCTAAATACACTTTTTTCAATATTACCGCAAACTTTTATATTTGTCAATCAAAGGCAAGTATGAAAGTCCCGTTTATGGGACTCAATGCTTTATAGTGACTGAATATTTGACAAATAAAAAAGACTGTTCAAATTAAACAGCCTTTTCAAGTGATTTTAATGTTATATTTTCCTCAATTTTGTCTTGTCGGTTTTGTCATATTCCTCGCCGAAGGTATAGCCGAAAGCTTCGTTTTCGGGGAAAAGGTCGTGCAGGGGGACGAGCACAAAGTCCCTTTGTCTTATGAACCTGTGAGGTACCGTCAGCTCGCCGGTTGAAATTTCCGTATTCTCCAAAAGCAGTATATCCACATCAATTATACGCGGACCGTTTTTGAATTTACGCACCCTACCGAGAGCCGCCTCAATGCCGAGGCACGCGCCGAGCAAGGCGTTCGGCGAAAGCTTCGTTTCAATGAGAACGGCGCAGTTGAGGAACCTGTCCTGCTGCTCGTAGCCCCACGGCTCGGTCTCGTAGACAGAGGATTTTTTCAAAATTTCCGTGTTAGGCAAAAGTGCAAGCGAAGAATAGACATTTTCTATGTTTTTGAGCCTGTCGCCGATATTTGTTCCTATTCCGAGTACAGCTTTCATTGTCTGCTCCTTGTAATTTCAACCGAGACATAATCAAAATCAGCCTTTATCGGGGCAAAAGGCTTTTTCACTTCAACCGTGACGGTGTCGATTTTCGGAAATTCCTCAAGTATTGCGTCCGCAACGGTCTGTGCCGCCTTTTCGAGCAAGTCAAACTTGTCCGATAAAAACACACGCCTTGCGGTTTTTATTATTTTCGCATAGCTTACCGTATCGTCAACATTGTCGCTCGCACACGGCAAATCAAGCGAAAGATAAGATTTTATGTCAAGAATAAACTCCTGACCGTCGATTTTCTCCTCGGGATTGACCCCGTGATATGCATAGAGCTTTAAGCCCTTAACTTCGATTTTATCCATAATTACCTCACTGCCGCATCTGCCATTTTCGCCGCCAAAGCCGCTTCTCTGACATGGTGCACACGAATGAAATCGGTGCCGCCCGCTATGGCAAGCGTGTCCGCCGCAACCGTTCCGAAAACCCTGTCATAGCCGTCTGCTCCCGTCTCGTTTTTCACAAGGCGTTTACAAGAAAGCGCCGTCAAAAGCGCTCTTTCTGGCGTTTTAAGCCTGTCTGTGTGCCTTAAAAGCTCCAAATTGTCCGAATGTGACTTTCCAAATCCGAAGCCCATATCAAAACAGAGATTTTCATGGCTTATCGAATACTCCGAGGCGATTTTTTTCGCCCTGTCAAAGAATGCGAGCACATCGTTTACAACGCCGCCGCATTTTGAATAATCAGCCTCCTGCGAAGCTGAGGCGTTTCCCGTGTGCATTACTATCCAACCTGCGTTGTGCTTTTTGACGGTAAGCGCCATTTCCCTGTCCATATCGGAGCTTACATCGTTTATTATCTTCGCCCCGTTTTCAAGGCAATATTCCGCAACCTTCGGATAAAATGTGTCAACCGATACGGGAACCTTTACCGCCGAGGTAACGGCGGGAATATATGTTTTTATAATTGCAAGCTCCTCGTCCTCCGACAAAAGCACACTTCCGGGTCTTGTGGACTGTGCGCCGATGTCGATTATGTCAGCGCCGTCATTTTCCATCAAAAGTGCGTGCTCGACCGCCTTTTCGGGTGTGTTCCACTGTCCGCCGTCAAAAAACGAGTCGGGCGTGACATTGAGTATTCCCATTATGTATGTCCTTTTGTTAAGCTCGAACGAAAAGCCGTTACCCTTGAAATAATAAGCCATTATTTACCTCCGAAAAGCAATGACATTGCCTCGGCTCTTGTTCTCGGGTCTTTTTTCATAACGCCCCTCAATGCCGAAGTCTGGGTCTTTGCGCCTGCCGCCCTTGCGCCCCGCATAGTCATACAAAGGTGCTCTGCCTCGATAACGACCGCAACGCCCTTGGGCTGCAAATGCTCTTCGAGGAAATCCGCCACCTGTGAGGTGAGCCTTTCCTGAATTTGCGGGCGCTTTGCATAATCGTCTACAATTCTTGCAAGCTTTGAGAGCCCTATTACCTTGCCCTCCGAGGGAATGTATGCTATATGAGCTCTTCCGACGAACGGCAATAGGTGATGCTCGCACATCGAGTAGAGCGGAATATCCCGAACGACTACCATTTCATCGTTGTTTCCCTCGTTGAAAATTTTAAGATGTCTTTCGGGATTCGCTTCAAGCCCCGAAAAAATCTCCCCGTACATATTGGCAACCCTTCTTGGCGTTTCCAGAAGCCCATCCCTGTCGGGATCTTCGCCGATTGCGATAAGAATTTCTCTTACAGCGTTTTCAATTCTCTGCTTATCCATATTATGCACCTTCCCGAGGACAAATTTCAAGCTTATTATGACAGCACGAACTGCATATAACACATTTCGCTGTCTTCAAAGGTCTGATACTGCGTGAATTTTATATTTTTATTTTTATTTCGGACATTTACGGCAATTTCCGAAATACCGTCCGAGTCAACAAGGCTTTTGTATATAGCTGCGTAAGCTTCGGGGCTTACCGCAAACACCTCAACATAGCTTGTGCCGTTTGAATAATTCCGAACAACCTCGGCTTCAAGGTTTGTTTTAAGAGTGCTTGTATTATTTCCGAAAAGCAAGCCCTCCGCCTTGGCGTAGTTGAACTCATCGGCTGTACAGTTGTTTTCAGCCGGGTTCATATTAAAATGATTTTGAGAAATCTGCTTCGTTGTCAAATTGAAATAAATGTGTGTTTTGATATCGGGTGAATCGGGTTGGTCGGTATCGTCCCAGGTTACATCAAGGTGGTAATTATTGCCGTTTATCTTTACAATGTTCCACATATGACCTTCGATGTTTCCGTCATCGTCCCTTGCGTCGCCTATTATAAGATAATTTTCAATACCGAGCCTGTTGAGCAAAAGCTGTGCGGCTCTCGCATAGCCCTCGCAGACCGCCTCGCCGCCTATAAGAGCGTCATATGATGTGGTTTTGAGTTTATCGGTCAGGACATATTCGCATTTTTCGCAGATATAGTCGTGAACATATTTTTCTTTTTCATAATCGGAGGAGAGGCTCTGCGCCTGTTTGACTATCTTGTCAACCTCCGTCTTCAGCTCCGAGGTAAGACTGTCGCACTCCTCCTGCGTATGGGAATACTCCGGCTCAAAATAATACTTATTCCCCTCGGTTCTGACATTGCATTCCGCCGAATAGCAGATAAGGTCGGGGTTGTCATATGAAACGGCATAATTGAGTGCCGTAAGCTCCGCTTCGGTTATCATAGGAATTTCAATAGACTGAGCGTGCTTATACATTTCCGGAACTATCAGGGTATAGGCTATCTTTGCGTTATCGCTTAAACGGTTATAATAATATCTGACATTGGTTTCTGTGTCCGACTGACCGTCATAAACCATCTCCACATCCGAAAAATTTGTGGGGATAAGGCTTAAAAGCGTGTGGCGGTTGTAAATAACGCCGAGAACAAATATCACGGCAATCACGACACCGACGGTTTTGAAAATCTTACGCATCCGTTTTCTCCTCTTTTGTAAAGACGCCGCCGTTGTTTATCTCACCTTGTGTGTTTACAAATTCAACAAGCTTATCCTTTTCCTTGGTATAATCAACTATTGAAATATCGGTTTGAGAATTGTTCACGATATATTCAAAGAGGTTATCCATAGAGCCTATATGTGAGGGGTCAAGGGCAGTTTTCAAAAATGAAGAAAACGCCGCCGCTTTATCTGAGTCGCCGCAATATTTGAGATATTTCAAAAACATATCCGCCGACATGCTTTGTGAGCCTGCATTAAGCGTGAGTCCGCCCGAGGTCTTGGGGTCGGTTGCGGACGGCACGTCGACAACTATGTCCTTGAATTTCGAAACGAAGCTCTTAAACTGAAGCTCGCCGATGGATATATATCTGTCAGCCGTAATTCCGGAATATCCAGCAAAAGCCTTGACGAGCGCACCCGAACCCGACTTTTTGAAATGCTCCGACAGTGTGGCTGAGGTGCCGTTGTACTCCCCGATAATATCGGTAGGAACCGTATTGACGGCAATTGTTTTCTTTTCAATATCGGTTGAAATAAGAAAAACAAACGAAGCGTTACCGTCCGTGTCGTAACACATAACAATGATCTCGGACTGTCCCTCCATTACGACGGGAGAAGTTGTGCCCTCGGTCTCGGGCTCGGTGGTTAAATCGTCCGAGGACGAAACGAGATTGCCGAGGTTGAAGTCAATGGACTTCATAAACATAAGTAAAGAAATACCTCCGAGAATTATCACGAAAGCGGCAAAGGATATTATAAAGCTTTTGAAGCGTTTCGAGTCCTTTTTGTCCTTGCTTGAAAAATCAAGCTTTCTGTTGTTTTTCAAATTCTCGCCTCCCTTTACCAAAAAAGCCGATTGCAACTGTGCAATCGGCTTTCTGTCATTAACCTGCGGTTTTCGGTGCGCCGTCTATCCTGTTTTTACCGGAAGAAGAAATTCTCTCAACTATCGGTGCAGCACCGTTTTTGACCGTATCCTCGGTTATTATTACTTTTGATACCGAGCTGTCCGACGGGATGTCATACATTATGGGCATTAAGGTTTTTTCCATAATTGCCCGCAGTCCTCGTGCGCCCGTGTTCTTTTCAAGCGTGAGTTCCGCTACCGCCTCAAGTGCGGCGTCGTTGAATTCAAGTGAAACACCGTCCATTGAAAACAGCGATTTATACTGCTTAACAAGTGCGTTTTTGGGCTCTGTAAGAATTCGTACAAGCGCCGTCTTATCAAGGTTGTCAAGCGATGTTATAACGGGAACTCTGCCGACAAGCTCGGGAATAAGTCCGAACTTTACAAGGTCCTGCGGAATTACCTGAGAATAAATCTTTGACAAATCCGTGTCCGACTTCGCCATAACCTTGCCGCCGAAGCCGAGCGTTGACTTGCCTGTTCTTGCCTCGATTACCTTGTCTATACCGTCAAACGCACCGCCGCAAATGAACAGGATATTTGTTGTATCAATCTGTATAAACTCCTGCTGCGGATGCTTTCTGCCGCCCTGAGGGGGTACATTTGAAACAGTTCCCTCAAGAATTTTAAGAAGTGCCTGCTGAACGCCCTCGCCGCTGACATCACGGGTAATTGACGGATTTTCCGATTTTCTTGCAATCTTGTCAATCTCATCGACATAGATAATGCCCTTTTGTGCCTTTTCTATATCGTAGTCCGCCGCCTGTATAAGGCGCAGAAGAATGTTTTCGACATCCTCGCCGACATATCCCGCCTCGGTAAGCGTTGTTGCGTCCGCAATGGCGAACGGAACATCGAGAATTTTTGCAAGCGTCTGTGCGAGCATGGTTTTACCTACGCCCGTGGGTCCCAAAAGAACGACATTGCTCTTCTGGATGTCAACATCGCTCTTATAGGAATAATAAATACGCTTATAGTGGTTGTAAACGGCAACGCTCAATGTAACCTTTGCCGCGTCCTGACCGACAACGTATTCGTCAAGCTTTGCTTTAATCTCGGCAGGCTTCGGTAAAGCCTTCACCGTTTCTTTCTGGGACTTTTTCTGTTTTCTTCTCGAAGAGCCCTCTTCTTCGATTATTCCCAGGCACAGCTCTATACACTCGTCGCATATGCAAACGCCCGGTCCAGCAATAAGCTTTTCAACCTGATCCTGTGTTTTGCCGCAAAAGGAACAGCGCATTGTCTTATTGTCCGTATCTCTTGCCATAAAAGGCTACCTCCGAAAATTATCTTTTGTAAAGAACCTTGTCAATAAGTCCGTATTCAAGCGCTTCCTCGGCAGACATAAAGTTATCTCTGTCCGTATCCTGCGCTATGACCTCAACGGGTTTGCCCGTGTTTTCGGACAAGATCTTGTTGAGCTTCTCTTTGGTTTTGAGTATGTGCTTAGCGGTAATTTCGATTTCGGTCGCCTGACCCTGAGCACCGCCCGAGGGCTGATGTATCATAATATCGGAATTGGGCAAAGCATACCTCTTACCCTTGGTACCTGCGGAAAGGAGGAACGCTCCCATGCTTGCCGCCATACCCATACAAATTGTCGAAACATCGCACTTGATGTACTGCATTGTGTCGTAGATTGCAAAGCCTGCGGTTACGGAGCCGCCGGGGCTGTTGATATAAAGGCTGATGTCCTTTTCGGGGTCCTGACCCTCAAGGTACAAAAGCTGTGCGACAACAAGGCTTGCCGTTGCGTCGTTTACTTCGTCTGAAAGAACTATAATTCTGTCGTTGAGAAGTCTTGAAAAAATATCGTATGAACGTTCACCGCGATTGGTCTGTTCAACTACATAGGGTACTAATGCCATAAAAAACTTACCTCCAAAATTATATCTTCCCTTTTGTCCCTAATAGATTATTGCAGCTTTATAAGGCGTTTAATCAAAGATTATTCTGCGTCCTTCTTTGCAGCTGCTTTCTTTGTTGTTTTCTTAGCGGGCTTTTCCTCGGCAGCCTTTTCTTCCTTGGGCTCTGCCGCTTTCTTAGCCGCCGGCTTCTTCTCAGTGAAGCTTGCGTTTTCGATTACGAAATCAACAGCCTTTCTCTGAAGAAGCTCGGGCTTGATGTTTTCAGCCGGAATAGCCTTCTTGATTTGCTCAACATCCATATTATATGCCTTAGCATACTGAGCATATTCTTCCTCAAGCTCTGCGTCGGAAACTTCAAGCTTTTCTTTCTTGACAATCTCTTCGAGAGCGAGGTCAAGCTTAACCTGCTTTTCAGCCTGGTCCTTGTACTGCTCACGGAAGGTCTTTTCGTCAGAGCCTGTGTATTTAAGGTATGTCTTGAGGTCAAGTCCCTGCATCTGGAGACGGTATGCGAAGTCCTGAACATCCTCGTCCATCTTCTTCTCAATCATACACTCGGGGATAACAGCCGTTACAAGATCTGCGAGCTTGTCGAGAACCTCGTTGTTAGCCTCAGCCTCAACCTCGTGCAGCTTCTTGTGTTCAAGCTCTTCCTTGACATTCTTTTTGAGCTCGTCAACAGTGTCATACTCGCTTACATCCTTGACGAACTCGTCGTCAAGAGCGGGAACTTCCTTAACCTTGATTTCGTGGAGCTTGATTTTGAAGGTAGCGTCCTTGCCTGCAAGCTCTGCATGATAATCCTCGGGGAATTTAACATTTACATCAAACTCCTCGCCTGCCTTGTGACCGATAATCTGATCCTCAAAGCCGGGGATAAACTGATTTGAACCGATTGTAAGCTCATAGTTTTCAGCCTTACCGCCGTCAAAAGCAACGCCGTCAACAAAGCCCTCAAAGTCGATAACGGCAATGTCGTTCTTCTTAACTTTTCTCTTTGTTTCAACGGTAACAATTCTTGAATTCTGCTCAAGCATATTGTTGATGTGTGCCTTAACATCCTCAGCCGAAACCTTAGCGGGCTTCTTTACAGCCTTGATGCCCTTGTACTTGCCGAGCTTAACCTCGGGCTTAACGGTAACCTTAAGCTTGATAACTACGCCGTCCTTGCCCATCTCGGGAACCTCAAGGTCAAACGGAGTGTCAATAACATCAAGCTTTGCTTCTTCGACAGCAGCCGTAACCGCATCGGGATATACTATTTCGAGAGCGTCCTCATAGAAAACCGCTTCGCCGTACATCTTTTCGATAAATGCGCGGGGTGCTTTACCCTTTCTGAAGCCGGGAACATTGATTTTCTTCCTCTGCTGAAGATATGCTTTATTAACGGCATTCATAAATGTTTCGCCGTCAACGGAAACCTCAAGTTCCCAAACATTCTCTTCAATTTTGTTTGATGATTTAAGACTCATTTAATCTTCCTCCTGAAAATTATACACTATCTCGCTTATTATAGCAGATAATGTATAAAATTGCCATACTTTTTTATTATTTTATTGATTTGATAAGTTTTGGACAGAATTTAAGGTAATCTGCCGACAAAAGCTCAAATTTAATGCCGTCTTTTTCCGAGGTGAAAGCAAAGTTCATTGCCTGTCCGTGCAAATGAGCATAATAACAATACCTGATGTTTTCTTCAAGCAAAATGTTATATATCGGCTCGCACACCTGCGAAACGCTCACGGGCGGATAATGCAGAAACACAAGCGGCTCGCCGCCGAGGGCTTTGCCTGCCTCGATAGAGGTTTTAAGCCTTTGAGCTTCCCTGTTTATAACCTTTTCGCTGTGCTGCTCGGTGTCGTCAAAGAACCAGCCCCTTGTGCCGCATATGCTGTAATCGCCCACGCGGTATGCATTATTGAAAATGAACTTGATTGTTGAAAAGGAATTTTCTTCCAAAAAAGCGTTCATCTTCGACATCGTGTTCCACCAATAGTCGTGATTGCCCTTTAATATAAGCTTTTGACCCGGCAGAGAATTTATAAACGAAAAATCCTCAACTGCGTTTTCGAGCTTCATAGCCCACGAAATATCGCCGGGAATAACAACGATGTCGCTGTCGGTAATAAGCCTTTTCCAATTTGCCTCAAGACGGTCAACATAATTGTCCCAACCGCGGAAAATATCCATAGGTTTATCTGTTCCGAGCGACAGATGGGTGTCGCCGATTGCATATAAAGACATAAAATTACTCCGTTTTTTCTGAATAGAAACCAAATTCCGTTCAATACTAATAACACAAAACGAAAGGAGGCAAACTTAATGAATAAGGATATTAAATGCGACGCTTCAAACTGCGTTTATCACGACGGTGCGTGCGAGTGCACGGCTGACCACATCAATGTCGATTGGGTCAAGGGCTGTGATTGCACGGAAGCTCAGTGCTCGACCTTCACTATGAAAACAGACGCAATGAAATAAGACAGTAAAAAGCGGAGTAACATCCGCTTTTTTACATATTGAAAATTTCGGTTATATACCGAGCATATCGAATACGACCTGAGCCATATCCTCCTTGTCCGCTACCTTTGTAAACCTCGGTGTCTTGCCTTTAAGGGTTGCAAGCTGAGGCGGTACGGGCTCGTTTGACTTTTCAAACAGCTCCTCTACCATTGAGAACTCGTCCTCCGACTTTATGTCGTCGGTAATTGCGGAGAGAACGCTTGCGGAGAACTTGTAGGGGTTGGCGGTCGAAGCGATAACCGTGGGTGTTTCGTCGCCCGTTCTCTTTGTGTATTCCTCATAAACATTTACCGCAACAGCCGTATGCGTGTCGCAAAGGTAATTGTACTTTTTGAAAATTTCGTTTATAGTCGCCTTTGTAGCCTTGTCGTCGCAATAGCCTGCGTCAAAGAGAGCAGAGATTTTGCCGAAGAGCTCCGAATCAACGCTGTACTTGCCGTCCTCGCTCAATTCTTTCATATATTCGGCGGTTTTTGCTGCGTCATAGCCCGAAAGGATAAAGAGAAGTCTTTCAAGGTTTGAAGAAATAAGAATATCCATTGAGGGAGATGTTGTGCAATAGAAATCTCTGTTCTTGTTATAAGTGCCGCTCTTCAGGAAATCCGTGAGGACATTGTTCGAGTTGGAAGCGCAGATAAGCTTCTTAATCGGAACGCCCATTTCCTTTGCGTAATACGCCGCAAGGATATTGCCGAAGTTACCCGTGGGAACAACAACATTCATTTCCTCGCCGAGCTTTAACGAGCCGTTCTCAACCATATCACAGTAAGCGGATACATAATAAACTATCTGCGGAACGAGTCTGCCCCAGTTTATGGAGTTTGCGGAAGAGAAAGCAAGATGATTTTCCTTAAACTTCTTTTCGATTTCCTTGTTTGTGAAAATCGACTTAACGCCGCTCTGAGCGTCATCAAAGTTACCTCTTATAGCGCATACGCTGACATTCGAGCCCTCCTGAGTTGTCATCTGGAGTTTCTGCATGGGGCTTACGCCGTCAACGGGATAGAAAACGAGAATTTCCGTGTTCGGAACATCCTTAAATCCTTCAAGCGCAGCCTTACCGGTGTCGCCCGAGGTTGCAACAAGGATTACGATTTTCGTGTCCTTGAGAGTCTTGCCTGCCGAAACTGTAAGAAGATAAGGAAGAAGCTGCAAAGCCATATCCTTGAACGCACATGTGGGACCTCTCCAAAGCTCGAGGATATTTGCCTTATTGTTGAGTTTATAAAGCGGAGCAACCTTATCCGAAGAGAATTTGCCTTTTTTGTATGCGCCGTTTACGCACATATCGAGCTCCTCCTCGGTAAAATCGGTAAGGAAGAGCTTCAATACCTCTTTCGCTCTGCCGATATAATCAAGCGTTCCTATTTTTTTGATGTCGTCAAGGCTCAATGAGGAGATTTCGGTGGGAACAAAAAGTCCGCCCTCCGAGGATATACCCTTAGCGATAGCCTCCGACGCCGAAACGCCGATAGATTTATCTCTTGTGCTTGTGTAAATCATCTGATACACTCCCTACTTAAAATTCAAAATATTTTATCATACATAAAGCCTTAATTCAATCGGCTTTATAGATTATTTTTCTTCGTCCTGATAGGCGTTTTTTATGTAATTGAACGAGGAAACCTCGCCGTCTTTCATATACACCTCGGCAACATCGAACCTCGGTTGTAAACGCACCCTGTTTTTTGACAGAAAAAACTTAGCCGTTGCAACGGTCTTCTTGCGTTTTGCGTAATCGACCGCCTCCCTGCCGCTGACAACAAAGTTCACATCTCTTGTCTTGACTTCCGTGAAAACAATGTACTTTCTGTCGCAGGCGATTATATCAATCTCGCCCAGCCTGCAACGGTAGTTTGCCGTGATTATCGAATATCCGTTATCCCGCAGATACCTGCCCGTATAAAGCTCGCCGTAAGCGCCCGTCATAGCCTTGTTCATTTTTTCTCTCCGAGGATTTTCTTCAAAAATGTCCGTCTGTGAATTTCGCACACGCCGTATTGGGCAATTTTTTCGTAATGCAGCTTTGTGCCGTAGCCCTTATGGCGTTCAAATTCATATTGAGGATATTTCTCTGCCGTTTCAAGCATAAACCTGTCTCGGCTTACCTTTGCAAGCACGGAAGCGGCGGCAATCGACATCGATTTTGCGTCGCCCTTTACCACCGTTGCCTCTTCGATTCCCGTATGAGGTTTTTGGTTGCCGTCAACCAATGCAAGGTCGGGTTTTACCGAAAGCGAGTCAACCGCTCTTTTCATTGCAAGGAAGGTTGCGTTCAATATGTTTATTTCGTCAATTTCCTTTTCGTCGGCGCTTGCGATACCGTAAGCCAGAGCCTTTTCCTTTATCTCGTCAAAGAGCCTTTCACGCTTTTTCTCCGTGAGCTTTTTCGAGTCGTTGAGCCCGTCGATAACGCAGTCGGGCGGCAGAATTACCGCAGCAGCATAAACGGGACCCGCAAGAGGTCCTCTGCCCGCTTCGTCGATTCCGCAGATTATATTATAGCCCTGTGCCTTATATTCGTTTTCAATACTGTAATCAACCATCAAATTCTCCGATTGTGTCAAGAGTTATCCTGCCGAGCTTTCCCGCTCTGTATTCGTCAAGAAGCATTACCGAGGCACGCAGAGTGTCAATTTCGCCGCCGCGCATCATCATTCCGCGCTTTTTGCCGATAAGCTCAAGTATTTCATACGCTTCAAGGTCGGAAAAGTCGGCAATTTTATATCTTTCCGAAAGTCTGTCGGGATAGTCCCGTGCGAGCACCTCCAAAAGTCTTACCGCAAGGGTTTCGGAGTCAAAGACCTCATCCTTGACAGAGCCTATAAACGCAAGTCTGTCTCCGATTTTCGGGTCGTCAAACTTCGGCCACAAAACACCCGGTGTGTCAAGCAATTCGATTCCGTTGTCAATTACAAACCACTGATTATGGCGTGTAACGCCCGCCTTGTCGGCAACCTTTGCACGGTTTCTGCCCGCCATTCTGTTGATGAACGACGACTTGCCCGTATTCGGTATTCCGACGACCATTATTCTCAACGGCTTGCCTGCCATACCCTTTGCCTCATTGGAGGCGATTTTATCCTTTAGCACCTCTCTCAAAAGAGGCACATATCTGTTAAGTCCGTTACCGCTTTTGCAGTCAACCGCAAGGGCGTAAATACCCTTTTCGTTAAAGTAGTTAAGCCAACGCCTTGTAGCATTTTCATCCGCAACATCGCACTTGTTGAGAAGCACTATAAGCGGCTTATTGCCTATTAGCTCATTGAGCTCGGGGTTACTGCTTGAAACAGGCATTCTCGCGTCAAGTATTTCCGTTACGGCGTCAACCGACGGCAAGCATTCCTTGATAAGCCGTCTTGTCTTTGCCATATGACCCGGAAACCATTGAACATTCTGTTTTATAGAGTCGCTCATATTCTCAGTCCTCTGTCAAAAGCGATTTGTCGCCTATTCTGTAAACAGCCTGACCGACAACATACCTTTCGTCTATCATACCGACTGCCTTGTATCTCGAGTCGCCCGACTCGTTGCGGTTGTCCCCCATAACGAAAAGGCAACCCTCGGGAACCGTTACGGGATAGCTGAACGCGTCTCCCAGCACCTTTGTCTGTTCTCTTATGTACGGCTCGTCAAGCACAACGCCGTCAACCGACACCTCGTGCGTATTACTGTCGATGTTTACAGTCTGACCGCCCGTTGCAATTACCCTTTTGACAAGAACCTCTTCGTATGCGTTGGGCTGTGAAATAATCACAATGTCGCCGTATTCTATATTGCTGTCATGGGCGGTAATAATAAGCTTATCACCGTCGTGCAGGGTGTTTCGCATTGAGTCGCCGTTGACTGTCGATATTTTGAAAAAGAATGTGAATATTACCGCTACCGCTATAATCGAGGTAAGCAGCACTGACGCAAAATCGTATATTGAAGCTATCTGTTTATCTTTCATTACGCACCTATCTTCCATTTGCCTACGGGGAAGAGTCTGAATTCGGCGGTTCCGAGCAGGTATCTCGTATCTATAAAGCCTACCGTTGTGGATCGGCTGTCAAGGGAATTGTTCCTGTTGTCGCCCATAACAAACACGCAGCCCTCGGGCACGGTTACGGGGAATGCAATATCAAACATTCTCTCCGTCGGCTCGGCAATATACGGCTCGTTTATAAGCTCGCCGTTGATTTTAACCGTACCTTGCGCAAAGTTAATATCAACCGTGTCGCCGGCAACGGCAATAACCCTTTTGATAAGCGGCTCGTTGAGAGAATTGGGCTGGGTGATAACGACGATGTCGCCTCTCTCGTAGGTTGTGTTTATCGCCTTTACAGTAAGCCAGTCGCCGTTGTTGAGAGTAGGCTTCATCGACTCGCCGTTTACGCCTACAACCCTGAAAAGGAATGTAAACACAACGGCAATGCCCACCAGTGCGAACACAAGCGAGTCAAGCCAATTATATGCAAACCTCCACGATTTTGAGGTCTCCGAATAAGAGTCCTCAAGCTCATCAAAATATATTCTGATATCTTCTTTTTTTCTCAATTTACACACCTACCCTATTATATAGAGTAATTATAATACAAACACCTTGAAAATGCAAAGGTTTTCGATAAAAAAATAAGGAGCGAAAACCGCTCCTCATTTTCCTTATTTTTGTTAAATTATTTAACGAGTTCTTTAACCTTAGCAGCCTTGCCGACTCTGTCACGGAGATAATAAAGCTTGCTTCTGCGAACCTTACCGCTTCTGACAAGCTCAACCTTAGCTACGTTGGGAGAATTTACGGGGAATACCTTTTCAACGCCTACGCCGTAAGAAACACGACGAACCGTGAATGTCTCCGAAACACCGCTGCCCTTGCGAGCAATGATTGTGCCTTCGAAAATCTGAATTCTCTCTCTCTCTCCCTCGCGGATTTTAACATGAACCTTAACAACATCGCCGATGTTGATGTTCGGGCGTTCTTCTTTAATCATGCCCTCTGTCATAACTTTCAATGCGTCCATAATGAACCTCCAAAATTGTTTTCAAGCGTTCATTCCGTAAAATACATACGCAGAGGACCGCCCGCTTTAATGTTGCCATTAACTGCCGTTTGCATATAAAAATATATACAAGCGCCGAAATGCTAAAATATAATATCACAAGGCAAAGAAAAATGCAAGTGTTTTTTTACATTTTCAGCAAAACTCCGTCATATCTTCAAGATACATCTTTTCCTTTACAATTTCAACCGCTTCGATAAGCTCCGTTACATCTTCGGTAACGGCGTCAATCAGCAGCGCCGGGTTTATGTTGTTTCTCATACCCGTTGAAATCACAAGAGTCATTTTCACTCCGTTTTCGCACTCGCAAAGCTCATAGGAATATATTTCCCTTTTTATATCAATCTGTTTAAGTACCTTTTTGCCGCCTTTTTTGCCAATCTTTTCGACAATTATTTCGTCAGCCGAAATTTTTCCGCGAACCGAATTGAGCACGGCTTCCTTCTCCTCGGTTACAAGCGTTACGGAAAATTCGCCCCAACGAATCTCATCAGCCTTGTGTACCGGCTCCGAAGCCGAGGTTATAACTATGCCCGTCGGTATGGCTTCGTTCAGCCTTTTAACGATTTCACCGTCTGTCATATCATCGGTTATGCGCACATCGACAGACTCGCAAAAGCTCTCGGTGCCGAGAGATAGCGGCAGTGAAAAAGTCATAAACGGTCTCGGATTAAAGCCCTCCGTGTACCAGATTGATATTCCCGCACGCTTTATCGCCCTTGAAAAGCAACGCATAAGGTCAAGATGAGAAATATACTTTGCCATACCCTTTTTTTCAAAGAAAATTCTAACGCTTCGCATCGCATTTCCCTCCGTTAAGCCTTGCCGCACCGCAAGCCGAGCATTTCTGTCGGCAGTTCGGCGTCGTTGTGCTCATATGAGCTTTTTTGTTTTCTTCGATAAGAAAATCCTTTCTTATACCGTAGTCGAACATATCCCACGGAAGTATCTCATCGAATTCACGCTTGCGGTTGGCATAGAATTCCATTGAAACGCCGCACTCGTCAAACGCTTCTTTCCAAAGGTCGTATCTGAAAAATTCATCCCAGCTGTCAAACTTACAGCCCTTTCTCCACGCTTTTTCGATAACTGCGCAGAGCTTTCTGTCTCCCCTTGCGAAAACGCCCTCAAGCACGCTCGTCTGCGATTCGTGGTAAGACACCTGGATTTTATGCGTCTTAACGCTTTCAAGCAAATGCTTCTGCTTTTCTTCAAGCATAGGTCTTGTGTCCTGCGGCTCCCACTGAAACGGCGTAAACGGCTTCGGAACAAAAGAAGCGACGCTTATGCTCACAGTTACCGCCTTACCCTTGGGTCTGTTCGGATTTTTATAATATGTGTTGACAACTGTCTGCGCAAGATCGGCAATACCCTCTATATCGGCAAGGGTTTCCGTTGGTAAGCCCATCATAAAGTAAAGCTTGACGGCAGTCCAGCCGCCCGCAAACGCCTTTTCGGCTGTCCTTACAACCTCGTCCTCGGTTACATTTTTGTTGATTGCGTCACGAAGCCTTTGCGTGCCTGCTTCCGGCGCAAAGGTAAGACCGCTGCGGCGCACCTTTTTAAGCTTCTCCATAAGCTCGTCGGAAAAGTTATCGACGCGAAGCGACGGCAACGATACATTTATATTGTCCTTGAGCGCCCAATTGAACATTTTCGGAATGAGCTTGTCTATCTCGGTGTAATCGCTTGTGCTCAAAGAGCAAAGGGAAATTTCATCATACCCCGTGTTGTCGCAGAGCGCTTTTGCCTGCTTGTTTACGACATCGCTCGTCTTTTCCCTTATCGGGCGGTAAATAAAGCCTGCCTGACAAAAGCGGCACCCTCTTATGCAGCCTCGGAAAATCTCCGACACGACCCTGTCATGAACAACCTCAATAAACGGAACGACAAATTTTTCGGGATAAAACACGGTGTTCAAATCGGATATAATTCGCTTTTTGACGATTTTCGGCGCATTTTCCCTGTTTACAACCTCTTTAATCGTGCCGTCATCGTTATAACAAACATCATAAAATGCGGGAACATATACGCCCTCAAGCTGAGCGGCTTCACGCAGAAATTCAAGCTTTGTCGAGCCGAGCTTTTTATGCTTTTCCAAAAGGTCGATAAGCTCGTTGACAATCTCTTCGCCCTCGCCCGGTGTGAAAATGTCGATAAAATCAGCTATGGGCTCGGGGTTACACACGCACGGACCTCCGGCACATACGATAGGGGTCAATTCGGTTCTGTCCGCACTCCTGACAGGCAGACCCGCAAGGTCAAGCATATTGAGCACATTGGTATAACTCATCTCATATTGCATGGTAAAGCCTATCATATCAAAGTCCTTGATGCTGTCGCCGCTCTCAAGTCCGTAAAGCGGAACATTGTTTTCACGCATGAGCTTTTCCATATCGTCCCACGGCGCAAAGACCCTTTCGCACCACGCCTCAGGTCGGGCGTTTATGAGCGAATAGAGAATTTTCATACCGAGATGCGACATACCTATTTCGTAATTGTCGGGAAAGCAAAAGGCATATCGGAACTCAACTTCATTTTTATCCTTTACAACGCTGTTGAACTCTCCGCCGGTATATCGGGCAGGCTTCTGCACGCTTTGAAGCAGTTTTTCCTGTTGTTTAGAAAGCATAGTTTACCTCTGAAAATTTAGTAGATAAATGATACAACAAATATCAAAAAAATGCAAACGGTATGTTTTAACCGCTTGCATACGGAAATTTTATGTCGGTTTCATATTTTCTCTCAACCGTAGGGACAGAGCAGCGCCCTTGCGGGCGAATGAAAAATTGAAAGTTGTATAATAAAAACGGACAGCACAACTTAAAAATTATATCGTATAGCGTAGGGCGGGGGCTTGCTCCCGCCGTTAGATTATTGTTGCTTTATCATAATTTACGGTTAATATGTAATTAAAATCAACGCACGACCCGTAGGGGCGACCTGCGGTCGCCCGCCAATTTCAGAGCAAATTAAAAACGGGCGAACACAGTTCGCCCCTACGGTATGATATTTAATGCAATTTGATTGTGTCGGTCGATTTTGTGTGGCGCTCAAAGCTGCGTTTGCACATCAAATTCAGTTCGTGCTTCCGCCCCATCTCCGAGGGGGCTGTCATTTTTCATAAATGAAAAATGGCTGAGGGAGTTTTTTATAATTTGATGTAAGCTGTTTTAACTCCTTCAGTCAAACGCTTCGCATTTGACTGATCCCTCCCCGAGAGAGCGAAACTTCTCGGATAGTTTCATATTACATCGTTAGTGTAGGGCGGTGGCAGCGCCTTGCGGGCGAGGTAATATGTAATAGTGAAGAGTTAAGAGGTGCGGGTGCTTCGCACGGATTGAAAAATTATGTTGTATCGTAGGGACAGGGCTCGCCCCTGTCCGCAAGAAATTTCATATAAGTCATATTGACGGACAGCCGCAAGGGCTGTCCCTATGGTCGCATAAATTTTCGTATTTATTCGATTTTTGCGGAAAAGGAGGAGTTGCGTAGCGAGTGAGAGACAGCCAAAGGATGTTGCGAACGATACGGCGCAAACGACGACGCCGTGCGAAGTACCCGCAATTTTTCATTCTTCACTATTACATATTACCTCGCCCAAAGGGCGCCGCACCCGCACCTATTCACTATTCACTTTTCTCTCTTCACTGTTATTCTGCTACCACTGATACTTTTTCAAATCGACATAGCCGTCGTCGCTTACCTCTACGCCCTCTTCACGCAGGAGGATTATCTGCATATTCATTCCGCCGAAAGCGAAAGCCTCGGACACCTTGCCCTCGCGGTTGACGACCCTGTGGCATTTTATCGTTGACGGGTCGGGGTTGACATGCAGGGCATATCCCACCACCCTCGCCCACCTCGGGTTGCCTGCAAGCAGGGCAATTTGACCGTAGGTTGCAACCTTGCCCTCGGGTATCTGCTTTACGCACTCGTAAATTTTATCAAAAGCACTCATAAATCAGTTGTACAGCCTTGCGACCGAACCTCCCACTCTCTCGATTTTGACATCGACCTGCGTATTGTATTCACAGTTTTTCATCATTTCGCTCCAATCGGAGACATTGCTTTTATAAAACCTCGGGCAGTTGCGTTTCAGCCGTCTGCCGAAGCCGAAAACATCTGCCGACTCATTCATTATACACTCATTTATGCTGTTTTCAACATAATTTTCAATCGCCCGTTCGGCATATTCACCGATTTCGTTTATATCGTCTATTTCCATAATATCAAAAACACTTTTATTGACCTCGCTCAAATCAAGCGAGCACTTTATTTTAATGTCAAAGCAGGGCTTGCCGTCCTTGATTTCAGTCCTTATTCTTGTACCGCTTTTTATAATGTTCGCCGTGATATTCACGCCGTTTGCGCCCTCAAAGGATATTTCGCCCTTGCCTATTCTGCCGTTTGCCCAAAGTATTCCCGTGGCAATTTCGCCCTCTTTTTCGCATATGAGCTTTTCGTCCTTAAAAAGCGCCGTTGCCGATATTTCTATAACATCGTTTTCGCCGTCCTTTACGCATTTGAGCACGGGCAGCGCCGCCGACGCCGTACCGTCCGAAAAAGTGTTAATAAGCTCAAAAGCCCTTGTGCTTACGACATTCGCGTTGAAATCGGACGAGCGTATTATCTGCTCGGCACGCCTTGCGGGGATGATGTTCTCGCCGAGCTTTGCAAAGATTATATCCTCGGCTTTACCGTCCGCTACGGCGACATAGACTGTTATTCTGTTTTCGGTGGTACGCACAAAGTCGTCAAGATAATCGGCTATGCCCTCCTCTGCAAACTCACGCCCAAAAACAACAATCCTGTTTTGAGATATAAGCGGATAGCTTCCCGTTATATCCGACAGCTTGCTTATCGCCTCGGAAACAGAACGTCCGCTGACCGAATAACACTTTACAACCTCTTCGGGCGCACCCGATGAAGCGGAATTGCTTGAAACATCGGTGTTGAGAGCCTGAACGGATACGGACAGCATCCCGTCCGCCTTATCAATGCCTATTCCCTGAACAATAAGCCTGTTTTTAAGCTCAAGCTTTGCGTTCTGCGTGTTACAACCGCCGAAAAGCAGTACAAGGGCAAAAACCGATATTATTTTTATCAAAACACCGAGCTTTTTCAACTAAACTTCCTCCGTTTGACTTTTTCGAGTATCATAACAAAAGCGGGAATGAGAACCGCAAAAAGGATAAACAAAACAGATTTCATAACCGTATTTGAGGTATAGCGGAAATTGTCGATATTTCCCGAAAGCAGCATTACCGCCGCAAAGATGACCGCACCCGACAAATACACAATCGCATTCTTGTTTTTCATTGTAAACGACCGTGACATAACATCATTTATAATGTAAATGATAAAGGCTATTTTAACAAAGGCTGAGATTATCCACACACCCGTCAGCAGCACATCAAGGCGCTCAATAAGTCCGAATTCGGAGAGCACCGCCATTGAATGAACGGGAAACATATTCAAAAGCGCACTGTTACCCGAGGTTGTAAACAGAATAAAGAAAAGCACGGAGACGAATAACGCAAAGAACGCCGTCCACAGCACTACGCTTTTTTTGAGATTTCCCTTAACCTTAGGCAGCATTACGGAAATTGCCACGGGCTCTGTAGTCCTTATCACAACCGACCACGCCACGGTCATAACGGGCTTTGCTCCGTCATAGAAAACGGGCGACAGATTGTTCACATCAACCCGCGAGAGCATAGTCAAAAGCACAAACACAAAGGAAATTAAAAGTATCACAAGCGAAACGCTGCCCGCTCTGCCGAGAGCCTCTATGCCCTTTGTCGCCGAATAGCAAACCGCCACAAGTGTCAAAAGAATAAACAGCCGTGTGTCCGTATCGGGGAAAACAGCAGAAGCGACAAAAAGATTTAACCTCAGCAGGGTTGAATATGCATCAACGAGAAAAAACACGACATACAAAACGCACAACGCTCTTGAAAGCTTGGGAGAAACCTTCTCCGAGCGTTCCAGAACGCCCATGCCGTCGCCGTTTTTGAAAAGAAGATACATCGGCAAAAGCAGCAGGAGCATTGCCGCACTGCCTAAAAAAATTGCGACAATATAATCCGAATTATTCACATTAACCTTGAACACGGGCATAAATGTAAGAGTTGACAAAAGCCGTGAGAGTAAAAGCAGTGAAAAAAACTGCGCCGTACTGATTTTTTGTACCTTTTCCATCTATTTCTCCATATTCTGTATTCTTAAATCCCTGTCGCCGAGCCTTTTCCAGTTAAGCCGTATAAATGTGTCCCTCATTGCCGCAGGCGCAAACGGGGCTATGGGCGAGAGTTCGGAGACCTCGTACGGTCCGTCCCTGCACAAGTCCACAAGCAGAACGCCGAAGCATATTACAATTCCGTAAAAGCCGAACAGTCCTCCTACCACCATTAAGATAAAGCGTAAAACCGCCACGCTCTGATACAGATTCGGAACGACAAACGAGGTTATCGCCGATATTGCAACCACAATAAGCATAGGAGCGGCAACAAGCCCTGCACTGACTGCTGCGTCGCCGATTACAAGACCTCCGACGATACTCACAGCGTGTCCGACCGATTTCGGCATACGCAAGCCCGCCTCCCTGACAATTTCATAGACAAAATGAATGAATATCGTTTCAAGCATTACGGGAAACGGGGTTATGCTCTCCTGTATCGCCATATCGTAGAGCATCGATATGGGCAAAATTTCCTGATGAAATGTGCACACCGCAACATAGAGTCCCGGCAAAAACACGGCGGCAAAGAACGAAACATATTTGAGCAGGCGTATAAACGCAACATAAAACGGGCGCATATTGTAGTCGTCCATCGTTTGGAAATTCTCGATAAAAATATACGGGGCTATCAGCGCAAACGGAGTGCCGTCAACTATGATAACCACCCTGCCCTCGTTCATTTCGCCGCAGGCTATATCGGGGCGTTCCGTTGTGCCGAGGGCTGAGAAAAACGAAAATTGACCGTCCTCCAAAAACGGTCTCAAATAGCCCGAGCCGAGCACGGTGTCAAGCCTTGCGTTTTTAAGCCTCGCTTTTATCTCCTTAACTGTTTTCGGCTTTGCCCTGTCTGACATATAGCACACGCAAACCCTCGTTTTGCTCGTTGCGCCGACCTCCACAGTCTCGCATTTCAAAACGGGCGAGCGTATTCTGCGCCGCAAAAGAGCCACATTGTCCTTAAAGCTCTCGGTAAAGCCCTCGTGCGCTCCCTTTTCCTGCACCTCGGACTGAGCGTCGTCAATCCCCCTTTTCGGAAAGCCCTGCACGCCGTAGCTCCAGCTGTAATCCGCTCCGTCAACAAAGAAAACGACAAGTCCCGACACCACATCGGTTATTGCTTTTTCGAGCGTGCGCGTTTCGTTTTGGTCAATGCCCGCAACAACATTTGCACTGATGTAATTGAGCATTTTGCACGGGTCGGACGGCAGATTATTTGCCGTAAGTATCGGGCGCATTATCTGCTCAACTACAAGCATATTATCGCACATACCGTCTGCCATAATAAAGCAAACCTTGCTTTTGCCGACATCGGAATATTTGTAAATTATATCGAAGCTCTCGCCGAACCGCTCTTTCAAATAGGAAATGTTGTATTCGAGCGAGTCTGACACGGGAGTTTCCGTGTCGTTTTTTTCTACCTTTTGTGTTATTGCGTCAAGGTTGTTTTTAAGTTTTCCGAGCATATACTTCACCGTAAAATATTGTTTCCGTTACCGACAGGAATATTCTGCCGAAAGCTGCAAAATATATACACGGTGATATAAATGCTCATAAATTTTGCAAGAACGGTAATTTTGTATATCGTTATTATCGTTTCGATGAAAATACTCGGCAAGCGCCAGATAGGCGAATTACAGCCTGCCGAGCTTGTCATTACGATACTTCTGTCGGAAATTCTCGCAATACCGATGCAGGACACAAGGCTTCCGCTTATGAACACGATTATTCCCGTGCTGTTGCTTGTCGGGTTTGAGATTATCATATCGATACTCAACCTCAAAAGCGTTAAATTCCGCTCGGCAATGCAGGGAAATCCGCTTATAGTTATCCGTGAGGGAAAAATCGACCAAAAGCAGTTAAAGGAGCTGCGATTTACAACTGACGACCTTTTGGAGGAGCTGCGAAAGAAGGATATTTTTAACATTTCCGAGGTGTGGTACGCCATTGTGGAAACGGACGGAACGCTGTCGGTTATGCTCAAATCGGATGAGGAAAATGTCAAAATCAAGGACACAGGAATTAAAAAACCGGAAAACGCATATAAAAGTGTGGTAATATCCGACGGCTCAATGCTCGAAAAGAATTTTTTCGAGTGCAACACCACAAAGTCAAAGGTCGAACGCCTGCTGCGCAAAAAGAATTTAAGCGTTAAAGATGTACTGCTTATGACAATGGACAAGGACGAAAAATACGAGATAACCGAAAGGGATAAGAATTTATGAAAAGAGTTGTAATTGCTGTTGTTCTGATTGTTTTTGTTACGGCAATATCCGTTTACGGGTATTTTGACCTAAAAAGAACGGGAAACGATATTATATCGTCGCTTGAAAATACAATAGAAATTGCCGAAAACGGCACCGAAGAGGCGGCAACCGAAAGCCTCAAAGAGACTATCAAAAAATGGGAAAAGGTGCAGGTGCGCTTCGGTATTTACTGCAATCACGACGAGCTCGACGACATCGACATAAATTTCCGCACACTTGACGGCAAGACAGAAAACAATGCGGACTGCGATATAACGGAGCTTTGCTCGGAGAACATCATACTGCTTGAAAAGATGATAGACAGCGAAAAGCCGAAATTGGAAAATGTGTTTTAACAAGACAAAAAGCGTATCGCAAGCCGAAATTTGCGATACGCTTCACATATTTTTATTGTGATTCAACAGCCTTTAGCCGTATTTGGGCTATCGGTAACGGCCATCATTTCTTGCCGTTGATGATGTCAATGAATTCGGAATACTTAGTGCTTGAATCGCCGCTTGCTTCCTCTGTGCTTGACGAGCTGATGTCGTCCATCGGGTAAAGCAAGGGAGACTCTTCCTTAAAGAACGAACCGAGGCTTGATGTCTTGCCGCCGTTTTCGCCGAAGCCTGTTGCAATAACGGTAATTACCATCTCGTCATCCTCGTCATCCTCGGGCTTCAAGTCAACGCCGAAAATAATGTTTGCATTTTCGGCAGCCGCCGCACGGACAATACCTGCCGCATTGTCGATTTCCTCAAGTCCTACATCAGCGGGAGCCTTGAAGCAGATAATAACGCCCGTAGCGCCGTCGATTGTAGACTCAAGAAGCGGACTTGTGATAGCCGCCTTGACTGCCTGCTCCGCTCTGTCCTTACCTCTCGCTCTGCCGATACCCATATGAGCATGACCCGCATTTTTCATAACTGCGGTAACATCGGCAAAGTCAAGGTTGATAAGAGCCGCATTTACGATAAGGTCGGAAATGCTTCTTACGCCGTCAACAAGTACATCGTTTGCAATTTTGAAGCCGTTGGCAAGAGTAATCTTTTCAGCGGATACATTTTTAAGTCTTTCGTTGGGGATTATGATAAGGCTGTCCACATTGCCTGCAAGCTCCGCGATACCCGCTTCTGCCTGCTGCATACGGTGCTTGCCCTCAAATGCGAACGGTTTTGTAACGATACCTACGGTAAGGATGTCCTTTGAACGGGCAATCTCTGCGATAACGGGAGCCGCACCTGTACCTGTGCCGCCGCCCATGCCTGCGGTGATAAATACCATCTGAGTATCGTTGAGAACCTCCTCTATAGCTTCACGGCTTTCCTCAGCCGCCATTCTGCCTACCTCGGGGTTTGCGCCTGCGCCTCTGCCCCCTGTAATTTTTTCACCTATCTGGATTTTTGTGGGAGCCTTTGAGAAGCAAAGAGCCTGTTTATCGGTATTTACGGTGATGAGCTCAACGCCGTCAATCTGCATTTCAACCATACGGTTGATAGCGTTTCCGCCGCCTCCGCCGACACCTATGACTTTAATATTTGTAACATCTTTGAAAGAATTGTCCATTTCAAACTGCATTTTATAATCCTCCTAATAATAAGACTTTATTTCACACCTAAGTATAGATATTAACACCTATTTAGGTTATTGTAACACATTAAGAATATAATATCAACAATTTTTTATATGATTTATGCGGCGACGCTCTGCGATTCCGGTTGCGGTGCGGCAGTCGTCTGTTCGCTCTTTTCGTTTACGAACGCCTTGTTTTCGACCGTGAAGTCTATATTGCCTTCAAAATTCGCCTCGTCGGAATTAAGCTTGTCCAGAGTTGCCTTGATAAAATCGGTCTTTTCTTCAAAGCCTGCTGCTGTTCCGATTTCAAGAGTAATTCTCATATCGTATGTCAGCACGACGGAAGAATAGTCCGTAATGTTTATATCGGTTATCTTTTCAAGCTGCTTGTCGTTTATAACGGACTTGATATTTACAAGAGTATCCGTATCCTGTTCGTTTTCAAATGTGATTTTATCGCCGGGTGCCGCCGAAGCGATTGCACTTGCCGTAACGGTGGTAACATCCTCGTTGAGAGCGACTACTCCGTCCTCCAACACCTTGCCGCTTTTGCTCAAAAGTATATAGCTATCGCCGCAGTCAACGGCAAGCTCAGCCTTTGCCGCCGTAACATTCAGGGTTACCTTGCCCGTCGGGCTTCGCTTTATCTGAACGCTCTCAACATACGGAAGAGAGGTTTCGATTTTTTCGGCAATATTTTTTTTGGAGGCACGGAACATATTTTCGCCGACATTGAGCCCCGACGCTGCGGTTATGGTCTCCGCATTGTAGATGTCGTCGCCCGTTATGTTTACCGACTGTATTTTGAAAAACACCGTCAGCGAGAGTGCTATTGCCGCCGCAACAATTATAATAATACCCGCCGTGTAGCCGATTATCATATTTCTTTTACGCTTTTTACGCCGTTCAAGATTTTTCTGACGGCGCACCTCGTCCCTCGACATAGGCTCGGTCTGTCTTTGCGAGGTTTTCCGAGCCTGCGTCGGTCTTTTTTGAGATGTAGTTTTACTTCTTTTCTGTTCCATTCTCTTTAATCCTTTTAATATCGGCGCCGAGCATCGACAGCAATTCCTCGGGCTTTTCATAGCCCCTGTCTATGTGCTCCACTCCGCTTATTACGGTTTCGCCCTTTGCCGCAAGCCCTGCAAGAACAAGCGCAAAGCCGCCGCGAAGGTCGGGCGCAACCACGGAGGCTCCCGTAAGATACGGCACGCCCTCTATTACGGCAGTCCTGCCCTCGACATTGATTTTTGCGCCGAGGCGGATAAGCTCGCTTACATGCTTATATCTGCACTCGAATATATTTTCCACAACAACAGATGTACCGTCCGCCACGCTTAGCATTGCGATAAGCGGCGCCTGAACATCAGTCGGAAAGCCCGGGTAGGGCATTGTTCTGACCGTTTTCACTCTCGACAGTCTCGGCGGAGACGAAATACATATCCACCTGTTACTGACCGAAATATCGCACCCTGCCTGCTTGAGCACGGGTATCAACGCTCCGAGATGAGCGGGAATTATCTCTTTTATACAAACTCTGCCGTGGGTTATCGCACCCGCAAGCAAATAGGTTGAAGCGGCAATCCTGTCTGGAATTACGGTGTGCGTGGTAGCCGTGAGCCTTTCAACTCCCTCAATAACAACCGTACTGTCGCCCGCACCGTGAATTTTTGCTCCGCAGGCGTTTAGGAAGTCCGCAAGGTCGCTTATTTCTGGCTCTCTTGCGGCATTGGTTATGACCGTTATGCCCTTTGCGACGCACGAGGCTATCATAATGTTTTCGGTAGCGCCCACGGACGGGAAAGGCAAAATGACCTTTGCGCCGTGAAGTCTGTCCTTACATTCAAAATGAAGTCTGCCGTGCTCTTCGTCTACGCTTGCACCGAGCTGCTCCATAGCGCTTATATGCATATCTATGGGGCGAAGTCCTATTTCACAGCCGCCCGGGGTTGACAAAACCGCCTTGCCCGTTCTGCCGAGTATCGCACCCAGAAATATTACGGATGAACGCATTTCACGCATAAGGCTGTCTGAAATCTCAAAGGAAGAAATGTCGCTTGAGTCAACGCTTACGGTATGACCCTCACGCTCCACCTTGCAGCCGAGCTCGACAAGTATTTTAACGGCGGCGTCAACATCGGAGAGCATCGGGCAATTATGTATGACATTTACCCCCTGCGAGAGAACACAGGCGGCAAGTATCGGAAGAACGCTGTTTTTTGAACCGTGAACCTCGATTTCTCCCGTAAGTCTCCTTGAGCCGTTTATGACAAGTTTATCCATAAATCACACCTCACAGTTAAAAGCATCGCTGCTTCATACTATGCCGTGTGCGTTTTTATGTTAATTTACAAGCGATTCGATAACATCGCAAATTCTCTGCGCAGAATCGCTGACGCTGAGCTTCTTTGCATTTTCGCCGTAGCGGACAAGCATTTCTCTGTCCGAGGTCATTTCTCTTACGGTTTCGGTAAGCAATTCGGGAGTAATATCCTTTTCCTCGATTACCCTTGCCGCATCGGAATTTACAAGCGTCATTGCGTTATGGTACTGGTGGTTTTCCGCCACATTCGGAGACGGAATGAGCACCGAGGCCCTGCCGACAGCCTCAATTTCGGAAAGCGAGGACGCTCCCGCCCTGCTTATAACAAGGTCGGACGCCGCAAGGCACATATCCATATCGTCTATGTACTCTCTGATAATAACATTTGTGCCCTCGCCTGTTTCGACTCCGCTCTCACGAAGCTTTTCGGGCACCCATTTGCCGTATTTGCCCGTCGAGTGCATAAAGAAGAGCTTTTTATCGGTGTGCAAAGCCTTTATGACCTCGACCATATTTTCGTTAATCGTTTTTGCTCCGAGGCTTCCGCCCATTGAAAGCACAAACACCGTATTGTCCGAAGCGCCGAATTTTGCACGGGCAAAATCCCTGTCTGCGTCAAAAATCGACTGTCTTACGGGAAGTCCCGTGATAACGGGCTCGTTCTTCGGCGAAAGGTATTTCTTTGCGCCCTCTACCGTAAGCATTACCTTGTCCGTTTTCTTCGCAAGGGTCTTGTTGGTAACGCCCGGGAAAGCGTTTTGCTCATGGATTGCGGTTTTAATGCCCATTTTGACAGCCGTGCTGACAACGGGGCCGCTGACATATCCGCCGAAGCCGATAACGGCGTCGGGAGCAAACTCCTTTATTATCTTCTTTGTCTGTGAGCTCGATTTGACGATAAGCCCGAGCGTTTTGACATTCTTTATAATGTTTTTGACGCTGAGCTTACGCTGAAAGCCCGAAATGGTTATCGTCTTGAAATCAAAGCCTGCCTGAGGCACAAGACGTGATTCCATATGGTCCTTTGTGCCGATAAAAAGTATCTCGGCGTCGGGATGTCTGCGCCTTAGCTCCCCTGCCGCCGCAAGAGCGGGATTTATGTGTCCGCCCGTGCCGCCTGCCGCAAATATAACCTTCATAAAGTTCTCCTTAGCGTTTATTTTTTAGGCATTCTTGAATATCTTGAAACGGACAGTACCATTCCCATCTCTCCGAGCAGCATCATAAGCGATGTGCCGCCGTAGCTGAAGAACGGCAGGCTGATACCCGTGTTCGGCAAGGTATCGGTTACAACGCCTATATTAAGAGCCGTCTGCATTCCCACCTGGAAAACAATACCGATTGCCAAAAGCGCGCCGAAACGGTCCTTTGCGTGTATGCCTATTACAATTCCTCTCCATACAAGAAGGGCAAAAAGAAGTATTATCAACGAAGCGCCGACAAAGCCGAGCTCTTCGCATACTATTGCGAAAATAAAGTCGTTCTGTGGCTCGGAAACGAAAAGGTGCTTCTGCTTTGAATTGCCGAGACCTGCGCCGAAAAGTCCGCCCGAGCCTATGGCGTAAAGCGAGTTGTTCGTCTGCCAACGGGCGCCCTTGGGGTCGTAATCCTTATCGAGCCATGCGGTAATTCTCGCACCTGCGTATTTTTCGAGAATTTCGGGATTTGCCACAACGAACACTATAAGCACGACGGCAACAACTCCGATTATTATGAACCAATGCTTTTTGAATTCGCCCATAAACATCATCGTAGCGCCGATGGCAAGTATCAAAAGCGTACCCGAAAGATGGTTTTCAAGGTAAACCAAGCCTGCGGTTATAACTATTACCGCACCGTAAATACAAAGCTGAACAAACGAGTCGTAAATTACGATTTTTCCGTTTGTAAGCTCCTCTATCTTTTTAGCAAAAGCCGATTTGTTTACGCTTTTGCCGATTATCTTTTTATGGTTTCGCTCCATGCCCCATGCACAGAACAGTATTACCACGAGCTTTGCTATCTCCGACGGCTGAAACGAAAAGCTGCCGATATATATCCACCTGTGGAAGTCGCCGAACCTTGCCGGCATAATGAGAACGATTACAAGCAGCAGCCATGCCACGGGAAGCCCGAAAACGCCGATAAGCTTGAAATAATCGTATTTCACCTTAGATAATCCGAGCATCGCCGCAACGCCGAGTATCGCAAACACAAGCTGTCGCTTGAAATAATAGGCGCTGTCGCCGTTATTGTTATAGTAAGCGTAGGTGTAGCTTGCGGAAAACAGCATTACAAGCCCCGTTGTCAGGATTACGATTACCAAAAGGAGAAACGGCACATCGAAGCTTCCCGCAGCAAGCCAATCGGCGCGTTTTTTATTCTTTTTTTTGTCCGTCGCCGCCGAGGTTCGTCTCGGAGCCTGCCTTGCTTTAGCGTCAGCCATTGCTTTCTCCTTTCAGAATTTTCTGCCTTTTATTTTGCGCCGTAATAGAACAGTGCAACGCCTATTGCACTGCCGATTATATTTATGAGTGTAAAGACGATTACGATTTTGACCTCTTTCCAGCCGCACATCTCAAAATGATGATGAATGGGAGCCATTTTGAAAATACGCTTGCCGTGGGTTGCTTTGAAGTAGCCTATCTGCAAGAGGTCGGAAAGCATTTCTATTACATATATCAAGCCGAGGAAAAGTATGATAAGCGGACAGTCTATGGCATATGCAAGCGCAACGACCATACCGCCGAGGAACATTGAGCCCGTGTCGCCCATCATAACCTTTGAGGGGTGCCAGTTCCAAATAAGATAGCCTATACAGCCGCCTGCAAGGCAGGAAGCGAGTATTCCAACTCCGAAAAAGCCCTTGAGCACGGCAATCACAACAAAGGCGAGCGCCGCACTTGCGGTGACGGAGCCGCAAAGTCCGTCAACGCCGTCGGTAAAGTTTACCGCGTTTACCGTAAGGTAAATAACCGCCATACCGAACAGCCAGAAGAACCATTTGAGGTCAACATTTCCGACAAACGGAATGTTCATATATGTGTTTCCCGACATATAGAGAGCGCCGAGATATGCAAGCATAAGCAAAATCTGCGCTACCGATTTCTGCTTTATCGTAAGCCCGAGATTTCTTTTCTTTACAACCTTAATATAGTCGTCTGCAAAGCCGATTATTCCAAAGCCGAACGCCATGAGTATTCCGGCGAAGGTTTTTACCTTGACGGTGTCCTCAACAACGCTTCCGCTTGCTATTAAATTGCCGCCGAGCAGCTTGTCGGTAATTATGACAACCGCAAAGGAGACAAGTGTGCTTATTATAAACATTATACCGCCCATTGTAGGCGTACCCTGCTTCGACTTGTGCCATGCGGGACCTATGTCAAGTATAGTCTGACCGAAATGCATTTTCCTCAATGCCGGAATTATGACAAATCCCAAAAGGAACGAGATAAAGAAACTTAAAACCAGACCGAATACCAAGCTTACCCAAACCTTCATTTACTTCTCCAACCCTTCATAGAGCTTTTCTATTATTTCCTCGAGCTTCATTCCCCTGCTTGCCTTGAACAGTACGCAGTCGCCCGATTTTATTTCAGCCGTAAGAGCGTTCGCAAGCGCTGACTTATCATCGAACCAAAGCACCTTTTCAACGCCTTTTCTTGCCTCTTCGGCTATATATTTTGACTGTTCACCGTAAGCGAACAGCATATCTATCTTTTTCTGCGCCGCAAATTCACCCACCTGTCTGTGGGCTGTTTCGGAATAAGCTCCGAGCTCAAGCATATCGCCCAAAACGGCTATTTTCCGCTCCGCTTTCATATCGGCAAGGACATTGAGTGCCGCACGCTGTGAGTCCGGGCTTGCATTGTAGCAGTCCTCAATGACCCGAACGCCGCCGACCTGACGAAGTCTCTGCCTCATTCCCGAGGGAACATAATTTGAGAGAGCGTCTGCAATTTCACCTGTCGGAATTTCTAGCAAAAGTCCGACCGTAAATGCGGCAAGCGCGTCATAGACATTGTGTATGCCGACCGTCGGGATTTTAACACTTTGCTCAGTACCGTAAGCACTTACGGTAAATTCTGTGCCGTTATCGTTTTCCTTTATATCAAAGGCTCTGACATCGGCTTTCTCGTTTTCTATTCCGAAGAATATCAGCTTATAGTCATCGGATTTAACGGTTGACAGCTTATCGTTATCGCCGTTCAAAATCAAGGGTGAACCCTTTTTCATACCGTCGAGGATTTCCATTTTGGCTTTTAATATGCCGTCGCGTGAACCCAAGTGTTCAATGTGAGAGACGCCGATATTTGTAATTATTCCTATATCGGGCAGGCAGGTTTTTGTAAGCAGTGAGATTTCGCCGAATGCACTCATTCCCATTTCGATAACAGCCGCCTGCGTGTCCTCCTCAAGTCTTAAAAGCGTCCTCGGAAGTCCTATATCGTTGTTGAGGTTGCCCTCGGTTTTAATCGCATTGTATTTTTTTGAAACAACCTCGTAGGTCATTTCCTTAGTTGTAGTCTTGCCTACACTTCCCGTAAGTCCCACAACCTTTAAGCGGTCAAAGGACTTGCGGTAATTTTTCGCAAGCTCAACGAGCGCCTTTTTGGTGTCCGAAACATATATAATGGGCAAGCCGCAGTCAACCTCTTTGTGGCACATAACAGCCGCCGCACCGCTTTTTTCGACATCCTTAACAAAGTCATGAGCGTCAAAGCGATCGCCCTTTATTGCGACAAAAAGCGTTGTGGCGTTTACCGTCCGTGAATCAATGCTGACATTGTCTATATTTCTGTTTTCTCCGCATAGTCTGCCGCCGACCCATTCGGCAACAGTCTGCAAGGTGATCGATTTCATCTTATATTTTACCTTTCAGGATATCGGCAACTACTTCTCTTTCGTCATAATGTATCTTGCCCGTATTGAGAATCTGATATGTCTCATGACCCTTGCCCGCAAGCAAAACGACATCGCCGTGCTTAGCTATCGACATTGCGTATTTAATGGCGTCCGTTCTGTGAACAAGCGTTTTAATCTGTGCCTTACAGCCATTCATTCCCTCTAAAATATCCTTGACAATAAGCTCCGGGTCCTCGCTTCGAGGGTTGTCGCTTGTTACAACCGCAACATCGGACAAATCGCCGACAATCTTACCCATCTTCGGGCGTTTAGTCCTATCTCTGTCGCCTCCGCAGCCGAAAACCGTTATTATTCTGCCGTCGGTCGTTTCCCTCAATGAGGAAATGACATTTTCAAGTCCGTCGGGAGAATGAGCGTAGTCGATAAGCACGGTGTAATCGGTGTCGGTGTCAACGACCTCTACCCTGCCCGGAACGCCCTTTGACTGTGATACGGCTGAAATTACGCTGTCGAACCCGGCGCCCGCAAGCACTGCGCAAACTGCCGCGCCCATTGAATTATATACGGTAAATCTGCCGGGGATTTTAATGTTTATTCTTCCGATATTATCAGGAGTGAGAAGCTCATACTGAACGCTGTCTCTGAAGCACTTAACATTTTTTGCTGAAAAATCGGTGTTGTCGGTTTTCACGCCGAAGGTATATACCTTGCAAGGCAAGGAGTCAACCATCATATGCGAATATTCGTCGTCGGCGTTTATAACCGCCGTATCGCATATTTCAAAGAGCTTTCTCTTGGCTTTCGCATAATTTTCAAAAGTGCCGTGGTAATCGAGGTGATCCTGTGTAAGGTTGGTAAACACCGCTATGTCAAAATGACAGCCGTCTACTCTGCCCTGTGCGAGAGCCTGTGAGGAAACCTCCATAATACAGTATTCGCATCCGCTCTCAACCATTTCGGCATACAGCCTTTGGAGCTCCTTGCTGTCGGGCGTGGTAAGCGAGGAAACATACTCCTTATCCCCCGTTATATTCTTGACCGTACCGATAAGACCCGCTTTAATTGAAAGCTTATCAAATATATTTTTAATAAGAAATGTTGTGGTGGTCTTGCCGTTTGTTCCCGTAACACCGATAAGCTTTAATTTTTCGGCGGGATTTCCGTAAAACGCAGCGCAAAGGCGTGAATAGGCGTCTCTTGAATTTTTAACTATAATCTGATTTTTAACGCCGGTGTCGTGCTCGGCAATAACGGCGGCTGCGCCCATTTCCTCTGCCTGCTTTGCCGCCGAATGTCCGTCAAAATGATTTCCCTTTATGCAGACGAACACGCAGTCCTTTGCTATCGAGTCAGATTTATCGGTAATGTCCGATATTTCACAGTCGGTATAAACGCTGTCGGTTTTTACATTTTTCAAAAGTTCAGAAAGTTTCAATTTCGTTTCCTCCGTAATTTATCCGCCTTTTCACAACCGTCTTTTATGCGTCCTGTACATTTACGGTTGACTTAAAGTAAACCGTAATTACGCTTCCGAGCTCAGCCTCGGAATTTGCCGCTATGCTTTGCTTGTATGACACGACCTCGGACGCATTTGTTGTGCCCGAAAATCTGATATTGAAGCCGGCATTTACAGCGGCAGAATTTGCCTGTGACATCGTCATGCCTGAAAGATCGGGCACCGTTGCCGTCTGTTTCTGCGCTTGGTCGTCGGTATATACCACAATCACACCGCCGGAACGCACCTGTGAATCCGCCGCAGGCATCTGTGAAACGACCTTATCGCCCGAGCCTACAACCTTTAAGGTGTAACCCGAGGTCATAGCCCTTGCCTGAGCAACGCTCTGTCCCACAAGCGATGGAGTGGTAGAGGATACGCTCTTCATCTCCGAATCCTCATACTGCGGTTCAATATTGAGATAGGTGAGGACCTTTTCAAGAATTTCACCGGCAATGGGAGCGGCTACAACGCCGCCGCCGTGTGCGCCCGTGGGTTCATCTATCGCTATAAGTATCGATATTTTGGGGTTATTTGCAGGAGCAAAGCCGGCAAACGAAGCTATATACGCTCCCTCTTTGCCAATTTTCTCCGAAGTGCCCGTTTTACCCGCAACATGGTAACCTGCAACATAGGCATTTTTACCGGTACCCTTGGAAACAACCTGCTCCATCATATCAGCAACGGTCGAAGCCGTCTTTTCGGAAATGACCTGTCTTTTGACCTTTGCCTGTGTTTTTTCAATTACATTGCCGTCCGTGTCAAGGATGCTGTCAACAACATAGGGCTGCATAAGCTTGCCGCCGTTCGCAATAGCCGACACCGCCGTTATCACCTGGATCGGAGACACCTGGAAGGTCTGACCGAACGAGCTTGACGACAGCTCGGCGATACCCATTGACTCAAGCGAATGGTAGGTTACATCCGCAACGGGAGATGACTCTGCGGGAAGGTCAATTCCCGTTTTTTCGGTAAATCCGAACGCCTCGAAATATTTATAGAAGTTTTCCTTGCCCAATTTCTGACCTATTGTAATAAAGAACGGGTTGCAGGAATTCATAAGTCCCTGAGTCAAGGTTTCTGTTCCGTGTCCGCCCGGCTTCCAGCATTTCTGATAGTGGTTCGCAACCTGAATACCGCCCACGCAGGTGTATGAGGTGTTGAGGTCAACAACTCCCTCCTCCAAAGCAGCCGCAACAACAATGGTCTTGAAAACGGAACCCGGCTCATAGGTATCGCTTATCGTTCTGTTTCTCCATTGTAAATATTTGGCATTCTGCGTTTCTTTTGAACGCTCCGCTTCGTCAACTATTGCGGCAATTCTGTCCGCAACGAGCTGATTTGAAATAACATTCGGCTTGTTAAGGTCGAAATCGGGCTTAGAGGTCATACCGAGTATTGCGCCCGTTTCAACATCCATTATAATACCGTAAGCATATTTTGCGCCCGTATCGACAAGCGCTTGGTCAAGGCTTTGTTCAAGGTAATACTGGATTACCTCGTCAATCGTAAGGACAAGATTTGCGCCCTGTTGAGCCTCATAGGTCGTTTCATACTCGCTCGACATAACCTTTTGTCTTGCGTTCATCGCCGTTATAATTCTGCCCGAAGTGCCCGTAAGCTCGCTGTTATATGACATTTCAACACCTGCATTGCCATCGTCGTCCGAGTTTACAAAGCCGATTATCGTAGAAGCAAATGTAGAATACGGATAGTAACGCTTTGTGTCGGGATCCGTACCGATTATTTGCTTTAGCTTTGCGTCTTTATTTTCTTTATCGTACTGCTTGATGTAGTCCTGAATGGCGTTTTTTGTGTCCTCCTCGACCTCGCCCGAGATTTTTACATAATTCGACTCTTTCATAGTTTTTTCACGAATTGTGTCGGCGTCGATGCCGAGTTTTTCCGAGAGAAGCGAAACTACAGCCTCGCGCTGACTTTCCGTCGTAATCTTTGACGGAATGATATACACAAGCCATGCCGAGGCGCTCTTTGCAAGAACGTTCATATTCGAGTCATATATCGTTCCCCTCTGTGCGGAAACGGTGGTGTCAAGCAGCTGGTTCTGCTCAGCCTTGAGCTTGTATGCTTCGCCGTTTACAAGGGCTACTCTGACAAGGCTTCCAATGCACACCAAAAATGCGAGAATAAGAATTGCCAGCGCTATTGTCGCCCTGTAGCTCAATTGCTTTAACGACCTTGTCTGCATATTTCCAAGCCCCTTTCACACAAAATTCACGCCGACACCCCGGCTTTAAGATACAACAACGAGAGTTAAGAACATTTACTTAACCCTCGTTGTAATTTTATTTGATTACTTGCTCACATATTCCATAATCTTTGAGTAAAGCGACGATGAATCCGCATTGAGAGTTTTCGACCCGGAAAGCGTTACCTTGTCCGTTCCCGAAAGGTCAATGTACTCTATCTGATAGCTCTCCATCTTCACCATACCGAGATTGTCGCGAGCATACTCTTCAACATTTTCAAGAGAAATCATAGAGTCAAGCTGCATATTAAGTCTGACATTTTCGCTTTGCGCGGTAGTAATTTTGGTCTCCGCCGCGGATATTTGTCTGTCAAGCTCATCGACTCTTATCCGTCCGTAAAGAAGCGCCGAAAGCATCGAAAGCAGGAAAATTGAAATCGCAATTATCTTTGCGCTTTGTAAAGCGCTTGCATGCATTTCCCTTTTAGCCTGTGCCAAGGTCTTTTTAGTCTTCTTTACAAGCTCCATCTTCGGCTTGTCCGCAAGAGGAACATTTATTGTCTCTATTTTTCGGGCAGCGTTTTTCTCGTATGAGCTTTGCTTGGGCTCAAACATTGAAAAATCTATGCCGTCATACATATTATAATTTCTGTTCGCCATATTGCGCTTCCCTTTCCTAATCCTTTATTTTTTCTATCGAGCGGAGCCTTGCGCTGTGAGAACGGGGGTTCTCCTCAAGCTCCTTTTCGCTCGGCGCAAGTCCTTTGATTTTCACCTTGCCTCTCGGAGTTTTTCCGCACACACACACCGGAAATTCCTTAGGGCAGGTACAGCCCTGCGCAAATGTGTTAAATCTCTGTTTTACCATTCTGTCCTCAAGCGAATGGAAGGTTATTATCGAAAGTATTCCGCCGACCTTTAAGCAGTAGAACATATCGTCCAAAGCGGTGTTGAGCTGATCAAGCTCTCCGTTCACTTCGATTCTCAAAGCCTGAAAAGTCCTTCTTGCGGGATGAGAGTCCCTCATCGCCTTTTGAGGCATTGAGCTTTTGATAATATCTATAAGTTCAAATGTAGTTTCAATCTCTTTTTTCTCTCTTGCCGAGACTATGTTGTTGGCAATGCGATTTGCGTATTTTTCCTCGCCGTAGTCACGGAGAATTCTTGTAAGCTCGCCCACCGAAAGAGTGTTTACCAAATCCTTGGCGCTTGTCCCCTCTTTGCTCATACGCATATCGAGCACAGCGTCCTTGTGAAAGGAAAATCCCCTCTCCGCCTCGTCAAGCTGGAAAGAGCTTACGCCGAGATCGGCAATTATCCCGTCGGCTTTTTCACCGCCGAGAACCTCTTTTATATTATTAAATGTATTGTGCACCACAGTTACCTGCGGATAGTTTCCCAATCTTTCGTTCAGGACCTTGATGGCGTCCGGGTCACGGTCTATTGAAATGAGCCTGCCCGTTGTAAGCTTTTCGGTAATCGCTTTCGAATGACCTCCGCCGCCTGCGGTGCAGTCAACATACAAACCGTCGGGCTTTATCGAGAGAGAGTCGATTGTCTCGTTAAACAGAACGGGTATATGAGAAAACTCCATATTCTTACTCCCGTCAGTTTATGATGCTCGGGAACCTCTTGTACGAAGCGTTGATCTGTTCCATTTCCTTGTCGTACTTTTCAGCGTCCCAAATTTCTATTCTCGTGCCGACACCGACAACAGCAACATCCTTTTTAAGACCTGCACCCTCGCAAAAGGAAGCTTTTATGGTTATTCTTCCCTGCTTATCCGGTTCAACCGAGATAACATTCGAGAAGAAGAAACGCTGCCAATCGGCGTCGCCGCTCTCCTCGACTATCTTGCTTTTCTTTTCCCACTCTTCCTCGCCGTAAACGGCAATGCACGGGAGGCTCTCATCGTAATAGAGATAAAAGCTCTCGCCGAGCTTGGCTCTGAACTTCGCAGGAATGAACAGACGCTTTTTTGAGTCTATCGTATGTTTATAGCTGTTTGAAAAAGACACCGTCTGTTCCTCCTTCCTTTGTTAGTCAAAACCGTGGGATTTTACACCATTTTTATGGAATTGCTATGCAATTGTCCACCACATTGCTTACATTATACTTTTATTTACTGAAAAAATCAAGTGCTTTTGCCGATTTTTTAACGACAAAATCCGAAGTTTTACAGGTAATTTTTACCAAAATTTTCAAAATATTTTTGTGCAAAAGGTAAATGCTATTAAACACCTTTATACCGTGAAGTTGTTTTACGGACAAAAAAATTCCCCACAGAGCGCCTTTCGGCGCTCTGTGGGGAACGGATATACTGTGTTTGTTATGCCTATTAAAGATTTACAAAAACAATATGTTGTGTTGCATTGAATGTATTGACAATATTAAAGCCGCGAACACATACAATGCGTTCGCAGCTTTTTGCATTTAATATTTAGCTGTCAAGAAATTGTTGGTCGATTATGCCCGAAACAAAATTCGTCACATAGGACACGCTGAACGAAGAATCCTTGAGCCTTCCGGACTGCTTTTTGGCAAGCTCGTCCGTGTACTGCGAAAGCTTAAATATCTGAACATCATGGCTTCCGTTTACATAGTGCGTAACGATAGTTTCAAACTTGACGTCGCTTATCGTAACGCTTCCGGTGTTGAAATCCTTTGTTACGGTGTAATGAAGCATTCCGCCGACAACCCTTGCGGGTGTGTTCTGCTGTGAAATGAAGTTTCCGAGCGAATAGGCAACAAGCGTTCTTGTGCCGTCCGCCTTTTCAATGAACTCAACAGGCTGTATAACATGGGGATGATGTCCGATTATCACATCTGCGCCCCAGTTTGCCAGCTTAGCCGCAAGACTTTTCTGCTCCTGCGTCGGCGTCGTCTGATACTCATTGCCCCAATGAATGTTGACAAGCACCATATCGCAGCTTTCCTTTGCCGCCTTGATTTTTCTTTCTATTATATCCTCATCGGATGAGTAGATTATTTTAAGTTCACTGCCTGAGGGAAGTGAAAGCCCGTTTGTATATTGCGTAACGCCGACAAGTCCGATTTTCATACCGTTCGACTCGATATATTCGACGCGATTCAAATCCTCTTCATTTTTGTATGCGCCGGTTCTGACAACGCCGTCAACGCTGTCCCAATAGTCGATAGCCTCGGTAAGTCCCTTTGCGCCCTTGTCAAGCATATGGTTGTTTGCCATGGCAATGACATCAAAGCCGATTTTAGCAATTTCATCCCCGACCTCATGCGGAGAGTTGAAAAGCGGATAACCGGACGGCTGATTGCTCTCGGAAATTATCGTTTCCTGATTTATTGTCGCCACATCCGCAGCCGCAACATCCGAAGCAATGTTTTTGTAGCAATACGAAAAATCATATCCGTTGCCGCCGGCACGCTTTTTCGCCTGCTCGTATATACCGTCGTGGATCAAATTGTCGCCGACCGACAAAAAGTTCACGCTGACAGTCGGCAAAGGCTCCGTTGTCGTTTCGGAAGCCGCTTCGGTCTCAACCGGTGCCGCAGCAGGAACGGAATTTTCTCCCGTTTTGGTAACAAGCAAAACGCCTATACCGCAAATAAGTACCATTGTCATAATTATTGACAAGAATACCTTAACTTCCCTCTTATTCATTTCCTCACTCCGTCAGCTTATTTTGTAAACTTTTCGTTATATCTTTTTATTGAGTCCTCAATTATGTCAACCGCCGTGAGCACTCCCTTTACCTCATCAATATCGGTGGTCTTATTTTCAAGAGTTTTGTAAACGCTGAAGAAATGCTTCATCTCCTGGAAAATATGAGCCGGCAGCTGTGAAATATCCTTATACTCGTTATATGTCGGGTCATCAAACGGAATAGCAATTATCTTGTAATCGGCGGCGCCGTTGTCAAACATCGAAATAACGCCTATCGGATAGCACTTGACAAGAGCCATGGGCTCAATCTGCTCCGAGCAGAGCACAAGCACATCAAGCGGGTCATTGTCCTCGGCATATGTCCTCGGAATAAAGCCGTAGTTTGCCGGATAATGAGTTGATGTGTAAAGCACACGGTCAAGGCGGAGCATACCCGTTTCCTTGTCAAGCTCGTATTTCATCTTACTGCCCTTGCTGATTTCAATTACAGCGTCAAAGGCTTTTCTTGTAATCCTCTTAGGGTCAATGTCATGCCAAATGTTCATTTAGTAACTCCTTTGTGTTCTTCTATAAGTCTGTTTCTTACCCTCCAAAGCTCCTTTGAAAGGTCTACATAGTATTTATGCGGATTTTCAAACCTCTTGACCTCATCCCAGAGCGTATCCGTCTGCTCGGAGCAATATTCTCTTATCTCGTCGAGCGTCGGCTCGTTATACACGCACTCCCCGTGACTGAATATCGGCACAAGCAGCGGTCTTGCGACAAAGCGCTCAATATCCTTACGCTTCCATGTATAATCGGGGTCAAAGAGCGTGTACGGCTTTCCGTCGTCCACCGTTTCGCCGTCAAGGGTCAGGACATCTGCAATCGCCTTGCCCGACTCCGTATCAAAAAGTCTGTAAACCGATTTTGAGCACGGAATTGTTATCTTGCTTACATTCTCCGAAAGGTTTATCTTCGGAATAATCTTACCGTCCTTTTCAACCGCACAGAGCTTGTAAACTCCGCCGAACAACGGTGAGGACGAGGAGGTTATAAGCCTCTCGCCGACAATAAAGCAGTCAACCTTTGCGCCCTGCGCCACCATATCGCCGATAAGGTATTCGTCAAGCGAGTTTGACGCCATAATATCACAGTCGGGGAAGCCCGCTTCGTCAAGCATTTTCCTCGCTCTCTTTGAAAGATAGGTTATGTCACCCGAGTCTATTCTTATCGAATTGGGGCGCTTGCCCATGGGAACAAGCACATCGTTGAATGCCTTTATGGCATTCGGAACACCCGAACGGATAGTGTCGTAAGTATCCACAACAAAAGTGCAGTCATCGGGATAACGGCGTGCATATTCGCAAAACGCCTCGTACTCCGAATCAAACATCTGCACCCAGCTGTGTATCATTGTGTTGACGCCGGGGATACCGAACTGCTTCTGCGGAATAATTCCCGAAGTCAGAGAACAGCCGCCTATGTATGCCGCCCTTGCACCCATTACCGCCTGCGAAAAGCCCTGAGCTCTTCTTGTGCCGTACTCGGCAACGGTGGTCGAGTGTGAAGCGCGGACAAGCCTGTTTGCCTTTGTTGCGATAAGGCTCTGCTGATTGATAAACATAAGCAAAGCGGTTTCAATAAGCTGCGCTTCGACAACAGGACCTCTGACCTTAACTATCGGTTCGTTAGGGAATATCGGAGTGCCCTCGGGTATTGCCCAAACATCGCAGGTAAACTTAAAGCTTTTAAGGTATTCGCAAAACTCCTCGCTTATACCCTTTCCACTTAAATAATCAATATCCTCCTGGGAAAAATGAATGTCTTTAAGGTATTCGATTACCTGTGAAAGACCTGCCATAATCGCAAAGCCGCCCTTGTCGGGGACCTTCCTGAAAAACAGGTCGAAGTATGCCACGGTATCCTTGACGGAACTGTTGAAATAGCCGTCGGCAGTTGTAAATTCATACAGCTCCGTGAGCATTGAAATATTGTTCAATCCGTTTAACGAGTTCATAAACTCACCTCTTCGCTAATTTTAACACATATTTTTGACTATGGCAATTAAATTCGGTTGAATTGTACGGGTATTTATACTATAATACAGTAAAATCCGCAGGTAAAGGAAGTGAAAAGGACATGCTCGGTGTAACAATCCTGTGCATAACGGCTTTTGCGGTGTTACTTGCACTGTCATATACTTTCGGGCTTTATAAAACCGAGTATAACCCGTCAAAGCCGTCCCACAACGCCGTAATATTTTTGTGTGTTGCAATATGCGTTGCCGGCGCTTCCGTGATATATTATTTTCTTGCAAAGGAGAATTTCGTCTATCCTTACCTGCGCTCACTTAAAAGTATGAACGCATATGAACAGCAGTTCGACGCCTTTTTGAAGGGGCAACTCAATATCGATATAGTCCCCGACCCGCGCCTGTCAATAATGTCAAACCCGTACGACAAGGAAGCGAGAACCGCCGAGGGCATTTTCTACCTTTGGGACAGGGCGTATTTTGACGGAAAATACTACTCTTATTTCGGCATTGCCCCTATACTTATTATATATTATCCGTTTTATCTCATAACAAAGACCGTACCCGAGGCAAATACCGTGTGCTATATTTTATCGGTTTGCTCCGTGGTTTCAACGGCATTTCTCGTCATAAAATTACAACAGATATTCACAAAAAAGCCTAATTTAATGCTCCTTGTGCTGTCAATCCTTGCCTGTGAACTCGGAGGTCTGATATTTACGGTACAGGCAAGCGCAGATATGTACTATATCGCCGTCGCAAGCGGCATACTGTTCCTGTCGCTGTTTTTGCTTTTCACATTTTCGGCATACGAAAGCGAAAAAAGCAAATTAAGAGCCGTGTATTTTGCGCTCTCGGGAGTTTCGCTCGTATTACTTGTTATGTCACGCCCGAACCTCGCTGTATATGTGCTTTTGGCTTTGCCTGTCTATATAAAAACTCTTTTCTGTAAGGATTTCAAACTGTCGCAGAAAATATGTCAGGCTGCGGCATTTGCCGTTCCGACGCTTATCGGTGCGGCAGGCGTAATGTGGTATAATTATGCCCGTTTCGGCTCGGTTTTCGAATTCGGCGCAAAATATCAGCTGACCGTCCATGATGTGTCTGAATATACCGTAACCGCACTCTTATTCCTACCCGCTTTGAAATATTATTTCTTTCAACTCCCCTA
Source organism: Anaerovoracaceae bacterium (assembly GCA_963590415.1). Lineage (GTDB taxonomy): Bacteria > Bacillota > Clostridia > Oscillospirales > Acutalibacteraceae > Fimenecus. The sequence goes on along the minus strand of CAVAPB010000006.1, from coordinate 10,019 downwards.
TTATATGTCCGAAGCGCCGTATTTCAAAATCCCGTATATTCCGCTTAACGGCTATTCATCGTATATGTATATCACATCGACCGTCGGAGCAATGGCTTTCCCGTCAAACTGGGCGGTTGCGACTTCTCCGCTTCTCATAAACAGAAAATCGGACAAGACAAAGCTTTCCGTATTCATATTGAGCGTAATCTCGGTAATCGCCGTGGCGTTTTTCGATATGTGCCTCGCAGGAGTAAACATACGCTACCTTGCGGATATAGCGCTTGTATCGGTGCTTATTTCAACAACGGTAATCGCGAGATTCATAAGCCTTGTAAGCGATGAAAATAAGAAGCTTAAATTCTTATGCTATGCATTTATGAGCGCACTTTTGTTGCTTACCGTAACAGTCGGACTGTTCCTTGTGTTCGTAAACGAGAGAAATAATCTCTTAAATCTCATTTCCGAATAAAAATGTATTGACATTTAAGTTTTATCATTGTATAATATCTTTCGCAGTTGAGAAAGCTCAACAATATAGCGGTATTGTGTAACGGTAGCACAGCGGACTCTGACTCCGTATGTTGAGGTTCGAATCCTTATACCGCTGCCAAAAAGACAGGTAACTTTTGTTGCCTGTCTTTTTTCATGTGTTTTAAGGATTCGAAGAATCCTTTAGCCGAGCAAGGCAAAGCCTTGCGAACGCCATCAAATTGCAAAGCAATTTGATATAACGCTGTCGTATATTTACAACCTTTATGAAAAGTCTATTAAGGATTCGAACCTCAACATATAATAAAGAATCCTTTAGCAAGCGAAGCGCCGCCGAGGTTCTGCCGCAGGCAGGTTCTCATACCGCTGCCAAGAGAAAACAGACATCCGATTGGGTGTCTGTTTTTTCTTGATAATTTGTAAATATTAAGGATTCGAACCTCAACATATAATAAAGAATCCTTTAGCAAGCGAAGCGCCGCCGAGGTTCTGCCGCAGGCAGGTTCTCATACCGCTGCCATCAAGAGGCTACAAAAAAGATATAGTCCAAGAAAGCCCCGATTTAACAAGGTTTCCATAAAGACACCTTTGTTAATCGGGGAGCCAACGGACAGGTGATGCTTATGCGTTGCCTGTCCGTTGGCTTTTTTCGTTATAATCCTGCGGTATTGCCGATATAACGGAAATAAATATCAATTTGCTGTTCGGTGTTTTGCTTGAACCGTTCACGCCGCTCGTGAATAACTATCTTTGAAACGAAGGTGTGCAGGATTTCGGGTGTAAGCTCGGTTATGTGCGTATACTTTTTAGCGAGACCTATGAACTTGTCCACATCGCTTGCCGCCTGCTGCAAATTTTGAATTTGCTTTTCCAACTCCGACAGCTTGGCGTCTATGCTCTTTTGCTCCTCCGTATAGCCGCAGGACAGCATACGGAACTGCTCGTTGTTTATCCTGCCGAGGACATTGTCCTCATACAGTCGCTTGAACAATGCATTAAGCTCTGCCGTTCTTTTAGACAATCTTTCATATTCACGCTGCTTGGCGTTAAGCTCCCGTCGGTTTTCCGAGGAACTTTTTTGGTTGATGAATTCCGCAAACTGCCGTTCCTTTGTCCTTGCCGTGTAAGTAATACGGCGCAGCTCTTCGAGCAGTAGCTCATCCAGTACCACCTCACGAATTCTGTGCGGCGTGCATTTTTCTTTCGCATTATTGCGATAATGAGAGCAGTTGAAGGAATAGCTTTTCGGATCATCCGCACGCTTGTGATTAAAATACAATTTCGAGCCGCAGTCGGCACAGAACAGAAGACCGGAATACTTGCTTGTTTCACCTATGCTTGTCGGTCGGCGTTTACCTTGACGCAGCTTTTGCACGGTTTCCCAAGTCTGCATATCAATTATCGGTTCGTGCGTATGTTCAAAACGGATATGCTCGGACGGATCACGCTTCATCTTACGCTTGTCCTTGTACGACGGTACGGTAAATCGGCAGTTTACGGTGTTGCCGATATAATCCTCTCTCGAAAGGATATCCGCAACCGTCTTTGCGTTCCAGTCATACGGTCTGTCGGTATCAAGCGCCGTAACCGCTGTTCCGGATTTGCGGTATTCATACATCACGGGCGTCAGTATCTGCATTTCTTTCAGTCTGTTTGCGATCATCGTCGGACCGAGTCCCGCAACGCACATGGAAAAGATTTTTTGAACCACCGATGCCGTTTCCTCATCCACAATAATATGATTTTTATTATTTGGGTCTTTAACATAACCGTAAGGCGGTCTTGAACCGATGCGTACGCCTTTTTCCGCCTTTGCCCGTTTTACGGCACGGATCTTTTTGCTTGTATCCCTCGCAAACCATTCGTTGAATAAATTTTTGAATGGGGCAAGCTCATTTCCGTCCGTATACATTGAATCGAAATTATCGTTGACGGCAATATACCGCACATTGTTTTTCGGAAAGTATATTTCGGTATATGAACCCACTTCGATATAATTTCTTCCGAGTCTGGATAAATCCTTTGTTATGATGACTCCGATTTTTCCATCCTCAATCAGATCGAGCATACGGCGAAAGGCAGGTCTTTCAAAATTCACTCCGCTGTAACCGTCGTCCGCAAACACCTGTGTGTTTTCAAAGCCGTTTTCTTTTGCGTATTTTTCAAGGATCATTTTTTGGTTGACAATGCTGTCGCTGTCGCCCTGCCGCATATCCTCTTGGGACAGTCGGCAGTACAGAGCGGTTATTTTTTGGCTTGACTGTATCATGTTACCCTCCTTGTTTTCAGCCAAACCGATTGAGAGCTGCGGAGGATTTCCGCAACCTCAATATACTCTCAATCGGTTGAAAAGTCCAGACGATTTTTTAAGAAACCTTACCGTCCTGCATTTCCATTCCGAGAAGGTATCGGATACCGTCGTCAACCGTATTTTGCGGCTTGATTTCAAAGCAGGAATTGACAATATAGTTCATGCGCCCGATCCGATATTTTTTGCTCTGCACCATTTTATTTTCGGAAACACTGTGAAATGTCCTTCGCTGCAGACACCTGAAAGTTTTAGAATCAAACTCATCGTCCGATTGTATTTTTATATTATTTTCCGGCAGAACAGCGAATTTTCCCATCATATTTTTGAAAGTGTTTTTATCTGTATTTTCCATAGATTCCTTTCCGCCGTAAGGCTGTTTGGTATTTTTACATTCCGCCCAAAACGGGACCGGAATGTTTCTTTTTACGCCGCTATTTCCGCTGAAAAAAGTGCAACCCCTAAATCAGCGAGGATAAAATTGGAGCAACCCCTAAACCGTAGTTTTATAAGCAGCTTCAAAATATCGCACAAAGCCCCTTGCGGTCGGCGTTGCCGTCCGCCGTGAGCCGCCGAGGGGAAGCAGCGCAACCCCTCGGCTTTCTCCTGCTTGTTTTCGTACCGCTGCGTTTTTTGCGGAATAAGGTGTAATTCCTCAAAAACAACGGCTGATTTATGCAGAACTTTCAGTTCCACGGCAGAAAAGAAAAAATGGGCGTACACGCCGTTTACAGCGCCGTATTTTGCCTTTGTGCGGCTCGGTCGGGTGTTTGCTCGATTTTTCACTTGCTCTGCACACAGGGCGTTTTCTGCTGCTGTTTCGGCAGAGGGAAGAGTTCGCCGCCTTATTTCTTTCTTCTGCTGTAATATATACTCAGTGGGTTTAGTTCTATGGGTATAGTTTTGCAATACCGTTTCTTACACCACCCTGTACGAAAAAATTACACTACCGAAATAACTTGACCGTGTAGGTGTTGCTTGTGTTCGATCCGTCCTGCCTGCGGCGCTTTTTCTTTTTCACAAGCTCTGCTTTTTCAAGACTTCGGATCGCTGCGTCAACAGTCTTTTTGTCAATGCAACACTCCTCGGCAATCAGCCGCCGTGACGGAAAGCAGACGCCGTTTTTATCGCTGTGTTTTACAAGGCAGTAGTAGACGGCGTAATCTCTCGGCTTTAATCGGTAGTCACTTATTCTGTTTGAGATGATTGAAAATTTTTCTGTCACTTTTTCCTCCTTGATATTTTCTTTTTGCATGGCCGCAATCATATCTGCACCAACTCCTTTCGAATGGTTATGTAATTTCCCCCTCTACTTTTTAAGCCGAAAAAACGCAGTAGGTACAACCAAAAATTTTATTCCTACACTTATTCAAAGGAAAAAATTATATAGGCTACAACCAAAATCTTCTCTCACTTGTCCAAAGGAAAAACTATACTTGGCTATGCGCTGAAAATTTATCCCCTCACTTTTCATGGCAAAAACTAATGCGGTTGAGCGCCTGAAAAACAAAGAATTTACAGGATGTTCAAATTTCTGCGAGGGGATTACTCGCAAAAAGAAAACAGGCAAAGGACGGTGAGATCCTCTGCCTGCCGCAGTATATATTTTCGAAACAGAAACAGGATCGTGCGATCCCGTTTCTATTCATAGTGTTTTGTTACAGTTTTAATTCCGGTGTCGGTTTGCACGCTTATATTTCAGTAATTTGTCCCTGTGCTCTGTATTGAGAGATTTCATTCGCAATGCGGAGCTTTTGCTCCAAATCTCCCTTTTCAAATTCCAGTATACGGACGGTATGTTCCAACTCTTGGACAGCTTCTTTTCTTTCATATAGCTGTTTTTCAAGCCTTGAGATATACTCTATAACTTCTGTTGACGAGAAACCAAACAAGGTTTTCCTAAAATATATTCGCTCACCTCACAGTTTTAGTGATTGCAGTATCCTGTGCAAAATTGGGGATGTTGTAAAGCACCAACACCTGCGTGATGCCGTTTTCCTCGATGTAGTCCGTTACAGAGTCCTTATAGAAGCGCAGGTCGATCAAATGGGTTTCGGCGTAGTCGTCGATCACAAACTGCGAAAAGCAGTTGGCGTAGGAGTCTTTCAGAATCAGCAGCTTGCCCTCGCCGGAGCCGGAAACGACAGTGGTAGACTGGTTGGAGTTTAGAAAAGTAGCATATTGGTCTTTTCCGCTGAGATATTTCCGCTCGTAAATGCTGTCCGTCACATAATTGCCGCCGTTATAGCCCACGGTATGCGTCAGCGTTTTGTAGTAAGCGGTGATGGTATCATAAGGGGCAAAGGGATAGTTGACCTTGTTATAGGTAGTACCACGGAAATTATTGCACAGCTCTTGGCTCTGCCAAGCGGAAAGCGGCTGAGCTGTTTTTCCCTGTGCCTGCATCCACACAGCATAGCAGTAGTAGGCACCAAGGCTCGTAAAATGATGGTCGGTCTTGTAGTAGATGTACTCGTCCTTATGTTCCGATAGGATATCGAACACATTCACGGTGTCCAATCCCTGCGCATTGGCGAAGTCCAACAGCGCCTTTTGGTCAAGGTTCGGTGCATAGGCAGGCAGCTTGTCGGAAAGAATCTGTGCAGCCGTTGGTACGAGCATTACTTGCATTGGAATACCGGCGGCTTTCGTCGTTTCCGATAATTTCGCAAGGGCATTGATGTTGGCCGAAAATTGCTTTTGATTATAGCCGGTGAAGGCGTCGATCAGATAGCCGTCCTTGCCGAAATAAACATCGGAGATTTCGGTTTTGCCGCTGAGCCGCTCGGTAAGTGTCTTGACGGTAATCCAGCTGTCCCGCAGAGGGAACTGGTCGGAAAGATATTTTTCGATCTCCGTTCCCATTTTGCCGCTGGAAAAATCAGCAATGGAAATTGCGTCTTTCTGTGTCAGCGTTCTTTTCTCGCTTTCAGAATAATATTTGTCCGGCACAAGAAAACCGGAGAGAACGCCGACGACCAAAAGCAGGCAAAATACAGAAGTAATGATTTTATTGCGCATTTCGGCATTCCTCCTTAAAAACGAAAATACAGAAATGGGTTATAGGACCCGCTGATGAGATAGGCCACGGACAGGCACACTACGGTGGCGATACCGGTCACATCGGCGGTTGCCATCAGTCCCGTGCTGCATTTCTCATTCAGCTTGTGATAGAGCTTTGCACCGATGGGCGTTGCAGCAACAGTACACAAAATGAGCAGCGGCATATAGGACAGGAGCTGATAGAGTGCCGTGGAATTACAGAACACCGCTCCGCCGAACATTGTTTTCAGATAGGCAAAGCCCGCTCCGAAATCTTCAAAGGCGAACAGCACCCAACCGACAGTGACACACAGCAGCGCATAAATATGTCCGACAAACGCAGGAGCTTTTTTGAGCTTATCCAGCAGGAAGAATTTTTCGAGTATCAGCACCAGGCCGAAGTACACGCCCCACAGCACATAGTTCCAGCTTGCTCCGTGCCAGAAGCCGGTGAGCAGCCACACGATAGCAATGTTCCGAAGCTGAACGGCAAGCCCTTTTCGGTTGCCGCCCAAGGGGATATATACATAGTCCCGGAACCAAGTTCCCATAGAGATATGCCAGCGCCGCCAGAATTCCGTAACACTCTCAGAGCAATAGGGATGGTCGAAGTTTTCGAGAAAGTCGAAGCCGAACATCTTTCCCAGACCGATGGCCATATCCGAGTAGCCGGAAAAGTCAAAATAGATCTGAAAAGCGAATGCGACGATCCCAAGCCACGCCGAAACGACGGACAATTCGCTGCTACCGGAAATGGTGTTCCACAGAAGCCCGATATTATTGGCAAGCAGAACTTTTTTCCCAAGTCCGCAGACGAAGCGCTTGACACCTTCACCGAATTTGTCAAAGGAGTGGGTGCGCTCGTCAATTTGGTCGGCAATGGTCTGATAGCGCACGATAGGTCCGGCAATGAGCTGTGGAAACAGGGATACATACGTCCCGAAGGAGATGATGTTATTCTGTACTTTGGCATCGCCCCGATAGACATCTATCGTGTAGCTCATCGTTTGGAAGGTATAAAAGGAAATACCGATAGGCAAAGGTAAATTCAGAAGCGGGATATTGCACCCGAAAATGCCGTTTACTGTGCCGAGGAGGAAATCGGTGTACTTAAACAGACACAGCAGGCTTAAATTTACGATCACGGAAACAAGAAGCCCAATCTTTGCCTTCGGTGTTCCCCGATACCTCTCCACCGCCCGACCGCAGCAGTAGTCGAGGACGGTGGAGAAGATCATCAGCCCGACATATATCGGTTCGCCCCACGCATAAAACAGCAGGCTGAACGCAAAGAGAATTGCATTTTTTGCTTTCTTAGGAACGAGGAAATACACCAGCAGTACACAAGGCAAAAACCACAGTAAAAATGTCAGACTGGAGAACACCATTTTTTAGTTTCCTCCGAGCATAGGGATATCGCCGTCATCGTCAGAAGTGATCAAACCGCCTGCACTTCCGTCATCCTCAGGAACAACAGCAGAATTATTCGGAAGTGTCCCCAAAACGCTCTTAACTGCTTCATCAATCTTTGCGTATTCAGAAACTGCCAACTTGCTTTCGGCTTCGCTGTCTTCGCCGTCATAGCTTGCACCGGAGAGAATATACATTACATAGTTTCCGCTCTGATAGATTCTTGCGTTCAAGACCTTGGCAGTACCAAACGGATACTGACGGATATAGTCAACCACCTGTGCAAAGCTTGTGTTTAATGCTTTTACCGCTTCATCGGCATATCCGTCCTTGACTTTAAGAACAATGACCGTGTCAGGATTTACGCTGCTGATAGAATTCTGCTTGGCCACATAGCTGTCTACCTTGCTCATATCCAGCTGAAAGCTGTTTTGCAGCCAGTCCTTGTCGATGTCGGTGTCGCAGAGATAGTTATCCTTGCCGACGGCATCGGCGATCTTCTGCTCGATCTCGGCAGGGGTGGCAGCAATGATGGTATTTCCATTACCGTTGTCATCCGTTTTTTTGTTATCTGTTGCTTTACCGCAAGCTACGATACTGAATGCCATAACGAGGGATAGCAGGATCAGTGCGATTTTTTTGATTTTCATAGTAGGTTAGCTCCTTTGAAGGTTATTGTTGTGGAAGCGTTCGGCAGCGCTCGTACGCTGCGCCGCCGTTTTTTACGCTTCTGTATATATAACGACCGGGAAATAAAAAATGTCGGAAGAATTTCAAAATTTCTTCCGACATTTTCATGTTTATTTTTTCAGCGACTCATAGACGGCAAGAACTTGGGATTTATCCGCCCCGTCCGTGCCGTACAAGCAATAGTTGATTTTTCCGTTTGTCCAAACGATCTTGTAATAGGAGCGCAAGTCTGTTTGTACTTCGGTCAACACGGCATTGTTTTTTGCGTCTATCGTTTCCTGCGAACGATCTTTGCCGTTCAACCCGGAGAAGTCGCCCTCCTGTGCAGAAGCACGGGCAAGGTAGCTTTTTCCATCCAGCTCAAATTGAATTTCTGCGATCTTACCGTCTATAATTGCATAGGAAGTTTCCTGCGCCCCCTCCGGAGCATCCAGCGTGACAGAAAGTGCCTTGAACGCCTCTGCGTTTTCCACTTCCACAAACGGATTTCCGCCCTGCACATTGCTTTCATCGGGGTGCATCGGCGTGTTGCCGGGAAGGAATTTCGCCACGCCGATCATCACCAAGCAGAGACAGGCGGCAATGGGCAACGCATAGCGCACAAATGGAATCGGTTTCTTTTTCGGCTCGGCAGGCTTTTCCGTCAGAGTTGCCTGCTGTGCTTTTTTCATAATGTTCTGATACATCCGCTCTTTCGCACCGACTTCCGGCTCGATAGCGTCGATAGATTCTTTGATTTTCTTTTCGCTCACGGCTCAAAACCTCCTATCTGCCGCCTGAGTAGCTCTCTCGCTTCCCGCAAATGATTGCGAATCGTAGAGGGCGGCTTTTTGAGCATTTCTGCGATCTCATCTGTCTTGTAGTCCATATAGTAATGCAGATAAATAACATCCTTGTATTTGGTGGGCAATTTTTTAACGATCTCAAGGGTTTCGTCTATGGGTGCGGTATTCTCATCCGGAATTTCGGTTGCTTCGTCAATAGGCGTGACCTGCTTTCGCCACCAGTGCTTTAATCGGTCTTTGCAGAGATTGATGGCGGTTACCGTCAGCCACTTCTTCTCGTGCGTTTCATCATTAAAAGCGAAATCTCCTGTCAACACTTTAACGAATACATCCTCTGTGCAGTCCTCGGCTTCTGCCTGATTTTTCATATAGGTAAAGCAGAGCCGATACACCAGCTTATAATTCCGTTCATAGAATGCCTCGAACCATTCGCCCGTACGCTGCGAATTTTCCGGCATATTTTTTCCTCCTGTATGTATAACGATTGGGATCACCATTTTGTCGGGTGATTTGATGCGATATCGTCGCTTTCGTTATAATTATAGCATATTGGGATAACTATTTCCATATTTTCGACGCAATTAATATTTTAATAGTCTTTATCCGCAGGTCATATAAATCCAAATACAGAATATTTTACTTCCGATTTGAAAATATCTATAAATAACACAAACCCCGCAGAGTTTTTGACCTCTGCGGGGTTTGTGTTTCTCTCAATCGGTCACTCTTTAAAAGTGTCCCTATGTGAGCCTGCCTTTTATCGGGGTTTTCGTCATTTATACGGCAAAATTTCACTAACCAATTTCGTAGATATAAAACCGCTGTTTTCCATTCGTGTATGGATTCGAACTCTGACATAACACCTCGTAATTATTACATAAACGCACAGATATTAAATTCTGTGCGTTTTTTCATATCTATTTTGGTAAAGGAGAATATATGTTACAGAAAGAATTAGCCAAACGGCTCAAAGCTCGATATGACACCAAGATGGACGGCAACGGATGGTTGGAGGTGTCCTCGGACGGCATCCCCCTCTGCCGAGTGAAGTATAATGGCAACTGCATCGTAAACGATAACAAAGTTCCTTTCCGATGAGTACCTCGGCAAGATTACGGATGTTCAAAACGAACTGCATACCGTAGCTATTGCAAAAAGCGGAGCTTTTTGCTATAATCTGAATTGTAAAAGTATACCCAAACACTATCTTTGTGATAATAAAAAAATCGCCAAGGGATATCCCTTGGTTAGTTACAGGGTAACTAACCAATCCTCCTTTGTCTGCGAGAAAGAAAAGGAGGCGAAGCTCCGTG